>JAKSDA010000012.1 GCA_022360315.1 Pseudomonadota bacterium
ATGCATGTCGCACCGGCGGACTCAGCATATCGATTTGCTGCCCGAGAGTCGCGGGCTGGGTTTCGACGATACTGGCCAAGCCCATATGCTCGGCGAACAAGCGCAGAGAGCCCGCTGACACGCGGCCCATGGTCGACTCGACAGTGCCGTCGTATCCCGCAAACCAGGCCCAGGCCCGCGCTTCGGCCAGGGTGGTCCACGGCGAGATGACCAGTGTGTAGCCGTCCGGCCGGTGCTGCACTCGATTGAATATGGCCGATAGGAGCGGGGGACTGGAACCTTCCAGCCGCCAATCAGTTCTCCGGTCGTGGAACGAAAGAGACTCGGGCGACCAGTACTCGCGACTGTGGCCGCCGTAGATTTCAAAGCGTAGGGCTCCGTAGTGGTGACTGCCCACATCGATGTCGAACCGTCCTTGCTCGTCAGTGCGTGTGCGAAGGATGGGCTCACTCTCCAGTCGCTGGCCGTTGGTTCCCAGCTGCCAGACCAGTAACTCTGCATCGGCCAATGGCGATGTGGCAAGAACGACCACGCCCTCGATATTGCTCGGCGACGGTTCGTCCAGAGGATCACAGCCAGATAATCCGGCCACAGCGAGTATCGAAAGTACGCGGCCAGCCGAAACCGCCGGACATAGCCATTGTCTGGTATCTAGCATTGATAGCACGTTATCGCTTCACAATGTGACTGTAATTCGACCGACTCTGTCTTCTTCTCCAGGCGGAGGAGCCACGCAAACTGCGGTGACAGTGGCCATGGGCATTCGGGTGGTGGGATTGTTCCAGGCACAGCGCCATGTGTTGTACGGATCGCTCTGTCCGTCATCGAACCGCTCGAGGCCATGATGGTATATGGTGACATAGTGACTGAATGAGTCATCGGCGTCGATCATGCAGCTGCCCCCGATCAGCAGGTGGCTGGGTTCGCAAGCAGCTCGGAATGTGGTGGTGCTCTTGCTGGCCAACTTCCTTTGCGCCTCGACCCGGACAATCCGGCCGTGCGTCAGATCGGGGCCGTAGTCGGGTGGCTTGAGACAGAAGGCCGTGGCCAGCATGCGATTCCCATCTGAGCCCGGGCTGTTCCACGCGCAGTGCCAGGTATCGGGCCAATCTCGTGCAAAGCCACTGCGAGACAGGTTTTGTTCCTCCGGTCGTAGCGGCCTGTCGGGGTGGGGCTTATCGGTAAGAGCGCACCCGCCATTGATGAGGACGCTATTCTCTTCGCATTGAGCGGAAACGCGGGCGAACTGCTTGGGACCGAGAGGATTCTCTCGCTGAACCGCAACAATTCGTTGTTGCAAGGATTGCACCTCGGGACAATCACACTCGTCACTCGCCACAGGAATTTCTGCTGTTACGTCCTGATGGACATAGCATATGAGGCGGGGCTCGGGAACCAATAGCTCTGCGGCTGCCATGCCAGCAATACTGCTACTGCGGTGGTTCCAGGCACATGTCCACACGGCACGCTCCCGAGCAAGCCGCGCAGGAGTGCCCACGTTGGAGATATGAATCTGTGGGTTGAAGTGTTTTTCTTCGCAACTGCCACCAATCATCGTCTTACCACCAGTACAGCCTCCACCTACGAGATGGTACGAAAGTGACTCGGTCTGGTACGATGGGCCACCGGAAAACGTGCGACGACTGAAACGAGACTCATCCAGTGGATCTTGGTAGGAACATCTACATGTACCGGATGTACCGGCATCGCTGTCTTCACCGGCTGTGCCAGATGTTCCGCCGCATGCCGCGGCAAACCAGATCAAGAAGTGTATATGGATTGAACTTCGCATGGTCATAATAACTATACGGGTCAAGGAGCTGTACTCGGGCGAGGAAGCGTAGGTGGTAATGACTCTTCGCGAGCCTCCCAGCGGAGCTCATCGGCGAGTAAGACGGGATCTCGAAAGGTACCGTTGCTTTGCGGCTGCCGGGGCTCCAGACGAGAGGTGGCAGCCACGCGGCCGATCACTCGCAGTGGTATCGAAGAAAGAATCGTGGCCGATTCGAGCCAGCGGGTAGGACGATACAGAGCCGTGGTCTTACAGATGCCACCAGGCTGCTCGTCATTGCAGTAGAGCCAGGTTTCACCGAGAGTTCCCGTAATATGCGTTGTGGAATGATAAAACGGATCCAACGGCTGGTCGACATATTGCAATACAGCAGGCGGGTCTCTGTCGGGAAATAGAAACCCCATATTCCGCAATGTCAGTGCAACTTGGTATCGCCGTGGCCGGTCGGGTCCAAGCCGAGATAAGAGGCGATATTCGTCTGCATCGCAACCGTCATCGCATGGCAGTAGTTCCATGCGCGAGGCCGTGGTGATATCCCATACTCGGACACTCCATACACTGTTGGGTATGTTTGCTGCCGTATAGCCGAGATCATTCCAATATTCATCTGGCCGGGTCGTGTAGCAACGTTGCTCGGCCAGGCAATCAGGATCTGACTGCGCGTCGACGTGAAGCTGCAGGTTGTCGAGCAACCACTGCTTGGAATACGCGGCTCCTGGCTGGGAATACTGGAAGGTTACGTAGGTATCAAACGCAGTACCATTGCGCACCTCGAACTCCATGACTGCCCGGCTTTCGGTGCCATTGATACTGGGGGCGAGATTGTTGTTGTCCGGGCTCAACGTGGCTGCTCGTAGCGACCCGGATCCACTGGACTGCACTGCAGGGCCAATGAC
This sequence comes from Pseudomonadota bacterium, assembly GCA_022360315.1. Classification (GTDB taxonomy): domain Bacteria; phylum Myxococcota_A; class Polyangia; order Haliangiales; family Haliangiaceae; genus JAKSDA01. The sequence goes on from JAKSDA010000012.1 coordinate 2,689, forward strand.
CTGGACAGGCGCGGCAAGGGGGATGTGGGTCCAGCACCGGGTCACTTCGGCACTGCGGTTTTGCAACAGATCGATGGCGCGAAACGCGATCTCGAAGACGGCTGCCTCGGTGGCCAGTTCAGGGACCTGATCGCGAAGTAGAATGACCTCGTAGTGATGAACCCCGTCAGCATCCCTGGTGAGCAATTTGGCCGGAAGCCAGTCGGTGAGAAATCGACTCTGCGCCGGAATGCGCACCCGGTATTCAGTCGCGTCGGGGAGTAAGAAGCCGAGACCCGGGTCGGTCACCGACAGAGTCCAGCGCAGTGGATTGTCATCGTCCGAGTGGAGGCGGGTCACGTGTTTGTGCACGGTATGGCAAACACCTGGCTCGCTCAGATCACGCTGCCGACCGAGGCTTGTATGGATTGGCGCAGCGGTGTGCTGGTCGAAATCGATATGATCGTTTTGCTCGTCGTACACCGTGGACAACGAAGTGGACAACGAAGATGCCGGCGAAAACGCAATGACAGGTGGCTCGCTATCGGGCTCGGGCAGCGCCTGGCCAAACAGCTCTGGCTCGGCATTGCCAGCAATGGCCACAGCCACGTCGAGTATATCGGTCAGATCGAGGTCGGTCTTATTGTAACCAGAGTGCGCATACTCCAGCAGCGCCCGAGCGAGGTGGGCACGCAGGCTATTGGGGCCCAGCCTACATGAGGGGTTGCATTCCGGCGCGGGGAATTCGGCCGGGCAGTCGGCTGGGACCCCGCATGTGCCGACCCCGAGCGGATTGCTGTCCGGCCCCAGTCCGTCGAAAATTGCCTCGCTACCCAGTGCATCTTCAGTCAATGCGCGGATCAAGGTCACTGTATTGACTGCCTGGACACTGCTGCCCGATTGCTCGGCAATCTGCCTGGCCAGGGTGGACAGCGCGGCGAGGGAAAGCGCGTGGTGCACTGCCGGACTCAGCGTGTCGATTTGCTGGTCCAGAGTCACCGGCTGGGTTTCAATGATACTGGCGAGGCCGAGATGCTCGGCGAGCAAGGCCAGAGACCGCGCTGAAACCCTTCCCATGGTCGATTCGACAGTGCCGTCGTATCCTGCGAACCACCCCCATGCCCGCGCTTCGGCCAGGGTGGTCCACGGCGAGATGACCAGTGTGTAGCCGTCCGGGCGGTGCTGCACTCGATTGAATATGGCCGACAGGAGCGGGGGATTCGCGTTATCCGACCCCCAGTTGGTCCGTCGAGCTGGCTGCGAGGGGTCGTCGAATGAGAGAAACTCCGGCGACCAGTACTCGCGACTGTGACCGCCGTGGACTTCGAGGCGGAGAGCCCCATAATGGCCGCTACCGATATCGATGTCGATGTCGATGTCGAATCGGCCCCGTTCGTCGGTGCGCGCGCGAAGTATCGGTTTTTGTTCCAGTCTTTCACCGTCTGTGCCCAGCTGCCAGACAATCAGATCCGCCTCGGCCAACGGCGATGTCGCAAGTACAACCAATCCTCGTATATCGCTGGGCGACGGCTCGCCCAGCGGGTCGCAGCCGGGCGCCCCGGCCATGGTGAGGGCCAGCAGGAAAGAGCTCGTCCACCTGGAGTAAACCCTCTGTCCGGCCCGGAGCAATTCTCGAGCACTCGGGCACATGACAGTCCAAAGAGTCTGTTCTCGGTCCTCTAGTACAAAAGTCATTGTTCAGAACGTGCCAGAAGCAACGGTTCGGGTCAGCAACCGAAAAGGACCCTACGCCCCATGGTCCGTCGATGCAATATCCAAAATAGATACTTTTCCTAACAAATTGGGCATATGGATATCAGTTTTGGCCATCATATTGATGGCTTCTGGTGTTTCGATATTTGTTCCGGAAAAGCGGTTTATTCATGACTGGTTGGCGGCCGACGGGGGCAACGTGGGTATCGAGTGACCGTCGCATTCTTCGTTGTGGGGCATCAGCGGGCCGGCGATCGGTGCGGCAGGTTCATGGTGTAGGCTGCGCACCGACCTGGTCGGGCTTTGTCCAGTCATCACAACGACAGGACGGTCTTCTGCCACGCTATCTCCTGCTACGTACCACTACGCTTCGCTACAAAAAACAACGCTCGAGCGATGGTGCGACATCATGGTATATGCCACTGTAGTGCGGAGAGTTCGCAGATCGCATTTGCCGTTTTGTTGCAGAACCCTGTTTGTTGTCATGGCGATCGATCGCCATGACGATCGATCGCGGTCGGTCGAGACGCGGTCTCGGTCGAGACACGCTCTCGCCAACGGCAACGGTGCATCTCTGCACCGGTTGTGCAGCCCAGGACTATGCTCACTAAAGACTCTCGTGCTGCGCGGACGCTGCACCATGGATGCACAATTTCTGGAACCGGTAATTCATGAGCAAGCCAACTCGTCGTCCTTCATCGCTCAGCCAGGCAATATGGCCTCTCACCTTACTCGCCCTGGCCGGCACTGTGGCCGGCTGTGGGGCGCAACCCAGGGGGGCAACGGGTGGCGACTCGGCGCGCGCCCCCACCATCACTCGGGTCGAGGTCATCCCCAACAGCAAAAATATACTGAGTGCCACGATCGCAGTCGATACCGATACCCCGACCCGCTTGACCGTCAAGCAGCTGGGACAGGGAGGGGAATCACGGCAGATCGCCACTCCGGCCGCGCTCACCACCCGGCACCGGATTGCCGTTCTCGGGCTCTACGCCGCGACTCGCCACGAATTCGCGGTGACCGCCAGCAATGCCGGCGGCGCCCGGTCGCCAGAGCAGAAGGTTGCCGTGACCACCAGCGCGTTGCCGGACGACATACCGTCCATTCAGGTCCAGGTGGGGGACCCGTCGCGGATGTCGCCTGGGCTCACGCTGTTTGGCATAGGCCGGATGGACCTCAAAAGCGTCGGCATTGATGAGACCTGGGGCATGATTGTCGGCGTCGATCAGCGCGGCAAGATCGCCTGGTTTCAAAAGACCGATGCCCCTGTATTCCCACAGGTTCGACGGCGCTCGACGGGCAATCTTGTGGCCTTGGAAATGGAGAAGAGCGTGATGGAGATGGACCTGATGGGCGATGTTTCATGGCGCTTGACCAGCAGCGAGCTCGGTGTCGATACTCTCCACCACGGAGTGCTGGAGTTGCCTTCTGGCAACCTGCTGAGCCTGTCCACAGAAATGCGCGCGATCGACGGCTATACCGATAAGAGCGATAAAAAGGTGTCGTATAACGTCGTCGGAGACGTGATCGTCGAATTCACGCCCAGCGGAGAGGTGGTCAAGAAAGTCAATTTATTCGATTTGCTCGACCCCCATCGCATCTTGCTGCCAGATTTTCACTTTCCCTTCTGGGATCGCCACTACAAGGTCAAGGGCTCCAAGGATTGGACTCATGGCAATGGAATTACCTACGATGCCAAAGACCAGAGCTATATTGTGTCACTCAGGCACCAAAACTGGATCATCAAAGTCGATCGCGCATCCGGCACGCTGGTGTGGAAGCTGGGACCGGATGGCGATTTTACGCTGTCTGGCCCCGGTGACTTTCCGTATCATCAGCACCGGCCAAAAATGCAGGCCAGCGGCACCATGATGGTCTACGATAATGGCAACGGCCGGCCACAGGCCGACAAAAATACGCCGCCCTTCACGCGGATCGTCGAGTTCGCGGTCGACGAAGCCAGGCGTCAGCTCAAACAGGTATGGGAGTACCGCGGAGACGAACCCTACTTCGCGCCGATCGGAGGCGATGCCAATCGGCTGCCCAACGGCAACGTGCTCATCGTCAATAGCGCCATTGTCGAGGACCCGACAAAACCGTTCTTTCCCCCGACTACCGCCATGCGAGCCACGATCGTCGAAGTAACCTACGAGCCGCCGTCGCAGAAATTACTCGAGATCACAATCCTGCCCAAACCGGCGTCCAGCACTCCGCAAAAGTACATGGTGGGAGCCGCGATGCGCGTGGCCGACCTCTATTCGGCAGGCGAGCAGGCTGTCCCTGGTGGCCCGCAGACGTCGCGCACGCTCGACTGATATCGAGGTTGAGCGCGACAGCTACTGTCCGTCGTCGCTGTCTTTGCTGTCGTCGATAGTCCCGCCGCCCGATCCGTCGAAGTCGAGAAACAGGTACGTGTAGCCGTCTTTTTCGGCGACCAACTCGGTGCGGGCCTCGCGGGCGTCGTCGGGTTTTTTGAACTGAATGCGAATCTCGACCCCGGCGCTCTGCGCGGGCCGACCCTTGCGGGCGCGACGCTTGCGCACGTAGCGGGTGGTCACCTGGCTGATCGAGGTGTCGAAAAAACGCGTATCGAGACGCCGCCGGGCATTGCGGTTGCGGTATTTGGCCCCTTGCAACTTGATGTAGAGGACGCCGTTTCGCACTGCTTGATCGAACGGAACCTCATTGCTCAGCTGGACAAAAATCCGCACAGCGCCATCGTCTTTGGGCTGAAAGCCGACCCAGCTGAGGGCGTTCTTGCCCTTGCGTTTTTTGGTCGTTCCCTTGCCCGGGATCACACCGCCGTACTCACCTTCTTTTTTGGGTACGACTTGCGGCTGAGCAGCTGGGCTCGGCTGCATGCGATCCTGAGCCCGGGCCGTAGCCGCGCTCGACAGGGCAACGCAGCAGATCACGACGAGGCGTGCTGCCGTGAGGGGGCGAGCTGGCAAGTCCCACTCACGGCTCGCCGGAGTGAGTAGCGGGATGCTCCGTGTCGCGTTCATACCTACACCTGGGGTTGAGGATGGCACTTGCATGGAGCAAGGGCAACTTACCGGCGTTTTATGTAGACCGATGTGGGTCGCTGGCCGACTGGCCGATGTCCATGGGATCACTGACCCGAATCGGATCGGTCGGGTCGCCGCACACGATCTGCCGTACCTCGCCGGCCAGAAAGAGCGAGCCGGCAGCGATCACAGTACCGTCTGGTCCGGCCAGAGCGCAGGCCCGCTCGATGGCAGTTGGCACATCACTCGCCTCGCTGCAGTCCATTGTCGGTGCGATCTGTCGCACAGCCGAGACAATATCGGTTGCCGGTAGGGTCCGCGCGTATCGACACCGAGCCGCGATCACGGATGTGACGCCGGCCAAAAGCGGCGCGAGTATTCCGCCCAGATCTTTGCTACTGGAGACCGCGACAAGAAGGATCCGGGGTCGGGAAAATCGCTCGATGGCGCGACGCAGCGTGGCCGCGGCATGTGGGTTGTGCGCGCCGTCGACCACGACCCTTGGAGAGCTGGCAATGGTCTCCAATCGTCCCGGTAGACGGGTGCTGGCAAGGCCGACCCGGCGGATATGCCGGTCCGCCGCAATGGCTCCGAGCGCCTCCAGATGATCGATGATGGCCAGAGCGCAGGCAGCGTTGTCCCGCTGATGGAGCCCGGCCAGGCCGATTGCCTCGGCCTCGACTGGCTCTGCCCCAGGTGTGCTCTCGGCCACGATGGTCAGGGCCGAAACCCCGGCATTGCGGGCGTGAGCGGCCAGCAGAGGTACAGCTTCGGGCTCCCCGGCCCGGCCGATCACGGCGCGCTGACCCGCTTTGAAAATGCCGGCCTTCTCGTACGCAATGGCGGCCAGAGTATCGCCCAAATAGGTCTGATGATCGAGTGCCACACCGGTCACTGCTGCAACGTCGGCCCACACTGCATTGGTCGCGTCCAGGCGGCCGCCCAGACCGACTTCGAGCACGGCCACCTCAACCCTGGCCCGGGCAAACAAACAGAGGGCGATCAGCGTCACTTGCTCGAAGAATGTGAGCTGGTTCGAGTCAATCTGGTCCACTTGCTCGGCCGCTGCCACCACTGCGGCTGGTGAAACGATCTCGCCGGCTACCGTGAAACGCTCGCAGAAATGAGAGAGATGGGGCGAGGTGAAAAGACCGGTCCGCTTGCCGCTGTGGCGAACCAAGGACTCGACAAACGCAGCTGTCGAGCCCTTGCCATTGGTACCTCCGATATGCACCCGGACAGGAATGTCTGCATCGGGATGTCCGAGTGCCTCGAGCGCGGTCTTTACCCGGTCAAGGCCGAGCACAACGCCAAATCGGCGAGCAGAAAAGAGACGCTCCAGGAGCCGGTTGTACCTATCGGTTGCCAAGGCCAGATTACCGGGACCGGGTCGTGCCGGGACCGGGGTCAAAGAGCTCGGGTTGCCGGACTGGGACGAAGCCTATGCCGGGCGCGGATTGCCGCCGTAAAACCAAGACAGAGTGCGCGCCAGAGTCTTCTTCATGTCGCGGCGTTCCACGATGAGATCGACCATGCCGTGCTCGAGCAGAAATTCGGAGCGCTGGAAGCCTTCGGGCAGTTGCTGCCGGATGGTCTGCTCGATGACTCGCGGTCCGGCAAAGCCGATGAGCGCATTGGGTTCGGTTATGATCATATCGCCGAGCATGGCCACCGAGGCGGCGACTCCGCCGGTGGTGGGATGAAGCAGGACCGCGATGAATGGTACCCGGGCTTCGCGCAGCCGGGACCGAGCCGCCGAGGTCTTGGCCATTTGCATCAGCGACAGCACGCCTTCCTGCATGCGGGCGCCCCCCGAAGCACAGAACATCACGGCGGGATGCCGCGAGTCGAGCGCCTTCTCGAATTGCCGGGTGATCTTTTCGCCGACCACAGCCCCCATCGATCCCCCCATGAATTCGAAGATAAAGAAGCCGATCTCCACGGGATAGTTGCCGATTGTGGCGCTGCCCCAGCGATAGGCATCGGGACTGCCCGATTTTTGGGTAGCGATTTTTATCTGATCTCGGTATCGTTTACTATCTACTCGGAATTCAAGGGGATCGTTACTCACAAGACCAGCGTCGAACTCTCTGAATGAGCCCTTATCCATGACCATCTGCATGCGAGCTTCGGACGGCACGCGAAAGTGATGCCCGCAGTGCTTGCAAACTCGAGCATTTTCGTCGAGTTCAGGCTCGTAGAGCGTGGCGCCACAGTCGTCGCACTTGCTCCAGATTCCCTTGGGAACGGATTTCTTTGGTTCCGAGGGCAATCCCCCGGTGCGCGACCACCAAGCCATGTCGGCCGACTGATACCGCGAAGAGGCCTGGGACTGCAAGCGAAGTTATGTCGAAGAAGATGTGTGACCATTTTGCTCGCAGCCCGCTCCCAAGTTTGCTATGGAAAACAACGTGTCAGCTTTGATTTAGACGACCCCCGCCGAAACGCCGGGAGGCCGGCCACTGGAGATCGAGATGCCATCTGTCTTGGTCGTTAACGAGATAGCCAGCGAGCGTGAAGAACTTGCCCGTGCATTGGAAGCGGAAGGCTTCCAGGTCGTACAGGCCGAGTCAGCGGAATCAGCCATACGGGTGATATGGGAAGGTTCTTTCCTCGTCGTATTTATTGCCTCGATTCTTACGGGCACAAACGCAACCCAGTTGAGCGAGCAGATTCGCCAGATGGCTCCCGAGGTGGAAGCGTTTGTGCACGGCAAAAACGACAGTAAAGCGCACTTGGTGCGCAAGGCAGTCGACATACGCGATGGCGTAGCGGCTGCCTGACGCACTGCTCGGGGTTGCCGGACCTTCGGGGTACGCGGCTGAGTGGCGAAACTCGGCCGGAACACCTGATCGTCCCGTTTTGTTTCGAGTGAATCGAAACAAGTCGCGATGGGTGTGTCCGGTCTTTTCCGACTCTCTGGTGCGAGCTCCGCTGCCAAGTTGTCGTGGTGTCAGCGTGTCGTCGAATGGCGCACGATATGAAATAAGGCGCGTCCAGTCGCGTCGAGCGAGCGCGTCAGCGCCTTGCCATTGAGTGCGCGCAGTCGGCTGCGGCCAGTACGCGCTGGCGAGCGCACCGGGACCTCGGCGACATGCAGTCCCAGTTTGATCGCCTTGACGAGCATTTCCACGTCGAGTCCACCACCGCGGTCGGTGAGAGCCAGTGCGACCAGGGCGGGAAACCGGATTGCTCGATAAGGCCCGACGTCGTCGAGACGGACTCGATATACCGTGGACAGGAGCCGCTTGACCATGCGGGCGTAGGGCAGGCGGGATCGCACGTTGTGGCGAATTCCGATGACGAGTTCGGCATTGTCTCTGCGGATCGGCTCGACGAGCGAAGGGAGATCGCGCGGATCGTCACTACCGTCGCCAGCCATGAGTACGACGACGTCGGGTGGCATCGGCAGCGTTTCGAGATGGGCAATGGCGCGCAGACAGGCTCTTCCACGGCCCACCTTGGCCTCACGAAGAACCACTGCGCCGGCATCTCGCGCGACCGCGGCAGTGCTGTCGGTCGATCCGTTGTCCACCACGATGACCGAACGGACCTGCTTGCGCGGGACGGCGGAGAGAGTGATCGCCACAGAGGGAGCTTGATTTCGCGCCACCACCACGACGTCTACGACCGGTGACTTGGGTGTGTTCACTGCGCTCATAGTAGCTCGATAAGGCAATGCCCGGTCGACGTCTGCTCCGCGTTCCCGGCCGAGAAGACTGCAGCCGGTATCCGTTGAGTCATCCGGACCAGGTATGGGTTATACTGCTCGCCGTGGACTTCGACTGGATGGAGGCTGCCCATCTCTCTGCACGAGAGGATGTACGCCTCGACATGTACCGCCGTGAGGTGAGCCAGCGCGCGGCCCTGTTTTGTCGGCTGGGATATTCGGTGGAACACGCCATCGCCCGATTGCAGGCCAACGCCGATTGGGACTTCGAGCTCGGCAGTCCACGGCCCGCCGAGCTGAGCTCTGACGCAATCGCCGAGATCGCCCGGGCAGCCTACGCGCGCGGTTCAGCACACTAAACATTCGGACGTCCCGGCAAGGAATGCGAAGCGAAGTTCTGACCGAGCGGAGCCACCAGGCGGCCGGTTATTCGATCAGCTGGACATCCCAGCAAGGACTGCAAGGTGTGTGCGCCATCTTGGTGGCGTTGGTCGCGTGCGCATGTGGACAAAATGCCGTTCCCCCGCCTGCCGCGGCGCCCACGCCCCGCGTTGCCAAATCACACGTCCTGCCGGACCGCAATCTGAACGGATCCTGGCGCTGGTCGCTGGTGACAGACAAAGACGGAGTCAGACAGGTCGAGGTGGAAACCTGGCATCTCCATGCAAAACGCGGAACGATTACCGGTAATTATGTACGGAAAGTTACGTTTCTTGCACTCGACGGTGTGCCATTCGAGTGCAATCAAACCCTGAGCTACGAGATACAGACCACATATCGCCTGCGCGGAGGGTATCGCGGGGATCAACTCGAACTTGAGGAGAAATCCTACGACACCGCCCTTTCTCCATGCGACAAAGGGCAACGGACCCTGGCGGTGTATCGCGGTCACGTCCGACCCGACGAGCTGGTGCTCAGATGGCCCGGCGGTCAGCAGACCTTGTCCCGGCTCCCCGCCAGAACGTCCGATCAGGACCGAGATCATAAGCCCAGCCCCGCACAACTGGAAAGCCTGGCCGGTTCATGGCGCTGGCAGAGTCGCAATGAGCAGCACGGTCTGGTCCGGGTCGAGGTCGAAGAATGGGAGATTTCCGAAACTCCCGCTGGCCGCGTCGCCGGTACCATTCTGCGCACAGTGACCATCTTTGACCCGCGCGGTCGTCGCTTTGACTGCAGTGGCGATACCTTCTACCGCTATCGGGATCGCTACACCATCAGCGGACGGCGTGCGGGAAATGCAGTCACTCTAAACGAGATCGCTGTCACGCCCGAAAAACACCCCTGTGTGGTGCGTGGAAATCGACACCTCGACGAGGCAACCGGCACCGCGGCCAACGGTTATCTCGTCCTCATGTGGCGTGGAAATCGCCGCCAAGTCCTCCACCGAGCCTCTACATCGCCCTGACCTGCTGCAACCCACCACGCCCGACAGGTTCATACAAGCACGCCCGACAGGTTTATGTCAGCAGTGTTCGGTTTTTTTCAGTCGGTAAAAAAATCGTTTCTCATATTGCAAAAAAAAAACGCGCCAAACTGTGCTACGCTTCTACGTCTGTCGTCATTTTGCTATCCATTGAAACGGTAGAGGCAGCACATGTTGGCTCCCACTACGAATATTGCTGAGAAACGCAGGTATCCCCGGCTTGACTGGGAACAGACGGGTTCACTTGACCTGAACGAGCCGGGTGGGGAGCGCATCAGCGTACCGATTGTCATTCGGTCGGTGTCACCCGAAGGGTTGGGTGTAGCGACAGATGCGGGCGCCGAGCTACCGGGGGCGGGCCGCATTCTGACGATCAATTTTAAGATCGGGCAGCGCGACATTTCGCTGCCCGGACGAGTAATGTGGTTGCAGCGCAGCGATCGCCACAATGCTGTGGGTATCCGGCTCGTCCTCGAACTGGCCAGGGCGTCGATGCGGCAGGCATTTGCGAGCTGGATCGTCGATCGGTTGGGACGTGCATTGTCCCACCGTCGCTCCACGCCTCGCCGAGTGACCCGGCCCCGGTGCACGCGGGCTGTCGTACCCCGCACGTCTCACTGAGATCGGCTGCGCCGATTCATCGGGCCGGGCCAGTGCGGCGGAAAATCTGACCACGGACGTCCAGACGGCTCGGCAGGCCGGGTTCGTTGTGGCGGCGCGGCTATTGAGACAATTTTCTGTCCCGTTTCGTCATATGGAATCTGGACCACTGATTGAGAGCTTTGGCGTCGATTGCCAATGATCGAGGCCGATTGCCAATTGCGCTTCATGACGGCAGTTGGCGTCGGCGCAGTGCCCTGGCCAGACGCCGCGCGACCTGCCAGGGCATGGTGCGTCCAGACCAGGCGCGGTATACTGTCTCGCCGACCCGGTGCATCCACGCCAGCTCGTCCTGGTCCATGGGCCCGCGTTCGAGGGCGGCGAGAGTTTCGTCGAGCTCAGCGCGGTTTTTCGGCCTCGATATACACATGTGGACCTGGGGATGAGTGAGGGCGAAGCGATAGCAATCCGACGCACGCGGAGTGGGTTCTCCTTGCGGGACGAGATGGGGCGCGAGCAGGGTCCCCCAACGCGTTGCGGTAAACGCCGCAACCCCCGGTGGAGCGTCGCTTTCGGCGATACGGGGAAATACCTCTTGCTCCGCTCCCCGGCACGCCGCGTTGTAGCGAACCATAATGGCGTCGTAGCAGGGGTCAGCGATGATACTGGCAAACGCCGGACGGTGGTGACACGAGATCATCAGATGTCGGATCTTGCCGGCTTCGCGCAGCGTGAGCGCCGCATCCAGGATGCGATCGGATGGCGTTCGGTTCCACCAGCCCAACACCAAGATGTCGGCATACTCGATGTGCAGTCGCCTGAGAGCAAGCTCGACCGAGCGGCCGATGGCCAGCGAGGAACGGCTGTAACTCTGGATTGCCACGACCAGCTCGTCGCGGTGCCGGCGGGCAATCTCTCGAATGGCCTTGCCAAAACCAGGGTGTCGGAGTGCCCCCCAATACAGAAAATTGATGCCACGTTCAAACCCGCGCTCGATGTCGACCTGGCCCATGCCATACGAGGAACCCAGGCCGATGCGACCCACCTCGACTCCACTGCGACCGAGCATCGTTCTGCCGAATCCCATGGGACGTGAGTATACTCGCCGTGTGACGTTCGACGGGCCGCTTCTCAATCAGCGCTGGCGCCTGGGCCCACGCGTGGGTTCTGGCGCACAGGCGCGTACGTACGTGGCCCGGGACGAGCGGGCCAAACGGCGGGAACGCGTGGCGATACTCAAGCAGTTCGATCTCAAGAAGGAGGGCTCGGGCTGGAAGAATTTCGATCTCTTCGAGCGTGAGGTCAGGGTGCTCAAGAGTTTGCGTCACCCGGGTATTCCACGGTTTATTGAGATGTTCGAATCCGAGCCGGGAGTGTTCAACCTGGTGATGGAAAAGATGCCCGGTGCCACTCTTCGCGCCATCGCGACCAAAGTCCGTTTCACCGACCGCGAACTGCGCGACATGTTGGCTCGCCTGCTCGAGATTCTCGACACCATTCACCGCCACGACCCACCGGTGATCCATCGAGATATCAAGCCGTCCAACCTCATCCGAGACGCCGAGGGTCACATCGCACTGGTCGACTTCGGTGGAGTGCGCGACGTCATCCGCGAAAGCGGGGGCTCGACCATCGTCGGCACATTTGGCTATATGGCACCTGAACAGCTTCACGGACAGGCCACGCCAGCCACCGATATATACAGCCTGGGCGCCACGTTGGTGGCTCTGGCTGGCAAGGTCGAACCCGAGGATGTTCCGCGCAACGGGTTGCGCATGGACCTGCAGCGACACCTGCGTGACCGCGATCGTCAGCTCGTTTCCCTGCTCGAAGCCATGACCGAGCCCAACCCGGACCAGCGTCCACAAAGTGCGCGCGATGTGTCCAAATTGCTAAGAGAGATTCCGAAGCGCCCGTCTCGCCCGCTGCCGGCTGTATCGCAACGCGAGGAACTCGACAAACCGCAAGACAGGCTCGTTGCCAGGCCGTTCGACGGACTCGGCGATATGTTGGCCAACGTGCCGCAGCCGTTTGGCTTTGTTTTGCGTCTGTTGCTTCTGGTCTTCTCGATCGGCGGATACGTGGGCGTCACTGTGCTCCAGTCGGTGCTATTGCCTGTTGTATTTGCCCTGGTTGGCGCTGCGGCGGGCGAGCGGGCCAAGCCCAAGATCGCGGCGACGCGCGACGACATCATCGGCGCACTGGACGAGGGCAAGGCGGGGTTTCGCAGTCTACAGGCTCACTGCCTGCCATCGGCAAAACGCAAAAAGCGGCTACCAAAACCCAAATGACCTCGTCGCATAAAATCCACCCGAGCCCATATGCCCGGGCGGGCACAACCCACGATCGAATATCCGGCCCGGCCACCCGCTCCGTATGTAAGAGCGCATACGTGCGCCTTGCGGCCCTGCTGGACCTGCCAACAAACAGAGTCGCCAGCAATAATTGCACGATGACTGCAAAATTTTATATTTTGACCGAATATTGCGCATGTTTATGGCACGCCACTCGGTCTTGCCAAGTCGTTCGATCGCGGGACAAGCGGTTTTCGGAGCAATCCGTCGCCGACCGATGCTGCTGCCAATATGGCCACTAAAGACCTCTCGGTGCGGTATGTTCCGGCACAGTACAGAACGTCGCACTGCCCGTCGGCGATCGAGCTTTTTCTCCGGAAAACAGGAGAGATCGGCGGTTTCGAGGAATCAGCGCTGGACTTGACGGCTGGTTCCGTGTAAGCCCGAAAAAGCGACATCGACAACACGGACTCGGTTCAGAGTTGGATGGGGAAGGATGGGTCGGTCTGCAAGATAGGAGACAAACGCAGTCGATTATGTTTTTTTATATTGTAGTGGGCAAAGAAGGATTGATGACAGTCGTTCCGATGTGAGAATTTGCAGTAGGTCGTTCTTCTGATGAGGGCGCCGCACTGGGTAGGTCGCCAGGTTGGGGTATAATAGGGCTGGCTGCGTGGCCAAGAGAGCAAAGTTGAGAGTCTTTCCCAATGCATCTACAAACTAGCGAGTTCTCGGTTTCCTTTATAGAAGCCGAGGGAAGGATCGTTTTCGAGGGCTCCATGCGCCTGCGCAGCGCACGCGATTACGACGAGCTCAAGCAGCTGTTGCGAACTGCACACGGGCAAGACCCACCTCTGCTTACCCTTGATTTTCGCGGACTGAAATTCCTCAACAGTGCAGGGATCGGAACCATCGGTCAGTTCATCGTAGAGGCACGTAAGGCAGACAAGGTGAAGATCGTGCTCCACGGCTCATCCGCGCGCCCTTGGCAACCTAGATCGCTTGGCACGTTCAAGAGAATCTGGCCCAAAGTCGAACTGACTATCGATTGAATCGATCCGGAGCAATCGAGCTCCGGTCATGTCGCAGTATCCGCTGGAGGGCGTCTTTCAAATGCTTGGTCAGACAGTTATCGTGGAGACCCCGGAGCCAATAGAGAGTCAAGACTCGATTTTCGGCCACTTGGCCATGCGGCAAACGGAGTTCGAAGAGCACCCGTTCTTCGATTTCCTGCGCCAGAACCCAGTGCCGGACTGGCTTGCCACATTTATCCCGAGAATGGGATTCTGGGTGCATACCTTTCAGGATACATTGAAGCTCGTCGAACGCCGGGTTAGCGACCCGACGATGAGGAGCATCGCAATGCACATCCGGACTGGTGATACAGGGCACAATAATTGGTTTTGCCGTGACATGAAAGTTCTCGGCCTTGATGTGCCTACATTGCCGGATTTATACAAAGTAGATCACGAGCGGGCGCGAATGGCCTCGTATTCTATTGTCTCGGAAATTTTCCGAGCCAATGACGATCGCCTTCTCGTCGTGCTGCTGTTGGCCATGGAAGCCGCTAGCTACGTGTTTTTCGAAGGGATGACAGTCTATCTCGAGGAAAACGAGTTTCCGGTCGAACTTCACTATTTTGGCCGGACCCACCTGGATGCCGAGTTGCACCACGGCATTGTCGAAGCTGAAATGGACATGCGCGTGGAGTCCGCCATCGAGGCTTCTCGCGAAATCCAGACCGAGGCGCTGGCAGTCATCGATCGTGTTTTCGAGACATTCTCGGATCTACTATCAGGTTTCGTAACCGAGGACTCATCCAGCCACTGACCTTTCACACCCCGCGTGTTCGTCCCAAACGTCGTGCCACCAACGAGCACGGGTTTGTGAACCCATACCTTCCAATATCGTTTTCGAAGATCAATAGTAGGTAATTCAAGATACCTTCTATTTTTTGTGTAACACAGGATATTCTCGCCATTGCAGGTGGCGTGGTGAGAATATCGCGTTGTAGGTAGAGGTGTGCTCATCACGATTGATCGATTTCGAGAAATCGTGACGCTGGGGTCCGATCTCGGCGGTGAACGACGTGGTCGTGATTGTTGACTTTGTTGTCGAATCGTCAGCAAATCAGGGCTCATCGAAGCTCACGACGATTCGCCGGTCGACAGAGTCTAGGCGAGCCGTCTTCACAACACGCATTAGCGAGGAGATACTCGAACATGAGCATCCAAGTTGGCGACAAGCTACCTTCAATCAAGCTCAAGCGTCTCACTGCTGAGGGCATGCAAGACGTCGATACAGGGGATGTATTTGCCGGCAAGAAGGTCGTACTTTTTGCCATCCCCGGGGCATTTACGCCGGCCTGCTCGAACAGTCATCTACCCGGATATGTGAGTCGGGCCGACGACATCAAGGCCAAGGGTGTGAACGAGATTGTCTGCCTGGCGGTCAACGACCCCTTTGTCATGAAGGCGTGGAGTGACCACTACGGTGCCACCGATAAAGTGGCCATGCTGCCCGATGGCAATGCCGAGTTTACCCGGGCAATCGGGCTGGACTTCGACGGCAGTGGTCTGGGGATGGCCACGCGGGCCAAGCGATTCTCGCTCGTCGCCGAGGACGGGGTGGTCAAGAGCCTCGACATCGAGGAAAACGCTGGCCAGGTCACGGTCAGCGGAGCCGATAGCTGCATGACCAAGCTCTGAGCCAACCAAGGGTTCGGATGTAGGATGTAGCGCATCGAGGATCGAACCATCCGGATGATCCGACAGTCGTCGGTCGGTCTGATACTGTGCCGGCACGGATGATTCTTCACTGCGCTGTGGTGAGGTTGCCGTGTCGAGCAACACTGGCTGGCCACCAGCCGGAGCCGTGCATTGCGGGCCTGCTGCAGTATGCGGAGTGCCGCGGTGGGAGCGGTATTGCCGAGGGTTTTCGGCAGATACAGATGGTGGGGTGATAGTTTGCCCGACCCGCCCGGGTCAATACGTCATGCGTGTACGATACTGGCATGTTCCATCGGCTCTTTATTGCCAACCGGGGAGAGGTCGCGGTGCGTGTTGCGCGGGCCTGTGATGAGCTCGGTATCACTCCTGTATTTGGTGTTTCCGAGGCCGATCTTCGGGCCCCGTACGCGCGCGATCGCGAGATCGTTGTAGTGGGACCACCGCGTCCCTCGGAGAGCTATCTCAACGTTGTGCGTGTCGTGCAGGCCGCCGTGCAGTCGGGCTGTTCAGCGCTGCATCCGGGTTGGGGATTTCTGGCCGAAAACCCGCTCTTCGCCTCGCTCTGCGAGGCTCACGGTGTGACCTTCGTGGGCCCACCAGCTCACGTCATGGACCTCATGGGCAAAAAAACCCCGGCCAAGCGCGCCATGGCGGCAGCTGGTCTATCTGTCATCGACGGCAGCGACGGAGTCGTTGCCGATGTCGAGGAGGCGAGTCGGATCGCGCAACGGGTGGGCTTTCCCATCCTGCTCAAGGCCGAATCTGGTGGGGGAGGGCGGGGTATGCGCATTGCCCGCAATGCCGGGGAAGTTGCCGGTGCGTTCCACGAGGCTCAGAGCGAGGCCCAGGCCGCATTTGGCGACACCCGCCTGTACATGGAGACGCTTATCGAGGGTGGACGCCACGTCGAGATTCAGATTTTCGGCGATCGCTACGGCAGCGTGGTTCATCTTGGCGAGCGCGATTGCACTGTGCAGCGCAATCACCAAAAACTGATCGAGGAGTCGCCGGCTCCACTGCTCGACCTCGACGAGCGGGATCGTACATTGGCTGCTGCTGTCCAGGCGACCCGTGCAATCGGCTACGTGGGCGCCGGCACCATGGAGTTTCTGCTCGACGAGAGCGGCAAGCTGCGCTTCATGGAGATGAACACGCGGCTTCAGGTAGAGCACTGTGTAACCGAAATGAGGAGTGGTATCGATCTCGTGATCGAACAGATCCGTGCAGCCGCGGGCCATCCGTTATCGTTTGGCCAGGAAGATGTCCAGCAATCGGGTCACGTCCTCGAGTGTCGGATCAACGCCGAGGACCCGGAGCACGAATTTCGCCCCACGCCTGGCGCGATCACTCGGTGGCGTCCACCGCAGACCAGTGAGGGGCAGGTTCGGGTCGACACCCACGTTGAAGAGGGCTACGAAGTGCCACCTTTCTACGATAGCTTGTTATGCAAGGTAATTGCCAGGGGCGCAGACCGCGACGCGGCATGCGATCGCATGAGTGCCGCGCTGAGCGAGCTGGTCTGTGAAGGTGTTGCCACCACCGTCCCCATGCATCTAGCTATCCTGGCGTCGCCCGAGTTTCGACAAAATCGCTACGATACACGGCAGATTCCGGGCTGGCCGTGACTCGATCCTGCGACCCGCGAGCAAGCGCCCGGGTCGGATGGCCCGGTCTATTTTTCGGCTGATCGAATTACCCGGCCGGCCGCCGGGTAGGACTCGTGCGATTCCGCATCGCTCGCCGGACTGTCCTGCGTGACCGGCTGCCAGGGTGGAGCGATTTCCGCCCCGACATCATTTGGAACCCCGGGCGGAAGACTTTGACCAGGTCGATTACGCACATGAGAATTCAATCCCTCCGCTGACACGACAAGTAAGGATAGCACTCCCGTCCCCATGTGGGAATCGCCGAATGGTGGGTAATTTTTGGCAGGAGCGCTGCATCATCTGCCGACCGGTGCATGCCGCGGGCCTGGGCATGGACGCGTGGTACAGGCATCTCTGCCCTCAGAGCAATCACTTGCGAGGATCGGGTCAGACCAACAGCCAGATCAGACCGGCTGCAGCGGCTGCGATGAGGACCTGGGCAATGAGGGTGGGTAGCCATTGTGGGCTCCATTTCGACGGTATTGTCTCATTCCGGGGCAATGCACTGATCGGTCCATCGATCCACCCATCCAGCTGGCGCAGATAGAACTCGGTTGGGTCGACGTACTGCAGCACCGAGGTTCCAATGCGAACACAGTCGCCGTGATGGAGCGGATAGGCCACGTGTTTGGTCAGTCGGGCTGGTGTCACACCGGAGAGCTCTGCACGGTTCGAAACCGGGCCCGACTCAGCTCGGAGCGGATCGATGAAGGTGCCGTTTTTGGTCCCCAGATCGACCGCTTTTGTGCCATTCGCAGTGCGCGAGACGGCCACGTGAGTTCGCGACAGCTCGGCATCGAGCAATACCAGATCGCATTCGGCACCGCGTCCGATGATCAGTTGCTCGCCGGGCTCGGGCAGGGGATACCTTCTGCCCGCGGCGACTCCGGTTCGGCCCACAAGTGCAGGCCCAAACCCGCGTCTGGTGTGGGTTGCAACGATGGTACGGGCCAGCGCGTTTGCCTCCGATACCGTGCGCTCGGAGTGAACCGGAACGCCTGTCGCCGCGACCCTGTCGCAACGCGACATATCGTCCTGTCGAGCTGGTGAGTACGTGGTCGTACCCATAGAGCGCTGTTGCCAAGCAGAATGCGTACCAGGAAGCGCGACCATGGCTGGTGTTGTAATCGGCCAGATTGGTGTTGTAGTGGCGCTCCGGGTCAGGCCACAGCCCGGCCGGCCCACTGTGCCGCACAGTGGGCCATGGGCTCACGCACACGGAGCGTGTGCAGAGTCGGCGTGGATTGCACAGCGAACGGGCAGCCGGGTGAACGGGTCAAAACGGTGACACGCGGGCACTCGTCGAGCCAGCGCGACCACCACCGCGATTCTCGCGACGGGCGAGCAGGTCAAAACGGTGACACGCGGGCGCTGGCGCGGTACCGAGCCATGTGTTCTCGCATGGACCGAAGGAGCTGTGGCTCGGCTCTCGCCAGATTGCGTTTTTCTTTTGGATCAGCAACAAAGTTGTAGAGTTCGACCCGGTCCGAACCGTCGTATTCGATGTACTTGTGGCGGCCGGCGATCGCGGCGCGAGCACTTTTTTCCACCGAGCGGTCCTCGACCATGACGGCATAGGCTCGACCGCTTGCCACGGTTTCATCGTCTTCGCCGCGCAAGAGCGGGGCTAACGACACACCGTCCATGTCCGGGCTGCCGGGCGGAGTGTAGCCGGCGAGATCGAGCAATGTCGGGGTCAGGTCGACCAACCCGACGGGTCGTTGAATGCGTCTGTGCTGGACCCCGGGGCCGACGATCACCAGAGGTACGTGAATTTGCGAATTGTAGAGATCGGTCGAATGATTGCGCTGGCCGTGATCGCCCACACCCTCACCGTGATCCGAGGTATATACGATGATCGTCGCGCGCCGGGTCGCGCGCTCGAGAAGCAGTGAGACCAGTTCGGTAAGGGCGTGATCGGACGCGCTCAATGCCCGATCATAGCGCCTGGATGCGGTCTGCCTGCCTTTTTCCGGGGGCTGATTTTTCTCCCAATCGTGCGGGTCGAAAAAGTGGAACCAGACAAAGAGCGGGCGATCGGTATCGTACTGCGCGATCCACTGTCTGCCTCGCTCGGCCAGATCGGCGTCTTTGCGGGTCAGCGAGATATGGACAAAGCCGCGGCTCAAGCCGAGTTTTAGCGAGGGATCGAAAAACGACCTGCAGCAGAAAAAACCGGCAGTTTGATAGTTCGCTGCGCGAAACCGTTCGGCCACGGTGAAGTGGCGTGGATCGAGCCTCAGTGCCCAGCCGACGACGCGGCCGCGAATGCGGTCGGGATTCTGGCCCAGCATCATGGCCGGTAGACTGCGGCGGGTGTTGTTGCTGGGCGCGAACGCCCATTCGAACACAGCCCCGCGGCGAGCCAGGCGAGTCAGATTGGGCATGAGTGCCTGGCCGCCGTACACCGGTGTCCGGTCGGCGCGCAGAGTCTCCACGGTCATGACGATGATATCGGGGGATGTCGCGCGCTGTGCGCCGGCTTTTCGTGGCCTGGGCCGGATCCGGTCGAGCGGAACTTCACCGCGCAGATCGTAGCGGTTGTACAGGCGGTCGATGGCCTGGCCGGCGATCGTGGTTTCGCCCCAGATTTCGAGCAATGTGTAGGGTGTTTGGTAACGCGCGTATAGCCCGGTGGCCAGTAAACCGATGGCGACGGCGAGCACTGAACCGTTCACAACACGGGCCAGGCGGCGCCGGGCTGCCAGTTGTGGCCACAACGTGTGCACGACGGCGACGATGGCGGCGAGCGCGGCCGCGTAGTGCAAAGGTGTGGTATCGAAGGGGCCGATACTCGGTTTGATCGTGATGAACCAGGTGCCGGCCAGAAGGGTCAGGAGCGCCACGGTGGCGGCAGTGGCCAGGACGGGTGGCGTGAGCACGCTGCGGCCCCGGCGTGCCTGTGCAACGCGATCGACCGCGCGAAAGAATCGGGTGAGCAGTTGCACCGAAGGCCACGAAAGCGCGACGAGGACGGCAAACGCTGCGGTCATGATCAGCGTACCGGCCAGGTTGACCACGGTCGGGGCCGACGTCGCGGCGAGAAGCAGGCGCAGGGTATTGAGCGACGCGATCAGAAAGAGCGACAGTGCGAGCAGGCCATAGCTGAGCCAGGCTGCCAGCTGCGGCACTCCGCCGCCACTCTCGGCCATCGCGGTGATGATATCGCCGACTCGCCAGGACCGCCACACAACGCGAATGACCACGCTGCCGGCCAGGCTGGCCGGTGCGGCGATGACGACGAAGTATCCGCCCGCGGCGACCACGTGCAAAAGAGTTGAAACTCGCAGCGCTCCCTCGATGATCCCGACCAGCGTACTGGCGCAAATCGCGGCGATGGCGCTCGGCCAGACAAACGCGATGAACGAACGCCAGGTGGCGGCGCGAGAGCGGCGAGGTGACAGCATGAAGTCCGGCTAGCGTTATGTGAGACCGTATATAGCACGCGGCGCGCACGGACTGTTAATGCGAGATCGAGACCCGGTCGGCGGGCTCGAGCCGATCCCGATCGGAGAGTCGGCTGATCGAAGCGCCGTCCGGTCGCTCTCTTCGGTGACAGGCGTCCTGGCATCGCTTGCCGGGAGATCCGATCGACGCCCCGGCAAGGTTGCCTGGAAAAAACCCCGCATGTTTGAAAACTGTCGATCCAAGGTCCGCACGCGCTCGTACACCCGAGCAGAAAGTCACTGAGCGACTCCCCATGAGCGCTCGCAAACGCCATTGAGCGCCCACCTACGAGCGCTCGCCCAAACCACTGCGCGCCCCGACCAGTGCGTGCGGAACGAGGAGGTTTTACTCAAATGCGTGCCAATCATTGTCTTGCATTGCTCGCGGCCAGTGGGCTCGCGGCCTGCGGGGGCGGCGGTTCCCCCGACTCGACCAACCCGATTATCCCGGTCGCACCCAGCCAGGCCACCATGGTCGCATCGGGCAGCTTTGAGGGACCCATGGACGCGGTCGCCAGTCCCGATGGATCGACGTTTTACTTCAGTGCCCACCACCGCGACGCACCGGCCGATGCGGTATCCACGGCGGCGATCTTTGCCGTGCCCTCCTCGGGCGGCTCCGCGCAGGTTTTGGCCAGCGGAGCACCGCTCGAGGACCCCGCCGGTCTGGTCATGTCGTGCGACGGCAACACCCTCTACGTCGCTGATTTGAGCTATCTGGCCGACGATGCAGCAGACCAGGACGACGCCGATAAATCGGCGCTCTACACCCTGGATCTGACCAGTGGCACCCTGACCCCACTGAGCCACGACGGCATTGCCGAGGCCGCCGGCCTGGCCTTTGACAGCGAGTGTTCCACACTCTACGTGACCGGGTACACGCCGTCCGGTAAGCCAGCCCTGTTCACCCTGGCGCCCGAGGGTGGCCGAGCTGCGATCGTCACCCAAGGCGAGCCGCTCGAGTCACCCAGCGGCGTATATGTCGACACCGACCGCGTCGCCTGGGTCATGGATCAGTTGCCGTCGATCCATCTCGGCGGCGCGCTCTTTGCAGTCCAGCCCGACGGCACCGCAGCAGTTGTCGCCGACGGTCTGACCATCAGCGAGCCGGCCGGTGTGTCGCTGGTGGCCGGGGGAGAGATCGCCGTGATTCCGTCCCATGACCTGGACGACAATGGCCAGCTTCTCGCCATCGACACCAAGAGCGGTGACAGAACGACTCTGTCCACCCCCGACATCCTCGAGCCCGCGGGCATACGCACTGCGACGAACGCCCCGGTCATGGCTGTCGTGGACAGCGATGGAGATGCCATTTACCGCGCCGAATAACCGGCAATTCTCTTCGATATACGATCAACCGTTGAATAAACCAACAATGCCGCTTTACAGCGATTTCAGGAATACACGATCATGAAGACCAGACAAGCAATCGCGATTTCGACCTGTGCAGCCATCGTCGGCCTCAGCGCGGCCAGCGCCTGGGCCTCGAGCCACCGCGAGGCACCCGCCATCGCAGAAGATCCGTGCGCCGACAACACCGATGTCTACACCTTCATCAGCCCCGAGAACCCGGATAACCTGGTCGTCGTTGCCAACTACATCCCGCTCCTGGTGCCGTCTTCGGGGCCCAATTTTTTTAAATTCTGCAACAACGTCGCCTACGATATCCGATTCGATAACAACGGCGATGCCAGGACCGACATTATCTATCGGTTCCTTTTTAAATCCAAGGTGCAAAACGGCGACACGTTTCTCTACAACGTGGGGCCGGTGGCATCTCTCGACGATCCCGACCTCAACGTCCGCCAGGTGCTCGATGTGGTCCGGCTCGACCGGCGCGGCCGGCTCGAGGACGTCATTGCCGCCGACCTGCCGGTTGCGCCGTGGCACGTGGGCGACCGCAGCTTTCCCGACAACAGTTACGAGAACGTGGCCCTGACTGCCGTCAAGGAGACTGCCGATGGCATCAAGATCTTTGCCGGACCCCGTGACGAGCCGTTCTTTGTCGATCTCCACGTCTTTGACTTGCTCGGCGTTGGCGGTGCCCCGACCACCGACGGATTCAACGTCATGTCGATCGTTTTCGAGGTGCCCATCGACGACCTCCTCGACGAGGATGCGGAACGGCCGATCTCGACCGAGGCCAAGGGCGCCATCCTGGGTGTGCACGCCACGGCCAGCCGCAAGCGCAAGCGCATCTTGCGGCGCAATCGGGTCGCTCGCGAGCGCGGTCGCTATGTCCAGGTATCGCGCCTGGCCGTTCCGCTGGTCAACGAGGTGCTGGTCCCGCTCAAGGACAAGGACAAGTTCAATCGCTCGCAGCCTCAGTACGACCTCAACAACATCGGCTCGTACGTTCTATTTCCCGAGCTGCCCGGCCTGCTCACCGCCGTACTCGGCGCCGGTTGCCCGCAAACCCCGGAGGCGGGGCGAACCGATATCGTCGGCATCTTGTCGCCCAACGGGACCAAGCCAGCCGATCTCCTGCGCATCAATATTGCCGAGGGCCAGACCTTCGAAGATAGCGTATTTCCCAACGGCCGCTGGCTCGCCGACGACGTCACCGATGTCTTGCTCAACGTCCTTTGCGCCAACCCCAACCTCCAGCTGGGCGATGGCGTCAACGGCAACGATCGGCCGTTCAGCCTGACCTTCCCGTATCTGGCCACGCCGCACTCGGGCAATCCGATCCAGGCGATGCCCTACTGAGCCCAATCGAGCCGATTCGAGCCGATCCGAGCCGCGAGTCCCGACGTAGAGAACCACAGAGGTCCAAACGTCATGCAACGTCGAGTGATTTTGATCCTGAGTATTGTCCTTTGCGCCGGTTGCTCCGGCCAGGGCGCGCACGACGGCGCGCCGGGCGAGGCCATCCCCCCGCCTCATCCGGCGACCCCGGCCGGATTTGCGCTTGCGTATCGGGCCGGTGATGAGGGCACCGACAGACTCATCGCCCGGGCGCAAGCCCGCGTGCGGATCGCGCCCGGCCAGGCCGATGCCCATGTTGGCCTCGCCCAGGCGTTTATTCAGAAGAGGCGCGAAACCGGCGACCCGGCCTACCTGGTCTATGCCAGGGATGCAATGGGTGCAGCCCAGTCGCTCGCGCCCGGCGATTTCCGGGTGCTCACCGGGCAGATCGTGCTCGATTTCGACAGCCACCGCTTTGCCCGGGCCGCCCAGCTGGCCGAAAAAGCCATTGCCGCGGAACCGGCCAGCCCCGACGGTTATCTCCTGCTCAGCGACGCCCGGCTCGAGCTGGGCGACTACGAAGGAGCCGTGTCAGCTCTGCAGGAGGCGATGGATCGGGCACCGGATTTGCGTTCCCATGGCCGAGCTGGGTACCTGCGCTGGCTGCACGGCGATGTCGAAGGCGCCCTCGACGCCATGGACGAGGCCGTGAGCGCGGGCAGCAGGACTGCCGAACCCATGGCCTGGTGTTATGTCGAGATCGGCCTGATGCTGTGGCATGGCGGCAAGCTCGACCCTGCTCGCCGCTCTGCCCAGCGCGCTCTGTCTCTGCTTCCCAACTACCTGCCCGCGCTTTCTCTCGACGCCCGCGTTCTGGCCTCGCTGGGCCGGGACGAGGAGGCCATCGCGCGGCTCGAAGGGGTCGTCGCCCGTGCGCCGACGGCCGATGCTCTGCTGCGGCTGAGCGAGCTCCTGGCCGGAGCCGGCCGGGAGCTCGCGGCCGGCCGATATCTCGCCCGGGCCGAGAAGCTGGCCTCGGACGATCCCGTGCCAGTGGCCCTCTATTACGCGCGCCACGGCATCTGGCCCGAGCGGGCACTGGCTCTTGCCGAGCGGGCGGTTGCCGAGCGAGCGACGATTTACAGCCGCGATGCCCTCGCCATGGCACTGTTGCGGGCGGGTCGAGTCGATGCGGCCCAAAAGGCCATGGCCGAGGCCCACGCCCTGGCCACACCGGATGCGCGACTGATTTTGCACCGCGCTCTCATCGAGTTTGCCTCGGGCGACCGCAGCGCAGCCACAGCCAGCCTGAATGCCGCCTCTATCCAAAACCCGCACGCCGATCCGCTTCTTGCCCGCGAGCTGGCCGCCCTTGTCGGCCAGCCGTTTCCCGGTCCGCCGCGCCGCGCCCGCTGAGCCGCGCCATTGATTGCCTGGAGAGACCTGTGAACTACACGACCGCTATCATCGCCCTGGTGATTGTCTGTGCCGCTGCCAGCTGCCGGAATGCCCGGGAAAGGCCGCACAAAAACCGCGCCCACAGCGCTGTGGTGACGACCGGGGAGAGCGACGAGAACGCCGCCCCCCTCAGTCCTCGAAGCCAGTACGATCTGGTCGCCGCCATCACCGGTGCCGAAGCCATGGATCCCGACGAGGCCGAGTTGCGCCATGAGCAGATCCGGCGCGACTGGCACGGCAAGCGCTACCGCTGGCGGGGGTTTCGCATTGCACCGCTGTGCGCGAGCGCCGAGCAGTGCAACGTGCTCGCCTTTGATCTGGCCGGCAAAGACCACAAGAACGTCGTCCAGGGCTGGATGCCCCAGCTTCATCTCACCGCCCGGTCGTTTGCCGCACTGGACGCCAAGTGTGGCAACAAAAAACGCTGCTCATTCGAATTCGAGGGTACTCTGGCCAAGCTCGTCCTTTCCACCCAACACCTCACCTCACTACAGTTCCACGATGTGCACATCCGATGACCTGGAACTGGCACGCGGCGCATCATCCGGGTCAGGTTTCGCCGCGATCCTGGCGGGATTCGCCCTGCGCGGCAAATTCTGCCACGGGCAGGACGATTCCGGCCAGGAGGATGGCTGCGCCCGCGATCTCGGTGATACTGGGCACCGAGCCAAAGGCGATAAAACCCAGGACAAACGCGAACACCGGGCTGACCAGTTCGAGCAGCGTGGATTGCGAGGCCGGCAGGTAACGGACCGCGTACATCAGGGATACGCGGCCGAGGAATGGCCCGAAAAACGCCGCGCTCGAACACAATAGCCAGATTTTCAGGTCCAGACCGCTCAGTGCGTCGATCGGCCCGGTCACGCAGGCGAGAAAAAACACCGCCAGCCACAGCCGCAGCGCATTGACTCGCACCGGGTCGATTCGGTGGATGACCTTGCGGGTGACCACCTGCATGAGAGCAAAACAGACCGCCGAGGACAGCGCCCATACCATGCCGGCGGCGCGCATTTCGCCCGGGTCGGGCAATTGCATCACAGCGAATCCGCCGATTGCGATCAGTGCGCCGACAACGAACCGGGCTGTGATGCGCTCGCGCAACACCAGATAAGCGGCTCCGGCCACGAAGAGCACTTGCGACCGCTGCAATACGCTGGTCAGGCCGGCATCGATCTTGGCCAGGGCTTCGGTGACCGCGATGTTGCCGATGATGCTCAATATCGCCAAACTCACTGCGCTGATGAGCGTGACGCGATTCCAGGTCCTGGCGCGCCGCTTGCGCGACACCGAGGTGAAGGTGTTAAACACCGCCGCGCACAGGAGCATGGCGAGGACCACTGCGTCGCGTTCGGCCTGTTCGCTGGCCGCTTTGTACGGAATCAAGAAGAGAGCGGCAAAGAACGCCGAGCAGATCGATAGAAGGGCTCCTTTGCCGGTGCTGGACATACAATGTGGTTTCGGCCTCACGGGCGAGGCCGGGTCGCGTAGCATACGCGATGTCGGCCGGCCTGTTCGTCGCGCTGGCACTGAATGTCGAAGCTGCTGCGGGCTACCTGATTTTGCGTTCTATCCACGAGAACTCGCCACACACGGCCAGGTGATCTGATGGCTCGGTGAGCGAGGGCATGGGAGTATCGCGCTCGAGTGGGGCAAGTGGATGGGGGCGCGGGATCAACGTACCCGGCTGGTAAAGCAGGTAGTCCAGCTTTCTTCGCCACCCGTTGATGTTGCATGTATCCCACGGCCGTTGCGATCGGCAGGCCAAGTCCATGCCGCGCTCACAAGCGGCTTGTAGCACGAGCCAGGTCGGATGAAGGACATTCTCGGGCTCGATTGTAAAAGTCGTGTTGCACACAACGATCGCCGATGGCCGGTCCCGGCGAATTCGGGTAGCGCTCGGGCCGGACATAGGCGTCGGCCAGAATATTGTAGATCACGACGGAAAAGCTCGAAAGGGATAGGTTTTTTCTGGTTTCCATGTTTTTAGTGGAGCCTGGGCGAGCCGCTTGGGACAGGACACGACTCCGGACACGTTCGCCATCTCGGGATGGCACTCTATACTGGGCAGGCAGGATGCGACGTGGTCCGTTTTATATGATTTGCGCCGGACTCCTGCTCACGGTCATGATCACGCTGGTCAAGACCACGCGGACCGAGTTGGGTACCATCGAGGTGGTTTTTTGGCGGGGTTTGATCTCCGTGCCATTTACCTATTTATTCGCCTGGCGTGCCGGTCTGCGTGTGCACAATGTCCGGCTACTGGTCTTGCGTTTTGCACTGGGGTTTGCCGCGGTCGTGTGCTTGTTTACTGCGGCCAAGGGGCTGTGGATCGCCGATCTATCTCTTCTATCCCAGCTGCAACCGCTCATGATCGGGTTCCTGGCCCCGCTCGCCCTCGGCGCCGAGGAGCGACCGGGACGGACTGTGTGGATTTTGCTCGTCATCGGCTTGATCGGCTGTGCCCTGATCGTGGCGCCGGACCTGGCGGTGGGCTCGATCTACGGTCTGCTGGCCCTGATCGGGGCATTCTTGTCCGCCGGAGCACACGTTTGTCTGCGCGGCCTGGCCCGTACCGACGATGCCCGTACCGTGGTATTCTATTTTCACGCCATGCTCGCCGGCGCGTGCTTTGTCATCATGGCGGTGGACGCCGGTGGAGTCCCCGAATTGCCGCCACTGCGCCTGGTGCCTCACCTCGTGGGCATCGGCGTCACGGCAACCCTGGGCCAGCTCCTGATCACTCGGGCCTACGTGGAAGATCGCGCTTCGGTGGTCGCTGCGGCTCGTTACGCCTCTCCGGTATGGGCGGTGATCATCGATCTGATCGCTTTTGGCGTGGTGCCCGGCCTCTATGTCGTGGTCGGCGGAATTCTCATCGTCGGCGCCGGTATGTGGCTGATCTTTCTTCCTGCCGGACCAGGCCATGTAGGTACGCAAAACGAGTAAACTCGCGTCCGGTCACCTCGCCCAGGACTCGATGAATGCGGTGCTGTTTGGCCCGTTGCTCGCTCTGCGAGCAGCGGCCGGAAACCTGGCGGCGGCATGGCCGGAGGTGGACGCGATGGCATAACCTGCTTGATGCGCAGAGCATTTGAGACGGATCGGTGACCTCGCAGTCGATGACCGGCATGGACCCCACAGGATATCGCGACCAGTACCGACAGGCTTTGTGTTACCAATTGGTGAAACTTTCGTTGCAATATTGCAATCGAGCAGGAGGCTGTTGAATTGCCAGCCCAACCCGCTGCTGCGCCCGGGTGGAGCATTCGACCGGCTGGCCCCACAGCCACGGCAAATCCCGCCACGTCAGAGATTCGCTTCTGGCCTGACACATCCGGATTAAAGTACATGGTTGCTGCGCTGGTGGACGATGCTACGCCGACTCCATCCATGACTGCACAGCGACTGTCGCGGGCAGTAATATCAATGGATTGAGCTTGCCGCCCGGGTTGAGCTTGCCGCCCGGTAGATTTGCCCGGTAAGGTCGATCGGCAACCCAGCCATCGAGGGCCAACTCGGGACTGTAATTGCGGTGATCCAGCCCATTGTAAAAACGCATGCCCGGGCCAGGGACGACGCGAATGCGAGATAGTTCCGAATGGTTACTGCGATGCATTCAAGGATGAGGCCGAATTCCCGTATCGAGACGTGTGGATTTTACCGTTTTACAAACCAGAAATATTTTGAAAATAGTTCGTACGTCGTATTAAATTTTAACAGTATGGCATTTACGGGGTCCGCGCGTTTTCAGCTGCGAGCTAAGCTCGGTGAAGGCGGGATGGGCATTGTTTACGATGCCTATGACCGCTCGCGCAGCATGTCGGTTGCGCTGAAGACTCTCCGCCGGGTCAGCGCCGCCAATCTGTACCGCTTCAAGCGCGAGTTTCGGGCGCTGAGCGGCCTCAGTCATCCCAACATCATCGCGCTCTACGAGTTGATCTCCGACGGAGACGATTGGTTTTTGACCATGGAGCGGGTCGACGGGGTCGATTTTTTTCGCTACGTGAAGAACGGCTCGAATCAGCCAGGAGGCGTTCAGCTAACGACCCTCGAGGAGGGCACGACGACCACGCTCGATGCTCCGCCCACCCTCCTGGACAGCCGGGTAGGTGCGGTTGCCGACAGTTCGGGGCAGATCCAGGACGGCAGGCCGAAACCGCCCCGGAAGCGGCCTCGATTTGCCGAGTGCGCCGATGAAGACCGAATACGGAGTGCGCTCAGGCAACTGGCCAGTGCGCTTCATGTCCTGCACTCGGCCGGCATCGTGCACCGCGATCTCAAACCCGACAACGTGCGTATCACCGCCGAGGGCCGTCTGGTTCTCATGGATTTTGGCGTGATCGCCGAGATGTATCATTCGGTGAGTCCGGCGTGGCTCAAGCAAACGGTCGGCACGCCGGCGTTCATGGCGCCAGAGCAGGCCGTGGGGGCAGAGATCACCGCTGCCGCTGATTGGTATGCGTTTGGTGGCATGCTGTATCTGGCGCTGACCGGCAGGCTGCCCTTTGAAGGGGCGTACCACCAGGCGATGCAGGCCAAGCAGAACCGCGACCCGCTGCCGCCGAGTCGTTTTGCTACCGGCATCCCGGACGATCTCGAACAGCTGTGTATGGGTCTTTTGGTTCGCGATCCTGCCAGGCGTTTCAAGAGCAACGACGTGTTGGCTTGCCTGGGCGTACAGGCGCGCGATCTCCGGCAATGGACCGAAACTCCCGATGCGGATCGCGACGCCTTTGTCGGCCGCACCGCCGAACTTCGGGCGCTGCGCCACGGCTACGGCGAGGCCGACATCGGGGGTGGGCGATGCGTATTCGTGCGCGGCCTGTCCGGTATCGGCAAGACCAGCCTGGTCGAGCGCTTTACCTACGAACTTGAAAAGGCCGGTGTCACCGTTTTATCGGCGCGTTGCCACGAGCTCGAGGAAGTGCCGTACAAGGCATTTGACAGCATCGTGGACGGGTTGGTGGACTGGCTGCTCGATCTGCCGCCGGCTCTGCGGCGAGCCATCGTGGGCCCAGATATGGAATCGCTCGCCCGACTCTTTCCGGTCATGCGGCGGGTTGGTCCGTGGGCAAAGGCCCGGTTGAGCGGGCATGGCGATCCGGTGGAAGTGCGCAGCCGGGCCATCACAGCGCTGTATCGATTGCTCGCCGTCTTGTCTCGCGAGCGGGCAGTGGTGCTCCGCATCGACGACATCCAGTGGGCCGACCAGGACAGTATCGATCTCCTGGCTCGTTTGCTCGCCTCTCCGGTGCCCGACAAGCTGATGGTCGTGGCGACTCTACGCACCGAGGGCGGTACCGGTCCGACTGGCAGTCTGGCCGCGCTGGCCGATGATCTCGAGCGTCGAGACATCTTGCGCTGGATCGACCTCGGGCCGCTGAGCCCGGACGAGCAGCGCGAGCTGTTCTGGCGTCTGAGCGATGGGCAACGCTCGCTCGACGAGCAGGACGATCGATTGTGGCGCGGATCGGGTGGCCATCCCATGCTCTTGACCGAACTGGCCCGCCATGCGGCCGAACTGCCCCGCCATGCGGCCGAACTGCCCCGTACTCTGACCATCGAGCGTACCCCGACGATCGAAGGGGTTCTGTGGCAGCGGATCGCCGGGCTTTCGTGCAAGACCCGCAACCTCCTCGAAGTGGTCGCTGCCGCGGGCCAGCCGTTGCCGCTGCAGGTTTTGGGCGATGCCGCAGGACTGACCGATTCGGAGCGTGAACGAGCCGCGGCGATCTTGCGCATCGGCCATCTGGTCCGCACATCGCGCAGCGATAACGACGGCAGATGGCTCGACGCCTATCACGCCAAAGTACGCGAGACGGTGGTTGCCCGCGTGCCCAAGACCAACCTCGCCGCGCTGCACCGCGAACTCGCCGTTGCACTCGACAACTGGGATCACGCCTCGGCCGCTCTGCGGGCTCGCCTGTGGCTGACTGCCGGAGAACCGGTGCGAGCGGCCCGTTACCTGGTCGAGTCGGCCGGTCACGCCATGGATCAGCTGGCCGCCGACCGAGCTGTCGATCTGTACAGTTCTGTCACGCTGCTCCTGCGCACCCGGGCCGGACAGCGCGACGCCGACGAGCTTCGCATTCAGGCCTGGCTGGGCCTCGCCGACGTGTTGCGCATGACCGGCCGCGACGACGATGTGCTGCCGCTGCTCGACGAGGCCGAAGACGTGGCCTCGTCGAGCCAGATGCTGGAGGCTCTTGCGGCCATTCACTCGACCCGCGGCACTGTGCTTTTTGCCAAGCACGACGTCGACGGCTATTTGAGCGAGCATCAGCGCGCCCTGGACTGTGCCCGCCGGGCCGGATCGCCGATCCGCGAAGCGCGGTCGCTGAGTGCGCTGGGCAACGCCCTGTGGCTGCGCGGGCAGTTGAGGTCGGCCCATCACTACTTTGATCGCTGTATCTCCCTGGCCGAGGACAACGACCTGGAGAGCATTCGGGTCGCTAATTTGCCAATGCGCGGGGCCACCCACTACCACAGGAGCGATATTGACGCCGCGCTGTCGGATTGTCTCGAAGGTGCCGAGGCTGCAGCCGGTCTCGGTCTGCACCATGCGGAGCTGATGGCGCGACACTGGCTGGCCGTGCTTTACCTGGAATCCGCCGATTTCAGGAGCGCCCGGAGCGAGCTCGCCCGGGCACTCACGCTCGCGCGCAAGATCGGTGCACGCCGATTCGAGCCCGATTTGTGGGCGCTGCGAGGCAGGCTTCGCGCCGTTTGCGGACAATCCGATGTGGGCGGAGAGATGGCGCAACGCTCTCTCGAGCTGTGTGAAGAGACCGGCTTTCGCAACGCGATGCCAAGCCTGCTCGGCGTGCTTGCCTGTGTCACGGACGACGCCGAGCAACGCCGGGAAACACTCGACAGAGGCGAGCGGATCGCGCAGGGCATGGCGACCGGCTACGGCCATCTGCGTTTCTACCGCGACGCCATGGACGCGGCCTTTGCCCTTGGCGATGCCGAGCGGCTGCTTCGCTATGCCGAAAAACTCGACGCCAGCTGCGCGGCCGAGCCGACCCCGTGGAGCGAGTTCTTCACCGAGCGCGGCCGCGCTCTGGCCGCTCATCTGCGCGATCCCCAGGGCTGTGGAACTCGGGTCGAATTGCGCAGGCTGCGCGATGTGGCCCGGCAACGCAAGTTGTACCTGGCGGCCAATGAGCTGTCCGCGGCGCTGGGGGAGGGCACCACGACGTGTATCCATGACGTGTCCCATCCAGACCGTGGTGCGCGGCCATGTAATCAGAGCAAGGCCGCGCCGCCAGAGGAATGCGAAGACGGCGAGGTGCCGTCATATCCACAGAGCACGGTCGAGCTGACCAGCACGTTCGACGGAGACGCATCGCCGTGTACAGACGTGGCCAGTGATCAGGACCAGCCGACAATCGTCGGTTGCCAGCTGGAGCGTCGTTTGACTGCCGACCGTACATGACGCAGTGCTGTCCGGGCAACCTGCCTAGTCGCTGTCTTCGGCGCCTTGCCGAGACCGGAGGCATCGTGGTCTGCACCAAGTCCGGGCAACCTGCCTAGTCGCTGTCTTCGTCGCCCTGGTGCACGATCAGAACCGAGCACGGCGCGTGACGCACAGTTCGCTCGGCAATGCTGCCGAGCAGAAACCGACGCAGACCGCGGCGGCCATGGCTGCCCATGATGACCAGATCGTAGTTGCCGCTCTCCAGTCGCTCGGCGATCCCTTCCGCGGCGTGGGCGCGAACCGTGTCGAAAGCGATGGTCAGCCCCTCGCGATGGTGTCTGGCGAGAAGTCGCGTCCCGGCTTCCTGGGCCTCGGAGGCCAACTCGTCCAGCACTGGCCCGGTCCATTCCAGCGCGATCTCGGGCGGGGTATTCCAGGTGTGAAATACGTCGATCCGGCCGTCTTTCGCGGCCAGTACCATGGCCAGTTGCACGGCTTTTTCGGCCTGGACCGAAAAATCGGTCGGCACCAAGATGCGCTCGAATCCCCCCGGCTCCTCGGCTCCTGGCCGGGTTACCAGAACGTTGTGGGGCGACAGTCTCACCACTCGCTCGGCCACACTGCCCATGAAGAAGCGCTTGACGCCAGTCCGCCCGTGGGTGCCGGTGATGATGAGGTCGGCGCCGAGCTTCTTGGCTGCATCGCACAGCCCGATGTCGGCAAAGCCGTCGATGACCATGTGAGAAATCTCGGGCGAACGGCTGCCCAGCCGGGTGCGCAACGCCTCGAGACGGTCCCGATCACTGTTCAGCTGATTCTCGACCAGCTCCTCCCATTCCTTCAAAATCGCTCCCTTCGACTCGGGCGGCTTGTGGTCCAAAACCATGCCCGCGTGAACCAAGACCACCTCGGCACCGGTGTGGCGGGCGATCTTTACTCCGTATTTGGCTGCGACCTCCGATTCATCGGAAAAATCGATACCGACAACGATCTTTGTGATCTCCATGGTGAGCTCCTGAGTCTGGATCGAGAAAATGCACGAACCACGCCATCGGATGTAGCGACCGAGGCGCTGGCGACAGAAGGAGAGACTCGATCGAAATCGACCGGTGATGGGAAGTAGTCGGCAATCGAATCGGTGACAGGGCTGATCACACGACTCGCGCAAAATCTGCGCAGCTGTCGAAGTCGGGCCGGTCCTGACAAGGCGTATTCGGCCCGATCGAGTGGCGATCTCGCGCACCATTGCCGGTTGGAGCGATCCCCTCGTTGGTTTTCACCCCCGATCGGGGCAAGGGCGGCGAGAACGAGGCCACAACAGCGGTGGATGCTGCCGGCGAGGCCCTGCCACCGGGCGAAGGTTGGGCCACAAGAGAAGCCTGGGCGAAAAATTAGCGGGGTGATGATCGGTCGCCGCAAGTTTTGCGCGGTCGACATGGTAAACAGCCAGCAGAGTACGGCACGCTGATCGCATCTATCGTGAGCATGTCCGGTAAGGAACGGATACTAGTTGTCGATGACGAGGTGAATGCTCGCACGGCTCTGGCCGAGCTATTGGGTGATGAGGGATACGAGGTGGAGACGGCGGCGGATGCGTTCAAGGCACTCGGCAAGTACGAAACCTTTGCGCCGCATCTCATGTTGACCGATCTCAAGATGCCCGGCATGGATGGCATCGAGCTGATCAAGAAGATCCGCGCGGCCGATCATACCTGTGCCGTGGTGGTCATGACCGCCTTTGGTGCTGTGGACACCGCGATCGAAGCCATGCGGGCTGGTGCGTTCGAGTACTTGACCAAACCGCTCAACTTCGACGAGCTGCTCATGGTGCTCGAGCGGGCGCTGGATCAGGAGAAGCTGCGCGCCGAGACCCGGCATTTGCGGGCTCGAGTATCGGAGCGCTACAAGATCGGCAACATTGTCGGCTCGAGCCCGCCGATGCAGAGGGTTTTTAAGGTCATCGAGCAGGTTGCGCCGTCGCGGGCTTCGGTTCTCATCACTGGCGAGAGCGGTACCGGCAAAGAGCTGGTTGCCGCTGCTCTGCACCAGCAGAGTCCGCGCAAAGACGGACCATTCATCAAGCTACACTGCGCAGCGCTGGCCGAGACTCTGCTCGAGAGCGAACTCTTCGGCCACGAACGCGGCGCGTTCACCGGAGCCGTTTCGCGCCGCGACGGCCGGTTTCAGATGGCCCATGGAGGCACTCTATTTCTCGACGAGATCGGCGAGATTTCACCTGCGGTTCAGGTCAAGCTCTTGCGTTTTTTGCAGGAGCACGAATTCGAGCGCGTCGGCGGGTCGCAGACCATCAAGGTCGATGTGCGGGTGATTGCCGCGACCAATCGCGACGTGGGCGACGAAGTGGCCCGCGGTGTGTTCCGCGAGGACCTCTACTATCGCCTCAATGTGGTCGGTATCGAAATGCCGGCGCTGCGCGAGCGGCGTTCTGACATTCCGCTTTTGGCCGAGCATTTTTTGCACCGCTACAATTCGGAAAACGGCAAGCAGCTATCCGGTTTTTCCCCGGCGGCGCTGGATTTGATGCTCAGCTATCACTGGCCGGGCAATGTCCGTGAGCTCGAAAATGCCGTTGAACGCGCCGTGGTCATGGCCAACAGCGGAACCATCGAGCCCCAGCATTTTCCGGCCGCCATCTCGCCAGCTCCGGTGCAGAGCGCGGTGCCCACAATCCCGGGCAGCAGCCTGGAAGAAATCGAGCGCTATGCGATTCTCTCTACCCTGGAAGCGACGGGTGGTTCGACGTCCAGAGCGGCCGAGATCCTGGGCATCAGTGTACGCAAGATCCAGTACAAACTGCACGAATACAAGGCCGCGCCCAAATCGGACATCCAGGTGATCGCCGCTCGCGTCGAAGAAACCGAATAGAAGCCAGCCCTGTTGCGGTATTTTTGCCCCGCACCGACCAGCCGATTGTCCGACGCGCTTGCCACGCTGGCCGAAAAGCACAATATGATCGCTTTCTCGTCGGCCTCCAAGGCGGCGAGAGCCACACGAGAAGAGCAAACATCCATGCCTTACGAGACCCTGATCACCAGTGATGAACTGCAACCGAACCTCGACAATCCCGATTGGGCGGTCGTCGATTGTCGTTTTTCGCTCAAGGATACCAACCAGGGCCGGCGGTTGTACGAGCACAGCCATATTCCCGGCGCTCTCTATGCCCATCTGGACGAGGATCTCTCTGGCCCGATCGTGGCCGGCCAGACCGGTCGCCATCCGCTGCCAGATGTGGAGACGTTTGCTCGCACTCTGTCGAACTGGGGCATCGATGACAGGGTACAGGTGGTGGCCTACGATGATATGGGCGGGTCGATCGCCGCGCGATTATGGTGGATGGTGCGCTGGATGGGTCACACCGCAGTGGCGGTACTCGACGGCAGCTGGGCGGGGTGGCAAGCCGGCCAGTATCCGGTACAGAGCACCGCGACTGCGCGCCCTGCCCGGGAATTTTCGGCCCGGCCGCGGCCGGGTATGGCGGTCGATGGCACCGATGTGCTCGCCATGCGGCAAAACCCGGACTACCGTCTTTTCGACGCTCGCAATGCGGGGCGTTTTCGAGGCGAGAACGAAACCATCGACCCGGTCGGCGGCCATATCCCCGGTGCGATTTCTGCACCCTTTGCCGACAATCTCGATGCCCGGGGTTATTTTCGCTCGAGCGCGGCACTGCGCAGTCACTTCGACCGCATCGTCGAGGGGATACCGGCCGAACAGGCGATCTTTTACTGCGGCTCTGGGGTAACAGCGGCCCACAGTGTTCTCGCCATGACCCATGCAGGGCTGGACGGAGCAAAACTGTACGTCGGTTCGTGGAGCGAGTGGATCGCCAGGCCCGAGACCAGACATCTGGTGGCGACCGACGAGTGATACAGTCTCACTTGGTCCGAGAGACACGTGCGCGACATGGTCTGACCGCAACCTGCCGGTCTCGATTGTCGGCCTCGGTGTCGGTTCCCGGGGGCAGGTCACTCGACTGGCTTGGGCGGTTCGACTGGCTCGGGCGGTTCGGCCCGATCTGACTCCTGAGCAGAGTCGGGCGAACTGACAGAAATCTGTAGTGATACTCCTGGGGCTGGCAGTCCGACCGGGCCGGAAAGGACCGGGACCGACTCTGGGTGAGCGACCGGATTTGGCTCTGCGATGAGCGCACGTTGGCAGACCAGCCTGGCGATCTCGGCGATCAAGCCCGAAAAACCGCGATCGGTGTACTCGCATGCGCTGCGAAATACCGAGTCCGATCCCAGTTCAAAGGTGGCCCGGACATCGGTGATATAGGGCCGGCCCTCGTAATCGAGATGAAAGTCGATCTGGGCGGCATCGCGGCAGCCCATGACGCGAAATGCGCGCCGGGCCAGCTGGCGCACCTGATCGGCTGTGGCGTAGTCCAGTTGGGCCAGCACCCATGGCTGCTCCCCGGCCGCCGAGTTGTCCTCTTGCTCGTCTTCTCCGAGCTCGACCAGAGGCAAGACCTCGACCACCCGATTGCCGATCACCACGGCATGGAGTCGCCGGCACTCGATGTACTCCTCGACCAGATAGGGCAATTCAAACTCCTTGAACAGCTCCGCGCAGCGGTTGATGAGCTGGTTCTGGTCGTGAATGGGCCGCTCGGACCCCTCCTCGTCGTAGAGATCGTCAAACGCCTGAGTGACCACCACCGGAAAACGAAAATGACCGGTGTCTGGAATGACGTTGATGTCGCGAATGACCTCGAAACGCGGTACCGAAATTCCCCCGTCGGCAAGCAACACGCGAGTGCGTGCACGATCCTGGCAGATGGCCAGGCAGGTCGGGTCCGAGCCGGTATACGGGATCGCCAGTAAATCGAGATAAGCTGCCACTGCCGCGTGCCGCGTGTTGTCGCCCTCGAACTCGTCGACCAGATTGAAGATCAGCGCAGGTCGCTCGACGATCATGGCGTCCACGATGCGGGTGATGTCGTCCTCGATGTCGATCGATGCCACGGCAAACCCGGCCTGCTCGAGCGCTTTCTCGACGTCGTCGACCACCGCGTTATGGCCGGACGACCTGACCTGGCTGGGCTCGCCGAGCTCGCCAGACCTGCCAGGAGCTTCGGCTGCCGCTTCAGGCGGTGGCGCAAGAGCCGGGTCACCCGGGCCAGGACCGGGCCGGGCCGCAGAGGCGGAGGGGGCCGGTACACCGTGGACCGGAGCGGCCGATCCGACCGCCTCGACTCCGCGGCCCGCCTCGGCAACACCGGCGAGCTCTTTG
This sequence comes from Pseudomonadota bacterium, assembly GCA_022360315.1. GTDB lineage: Bacteria > Myxococcota_A > Polyangia > Haliangiales > Haliangiaceae > JAKSDA01. The sequence continues at coordinate 40,016 of JAKSDA010000012.1, forward strand.
CTGGCAGCGGCAGGCCTTTGGCCGGTCTGTGCTGCCAGCTCGATCCGCTCGGTGGCTGTCCGGTCCCGCTCTTGTTCGCCGGGCCTGGCCGCAGTGGAGCTCGACTCGGGGGATACTGGCGGCTCCTCGCGTGCGTTCCACAGGATCAGTACCCGAACAGGATCGGTTTTTGGTGGCCTTGTCGCGTCACTCATCGTCTACCTGGAGGTATTCTCGGTCCGGGCCCGGATCTAACGCGGCCGGCGCTCGATGGCAAACCGCACGACAAAGAGATAGCTTTATGATCACCGAGTTCGAGGGCAAGCACATCGTTGTTACCGGGGCAAGCGGCGGGCTGGGTACCGCTGTGGTGCAAGCCGTGCTCGATGCAGGCGCGACGTGCCACCTTCCCTTTATCGAGGGCCGGACCGCGGATTACTTGCCGTGGTCGCAGCACGGGCGAGTCACTATCACCCACAGCATGGATCTGACCGACGAAGTCGAGATCGAACGCTTCTACAGCGCACTGCCCGAGTTGTGGGCGTCCATCCATCTGATTGGCGGATTTTCCATGGCCCCGCTTACCGAAACTTCGCTCGCCGACTTCGAACACATGCTGGCGCTCAACGCCAAGACGTGTTTTTTGAGCTGCCGCGAAGCGGTCAAGAGCATGCGCAAGACCGGGGACGGCGGCCGTATCGTCAATGTGACTGCGCGGCCAGTTCTCGAGCCGACCGCCGGCATGCTGGCCTACTCGGTGTCCAAGGCGGCAGTGGCGGCTCTCACCCAATCTCTGGCGGTCGAGCTCCAGAACGAGCACATCCTGGTCAATGCGGTGGTTCCGTCGATCATCGACACCCCGAGAAACCGCGAGGCCATGCCCGACGCGGATCACGATACCTGGCCCAAGCCCGAACAGCTGGCGCAAAGCATTCGCTTTCTCGCCTCGCCACAAAATCATCTCACGTCGGGTTCGCTGGTTCCGGTCTACGGTCGGGCCTGATCCGGACGCCCCTGGAGACCGTCGTGATGGATTGGAAATCGCGCCCCAGCAGCCGCATTCGGGCCATCGGACGCTCGGATGTCGCCGACATCTTGAAGCTGTCCGAGCGTCCCGAAATCATCTCGTTCGCCGGTGGGCTGCCGGATCCCGACACGTTTCTCGTCGACGAGATCGCGCGCGTGGCCGCCGAGGTGTTGACCGACACGGGTCGGGCTGCGCTCGGTTACGGCCCCACGCCCGGAATCACTCCGATGCGCGAGTGGCTGGCCGAGCGGATGACCGGCTGGGGACGTCCCACCCGGGTCGCCGAGACTCTGGTGACCACCGGTGGTATCGCGGCCCTGGACCTTTTGGCCGGTGTATTGGTCGATCCCGGCGATGTCGTGGTGGTCGGCGAACCGGCGTATCTGGCCGCCTTGCACGTGTTTCGCAGTTATCGCTCGCAATTTGCCGGAGTCGAGGTGGACCAGCTCGGCATGGTGCCAGACTCGCTCGAGACCGCGCTCGCCGAGTTGCAGCACCGCGGGGTCAAACCGGCCTTGATCTACACAGTGCCGTCGTTCCAGAACCCCAGCGGGGCAACCCTGCCCGGCGACCGGCGGCGTCAGCTGGTCGACATCGCAGCTCGGTTTGGCGTGCCCATTGTCGCCGACGAGGCCTATCGCGATCTGCGCTTCGAGGGCACGTCGCCGCCGCTCCTGTCTGCGCTCGACCCCGACAACGCGATCCACATCAATACGTTCTCCAAGTTTTTTAATCCGGGCATGCGGCTGGGCTGGATCACGGCCCCGGCTGCGCTGATCGAGCCGTTGATCGTGGCCAAGCAGACCCAGGATCAATGCTCCAGTACCCTGGGCCAATACATGTGTCGAGCCTTTGCCCGGCATGGTTTTGTCGACCGACAGATCGCCCGGGCGATCGAGATCTACACCAGAAAACGCGACGCCATGGTGCGCGCACTGCGCACTCATATGCCGCCCGGGGTTACGTTTACTCGCCCCGAAGGCGGTTTCTATGTGTGGCTCACCCTGCCCCCGGGCATCGACTCCGGCGCGCTTCTCGACACCGCCATCAACCGCGAAAACGTCGCCTATGTACCGGGCTCGTCGTTCTTTCACCACAGCGAAGGCCAGCGCCATCTGCGCCTCTGTTACAGCTACGTCGCCGAAACCACCATCGACGAAGGGATCGCGCGGCTGGCTGGGCTGCTCGGCCACGCTCTTGACAACCTCTGACACGAGCTACCTATGACCAAGCAATCGGGCAAGGACGCCAGCAACACCACCACCAGGGCCGCGGATACGCCGCGCGCCGAGGACAGGGCCGACGATGGGCCGTCCAATTTCGTCCGCGAGATCATCGCCGACGACGTGGCCAGGGGCAGGCAGGGCGGCCGGGTGGCGACCCGGTTTCCGCCCGAGCCCAACGGGTATTTGCATATCGGGCATGCCAAGTCGATCTGCCTCAACTTCGGCATGGCTGAAGAGTTTGGTGGCACCTGCAATCTGCGCTTTGACGATACCAACCCGGCGGCCGAAGACATCGAGTATGTCGAGTCGATCCAGGCGGATGTGCGCTGGCTCGGTTTTGATTGGGATGACCGACTGTATTTTGCTTCGGATTACTACGACAAGTTGTACCGGTATGCGGTGTATCTGATCGAAGAGGGCAAGGCCTACGTCGATGGCCTGAGCCCGGACCAGATCCGCGAATACCGGGGCAACTACTACACCAAGGGCAAGCACAGCCCCGACCGAGACCGTCCCATCGAGGAAAACCTCGTCATGTTCGAACGCATGAAACAGGGCGAGTTTGCCGATGGCCAGTACGTTTTGCGGGCCAAAATCGACATGGCGTCGCCCAACTTGAATATGCGCGACCCGCCTATCTACCGGATTCGCAAAATGTCGCACCACCGCACCGGCGACACCTGGTGCATCTATCCTATGTACGATTTTACCCACGGTCTATCGGATCAGATCGAGGGCATCACGCATTCGATTTGCACACTCGAGTTCGAAGATCACCGGCCGTTATACGACTGGTTTCTCGACCAGCTCGAACCAGTTCTCGACGGCGATATCCGGCCCCAGCAGATCGAGTTTGCCCGACTCAATCTGACCTATACCGTGATGAGCAAGCGCAAGCTTTTGCAGCTGGTCCGCGACGGACACGTGCGCGGCTGGGACGATCCGCGCATGCCGACTCTGGTGGGTATGCGCCGGCGCGGCTTCACGGCCGAGGCGCTGCGCAGGTTTTGCGACCGCATTGGCGTGGCCAAACGCGACGGCGTGGTCGATGTCGCCCTTCTCGAGCATGCCTTGCGCGAGCACCTCAATGCCACATCGCCGCGCGTGATGGGCGTTTTGCGCCCGCTCAAAGTGGTCATCGAAAACTTTCCCGAGGGCCAGGTCGAAGAGTTCGACGCTCCCTACCATCCCGAGGATCCCGGCTACGGTTCGCGCAAAGTGCCGTTTACCCGCGAGATCTATATCGAGCGTGACGATTTTCGCGAGGATCCGCCCAAAAAGTGGTTTCGCCTGGCCGCTGGCCGCGAGATTCGACTGCGCTATGCCTGCCTGATCACCTGCGTGGACGTCATCAAGGATCCATCCGGCCAGGTGGTCGAGTTGCGCTGCACCTGGGATCCGCAGTCGCGTGGGGGCACCTCGCCCGACGGGCGCAAAGTGCGCGGCACCTCGCACTGGGTATCCGCCGATCATTCCGTTGCCGCCGAGGTCAGGTTATACGACCGCCTGTTCACCCAGGAGAACCCCCTCGATCTCGAAGAGGGCCAGGATTTTACCGACCTCATCAACCCGGATTCGCTCGAGGTCTTGACCGATTGCCGGGTCGAGCCCAGCCTGGCCGGGGCCGCGCCGGAGAGTCGCTATCAGTTCGAGCGACTGGGCTATTTCTGCGTCGATGCCGATTCCACCGACCAGCGCCTGGTATTCAATCGGACCATCTCGCTGCGCGATTCGTGGGCCAAGCTCGAAAAGAAACTCGACAAGCAGCCGGCCAGGAAAGCAAAAAACAAAAAACCAACCACTGCGTCCAAGGGTGCCTCCACGTCGAAATCGTAGCGAGCGGCCTTTGCCTACCCCCGCACCACCCGACCACTCTGCTCCGCGGTCCGGCGCGGTCTGGCACAATCGAATCTACTACGAGAAAGACGCAGTCGGGCGGGATGACTACTGGCGCAAGATGGCTGCGCCGCGCCATCGGGTTGCCGTGCTGCGCGACGAGATCGTCCGCACGCGGCCGACTGCAGCGATCGATCTCGGTTGCGGAAACGGTGCGTTTCTCGCCGAACTGGCCCGCCGAGTTTCCGGCCTGCGGCTGGCCGGAGTGGATCTCTCGGAGCGTCAGATCGCGCGCAATCGCGCTGATATGCCCGGATTCGAATGGCACGCGGCCGACCTCGAACAGCCGCTGTCCAACTGCGAGGAGCTGGTCGGTCGATTTGACGCCGTGATCGCCAGCGAGATCGTCGAACATCTCGACCACCCCGATCGCATGCTGCGCAATGCTCTGGCCGTGGCCCGACCCGGGCGTGGCCGGCTTTTTCTATCCACCCAGAGTGGTCCTGTCCGCGAAACCGAACGGCGAGTCGGCCACCGCCGGCATTACCAAAAAAGCGAGTTGCGCGCACTTTTGCGCAAATCCGGCTGGCTCCCGCTGCGGGTCTGGAACACCGGGTTTCCCTTTCACGATCTGTCCAAGTGGTACGCCAACCGAAATCCCGACGCCGCCATGGAGCGCTTCGGCAGCAATGCCTACGGCTGGTCCGAAAATCTGATCTGTACAGCCCTTCGATTGGCGTTTCGCCTCAACTCATCCCGCTGCGGCGCCCAGCTTTTTGCCGTCGCCGTCGCGGGTCGCGATGCCGTCGCGGGCGGCTCAGGCCAAGAACGAGCCGCTGCCGCCGCCGGGCCGACGTGAACGTTACCACCTGGCGGCGAGGTAGGATTTCCTGCCCGGGCCGATGAGCGTAACGCCAGTCCCCGGCTCGAAATGTCGGGCGTTTGGTGCTAGCGTTGCGGACATGGCCGCTTCCGAACGTCCGTTACCGCCGGGCCGGCGGGGATTTCCTGTCATCGGCGAAACCCTGTCATTCGCCCGCAATAGCCGGCAATTTGGCGAACAGCGCCGGCAGCGATACGGGCCGATCTTTCGTACCCATTTGTTTGGTCAACCGACCATTGTCATGTCGGGAGCGGATGCGATGCAGTTTGTGTTCAAAAACGAGCATCGCTATTTCTCCGCGGTTTGGCCTTATAGCACCCGAAAACTGCTGGGCGAGCAAAGCCTGTCCGTACAGTGCGATCCCACTCATATGCAGAGGCGCAAATTGTTGCGCCAGGCGTTCGCCCCCAAAGTGCTCGCCGCTTACGTGCCAGAGATGGAGCGTATTGCGCGCATTCATCTGGCAAAATGGCGAGCAGAGGGGCGCTTTGCCTGGTGTTCTCGGCTCGCCGATTTCACCTATCATCTGGCCTGTTCTCTCATTGTCGGCGACGAGCGGCTGCTCGGCCTTGCCGACACCTTTCAGACCTGGATCCAGGGCCTGTTCAGTTTGCCCGTTCCCCTGCCGTGGGCCAGGTTTGGCCGGGCCCAGCGGGCCCGCGCCGAACTCATCGGCGGCATCGAAATGACCGTGCGTGAGCGCCTGCGCGACGGCATTTCGCCCGGCGCTCGCGATGCCCTGAGCGTGCTTCTGTCGGCCAGCGACGAGCACGGCGAAAAACTCTCGGTAAAGGAGCTCTGCGATCAGCTGCTCACATTGCTCTTTGCCGGCCACGACACCTCTTCGTCGGCTCTGGCTTCATTTTGCCTCCTCGTCGCACAACATCCCAAGGTCCTGTCCAGGCTGCGCGCAGAACAGTCGGGGGCGGACCTCGACGGCCCGCTCGCGATCGACATGGTCGAGCGCATGCCTTACCTGGGCCAGGTCGTCAGAGAAGTTCTGCGTCTTGTTCCGCCGGTCGGGGGTGGCTTTCGCACAGTCCTCACCCCCTGCGAATTCGCCGGCTATCGGATACCCAAGGGCTGGCGGGTTCACTACCAGATCCATAGCACCCATCGCAACGATGCGCACTTCGCCGAGCCCGACTCGTTCGATCCGGATCGTTTCGGCCCCGAGCGGGCCGAAGATCGACACACTCGCTTTGCTCTGGTGCCGTTTGGCGGTGGGCCGCGCATCTGTATCGGCATGGAGTTCGCGCGTATCGAGATGCTGGTATTGGGGTCGCTTCTGCTCCGCGATTACCAGTGGGACATCGAGCCCGACCAGGACCTCACCATTGACTCCATGCCGGTTCCACGGCCGCGCAGTGGTCTCATCGTGCGCTTTCGACCGCGCGCCAGCTAGCCCGGGCCGGCCTGGTGCCGATCTGTAAACGCCTTAAATTATTATTTTTTTCTGATAACGTCCGGGCCTGGAATAATCGCTTCTACTGCTGCGTTATGGTCGCGATGATTCGATAGGGTTTCACACCGGATTCATAGGCCTCATCAGGCACACGTAGACAAATTGGTATTCTCATGAATCGGCTAGCTATTGCGCTTTCTGTGGGTTTTTCAGCCGCGATCGGTGTCACTGCCTGCGCCTCGCAGGTTCAAACCATCCCGGGCACCACGATTCACGACAACTCGACCAACCGCGCGATCCTCGACGTGGTGGAGCAATATCGGGTGGCGGTTGAGCGTCAGGACACGGCGGCGTTGCTCTTGATGGCGTCCAAGCAGTACTGGGAGGACGGCGGCACCCCCACGGGGGGCGATGACTACGGCTACGACGGATTGCGCCAGGTGTTGCAGAAGCGTTTTCCCAAGGCGTCGGACATCCGGTACTCACTGCGATACGTCAATCTGTACCGCCGGTGCAAGGCCGACGGCGATCCCGCGACCAACGACGGCTGTCGGGCGTATGTCGATGTTCTCATCGATGCCAGCTACAGTGTCACCGACGCCATGGGTCAGGCCAAGCGTCCCGACATGCGCGATCAGAACCAGCTGGTACTCGAGTGGAACGGCACGAAATGGCTGTTTCTGTCCGGGATGTAGAGCCCGGCAGGCCGGCGATATCGGCTCAGGCCGGCGATATCGGCTCAGGCCGGCGATATCGTCTCAGCGGACCGCCCACTCGCTGTCTTTCCAGACCAGGCGATCGAGCCAGTCGGCGCCGTAGAGCTGGGTAACCCGCGGCTGTGTCGGCTCCGTCATGATCGCTGCGGCTCGCTCGACCAGTGGGCGATTGCCCGATTGATAGGCGGTCTCGGCCATCAGACGTGCAGCTTCACGTCTGACCAAAAGGTCGGGCACGCCTCGATCCAGGGCCATGGCCAGCATGTGAGCCGCCTCGTCCGGTGTGCCACGGCCGGCCAGATTGCGTCCCATCAAATAGTAGCCGAGCCCGAAATCGGGCTCGGCGAGAACGGTCCGAGCTGCCCGCCCAAAGAGCACCAGGGGATCGATTTCCCCACCCGGGGTATGGTTCCAGAAGTAGGACCGCAGGGCGTCGCCAGCCTGGCCGCGATGGCGCGCGGCAAACAACTGGACCGCGAGCAATCGCTTTTCGCGGTCGGGCAGCGGCAGATCGGCGACGGAGGTCAAAAGGGCCTCGACCTCGTCGAGTTCGCCGGTCCGCGCGACCAGCGCGGCCAACTCCCAGGTGGCCCGGGCCCGGATCGACGATGATATGTCGTCGCGATTGCCGGCGATGGCGCGGAAAATTTCGCCGGCCTGGCTACTCTTTCCCCCTGCGGCCAGGAGGCCGGCCAATTCGAGGCGGTAGCGCGGTTCGTGGGGCACCTGCCGGCATACCTGGCGAGCCAGTTCGATCGCCCGGGCCACGTCCCCTCGGACCAGTGCCTCGGCCATGTCATGCCGCTGGCGGGCGATGGCGTGCGGGCACACCCGGGAAAAGATGCCCGGCCGACGATAGCGTTCGCGCACCATTTCTGCCGCTCCCGGTGGCAGCTCGATGCCATCGATCATCTGGCTCCACGCGCCGACCAGGTCGGCCTGCGTCCTGCCATAGGCGGCCTGAAAATTGCCGCCCGAGCGGTACAGAATGCGCAGCGGCGCAGCCCCGTACGTATCGAGTAAATGGCGCACGAGGGAGCCGGCGACCATGTAGCTGCGCGATGATGCAACGGCCAGAAATCCGGTCGACAAGAGGCGCTCGACCGGCGGATCCAGGCCGAGCTCGCGCAGCGCCTTGACCGTTTGATGGGGGGTGAGTGGCTTGTCGAAATGATTGGGCCAATCTGCGGCCACCGCAATGCCCTCGATCAGTCCGACGTTAAACAAAACCGGCAGGCCGAGCCAGCGAGCCGCGCTGACCCGAAACCCAGGCGAGCCAAACGCCCCGGCCACGACATGGGTGATTTCGTGGCGCAGGATCGGATGGGGAAACGAGCGGTGATTGAGATAGATCTCGCTCCGCCACGGTTTGGCCATGTAGACATTGCGAGCGCCCATCATGCGGTGTTTGTCGTTGGCATCGGCAAAATAAAATGAGGTGATGCGTCGCTCAGGCGCCGCGCCCAGGGTGCGCACCGCCTGGGCGTAGCGGAACTCGTGGTCCTGGGCGATGATGCGAATATCGCGTTCGATCTCGCCGCCGGGTTGGTAGTAGATGACAAAGTGCTCGGTGTCGTAGCGGCCGCCCAGAAATCGCTTGATGTCGTTGCCGTCGATGTCGAAGCCGAGCGCGCCCGAGTTGAGCTGCAGCAAGGCTGCCAGCGATCCGGCGGCGAGCGCGGTTAGGCCGGCGGCCAGTCGATGTTCGCCAGGACGGGGATCGAAGCTCAGGCGCACGGTCGGCACATCGAGCCAGATTGACGCTATAGCCAGAAAAGCGGCCACAAGACTCACATGATAGAGTCTGGCCCAGTAAAAAGGCGCGCCAAACGAGAGCGACTCGTCGTAGAGATTGCCGGGGAAGTAGCCGGCAAAGAGGTTGTACGAAAATACCGGTGGAGCGCTGTAGAAGCGCCATATTGCATATGCCGCGCTGGCCAGGAAGCAGAACAGAGGCAACCCGATGCGCAAAAATTTCCGCGGGCCACACAAAAGGCCGATGGTGACACCGATCGCGCTGGCCAGAACCGATGATAGGGCGGGCAAGAGGAGGTAGGCGTGCAGGCCAAAAAGCCAGTCGCAGTTGGGCACTCGCAGGCCATTGGCTGCGATGATGGCCAGCGGCAGGAGCAGCAGGGCCAGATTGACCGCGGCCGCGCGACCGACCAGGGCGGCCAGAAAGCGCACGGAACTCGGTAAAAGACCGCGCGAAGGCCTGTGCAGGCTGGCGCGGACCCGGCCGACCAGCGCCGAACTCGACAGCAAGGCGACCACGCTGCCGAGAAGGGCCATGACAAAGCTGAAGCCGAAAGCGAGCAGATTGAACAGTGGGATAAAGGCCATGATCAGTGCCGCCGCTACCAGCACGACCTGGCCCAATAGCACCGATTTCGAGCGCACGTGAGCGCGCATCGCATCGCCGAGAAGCGTGGGACTCGTCGTCATATCAGTCTTTGATGCATGGGCATGGAGCTGACGTGTCGGTGTTCTTTGCGCCGAGCGCTAGGAGGCTCGATCCGTCCCGTCAATAGTTTCCCGCGATCTTGCTCGGCGCGATTGTGGTCCCATGTCTCAGCAGACCTCAATCCCCGCCATCGCGGACTTCGGGAAAGTACTGGTCGGTCATGCGGTCCCAATAGCGCATGAGATTGTCGAGCGACTTCACGTGCTCAGTCACCTTGTTCTCGTACGGCGGCCTGACCAGATTGCCGATGTATGAATAGGCCGCCGCATCCACCGTCGTGGGCCTGTCGCCCATGAGAAATGGCTTATCGGCCAGTAAATCAGATATCGCATTAAAATCTGCAATATGGATGATCGCCGTCTCGTCGGAATTATGCCGGCCGATACCATGGCCCCACATCTGATCGACGATGACCTGGCGAAGCCCGTCAATCGCAGGTGCCCACTGTTCCTCGGCCGCTCCGGGTGCCAGTGCGCTGGCCAGAACGTGGCGGTACTTTTGCCAGTTCTCTTCTACTCGATACCGAACATCGATCACCGCCCAATAAATGTTTTCTTTGATCATTCGGCGGAATGCGACCGATATGGCTCGCTCGGTCGCGCTCAGATCGCCATCGAGATCGATCCCTTCTCGCTTTTTGAGCATATCGATGATGAGCGTGGAGTCGCCCATGCGCTCGCCCTTGTACTCGATAAACGGGATCTTGCCCTTGGGGGCCTGGTCCAGGGAGGGCGCCGGGAGAGCCCGGTACGGCACTTCGGCGATGCGAAACCACGTTTCGAGCTTCAGGCACGGAGGGCTCAGGCTAGGCAATCCATAGAGCGGCGTAATCATCGTGTAGAAGTCGATCATTGCCAGGTCAGGGTACACGAGCAAGATGCCGTTATCAAGATGACGGCTGTATGGCTGAACCAAAGCAGTGGGCAACCGTGAAGCGGTGCCCAGGCCAAGTCCGAGCAGTCCAATCATCAGACTCGGATCGCGAGTCGCAGTGTAGGTTTGTCATCGTGTGCTACGGGTCGCTCGAGGGGTCGCCACGGTATCTGGTTGATACCAGCCGTGGTATTTATAATCAAATAGCCGGACATCGCTCGATGAGACATGAGCGATACAGACGGAGCGCAATCGGCGTTTTGTCCGCTACAAGAATCCACCACCAACTCACGCCAACGCACATAGATTCGGCAGCGATAGAGCTGGCAGGGCCCGGCCAGCAGCAGCGCCTGGGCAGGCTGCCGCGATAAAACCGCCATCGATGCGTCCCCATGATCTGCAATTTCGATGACGCGGGTTCATATGGTGAGTGCGCCATGTGGTTTGGCGATACGTATATGTGCCATGTGGCGATTTGCGATAAAGAATCTCTTACTCACTGTCGATTTCATATTGATGTCTCCATTTGATGTCTCCATGGCTGGAGAGACGTTTGCGACTCATTCATGGTTCATCGCAACAGATATCGCAGAGTAGAGCATATGTCGTCCAATAGTCTCGAACAAATAACATATGATCAGACACCTCCGCTCGGCCGGACGTCCCGCCAGGGAATGCTCGACGCAGGTGATGCGGAACGGCGCGGCCGGCAATCGGTCAATTCGCTCGACATCGGCGAGCTCGAGGGTCTGGTCAAACGAACTCTCCACGATGTGATCGGCGATAGTATCGGCGATTCGATCGATGAGACCAGGCGTTTGCGCGACCTGGGGCTCGACTCGGTCGGTGCCATGGAGATGCTTTCGCGCCTGTCGGAAGCGATCGGCCAAGAGCTGCCATCCACTCTGCCATGGGAGTACCCGACAGTCGCTCGACTGGCAGCTCGGCTATTCCAGTACATCAGCGGGACAACCGAGGCAGAATCGGCTGGGCAGGGCCAGCTGGTGCCGGCCGGTGATGAGCCCATTGCCATCGTGGGCATCGGTTGTCGCTTCCCCGGTCGAGCGGATGGACCCGACGCGTTCTGGCGCCTTCTTCACGACGGAGTCGATGCCATCAGCGAGGTGCCGCCCACGCGATGGGCAGTCGCTGAATTTTACCATGAGGACATTGCCGCCTCGGGCACCATGAACACCCGCTGGGGTGGCTTCATCGACAGCATCGATCGCTTTGATCCGCTGTTTTTTGCCATTTCGCCGCGCGAAGCGATCGAAATGGACCCCCAGCAGCGGCTTGCGCTGGAGCTGGCCTGGGCCGCGCTCGAGGATGCCGGCATCGTGCCCGCGGCAGTCGAGGGGACCCGTGCTGGCGTGTATATCGGGGCAATGTGGAGTGACTATGCGCGTCTTCGCCGCGGTGATACGAGCTGTATCGAGCAACATACCGCCACTGGCGAAGACACCTCCATCATCAGTGGGCGCATCTCCTACGCACTGGGATTGCTCGGCCCCAGCGTCACGGTCAACACGGCCTGTTCGTCGTCCTTGGTCGCCATGCATCTGGCCTGCCGCAGCTTGCGCTGGGGGGAAACCGACCTGGCTCTGGCCGGAGGCGTCAATGTCATGGCCTCGCCTTACAGCACGGTGGCCATGACGAAATTCGGCGCCATGGCGCCCGATGGTCGGTGCAAGACCTTTGACGCCCGCGCCAATGGGTATGTGCGCGGAGAGGGGGGGGGTGTGGTCGTTCTCAAGCGCCTGGCCAGTGCGGTCCGCGACGGCGACCGCATCTATTGTCTCATTCGCGGCAGCGCGACCAACAACGATGGTCCCAGTAACGGTCTGTCTGCTCCCAATCCAGCTGCTCAGGAGGCTGTGCTTCGCGATGCATATCGCGATGCTGGGGTCGATCCCAGGACCGTGCACTACGTTGAAGCTCACGGCACCGGAACACTGCTCGGCGACCCGATCGAGGCCTCGGCGCTCGGCCGCGTGCTGGGCCGGGGCGCGGGTCGTGCGCCCGAATCGCCTCTGCATGTGGGCTCGGTAAAGACCAATATCGGCCACCTCGAAGCAGCTGCGGGTAGCGCCGGAGTCATCAAGACCGCCCTATCTCTCTATCACGGCGAGTTGCCGGCGAGTCTGCATTTCGAGAAACCCAATCCCAATATCGACTTCGATGGACTGGGTATCCGAGTACAGGACCGGCGGGGGCCATGGCCGGCCGACGGTGAATTGCGCCGCGCCGGGGTGAGTGGATTTGGCTTTGGAGGTAGTAATTGCCACCTCGTGCTGGAACAGGCCGCGCAGTTGTCGAGGTCCATCGTGGCGATTTCAGCGGCCGACCAGGCCGGGTTGCGGCATCGATTGAAGGTGCTGCTGCCCCAGCTCGGCCAGCTGCACAGCCAACCATTGCGCACTGCGTTTGCGCGGGCAGTCAACCGCATTGCGGGCGGCGGTCGGGTGCGGACGGTCATCGGGGCCGATACCCTGCAAGACTTGTCCGAGGGGTTTGCCCGGGGCATCGCCGGGCAGGCCGGCACCTCGCGTGACCTTGGCGATGCCCAGCCCCGGGTCGTATTTGTCTGTTCTGGGCAGGGCGGGCAATGGCTGGGCATGGGCCGCGGTCTTTTGCAGCAAGAGCCGGTTTTTCGGGCTGCCATTCGATCGGTAGACAGGCATGTATCCCGATTGGCAGGATGGTCGGTACTCGACCAGCTGGTTGCCGACGAGGCCGGTTCTCGACTGGGTGAGGTGGCGGTGGCGCAGCCGGTCATCTTTGCCATGCAAGTGGGGTTGGCCGCTCTGTGGCGTTCCTGGGGGATCGAACCGGACGCGGTTTTGGGGCTCAGTATCGGCGAGGTGGCTGCGGCTCGTGTGGCCGGCATCCTGAGTTTGGCCGACGCCTGTCGGGTCATCGTCGAACAGGCCAGGCTGGTCAGTGAGCATGTTTCCGGACGGGGCGCCATGGTGGTGACTGGCCTCGGGCCCGGGCCTCTCGACGAGTATCTGGCTCTCGTGGGCGAGCGTGCGTGTCGCGCGATCGATCTCGGGCCGTCCCTGACTGTGGCGTCTGGCGATATCGGCGCCGTGGCCGCTTTGACCGAAGCGCTGCAACGAGACGGCATCGCCGCGCATCGCGTAAACATCGACTACGCGTCTCACAGTCCACATATGGACGCGATCGACCAGAAGACGCGCGAGGCCCTGCGCACAGTGGAGCCGCGCTCGGCCGACATCCCCATGTATTCCACCACTCTCGACCGCTGGATCAGCGGAGTCGAGTGCAACGGTGCTTATTGGATTCAGAACGGCCGCAACGCGGTGCGCTTTGAGCGGGCGATCCGGGCCATTTGCCGGGACGATCGAAGCTGGCCGGCCGATCGAATAACCGGCCGCCCGGCTGCTCCGCTCGGTGACAATGCCGCGCATTGTTCGCCGGGACGTCCAGCTGGGCGGACACTGTTTGTCGAGCTGGGACCCCATCCGATCCTGGCCCGGCCGATCGCCGATACCATATCCGCTTGTCGGGCCGATGCCGAGGTCGTGGCCAGCTGCCGGCGCAACGAAGACGAGCGAGGGTCGCTGATCGACAGCCTCGAGGCGATGTATCTCGCCGGTGTCGAGCCGGCCTGGGATGCGGTATACGCGGCAACCCAACCGCTTCATTTATCGGGCCAACTTTTCGGCGCAACGTTTGGCGATGCGGTCGCTGCCGGCGATCGAAGCACCGGCTGCGCCGTCGATCGCCGGCAAGACAGCTCAGCCGAACGGCCGGGTCCCGAGCACCACCTGGTTGTGATCTCGGCAAAATCGGCCCAGGCACTGGCCGGGCAGGCGTTGTCTCTACGTCACCACGTTGCCTCTCACGCTCGATTCAGCCTGCCCGATATCGCGTACAGTTCGGCCACGACGAGAACTCATTTTGGCCACCGCCTGGCAGTTGTCGCGCACAGCCGTGACCAGTTACTCGAAGCCCTCGACGCCGCCTCGGCGGGCACTTCGCACGCTGCGCTGGTGCGCGGTCAGGTCGGGCAAGGCGGCAGGCTGGCATTTGTGTTTCCCGGCCAGGGCTCGCAGTGGCCGGCTATGGGCCGGGCTCTGCTCGCCGAGGCACCCGCCTTTGCCCGGGCCCTGCGCGCCTGCGATGCCGCCTTGCGACCCCATACCGGCTGGTCGCTCCTCGACCTCGTGCACGGCAAACTCGCCGGCGAGCGTTCGTTTGACAGCATCGATGTGGTGCAGCCAGCCCTGTTTGGTATGGCGGTGTCACTGGCCGCACTGTGGCGTTCGTTCGGCATCGAACCCGATACGGTCATCGGGCTCAGCCAGGGAGAGGTCGCAGCTGCATGTGTGGCGGGAGCTCTGTCTCTCGAAGACGCTGCCCTGGTCATCGCCAGGCGGAGCCAGATCATGCGAACGGTCAGCGGTCGCGGCGCCATGGCGGCAATCAACCTCTCGGTGGCCGAGTTGACGCCGAAATTGCATCAGTTCAACCGGCGATTGAGCATCGCTTCGAGCAACGGGCCCGACTCGACTGTGGTATCGGGAGATGCCGAGCCGCTCGTCGCACTGCTGGCCGAGCTCGAGCAAGATAACGTTTTTTGCCGCCCGATCCGCGTCGATATCGCGTCTCACAGCCCCCACGTGGAGCCGCTGCGCGACCAGTTGATCGAGGCCCTTGCCCCGGTACAACCGAAGATCGGCACCGTTGCCATGTATTCCACCGTGCTCCGCCAATGGCTGCGCGGGCCCGAGCTCGATACGGGCTACTGGTACCACAATCTGCGCGATCCAGTGCTCTTTGCCCAGGCCCTCGACGATCTGGTCGCCGCCGAACACCGCGTTTTCGTCGAGATAAGTCCCCATCCACTGATGACGCTGTCGATCTCGTCGATGGTCGGCGACGCGGACATCGACGGAACCGCGGTGGCTTCCCTGCGCAGAGGTCAGGGAGGGCTCGAGCAGTTTCTGCTCGGCCTGGCCCGACTTCACACCCGGGGGCGTCCACTGGACTGGACTCGCATCCATGCGCCCGGTTGCCGCCGAGTATCACTGCCGACCTATGCCTGGCAGCGGCAGCGATACTGGGTAGAGACTGCGCCAACCGCGCTGGATAGCGCGGCGCGGACACCCTCGCAGCCGATGCGACGCCATGGTCGCAGGGCGCGGTTGGGCCACCGGCATCCGCTCCTGGGCCGCTCGTTCACCGCCGGTGACAGCGCCAGTTCGAGGTATTGGGAAATCACCATTGGACTGGATGAGTTTCCCTATCTGGCCGGCCACAAGCTGGAAGGCGCCGTGGTGTTGCCCGGAGCAGCCATCGTCGAGCTGGCCTGGGCGGCCGGCCAAAAAATGGTTGGTCGAACGTCCCGGCAGCGAATGCGAGGTGGAGCTCATACGGAGCAGACCGGTCGGGCGGCCGCCGATTCGGCCGGCAACGAGCTGCCGATCGTCCTCGACGATGTCGTCTTTGAACGGGCGGTGGTGCTTCACAACGCGTCCGAGCAGAGGCTCCGGCTCGACGTGGACCGGGACGGGCTGGGCGAATATCGCTGGACCCTCAAACAGGCCCGTGGTGGACACCACGAAAGACGAGATAACGGACCACAGCCTGGAGACGATAGCGGGGACGATGTCCGTACCTGGATCGCGTGTGCCCGCGGCCGGATCCGCCTGGCCACTCCCGGCGATCATGGCGACCCACCAGAGGACCCCCGGCGTATCGCCGAGCGCTGTACCGAGAGATGGGACAGCTCTCGAGTCTACGACAAGCTGAGCGAGTATGGACTGCACTACGGTCCGGAGTTTCAGGGGATTCGCTCTCTGGAACTCGGTGCTGGTGAGGCGCGGATGAAGGTGCAGCTTGCCGCCGCGGCCGGTAGTGCAGCTGGTTATCTGGCCCACCCGGCGCTGCTGGATGCTTGTTTTCAGGGGTTCATCGTTCTGCTCGATTCTCTGCCACTCGACGGGCCGCTCCTTTTGATCGGTGCAGACAGACTGGTTCTCCACGACAGATTGCCCGACACTGTGTGGTGTCACGTAACGCTCACCCAATGCTCCAGAGACGGCCTCTGTTCGGCGTGTGCGTCGATACAGGTGACCGACGAGCACGATCGCCTGGTCGCCGCCATTACCGGTCTGGGCTGCCGGCCATTTGTGCAATCCGACCCGACAATCGCCTCGGTTGATGCGGCTCTCATGAGTGTGAGCTGGGAGCGCGCTCCCTCTTTGCACCGATCTGCCGGCCAGATGGACCGGCGGGAAATGCGAGGCGGAGTTCGAGCCGAGCGAAGCGGCCGGGCGGCCGACTGCTCGATCGCTGACAGCTCCGATGAACCCGGCCAATGGCTTGTCCTTGCCGATGGTCGCGGTTTTGCCGCCGCCGTCGAAGCCGAGTTGCGAGCTCGTTCGGCCCAGGTGGTCACCATACCGGCGGCCGTCCACGATCGAGCCGGGAGCGGGCCGCATTCGGCCGATCCGGACGCCCTGCCGGCTTCGCTGGAACGGGCACTGCAAGGTGGCAGTATCCGCGGTATTGTCTATCTGCGCGGTCTGGACGATGTTTCCATGGATACTCTGAGCGACCCTGTGCAGGCCGGCGCCCTGGGCTGGCCTGGAGCGCTGCAGGTTGCCAGGGTCGTCGCGGCCTGTCCGCTGCGCGAGATTCCCCGTCTGGTCGTGGTCAGTTGCCGGGCGGTTGCCGCGGACAATAGCCTCACAGTCCGTCCAGAGCAGGCCCTGTTGTGGGGACTCGGTGGATGTCTGGTCACCGAATACCCGGAGTGGCGTTGCCTGCGAGTGGACATCTCGGATCCCGGGTCAACTGCCGAGGCCACTGCATTGGTCGACGAGGTTTTGGCCGAGACCGACGAGGATCAGGTAGCGGTGCGCGACTCGCGGCGCTATGTGGCGCGTCTTTCGTCTCGCGCACTGGACGCTGGCGATCGGCCTACCCGCGTTCCGGCCGGCGACCGACCCTATCGAGTGATTCGCGAGCGCCGTCTGACCACCGGTCCAAGGGATCGGGAGAGCTTTGTGCTGCGCGCATTCACCCGCCACCGGCCCGGGCCCGGTCAGGTGGAAATCGCGGTCGAGGCGGCCGGACTCGGCTTGTGGGATGTTCTCTACCGGCCTGCCGCAACCGCTGAAATATCGGATCGCGGCCCACAGCATGGGGTTGGATGGAGCTGTGCTGGCCGTATCACGGCTGTCGGCCGCGACGTCGACAGATTGCGGGTTGGCGATTCGGTGGTCGCGTTGACTCCGGGAGCGCTGGGTACCCACGTTGTGGCAGCGGCGGCCGTGACGTTCGAGCGCCCGGCGGCACTGACTCCGCGCCAGGCCGCCGGGATGGCCATGGGCCACCTGACTGCGTGCCATGGCCTGGTTCACGTGGCCCGATTGCAGGCCGACGAGCACGTGCTCATCTACATGGCAGAAACCGATATCGGCCGGGCTGCCATGCACTGGGCTGGCCGGGCAGGAGCCCGCGTACTGGCCGTGGCCGGCAGGCGAAACGGGCACGAATCTCTGGCCCGGGCCGCCGGGGACAGCGAGGTCCTCGATCTCCATGCCAGCGGTTTTGCCGAGCGAGTGCTGAGCCTGACCGGTGGACGGGGTGTCGATGTCGTTTTCGGCCCGCTGACCGCCAGCGCAGCCAGCAAGGCAGACCTTGTCATGAACGCCAGCGGACGCTTGATCGATGTCGGCTGCCGTGGGGTGGTCGGCAATGGCGCCGCGGACCTACCCCCCAACCGGACTCTGATTCGACTGGACATACCCGCTCTTTTGGTCGACCGCCCGGATTCGATGCGCGACGCTATGCTGGAAGTGTTCGACGCTGTGCGAGCCGGCAAGCTGGCCGCTGGCCCCGATGAGACCTTTTCGCTGCAAAACGTCGATGCCGCGGTGGCCCGGTTACAAAGCGGCACAATGGTCGGCGCAGCCGTCGCATCGCTGCCCGAGTCCGATGCGACCGTGGAGGTCGCTCCCCGGGACATCCAGATTCGAGCCGACGCGACCTATCTCATCACCGGCGGCCTGGGTGGACTGGGTCTGTCGGTAGCGCAGCTTTTTTCGCAACTTGGCGCCACCCATCTACTGCTGGTCAGCCGCAGTGATTCTCTCGCCATCGAGCGCGTGCACGGATTGCAAGCCCTGCGCGCCCGGGGCACGCGGGTCACCGTGGCGTGGGCCGACGTCGGCGATCGACAACGACTGAGCCAGGTGCTGCACAGCTCGATTCCCGCCGATAAGCCGTTGCGGGGCATTGTCCACGCAGCTGGCCTGCTCGACGATGCCATGCTCGGCGAGCAGACCGCCGAGCGTTTTCGCCGGGTCATGGTGCCCAAAGTGGCCGGGGCCTGGCATCTCCATACATTGACGCAAACATGCGATCTCGACTTTTTTCTCTTCTACTCGTCAGTCGCAGTCCTCATCGGCTCTCCCGGTCAGAGCAACTACGTCGCGGCCAACGCGTTCATGGACGCATTGGCCCATTACCGCAGGAGTCGAGGGCTGGCCGCCACCAGCATCAACTGGGGCCCGTTTTCTCGGCTTGGACTGGCGGCGGCGGACGACAACCGCGGCGCTCGACTGTCACAACGGGGTCTGCGAAGCCTCACTCCCGAAGACGGACAACAGTTGCTGCGCCGGGTCCTGGCGTCGAATCCAGTGCAGTTGGCCGCAGCCCCATTCGATGCCAACGAGTGGATCGATTTTTACCCCCAGCTGGCCGGCTGGCCCTATCTCGAGCAGCTCAGAGCCGAAAGCACCAGCCGTCCCGGGCGCGGCGGCGACCCCGGCTTGTTGAATGCGCTGGAGCAAATGGACCTGGCTGCGGCGCGCGCAAGGCTGTGCGACCATGTCCGCGAACAAGCGGCCCAGGTAGCTCGCCTCGACAAGGGCAGTATTGCCGAAACCATACCATTTGCCCAGCTCGGCATCGATTCGCTGATGGGCTTGGAGCTGAGAAATCGGCTGAGCGCCTCATTGGGTATCAATCTGCCCTCGGTCCTGGTCTGGACGTATCCCACGGCCCGAGAAATGGCCAATTTTTTGGCTACGGCGCTCGACCTCGATGGATCTGGCGGCATCCGGGCGATGCGCAAGGGCGAGCGGCAGCAAACCCAACCGTCTCACCACGGGCAAAAATTAGCCTTTACAAAAACCTCCGAGCAAAAATCCGACGAAAAATCGCCCGGCGGGCCACCGCCAGAAGGACAGCTGCAAGCCGAGCAGATCCAGAGCGGACAAGAGCAGGCCGTGTGGGACCTCGACGAGACCATCCCCGGCAATCACCTGAAGCGAGCGATCGCGCAAAAGCACAGTCCGCGACCGGCGCGAGCTCGACCGGATGCAGTGGTCAGTCAGTCCGCTGGCCGCGATCGCGGCCAGGCCGATAGGGACGAGCCCATCGCGATCGTGGGCATGGCGTGTCGGTTTCCCGGCGGGTCATCGTTGCATGCGTTCTGGCAGGGCTTGCTCGCCGGCGTCGATTCGGTGCGCAACATACCCCCTTGCCGCCGCAGTGGCGATGGCTCGCGATTTGGCCAGCTGCCCCGCTGGGCCGGCCTGCTCGATGATATTACCGGCTTTGATCCGCTCTTTTTCGGCATTTCTCCGCGCGAGGCGACCACCCTGGATCCCCAGCAGCGTCTCCTTCTCGAGGTCGCTTGGGAGGCGCTCGAAGACGCCGGGCTGGTTCCCGGCCAGCTCATCGGCTCGCCTACTGGCGTGTTCATCGGCCAGATGCATACCGATTACCAGCGTCACGTGCTGCGTGGCGCCGCCACCGAGCTAAATGGCTTCAGCGTTACCGGCACCATGGGAGCCGCTGCAGCAGGCCGGCTGTCGTACTTCTTCGGCTTTCAGGGGCCCAGTCTCGTGGTCGACACCGCATGCTCGTCCTCGCTCGTGGCTCTTCACCTGGCATGTCAAAGCCTGCGCAATCGAGAATGCCGCATGGCCCTGGTGGGGGGGGTCAGCGCCATCTTGTCTGACGCCATTTCCGAGTGGACTGCGCGGACCCAGGCGCTTTCCCCCGACGGGCGCTGCAAGCCATTCGATGCCAGCGCAAACGGATTTGTCCGCGGCGAGGGATGTGGGGTCGTGGTGCTCGAACGCCTGTCTGATGCCAGGGCCAGCGGTGATACGCCACGGGCCCTGATCGCCGGCTCGGCGGTCAATCAGGACGGCAGGTCGACCGGATTGACCGCGCCCAATGTCCGCTCGCAGATCGCGCTGCTCCGCGACGCCCTGGAGCGGGCAGATCGCGAACCTGCCGCGGTGAGCTACATCGAAACCCACGGTACTGGCACCTCGCTCGGCGATCCCATCGAGGTCGAGGCGATCAAGGCGGTCTACGGCGCTTCGGCGCCAGCGCACTGCGAACAAGCGACCCTGTGGCTCGGGGCAGTGAAAAGCAACATCGGCCATCTGGAAGCAGCGGCCGGCATGGCCGGAGTGATCAAAACCGTGCTGGCCATGCAAAACGGCGTCATTCCCGGCAATCTGCATTTTCGGACCCTCAATCCGCGCATCGATATCGCGGGCACCTCGCTGGGGTTCCCCACTCGGCCCATTCCGTGGACCCCGGCCATCGGCAGACGGATCGCGGGAGTCAGTTCGTTTGGTCTCAGCGGCACCAATGGGCACGTTTTGCTCGAGCAGCCATCATCTGTGCCCGGGCCGAGATCGGGATCGGTTGCCGGCCAGACGTCCCGGCAAGCAATGCGAAGCGGCGGTGCAGCCGGGCGGAGCGGCCGCGCGGCCGGCGATTCGATCGGTGATGGCAGTGACGGCGGCGATGTCGTGATCGTGCTTTCGGCCCAGTCACCGCCCGCCTTGACCGCTCAGGCAGCCCGGTTATACCGGTATCTGCACGACAATCCCGCCCTCGATCTGGCCGATGTGGCGGGCAGTCTGGCCACCACTCGATCGCACTTCGAACACCGGATCGGGCTGGTGGCGAAATCCCGTGACCAGGCGCTCGCAGCTCTCTCGGCTGCAGCCGATGGCTGCGAGCACCCGTCATTGGTTCGCGGTGAGATCGGCAAAACCGGCAAAATCGTATTTGTATTTCCCGGTCAGGGCTCGCAGTGGGTGGGCATGGGGCGGCGTCTTGTGCACGAGGCACCGATTTTCGCAGAAACCCTGCACGCCTGCGATGCGGCGTTGCGTCCTCACACTGGCTGGTCGCTGATCAGCCGGTTGCTGGACGAAGACGGTGAGCCATCTCTGGACCGCATCGACGTGGTTCAGCCGGTGCTCTTCGGCATGGCAGTGTCACTGGCGTCTCTTTGGCGTTCGTGGGGCATCGAGCCCGATATGGTGGTGGGGCACAGCCAGGGCGAGATCGCCGCAGCCTGTGTTGCCGGCGCCCTGAGTCTCGACCAGGCAGCTCTTGCCATCGCCCGACGCAGTCGCCTGCTGGGTCGGATCGCCGGTCAGGGAGCCATGGCAGTGATCGGTCTGCCGGGTCATCAACTCGAGCCCAGGTTGTCCGAATTGCGCGGTCAGCTGAGCGTGGCGGCCAAAAATAGCCCCGACTCCACAGTGGTTGCGGGAACCGTTCGGGCGATCGATGGGTTGATATCGGACTGCGAAAAAAATCATATTTTCTGCCGCCGGATCAATGTCGATATCGCCTCGCACAGTCCGCAAATCGAGCCCTTGCGCGAGGAGCTCGTGGCCGCCCTGGCGCCGCTAACCCCGCGGCAGGCTGCGATTCCGATCTTTTCCACTGCGCGCTGCCAGCTGATCGAAGGCGACCAGCTCGACGCTCGCTACTGGTACGACAATCTGCGCAAGCCGGTGCGTTTTGCCCAAGCGCTTGATGAACTGGTCGCTTCCGACCACCGCGTTTTTGTCGAAATCAGTCCTCATCCGGTCCTGGTCTCCTCGGTGTCGCCGGTAGTACGTGATGCCGCGATCTCTGGCACGGTCGTCGCAACTCTGAGCAAGGGACGGGGCGGGCGCCGGGACGCCCTCATGGGACTGGCCCGGCTCCACGTTGGTGGCGTGGCACTCGACTGGAGCCGCGTGTTGCCGTCGTCCTGGCAGCGGGTGAGACTGCCGACCTACGCCTGGCAGCGGCAGCCGTACTGGCTCAGAGTCGAGAGAGAAAGCGGGCGCGAGGCCACCGGCGAATCGGCGACAGATCGCGCTGCTGCCAGCCAGGCCCGGCAATGGCTGTATCGCGAGGACTGGCGCCCGCTTGCCCCGCCGACCCGCTCCACCGGCTGCGAGGGAGATTTCTGGCCGCGCAATGATGGCGCAACCTGGCTGATCATGGGCAACCCCGGACCGCTGACCCGCGCGATTATCGCCCGACTGGAACAGATGGGACGCCGCTCTGTGCAGATATGCTCGACTGGCGCGGGCACCTCGGAATCGGCCAGCGCAGATGACGATGCTATCGATCCGGCAGACTACCAGGCGTTGCGCAGTCGATTGCGCAACACTCTGCACGGCATCGAAACGGTCGAGGGAGTGATCCATCTCTGGTCCATCGATGCTGCCCAGGACGATCGCACTGTCACCGAGGATGAGCTCGATAGCGCCCAGTCATTGGGCTGCCTGAGCGCTATCGCTGTCACTCAGGCGCTCATTGAAGGGAAGTGTGAGCAGGCCAGGCTGTGGCTGGTCACTCGAGGTGCAGTGGCCACCGATCCGGGCCAGAGGACTCTATCGGTCGCGCAGGCGCCGTTGTGGGGATACGGCAAGTCGATCGCTATGGAAGAGCCAGGGCTGTGGGGCGGACTCGTCGACCTGGCGCCCGGTGATGATCGCGAGCACAGTGCCGAGGTCGAAGCAGCCCTGCTAGTGCGGCATATCGCCCAATCGCAGGGAGAGGATCTGGTCGCCTTTCGCGCCGATCAGCGTCTGGCCGCCCGGCTGGTGCGGCACGAACACCTGGACGACGGCGAGGTGCCGGTGCACAGTGCCGCCAGTTACCTGATCACTGGCGGCCTGGGCGCGCTGGGATTATCGGTGGCCAACTGGCTCGTCGACAAGGGAGCCGAGCACCTGGTCCTTTTGGGACGCCGCGGTGCCGCTTCCGATGCGCAGAAGCGCGCCGTGGCCGCCTTGCAGCGCCGCGGTGCACAGGTGAGGGTCGCCGCAGTGGATATCGCCGACCGGGTGCAGGTCGAAACGGTCCTTCAATCGATCGCCGCGTCCTCGGCACCCTTGCGCGGTGTCGTACATGCGGCCGGCATCGCGGGCAAGGGCACGGTGATGGAACTCGACCGCGCGCGGCTTTCCAGCGCCATGGCCGCCAAAGTCCGAGGAGGATGGATTCTGCACCGCCTCTGCCACGGCCTGCCGCTCGACTTCTTTGTCTGTTTTTCATCGGGAGCATCGTCCTGGGGTTTTTCGGGATTCAGCGCCTACGCTGCTGCCAACCGGTTTCTCGACGCGCTCGCCGATCTGCGGCGGGCCCTCGGAGTCCCCGGGTCGAGTGTCAACTGGGGCCTGTGGCAGGGCGACAACATGGGCGCGGACGAGCGCGAGCCATTGCAGCGACTCGGCGTCGAGGCCATGTCTCATCAGCACGCCCTGGCCGCGCTCGAGTTGCTCATGGCCAATCGCGTCGCGCGGGCGAGCGTGGCGCGCGTCGACTGGCAGCGGTTTGCCGCTGTGCTCGACCGGCCTCTTCTGGCCGAACTCGCTGGCCATGACGCGGCCGAGCCCGTCCGGCCACCGAGCGATATTCGCGCGCTCCTGGCCGCCGCGCCCGGCCAGGAGCGCCGGACTCTCGCCGTCGAGTACCTGCAAAAGACCGCGGCTCCGCTGTTCGAGATGGAGGCCCCGACCCTTTTGGCCACGGCACCGCTGACTCGCTATGGGCTCGATTCTGTGCTGGCGGTCGAACTGCGCGCTCGCCTGCGCGATGCCGGCATGTCGATTTCGGCGCGAGCACTGCTCGGTGGCGCCAGCTTGGCCGATCTGGCCGACGAACTACTGGCCGCGAGCACGCCGCATGGCAGCACTGCCGGGACAGTCTCGACAGGCCCCGCGACGGCCTGCGAGGTCGCCAAACAATCCACTGCAGAGCGCGGTAACCGCGTGGCAATGGGTGAGGTCTTGGCCCTCACCGGTGCGGTGGATCGATCGTGCATCGTGCGGCCTCGGCCCAGACCGGCCGCTCGAGTGCGACTTTTCTGCATTCCCTATGCCGGTGGGGGACCGGCGGTGTTCAACGGCTGGGACCAGGCCCTGCCGGATGACATCGAGGTGTTGCTGATTCAGCTGCCCGGTCGCAGCCACCGCATCGACGAGCCGCCCATGGCCGATATGGATGAAGTCGTGGCGGCTGTGAGCGACGAGTTGGGGCAGTTACTCGACCGGCCATTTGCCTTTTTTGGCCACTGCCTGGGTGGCGTGCAGGCGTTCGAAATCATCCACAGAGTACAAAAAAACCCCGCCAAACGGCCGTTTCATCTCTTCGTGTCGGGCGCCCGGTGCCCGCAGATGTTCTCGCGCAAACAACTGATGGAGGTCGATGTCCCCCAGTTCAGTCCCGATCCCGAGACACCGGGCCATCTCCTTCCAGACCACTTGTTGCTCGAGATGATGCAAGACCTCAACTTTGCCGAGAGCTCTATTCTGTACCGGGATGCCGAACTGCAGCGCTTGATGCTGCCGGTGCTGCGAGCCGATCTGGCCGTGCACAACACGTATGTCTACTCACCCAAACCCAGGTTAGAGACCCCCATCACCGCGATTGGCGGGCGGGTCGACCCGTTTGTCACCCGCGCATCCCTGCTCGGTTGGCGTGATCAAACCACGGCGGCATTTGCCCTGCAAATGCGTCCCGGTGACCATTATTTCATCGGACGAGAAAAACTCGCATTGATCAAACTCGTCCGCGACACCATCGGGGCTTACTTGGACAACTCCCGCAGTGCAGCGCAGGCGGCACAATAGGCCGCACAAACATCCATTCGGGCCGGTGAGATCAACGCGGGGGCACCGTCTCCACTCTCCTGCCAGCATTCGAGCGGCGCTGGTCGCGAGCGATTCGGGTATCGCCGGCCAACAGGTTGCTGCTGCCAAACGCCGTCGGCGTTCATGATGTATAGTCTTTATACATGCAGCCGGAAGAATCGATAGCCAATCGATTCATCATCGAGCGTGAGGTTGCCACGGGTGGTATGAGCCGGGTGTATCGCGCGATCGATGAACAAACCGGCGATCCTGTCGCGCTCAAGATCATCGGCAAGGCCGATCCCCAGGCGATGGCTCGTTTTTTGCGGGAAGGAACCCTGCTCGCCGGGATCAAGCATCCGGGTATCGTTCGCTATATCGCTCACGGCAGGCTGTCGGAGTCAGAGGCATACCTGGCCATGGAGTGGCTCGATGGAGTTACTCTGAATTCGTACCTCAAACGTCCAACATTGACGCAAACCACGATCCACGACCAGAGCACCCTGGAGTCGACAGCTGTGGCCCTGGATGATGACGCGGCGACCCGGACGATTGCCAATGGCGGCGAGCAGCTTCACTCCGAGCAAATCATCGTGCGCGAGCGCAGTTTTCCCAATGTCCTGTCCATTGAGGAGACCTTCCTGGTCGGCCGCCGTCTCGCCTCGGCGGTGTCCGAGTTACACCGGCGCAGTATCATCCACCGCGATATCAAGCCGAGCAATCTCTTCCTGCGGGGTGGCCGGCTGTCCCAGGTCGTGTTGCTCGATATGGGCATTGCCCGCAATCGCTACGCGGGCGAGACCATCACGGCACCGGGCTCGATTCTCGGCACTCCCCATTACATGGCCCCGGAGCAGGCAACCAGCCACGCAGAGGTGTGTCTCGCGACCGATGTATGGGCGATTGGATGTGTGCTCTATGTTTGCCTTACCGGTTTTCGGCCATTTCGGGGCACAGACCCGGTAACCGTGCTGAGCAGTGTTCTGGCCTCGCGTCCCGTGCCCGTCGTCCGACTGCGTCCCGAGGTTCCGGACCAACTGGGCGAGCTCATCATGAGCATGCTGAGAAAGTCGCCCAGGGATCGCCCCCACGACGCCAATGCCTTGAGCCGCGCTCTGGATGAGCTCGAGTACACCAGTGAGACCTCGTTGTCACTGAATGATAGCGCCTCGATCGCCGATAGCACGACCCTGCGGATCACCGCGGTGGAAAGTCGTGTGGCGACTGTGCTCCTGGCCAGGGCCCCATATTCCGAGGTCTACGACGAGGACGCTTTGAGCGGGATCGCGTCGGGGCACGACGCCGAACTGCAGACTCTGGTCGATGGGACTCACCTGGTTACCATGTCCGACACACTCCCGCCTGCCGATCAGGCCGCACTGGGGGCCCGGGTAGCTCTGGCTTTCCATCAGCGCCATCCCGAGTTGACGGTCGCTCTGATCACCGGACGCATGGAGGGCAAGACACCGCGACAATCGACCATCAGTGCGGCGGTGGAGCGATTGCGCAGAACCGACGCCAGCACCATCGATCTCGATGAGCTGACCGCGTCACTACTCGAAGCGCGCTTTCATATTGCCCGCGACGACAATGAGCTGCGGCTCGGCCCCCCGCGCAGTCGCGAACGCACCCGCAACTTGCTCGGCAAACCCAGCCGATGGGTCGGACGGCGCCGTGAACTGGCCCTGCTCGGCGCGACCTTTGACGAATGCGTCGAGGACGAGGTCGCGCGCGCGATCCTGGTTACCGGGCCGGCAGGCATGGGCAAATCAAGACTCGGCGACGAGTTCGTGGGCAGGTTGCGCCGGGACAACGAGCTCACGCTGATCTCGGGACAGGGTGACGCCGGCGCTGCCGGCTCGCCGTTTGTCATGATTGCGCCGGCACTGCGCCGCCTGGTCGACATCGACGAGAGCGAGTCGCCCGATGCACAGCGGGACAAACTGAAAGGCAGAATCGCCGGTACAGTGCCGTCTGACCAGGTCGATCGCGTGACCACGTTTATGGGTGAGCTCGTCGGTATACCCTGTGATGAATGCGACAACACCGGGCTCCGGCGAGCCCGCCGCGATCCCATGTTCATGGGCCAGCTCATGCAAGAGGCCTGGCTGAGCTGGCTCGATGGTGAATGCCGAAAGCGTCCGGTGCTTTTTTTCCTCGACGATCTGCATTGGGGCGATTTTTCCTCGGTGCAGTATCTCGACAGTGCTCTGCGCACCCTCGTCGCCCGACCCCTGATGGTCGTGGCCCTGGCCCGGCCCGAGGTAAAACAACTCTTTCCGCAGCTATGGACCTCGGCCTATGCTCTCGAGTTGCCGCTACAACCGCTGTCGCGCAAGGCCGCCAAGACACTGGTCCGCAGTACGCTCGGCGATGATATCGCGGATCACGTCATCGATTCACTGGTCGCCCATGCCGACGGCAATCCGTTTTATCTGGAAGAGCTCATCGCGGCAGTGGACGACGGCCGCATGGGCGAGTTGCCCGATACGATATTGGGCATGGTGCAGACCCGATTGGACGCGCTCGGTGCCGAGGCCAAACGGGTCCTGCGCGCGGCCAGTATTTTTGGCGAGATCTTCTGGCGCGACGGAGTCGGTTTGATATTGGGCGATAACAATGAGTTCGAGCTCCCCCAATGGCTGGATAATTTCGTCGAGCGCGGCATCATACGGCCCGAGCCAGCCAGTCGGTTGCCCGGACAGATCCAGTACAGGTTTCGTCACGCCCTGATCCGGGATAGTGCCTACGGCATGTTAACCGAAGAAGATCGTCGGGTGGGCCACAGCCTGGCCGGTTCCTGGCTCATCAAGGCCGGCGAGCGGGATTCTTTGATCTTGGCCGAACACCTGGTGCGAGGAGAAAATCCTCAGCTCGCCGCCATTCATTTCTGGCGCGCGGGAACCTCTGCCCTCGAGGGCAACGATCTGGAAGCTGTGATTCAGTGCGCCGACCGCGCGCTGCGGACTGGTGTCCGGGGAGAGATGTTCGGCCAGTTGCGGGTGTTGCAATCGGTGGCGAGCTACTGGATGGGAGATTATGCCGCCTGTTTGGGCTACGGCAGCGAAGTGGCCAGCCTGGTCGAGCCGGGCAGTGCGCCGTGGTACGCAGCGCTGGCCAGCGCGATCGTGTCGTGTTTCCGCATCAACGAGCGAGAACAGGGCAATGCTCTGATCGCCGAGGTGACCGGCGCGACCTGCGCGCCCGGCGCCGAGATCGACCAGCTCAATTGTCTGGCCCGGATTGCCACGCAGCTCATCCTCGAGGTCAACTTCGCCGAAGCCGACCGGGTGCTGGCGCGGATCGACGAACTGGCCGCGGACACCGCGCAGGTCGATACCCGCACGGTCGCACAAATTGCCACGGCGCGAGCCCACCGCGCCGAAATCGCTAGCGACTGGAGCGGAGCGCTGGGTCATTTCCAGCGCTCGGTGGCCGCATTCGAGGCCTCGGGAGACCGCTACAATCTATTTCTGGACCGCTCCAATTACGCCCACGCGCTGGCCGAGATCGGTTGCCACAAAGAGGCGATAGAGCTCTGCCAAAGCAACCTGGCCGATTGTCAGCCGCGCCATGCGCACGTGGCGGCTCGACTGGTCAGCAATGTCGTTCTCGGCCATGCCGAAGGGCTGGGCTTCGGGCATCTGGAC
The DNA here is from genome assembly GCA_022360315.1 of Pseudomonadota bacterium. Classification (GTDB taxonomy): domain Bacteria; phylum Myxococcota_A; class Polyangia; order Haliangiales; family Haliangiaceae; genus JAKSDA01. Next base: position 69,008 of record JAKSDA010000012.1, read on the forward strand.
CGGGCCAGAAAACACATCGGAGAGGCGGTTATCGAGTACCACAAGGCGGACAATGTTCGGATGGAAGGCTGGGCATTAGGGCGTCTCACCACTGTCGAGCATCAGCTCGGCAGTTTCGAGGCCGAGGACCGCGCATCGGCCCGCGTGGTGGTTCTTATCGGCGATTGGCCGCTGTTCAAGTCGTGGGCCCTGGCGCTGCGAGCACGGGCGTTATTGGTCGGCGACAGGCCCGATGAAGCGCTCGAGTTTGCCAGCCGTGCCGTGCGAGCCACCGAACAGGGATGTGCCAGCTGGATCGAGGAATTCCTGGCGCCGCTGGTCCTGGCTCGGGCGCTTCACGCCACCGGAGACGACCGCGGCGCCCGTGCGGTCGTCGACGCCGCGGTCATCGACATCAAGCGTCGCGCCAACCTGTTCTCGGAGCCAGAATGGCGCGACCGCTGGATGCAGCAGCACGATATCCAGCAGATCCTCGAACTGGCCGAGCAATGGGCCGAATAACCAAAACGCAGGGTCGCCGCTTAGAGCCGGTCCAAAAACTCTCCGCGTCGCCAGAGCGCCGATCCATCACCGCCCTAGGGACGGGTGATGACAAAGGGGACGCCGGGGATATTGATACCCGGGCCAGTGATGCGCAGGGTGCCCTCGATGCGTTCGATCGTGCCGTCGGTGCCGATCTCGGTAACGGTACCGATGACGTCAAACGTATTGGCCACACTGTAAGGCCTGATCGGCAAGGCGAATGGCTGCATCAAGAAGCGATCGCCGTCGATGCGCGCCCACAAGGGCTGGCGCTGCTGGGTCTCGAAGAGCTGGGGCTCGAAGGTGAAATACAGACCGTCGTCTCCGGGGGTGATGCCATTCATCAAAAACGGCAGATCGGTCGTCGGTGGCCCTGGAGGCGGGCTGGCCACTGTGATGGTCATGGTCATGGACTCGGCCAGAGTGCCACTGGCCGGATCTGCCACGGTAAACGATGTGCTTCGTTCGCCCTCGGTTGCGCCTCCGTGCAGGAAAGGCAGGCCTTTGAGCACGCGGAAGCGGTACTCGGCGCCCGCGCTGAGCGGCGTATCGGGAATCAGGGTGATCCGCCGGCCAGTCACATCAATCGACGATGCAACTCGATTGCCGTCTTTGTCTTCCAGGACCACGAAGTCGGCAGCGATCTGAGCTGCACTGCGATCCTGACTGGAATCGACTGGCTCGGTAAATTCGACATGGGGCTTGACGTCGGGATAGACCGCATCGTTGCTGTCGATGTCAGGCCAGATGGCCAGAGGATGGGCTCCCTTGGGAGTGAGCTGATAGAGAAACTCGAGCAGATCGTCGGTCTCGCTCGGGCTGAGGGTTACATTGACGTATTGCAGGGCGACATCGACAGCGCGTTCGAGGTTGCGTGCCTGGCCGGCCACGAAATACACGCCGTGGCGATAGGCACCGAGCAGAGTCGGCACATCGGCCGGCTCGCCCGACTTGCCCTGTGCAATGAACTGACGATTGGTGTAAAGCGGCGGCAGATGACATCCTGAGCAGGTCGCCTTGCCCTCGAACAGGGCCTTTCCGCGCAGTGCAGCCTCGGTGTAGCTGCCGTCGAGGCGAGTGTGACCGGTCCGGCGCGGTGCACCCAGTAACGAGCCCAGGAACATTTCGAGCCCGACCGCTTCTTGCGGCGTGGCCGGCCGGTTCACGATCGATGCAGGCCCAGCATACCCAAATGTGGCCGTGCTCGAGACATAGGCGCCCCATTCGATGGGAGTGGTCGCGTCGAGCAGTTGTAGCGGCCTGACATTGTGCCAGATTTGTGGCCCAAAGCGCCATACGACTCCGTCGTTCTGAGTCTCGACGTGACAGCTGGAACACGAATGATTGTCGGCATACCCCTCACCCGGGCGGGTGAATACAATGTCGCCCAGCGCCACTTCGGCCGGACGCGGATCGTCGGTCAGGGCGATCTTCTGAACAACCTGCCCGTCTGCCTGCACGATCCACAGCTCGAAGCTCTGATAGCAGTGCACCGCGGCCGAGCCCGCGTCGAGCGCGATGAGCTGGCGGGCGCCGGAGCAAACCTCGACCCGGGCGTTTTCGGCCAGCGTCGCCCGGTTCAGCGCGACCACGACATTCGATGACTCGGCAGCGACCCATACCGTGTTTCCGCTTTGCGCCACACCGGCCGGGTTAACCACCGGCCCCTGCGAGCCCGGCTGCCGAGTCAAGTCGGCGCGGCGAAGGATCGTGGCGTATCCGGCCACATCGGGATCAGCGCCGATCACAACCACTTCGTGCACGAACGGTATGGCCTGGTCGTCGGACTGGGACGGGATAGGATCGCCGTCGGTCGACGCCACGTAGAGTTCACTGCCGTCCTCGGAAAGGGCGATGGCACGCAGGTCCATGCCGACATCGGTCACGTGGTCGGTGATTTCTAAGGTGTCGGTATCGATGATCTGAACATCTCGCTCGTCATCCGCGCGGTAGGTTCCCCTGAGGTCTTTTTGGCGATTGCCCGAGCGATAGGACGCGACAAAAAGTCGAGCACCGTCTGCCGAAATCACCAGAGCGCGGGGATCAAAGCCCACCGACACCCACTCGAGCACGTCGCGAGAGGCGAGATCGATCACCGCGACCTGGCCCATGGTCGCCAGAGATACGTATAGACGAGAGGCATCGGGCGCAATGGCCAGGCCGCTCGGTTCGTCGCCCACCCACAGAGCATCTTCGAGTACGCCGCGCTCGCGGTCGATAAAGCCCACGGTGTCACTGCCGCGCAGCGCCACCACAGCATGGGACATCGGAGCCCGCCAGGCAATGGCCGCGGGCCACGAGCCGACCACGACTTCGCCCGCCTTGCTCCACGTGCCCGCGTTGTCCACCAAACGGGTCACCGTGTACGAAGGACCGTTGGCCGTCCACAGCTCGTCGCCAACACGAGCCGCGCCGTAGAGCGGAGTCAGATAATAATTGCGAAATCGTTCGGCCGGCGATCGCTCGACCACGGTGAGCGCGTGCTCGGCGCCGTCGATGGCCGGAATGTGAAATCGGTACTCCCCGGCCACATCAGCGGTGAACCGCGGCTCGGGCGCACCGGTCTGGTACACCTGATTGGCGCTGCCCAACGGCGCACTCAGAACTGCCCATGCTGCATTGTCAGGGCATTCATCGGTGGCGGAGATCCGCGGCAAGTAATAGGTCTCACCCAGCGTGAACGAGCGCGGATTCTGCAGCGGCAGTGCCTCGGCAACACAGCGCTCGGCAGGGACCTCGTCGTCGTCAGAACACCCTGCAACGCCAAGTATTGCCAGGACAATACCACCGATGATTGGACCAGTATTGGATAGAGCTCCACGGGGCAAGCTGTCCGGACAGGGAGTCTGCGCATTCGTGCAAGCGCTGGTCGAAGGGACTGTTTGTGTAACCATTCTAGTCGGCTCCTGTTCAAGTAGAGAGGCTGGTAGACGGATCAGCCGCATCTCGATGCCGTGCTGAAGACTTCCTATATGTCTATGCCCGCTGATTCGTCAATAGTAAGAAGTCGAACGCGCTACTTTTGTTGTCGAATTGGTCGATTTCGTACTCTGGCCAACGTATTCGTTTCCGGAATCACAAAAACAATCGGATCGGTTTGCTTCGAGCCAGGTATCTGGCCCGTTGGAGGTGGCCTGAGCGTGGCTCGCGTCGTGGCGGAAGGACGCGCTGATCGTGCGAGGTGCGCTATTTCAGCACGTTGTAGCTCCACGCACTTGTTATGGGCGTGGGCTGTCTTTCGGTTGTCTCAGCGATTGCCTCGTCCGGATGGGCGAGATAGGCTTGCTCATAACGGGATTGCCGACTTTTGGGTTGGGGAAAAGAGCTGTCAATCTGCGGGGAAAGCCTGGGAGAATCATCTTGAGAATCAAGAATATTGCGATAGGCACCGCGCTTTTACTGCTACTCGATCCGGCGTTTTACAGCGTGATTGGGATGGAGGGAATGACTGCCGAGGCGGGCTCGGCCGAAACGATTGTCGACTCGTCGAGTCAGGCCACGGCCACCAGCAATCGGCGTGCGCGGCGGAGCAAGCGCCGCAAGAGGGCCCGAAAACGCAAGGTCTGCCGGCGCAAAAAAGGCAAGCTCCGCTGCCGCTGGGTCGCCGAGTTCAATGGCCGCGGCGTGTCCGAGCGCCAGTTGCGCACCGAGCCGCTGGCCAGGCCATCGGGCGAACTGACGGTATATGCGGTCAACTTCCGCGAAGAGGTCACGGTCGACCTGTACGACGAAAACGGCGAACTCAACGATCGGTCTCTTGCCGAGCTCGATGGGCTGTTTCGCTGCAGACGCACGCAAGAGACTCGAGCGATGGATCCGCGTTTGTATGAGATCTTGTCGGTGATCTACGATCACTTCGGCAAGCGGCGCATCGAGTTGATATCGGGGTTTCGCAATCAGTCAGATAACGAGACCAGTCGTCATTTTCACGCCTCGGCGATGGATATCCGGATCCCCGGGGTATCGACCCGCACGCTGTACAAGTTCGTCACCAGTCTGGATGTGGGCGGCATGGGCATTGGCCGTTATCCCGTATCGGGTTTCGTCCATGTCGATTTCCGTGCTCCCGGGGCCAAGAGTTACCGGTGGACTGATTACAGCCCGTCGGGCAACACGAAGAAGCGCCGCAATCAGCGCAAGAGTCGCCGTACGCGGCCCAATGTGTGACCGGTCATAAAGCGAGCGCTGCTGGCCCGGGCGAGGTATAACCCGGTTGTGAGGCGATTTGTGCATGGCGAGCGAAGGCGACCGCGCCGCTCGAAGGGCCGGCGACCCGGCCGCTCTGCTCGGTATGAACTCCGCCTCGCATTCCTTGCCGGGACGTCTGGTACTCGCCGCGTGGCGAATATGGGCGCATTTGCCTGGCTGTTGACTGCATGGTTGTGCTCGGCCTGCGGTCCGCTCGACAACAACCCTCGACCTGCCGGACAGGCCGGACAGCCCGAGCTGAACGCCCACATCGTGGCGACAGAACGCGGTCGCCGGGGTGGGCGCCTGGTCTTCATTGCCGAGGGTGGCGAGCGGCTGGCCGAACTCACTCGCAGCACCACCGTGGCAGTGCGCGACAACAGCCCATCGTGGTCACCGGACGGACGCTTTGTGGTGTTCGCCTCGTCGCGCGGCCGAGACAGCCTGCTCCGGACCAGTTTGTGGGTCATCGCAGCCAGGCCCGATGCCAGGCCGCGCCGACTCACCTATGGCGACGCTGTCGATCGCGATCCGGTGTGGACTGCCGACGGCCGGGGTGTGGTGTTTGCCTCCAATCGAAATGGCAGTTTCGACCTGTGGCGGCTCCACGTCGCCATCGATCAATACGGCGTTCCCGCGATTCGCGGTGAGCCGACCCGACTGACCCGGGCGCCCGGCCATGAACTCGCGCCGTCGGTTTCCCCCGATGGCCAGCGCGTTGTGTACATGGCGGTGGACACCGACAAAACATCGCGTCTGTGGGTTTGGCAGGAGGCGAAAAATCAGCCGATCACGGCTGGTCCAGCCGACTACACCCCGGCCTTTTCGCCCGACGGCACGACCATCGCATTTGCCGCGCCGTCGCAACGCGAGCCATCCGATCAGGCCGCGCACTGTGCCACTGCCGATGCCGATCTGTATTTGATCGACACGGACGGCAACAACCGCCGCTTGCTCTTGCGCGAGCCGCTATCCGACCAGACCGGTCCGGTGTGGTCTTTCGACGGTCGCTTTGTCTTTGCCACCTCGGTGTACCGATCGGTAAAAACCTGTGATTCCTTGCTCTCGTCGATCACGTTTGTCGATCTGCGCGAGTCGCCGCCCGTCATGCGGGCTCTGCACGACCCGGCTGCGGTCGAGCCGCGCACAGGCCCGGCAGTGGATCGCGCCGCCCTCGACGCTGTTCGCTTGCGGCGCAATCGCCTCTACAAGGACGCGTTGCGCCGCGCGGTTATCCAGGAACTGATCCGCGCCAGTTCCGACCAGCGCCGGGCTGGCGACCGGCAAGGCCAGGAATAGGCAAAATAGCGCCATTTCCTTTCGCACGGCGAGATCTCGAAAGCCGGGTAGGGCACGGGCGAGCTGGCAGCCACTAAGAGCCGGTCCAAAAACTCTCCGCGTCGCCAGAGCGGCGATCCATCACCGCCAGCGGGCTTGCTCGTCGGTCAAATACACCCAGTATTCTCCACTCCTCGCGTACCCACTGGCGGCGCGCCTCGCCGCTCTGGCTCG
>JAKSDA010000125.1 GCA_022360315.1 Pseudomonadota bacterium
CGAGCCAGAGCGACGAGGCGCGCCGCCAGTGGGTGCGCGAGGAGTGGAGAATACTGGGTGTATTTGACCGACGAGCAAGCCCGCTGGCGGTGATGGATCGGCGCTCTGGCGACGCGGAGAGTTTTTGGACCGGCTCTTAGAGCCGGTCACACGCACAACCGCCACCCGGGCACGATTCGTCGATCGACAAACCAACATGGCTCTTCGTGTACCACAATACCGCCGCCGGCGCGGCAATCGTTTGCCGGGCTGCGCCCAGGAGTTCAGGTCAGGATTCGGGCTCACCGGCGCCGGACCCTCCGGCCCCCGGGGCGGCGAGCAGACGCTGCAACTGCTTGCCGACCCGCTCGAGCGGGGTGCGATCGCGGTATACCCGGGTGAGCAATGCAGCGCCCTCGACCGCGCTCAGCACCAGAGTGGCGAGTTCGGCCGCATCGTCCGGGTTCTTGCCACGCTCGTGCAGATCATCGCGAATGAGCTCCTCCCAGGCCTGGTAGCGCTCTTCGCACACCTTGCGGACCGGCTCCGAATTGTGCGCTGCTTCGAGAGCAACCGTGGCCAGAGGGCATCCGTTGACGTATTCGGTGTTGACTAGATCGTCGGCCAATGTCCGGCACACAGCGAGCGCAGCGTCGGCCAGAGAAGGAGCCGCACGAACCACTGCACCGAGCCGCTGACCCCACTCATCCCCCGCATGGGCCAGCGCCACACAGGCGAGTTCCTCCTTGCCACCGGGAAAATGAAAATACAGCGACCCCTTGGGCGCACCGCTCTCACGGATGATCTCGCTCACTCCAGTGCCGTAGTAACCCCGCTTTCGCAGCAATTCTGCGGCGGCTGCGATCATGCGCTCCTTGGTCTGCTGGCCTTTTTTCACGTTGCATCTCGTGTCGGATTGGCCGCTGCCAACCCCGGCGTGGCGCGGCGGCGCTATGGCACGGCGAAGGGATTATACGCATAGAGCCGGATGAAACCACTCAGCAGAGCCCCCAGCGACTGACAGCGCGCCTGGCATCACGCCCGCCAGCCACTTCGATCAGAAATCGGCTGCGCCGCTCGATATCACCACCCCAAGCATCGCCGCGCAGATTGCTCAGCGGCGACAAAAATTGACTGATCAAATAACCGTGGGCCGCGTGGATCTGCACGCCGGCAAACCGGCCTTCACCGCCACCCCGGCAACTGTCGCAAAGCGGTCGATGATCGCGTAGACGCGCCCACCGCTCGTAAAGCCGCGTCAAACGACGAGTCGGCGCTCCGGTCCGACGGTCCGCCAACACCTCGCTCATCGCTGCCTAAGTACCGCGACCCGCAAGTAAGTGCCCAGTAGGGTCGGTCCAGCGCGTCGAGGGCAAGGCGCGAAGAGGGAGCATAGTGGGCCTACGTGACCGATGAGCAACACAGCCATCGGCGGGCTGGTCGGCCGTAATGGGTAC
>JAKSDA010000020.1 GCA_022360315.1 Pseudomonadota bacterium
AACGCCGCTACCATTATTGGGCAAAGCCCTCCGGCGGACTCCCGCCGGGCGCCCCATGTGCCCGAAATCGGCTAATCGCCGCTCTCGGCCGGGACGCACGCAGATTCGGGAAAACGATTTTTCCCGAATGCTGCTAGTGTGGCAACCAGGCTGCCGGTCCGGCGACCGAACGGCTGATGACCCTGGGCCATTCCGATTTGACTCCGTCGCGCCGACCGCGAAACAGATCGTAACGAGTTTTATTGGACCGGTCACCATGTTTCAGTTTTCTGGCCATAAGAATATGGCTGCCATCGGGCGCTATCGCAACCGCTCGAAAACCGCGCCAGCATTTGTACTGTCCGCCGCGCGCGCGCACCATGCACGCGCGTCTTCCCATCTGAGCCAATACCCACTCGGAGTTGCGAGACCATTCCACAGGTACCGCCCCGGCCAAGAGGCGCCGCTTGATCCCCTTTCCGTCGAGGCGAAAGACATAGAGCGCGTTCTTCTCACCCTCGCCAACGACTGCCACAGCGCGGGAGCCATCGGGCGATACCAGCATATCCCCATCGGGCACATGCGGTGCGAGTAGCGTCCGGTCGTGTGGACGATCGATCGATACCGCCCACAATCCCCTGAGATCGCTCACTACCAGCCGGTCCGAGTCGAGAAAGGCGAGATGCGGCCCCCGTGCAGTGGAATGAATCGCAGTCTGCACTGTGGCAGTAAGCCGGTGCACGACGATGTTCCGCTTGCTGTCGAAGCAGGCGACAGATCTGCCGTCGGGCGCCCAATACGCTCGACCTGCACAGGCCGGTAATTCGGTCATATGCGATTTGCCATCCTGGAGCCCACTCGGTACCTCGGCACCACGTGATGTTCGCACAGCACTGGCAGTCGGTCCACCGACAGCAGGGTCGTCCTGGCCGGGAAAGGCGGCATGACGAGAATTCGACCGAACCAACCCAGCCCAGTGCACTCCCCGGTCGGTCTCGATCAATACCAGGTCGCCGCGACTCGATACGGTGATCCGCGTAACCAAGTGGTCGCCCAGGCGCAAGAGTTCGACCGGAGCGGGCTGTGCGGAGTCATTGTTTGCCTTATCCGACCCGTGGTGATGCTTCTTGTCAGGTGGCAAAAGCACTTGCCACAACGAACCATCCCGAACAATGACCGCGCTGCCGACCGGCGCCTCGCTTTTTGGCTCGGCGAACACCGAACCGAACGCCAGACCGAGCGCAACCACGGCGGCCATGGCAACAGCGTGTAACACCACTGTGACAGATCGGGTCATCGCAGATTCCTATCCGTCCTCGTTGAACATGCCCTCGCGATACTCGACGATTGCGCCGGCAACTGCACTGGCAGCCACGGTGAGCGGTGAGGCCAGATATAGCTTACCCGGGCCGGAGCGGCCCTTGTAGTTGCGGTTGATGGCCGATACCGTGACCTGGTCGGAATTTACCGATACGCCGGGACCACAGCCGATACACGCCCCGCACCCCGGGTTGATGAGCTTTACCCCGGTGCGCTCGAATACGTCGAGATACCCCCTCTCACGGGCGTACTCGGCCACTTCCCGCGAGCCGAACTGGAGATAAAACTCGACACCTTCGGCAACCGTCCTGCCAGCCCTGTCGGCTTCGATCATTACACGGGCGTAGCTGTCGATATCGTCTCGTTTGCCCGCCGTGCACGAACCACCGTACGCGATGTCGATGCGCACCGGGCCAACCTCGCCGATGAGGGCACCATTTTTGGGATCCGATGGAATTCCTCGATCCGGATCGCCCGGAGTCGCCAGCATAGGCGTAATGGTGGCCAGATCAATCGTGTGTACCCCACCCTTATAGTCGGCGTCGGGATCGGGCGTCACCACCTTGCCGCGCAGATCATCGACCGATACTCCGGGCCGGCGCGCAGCGATCCACTCCAGCATGACATCGTCACATTCCATCACAGCACCGCGCGCCGAGCACTCGGTCGCCATGTTGGCCAAAGTGGCGCGCTCGTCCGGCGACAGGCCGAAAAGCCCGTCGCCACCGAACTCCATGACTCGATTGAGCGTCTCTTCGCGTCTGGCATGGGTGTGCAGGATATAAAGCATGACGTCCTTGGCCATGACGCCGGGACGGAGTTCGCCCTCGAGCTCGAAACGAATGGTCTCGGGCACCGAGAGGGGGGTGAATCCCCAGTAGAGAAGCGCGGCATACTCGGTGGCGCCAACCCCCCACGCCAGCGCGTTGGACGCGCCACCCATGCAGGTATGGCTATCGGTGGCCTGAACGAAATCGCCCGGTTCGATGATTTGCTCGCGCGCAACCTGATGGCAGATACCGGGCGATATCCCGTCTTCGGCGCTGAAATCGCGCACTCCAGTGTGGGCTTGAAACTCGCGCTGCATCTGCCTCAGCACCTCGATCTTGTCCTTGAATGGCATCATCTTGGCCACTCCGTCGGCATAGATCAGGTGATCCTCGAATACCGCAAACCTGGACGGGTCTTTGAGCTGGTAGTCATCGCCATAGTGCTGGCGGAGAAAAAAATGGACCTGGGCCGAGGTGAACTCATGCGAATAGCCGGCATCAACTCGTACCAGCACGGCATCACCCGGTTTGACCTGGCTCCCCTGTCCGGGCAGAAGATGCCGGGCCAAGATCTTTTCGGCCAGGGTCATCGGACGCTCGGGCGTGCGATTTTCTGGCAAGTCGAGCTCGCCTGCATCGAGCTTCTGGCAAAACGGCAGCAAACCACCATTTTCGATGATCAGCCTGGTGATCGGATCGTGCCCTGCGGCGAACTCGTCGATCGAGATCTCCTCGCCCGATTGCAGGCGCCGCAGCATGCTGTGATCGCCCATGAGCTGGCCGATATTGATATTGTTGCGGGCGTGAATGGGCGCAAACGAGGCCGCGATGGCCAGCCGACTTCCGCTGTAGACCTCGCACTGAGCCGCGGTCTCACGGCTCGATCCAACGCCTTTTTGATAGCCCGATACGATGACCTCGAAATTGCCGCGCTCGAGCGCCTTCTCCCCGAATAACCGCTTGCCGTCCACGATAAGACCGGCGTACGCATTGGCTGCGATCAAGGCCGGATCGTAGTCAAAGCAAACCCACGCCGGGGTCATGGCATCGGTATTGATGTCGTCGAGCAAGTCCTCGACCGATACGTCGTCCATCGTGAGCTCAAGTTCGCCGGCCAGCTGCCGGCGGATGAGCTCGGGATCCTTGGTCAGAAACAATATGCGCTTGCCAGGGCCGAGCTTGAACGTGCGTCGTTGAACCATTGCGCTGATCTATCACGCAGCGGCGAAATTCAGCAACGGCAATGGCCAAACGCCCGGGCGAGCAATGCACAGCGGAGTTCTTGCGGGGAGCTGTCCCCTAGCCGAGCCCGGCCTCGCCGCCGTCCTCCTCGCCGGTCTGGTCGTCCCGGCGCGACGCTGGACAGCACGGGTCGGTATCCAGATCCCGGTTGTCGCCCTCCGTCGCCACCGGGCCCGCGCGCACCGGACGATTCGAGGCCGGCGCCCATCCCACCATCGTCGTCGACAACCTGCCAGCAAGGTCGGCACGAGCACCGCTGCCAGATGCGGGCGCCTTGAGGTCGGTGGTGACATCCTCGCCCTCCACGAAACGAACCGACGTGACGATCTGGCTGTCTACCGTATCGGGCATTGCTTCATAGACGTCGCTGAACGCGCCGCTGTCCCTGTCACCGCCTGTGCTATCGCCATCGCCATCGAGCTGTCTGTTGCGCTGCCACAGGGCAGTAATGTGCCCCGATTCGGCGTAGTAATGGTCGTGGTACAACTCCTTCATCCAGCTGGCGATCTGAGCCCGCGTGATGTGGTGACCATAACGGTGGACAAAATCGAGCAGAGCGTCATGCAATTCCCCTGCACTTGCATACCGGTCGTCTGGATCGCGGCGCAACGCCTTGAGAACGATCTCCTCGAGTTCGCTGGGAATCTTTGGACGAATGTCGCGCAGCCTGGGTACCGCGGCGTCGCGTACTCGTTGCATCAATTCGCGCAGATTGGTCTCGGGAAACAACGATTTTCCGGTCAAGACCTCGAACAGTACAATGCCACAGGCAAATACATCCGAACGGCGGTCGAGCGGCCGGCGAGCAAGCTGCTCGGGCGACATGTAGGCGATCTTGCCCTTGATAAAACCGGGTTCGGTGTGGACCGAACGGCCCGCTGCCTTGGCGACGCCAAAGTCGATGAGCTTGAGTTCGCCGTCGAACGACAGAATGAGATTGTTGAGGCTGACATCGCGGTGAACCAGGCCGAGCTCGCGACCGGAATAGTCCCTGCGATTGTGGGCGTACTCGAGCCCCTCGCACATCCTGAGACCGATGTAGCACGCCTGGGCAGTGGGCACGGGCGTGCCCAGCACTTGATGGTGGTGAAACACAGCGCGAAGATCCCGACCGTGGACGTATTCCATGGCGATGTAATACTGCCCATCAACTTTGCCCAGGTCGAAAATCTGCGCGATATTGGCGTGGGTCAACTTGGCCGCGAGATTGGCCTCGTCGATGAGCATGCTGGTAAACTTGCGATCCGCAGCCAGATGGCCGTGAATACGCTTGATCGCCACCAGTCGCTCGAGCCCCTTATACCCCGAGGTTTTGGCCAGGAACACCTCGGCCATTCCACCAGTTCCAAGCCGCTCGATCAGAGTATATGGTCCGAATGCGACCGGCTTTATCAGCTTTGCAGGTCCGGCCACCAATGCCACCGTACCACCATATGAAGACGCAGGAAAGCGCCCATTTCCGAATCGCCGCGTCCATCCCGGGACCTCCCACGGCGCCGATCAATTGCCTGCACCTGTATCGGTTTCGCCAGCTAGAGGAATACTGCTATGAAAATCTGGCAGAAGGAATACATTTTTGACAGACAGTGTTCTCGCACACCGACTATCCGTCTCTGTTTGAGTTGCGCGGCTCGGTTGCGCGGCTCGATCGATACGGGGCCGTGTATCACTCAAAATCCTACACTGTGCTCTGATTGACGAGGTTCTGGTCCGTCTCTCTGGTCGTCCATGAGCTTGACCCGGATGGCTCGTTTTCCGCAGCACGAGCGCGCTCCGCCCACCGAGGCGACGACATCGCCCCAGGTGAGCATATCGGGCAAGTCCACCCGCACGTTGGTGCGCTGATAGCCATTGACCGCCTCGCGCACCAAACCGCGAGTAAATGCCGGATCAATGTACGTCTCATCGAGCCCCTGATTGCATTTGGCCTCGCGGACGTCGGGGTGTTTGACGCAGATTTTGCCTTCCATCTGAGCATAGACTTCGATGGCCGGGCCGAGAAGCTCGTCATTGAGATGAAAGGCCCGGACTTTGAAGCGTTGCGCGACGAGGAGCACTGGTTTTTGTTTCTTGTCCTCGATCGTCTTGAGAACGGCCTGAACCTTGGCCCATGGGACCAGACGGTCGATGGCGAGTTTTACTACCGGGTCGTTGGGGATGGTGGTCGGTTGACCTCGCAGTACCTGGACAGTTGGAGCGTTTTCGGCGTCGGCGGGCATGGGGTCGCTGCCCAGGAGCAGCACGGCCAGCGTGGCATTGCCAACCCGTACCGGTCCGGGGCCCTCGCATGCAGCGTGAACCATCAAAACACAACCCAGCAGCGCGTAGAGTGCGACGGACCTGGCTCTGCCGATCCGGCGGCCAAACCGGAAGCCCGGCCGGTCTGCGTTACCTGGCAGCGCTTTGCATTCCTCGCCAAGAAGCCCGTACCATGTCGCTTCGCTTTTCTCGCGTCGATCGTGCATATCCCCTACAAGCTACCGCAAAAACGCCTACTTCGCGAGCACCTGATCGCTGGCAGCTGCCAACCAGCGCCGCTCTCGAACGCCGGATCGGGCCAGCCTTGCCAGGCCTGCCACCCAACGGCTGCGAAGCCCGGCCGCGGCTGCCGTGCCGGCCGGGTAAATCACTGCGATTTTCTTTTATTTCGAATAGTTGTGCCGTTTGGGCAAGACCGCCACAAATCGTCGTTTGGCACGGCTGGCCGGGCACCGGCAGTGACCGACCAGCCGACCAGCTCGATTGCGACGACTGCTCGACGCAGCCGATAGCCGACCTGGCCCGCCCGCCGCGCCACTCTCGCTGCTGCAAATAACAACCCCGGCTATCTGAGTTATTGAATCTCGGCCGCGCGAGTTGCCATCGAGCCGTTGTGGCATTGTAAAAAACAACGCGACAATAGGCGCGAAAGTGGCGCGACAAGCCGCGAAAAGGACGAGGGAATCGCGCAGCCGAGCAGGCGGAAAATCGAATTATGACTAATCGTGGCCAGGAGAGTGGATATCGAACATGCTACCGAAACTCTTTTATTCCTTTTTTATTTGTTTTTTTGTGCTCTTTTGTTTTCTTGTGGCAGACATCATCGGCGGCGGCAACTGGGACAGCGATCCACTCATCATGGATGATATCCCGGCCATCGAAATTCCGTGACTGGCCGTACCGATCGCCGGGCACTGCCGCCATTGCCCGGCCTCCATTGAATGCAGTTGAAACATTACGGAAATCTCGCTACCGACCGACTCAATAGACGTCGTACCAAAAATGCCCCGGACCCGACGCTCAATCGTCGAGACTACTGTACCACAGGTGTGGTGGATGTAGTCAGTCGTTGGACCACAACCTGCAATGACAGGGTAGCAGCGTGACAGATCAACCATTGCTGACCGTTCCCCAAGCCGACCATCACGCCCGGCCCAAAGTAGTGGTGATCGACGACGATCCCGATGTGCGTGATCTCGTCGAACTGTTGCTATCGAGCGACTATCAGGTCGCTCTGTGCGACTCCGGACCAGATGGCATCGCCGCGGTGGACGGATCGGTGCACGCCATCGTGCTCGACATCCATATGGATGGGAAAGACGGATTGTGGACCCATGATGTCATTCGCAAGCGCTTCTCTCACGTGCCCATCATCTTCTTCTCGGCTGGCAACAACCACGAAAACCCCTGCGCTGTGGTCAATCGATACCGTCCTTTCGGATACATTCGAAAAAGTAGCGATATGAGCGAGCTCAAGGTCACGGTCGCCAAAGCCGTGACCCATTATGCCGAGTATCTGCGCCGCGAGTCCCAGCTCCTGGTTGCCGATCGGCTGGCCGCGGTGGGTACGCTCGCCGCTGGCGCTGCGCATGAGATCAACAACCCCCTCGGGTTCATCATGGGCAATATCGAGTATGTGCTGGATGAGCTGCGCCACATCGACAGCGTGACCAGTCACAATGACCGGGACGAGCTCGAGCGCGCCCTGGCCAGTTCGCTCGACGGCGCCCGGCGCATTGCCACCATCGTGCGCGATCTCAAGTCGTTCGGCCAATCGGAAACGCTTGCCGGCGAGAACTCGGCCGACGTCGAGGAGGCGCTCGATCTGGCCATCCGCATGGCGGACAACGAGATCCGACACCGCGCACGCCTGATCAAGGACTACGGCAAGATCCCCCACGCGCGGGCCAACAAGCAGCACCTCGCACAGATCTTCCTCAATCTCCTGTTCAATGCGGCACACGCGCTGCCAATCGGCAACGCGGAGCATCACGAGATCCGGGTACGCACCTCGGCCGACGATTTCGGCCACGTGTTGGTCGAGATTCGCGATTCCGGAACCGGCATTGCCCCGGCCATCCAGGACCGCATCTTCGACCCATTCTTCACCACCAAGCCGCCCAACGAGGGTACTGGCCTGGGGCTTTTCGTCACTCACAACCTCGTCGAGTCGATCGGCGGCACTATCCAGCTGGTCGCCTCGAGCCCGCAGCTGGGCACGATTTTTCACGTCACACTGCCGGCGTCCAGGAGCCCGGCGAGAAAGCTGGAGCCCGCTCCTGCCCGGCCGGGATCGGCCGGCTCGCAGCGCCGCCGCGTATTGATCATCGACGACGAACCCCTGATCGGCCGCGCCCTCTGCCGCATGCTCGCCCCCCACGAGGTCGTCGGCCTGTCAGATGGCCGCGAGGCGGCCGCGCTCTGCCAGCGAGAGTATTTCGACATCATTCTATGCGATATCATGATGCCAGAATTCAGCGGTGCCGACGTCTACCGTCACCTGGCGGCCAGCCAACCGGGCGTCGAGGCGCGCATCGTGTTTATGTCGGGCGGAGTATTCGAATCGCACATCGCGAGGTTTCTCGACCGCCTGGACAACCCCGTGCTCGGCAAGCCGATCCACCGCGAGACCTTGCTCGAGCTGATCGAGGGGGCTGCGGCGGCCGCGCCGGGCGCCAAAACTGTTTCGCTTTGCCAGTCGGCGGTGGGGTGAGCCGCAACTGCCGGGTTTCGGTCGATCACATTTGAGGTAAGCTCCCCGGTGCGCCATGCGGGTCCCACCACTCAAGCTCGCGATATATCCGACAGTGTTTCTGGCGGTGCTCCTCGCTGTGTGGGGCTGCAAGACACGCCCGGTGACCGACCGCGGCGACCACGGCGAGCGGGTGGCAGCCAACCAACCTCCGCTGGCCGCCGGGCAGGGCATCGGCGAGCGGAGCGGGCGCGACCACGGGGTTGGCGAGCAGGGCATTCGCGAGCACCGGCTTCCATCGACCGCCGAGGGCCACGACCATCTCGGGCCGCTGCCTTTTGCAGAATGTCCGGTCGCCGGCGACAGCGCGCGCAAGCCCGACAAACTGCTCGCTCGCGCGGTCGAGAGCTACGCTGCCGGGGCGTTTGCGATCGCGTACAGCTGTGCCGACATGGCCACCGAGTTGCTCGACACCTCGGTCGAGGCCCATCACATTCGGGCGGCCGCAGCAGCTGCTCTCGGCCGCCACGACATTGCCCGACTGGCGTTTGCCCTGGCTCTGGCTCTCGACCCCGATGATCCGGAAACGCTGGCTGCGGCGGCCGAATTCTACATCAATGTGCTCCCGCCCCGACATCGCGACACCACCTCGGTCGGCCTCGAGTACGCACGCCGGGGCCGCCTCCGAGCCAGGGCCAAAAATCGCCGGATCGGCCGATCCCTGCGCGCGCGTCTCGCCTTGCTCGAGGCCCAGGCGTACAACGATCTCGGCCGCGGCGATGAAGCTCTCGAGCGAGTGGACCGGGCTCTTTCCCTCGCGCCTGCTCTGATCGAAGCCAGGCACGAACGCGGAGTGGCCCTGTTCAACCTGTGTCGCTTCGACGAGGCACTGGAGCAATTCAAGGCCGTGTTGGTCGCGGTTCCCGACGATCCCTACGCCCATCACCATCTCGGCTTGATCTACGAGAGAATGGGTGAAGAGCAGGCCAGCGACGACCACTTCCACAGGGCCAGAGAGCTGGCTCCAGGTGACTTCTGGCCGCCCGTTCTACTGTCTCCCGCTGAATTCCGCTCCGAGACCGAGCGCGCCGTGGCGGAATTGCCGGGAGAGCTGCGCCAGCGTCTCGCCGGGGTCGTCGTCGAGATCGCGGACATCCCGGCCCGAGCCGACCTGGTCGCAGTGACACCGCCGTTTTCTCCCACGATTCTCGGACTTTTTCGGGGCTTGCCCGATGGGATCGAAGTCGCTGGTGGGCTCGGCCACAACCTACCACCCCAGCGCGCCATCGTCCTCTACCGCAAAAACTTGGCTCGCGCCGCCAAAACCCGAACCGAGCTCGACGATCAGATCCGCCGCACCCTGCTGCATGAGATCGGTCACCTGAGCGGGCTGGACGAAGGCGATCTGCGCCGCCGCGGTCTCGACTGATTCTCGTACTGAGACATTGCAAACTCCCGTTTAGCCGCTTCACGCTGTATGATGCCCTGATTTCGTATGGTCAAGGACGCGTCGCCCAACCCAGCCTCTCAGAAGATCTCGTCCAAGCGATTGGCTGAGCTGGAAAGCCGGCTGACGACCGAGCTCAAGAAGTCGGCTCTGGTTCGCGACGTACTGCGGGCTCTATCGGCCGGACTGGGTCTGGATGAGCTCCTGGGTTTGATCATGGAGAAGGTCACCCTGCTCATGGAGGCGGATCGGTCGACCCTGTACCTGTTGAGCGACGATCGAACCAAATTGTGGTCCAAGGTCTTTCAGGGCGACGATTTTTTCGAGATTCGTCTCGCAGTTGGCGAGGGGGTTGCGGGCTGGGTGGCCGAATCGGGTGAGATTGTCAACATTCCCGATGCCTACAACGACCAGCGTTTCCAGCCTGCGGTCGATTCGCGTTCGGGTTACCGCACGCAGTCGATCCTGTGTGCGCCCATGCGCAACAATCAGGGTGACATCGTCGGTGTGTTACAGGTCCTCAACAAGAAGGGCGGTCCGTTCACCAAAGACGACGAGGAGCTTCTGCTCGCCCTGGCTGGTCAGGCTGCTGTGGCCATTGAGAACGCCAAGCTCTATCACTCGGTGGTCAAGAAGAACGTCGAGCTGTTTCACGCCAAGGAGCAGCTCCAGCAGAAGACCAACGAGCTCAACGTACTTTTCGAGATCGAAAAGCTGATGAGCGCCGATTTCGATCTCGACCATCTTCTGGCCAGAATTCTCGACCAGGCCATGGCTGCGATCGGAACCGAAGCCGGTTCGATTGCATTGCGTCGCACCGAGTCGGACGAACTGGAGTTCCGCACCACGGCCGGTCCGGCATCCGAGCAGATCCTGGGTCGCACGCTACCGGTAGGGGACGGCATCGTCGGCTGGGTAGTGGCTCACGACGAGCCCATCGTGGTCAATCAACCCCGTCACGACGCGCGGCATGCGTCGGCGTTTGCCAAGGAACTGGGTGTGCCGCCGCACAATCTGGCCTGTGCTCCGCTCCGTGGCAACGAGATTTTTGGTGCCATCGAGCTCATGGACAAGCGCGACCCGGGCGACAGCCAGGTCAGCGATTTTGGCGAGAACGACCTGCGACTACTGGTACTCATTGCCGGTCAGATTGCCAAGGCCATCCAGTTATCCCGCGAGCGCAGCGCGCGCAGCAAGCAGGAGCGACTGGCCTCGATCGGTCAAATGCTGGCCAGCGTGCTGCACGACCTCAAGACACCCATGACCATCATTTCGGGCTATGCCCAGCTCATGGCGCAGATCGAAGACAGCAGTCAGCGGGAGGTTTATGTATCGCAAATTCTCAGACAGTTCGATTTCATGAGCGGCATGACGCGGGAGGTTTTGTCGTTTGCCCGGGGTGAGACCGAAGTGTTGTCTCGCCGGATTTACATGCAGAGATTTCTCGACGACCTGGTCACTCAGCTCAATCACGCCCTGGCCGGGCGCAATATTTCGCTAAAGGTCGATGGCCAGTACAAGGGCATCGCGTATTTCGACGAGCAGAAGATCATGCGCATGCTGCACAATCTGGCCCGCAATGCGGCCGACGCCGTACCTGATGAAGGCGGCATACTGCAGGTTACAGCGCGCGATACCGAACGCAACGGCCGCAACATGTTGGTCTTCGAGGTTGCCGACAATGGTCCGGGCATCCCGCCCGAGCTCGAGGGGCATTTGTTCGAAATGTTTGCCACGGCCAAGCAGAGTGGCACAGGACTGGGTTTGGCCATTGTCAAAAAGATCGTCGACGAGCACAAGGGCGAGATCGAATACGAGTCTCGGCCTGGTGAGGGCACTCGGTTCACGGTTTACTTGCCGCGCGAGCGGCCGGACACGGCGGGCGATTCATCGGTCGAAGACACCACCGGCCATTGAGTGAGCAGGCGATCGCGTTGACCGGGGTCAGCAAGCGCTTTGGCCCCACTGTGGCGCTCGACGGAGTGAGTTTTGGCGCATTGCTCGGCGAGGTTCTCGGCTTTGTCGGCCAAAACGGTGCCGGCAAGAGCACGGCGTTGCGCATCGCCAGTGGCTATCTCGATGCCGACTCGGGTCACGCCGAGATCTTGGGCCGCAATGTGGCCCGCGAGCGAACGTTTGCCCGCGCAGCCATCGGCTATTTACCCGAGTCGGTTCCCCTCTATCGCTCCATGCGGGTCGCCGAGTATTTGCGCTATCGGGCCCGTCTCAAGGGAGTGGCGCGCCGTGAACTCAGTCGGCGCATTTCTGCTGTTTGCCAGCGACTACATCTTTCGGGTCATGAGCGGCGCATCATCGGACACCTCTCGCGCGGTTATCGCCAGCGGGTCGGACTGGCCGATGCCCTGATTCACGACCCACCGGTGCTTCTTTTCGACGAGCCGACCAGTGGGTTGGATCCGGTGCAGCGTCGCGAGTTCCGCGCCCTGGTGACCGAACTGGCCGGCGAGCACACAGTGATCTTGTCCTCGCATGAACTATCGGAGGTCGAGCTATTGGCCGACCGGATCGCAGTTTTGGATCGCGGCTGGGTGGTCGGCAGCGGCACCCTGGCCGAGCTGCGCCAGACCTGCCTCCTCGGCCCCGACGCCTCGTTGGAGGATGTATTCGTCGCCTTGACCGGGCAAGAGTCCCCTGCGGGATCGCAATGAGCGCGGCCCGGCACACCGCACACCCGTTCATCGAGAATTGCAGAGCGGTGGCCGCGGCTGCGCATGAGCGGATGGCCAAAAACGGGACCCGACCCTGGGTAGCGCGATATACTCCGGCCGACTCCATCTCGATCGCTCCAACGTGGCGGGCGAATTTCCGCCACAGCTGGGCCAGTTCGGCGTTCTCGATCTGTCGATCGCTCGAAGCAATGGCCACGGCTCTGGCCACAGACACCCGGTTGGCGTCGCCCAAAACGTCTGCTGAGTGGCGGCGTCGACGCCACAGGGCATTGTGCTAGCATCAAGGTCGGTGGGCGATGGACTCTGTTGATTTTGCAATCATCGCGATTCGTGAGGATGAGTTCGAGGCAGTGCTCGATCGAGTTGCCAGGGGGGCAGATTGGAGCATGTTCACAGGAGAGCGAACCGGACGACTGTACAATCAGTGGACTGTGGATGGGCCGACGCGGCGCTCAGTCGTGGCGGTACGCTGTCTGGAACAGGGCAATACAGCAGCGCAGAATGTCGCGCGGGATCTGCTCGAAGACCTCGATCCGAGCTGGATTTTCGTGGTGGGAATCGCCGGGGGCGTGGCCACAGACGAGTTCACGCTGGGCGATGTGGTGGTGTCAACCCGCATCCACGACTTCAGTGTCGAGGCAGTGCAGCGCGATGGCGAGCGGGAGTACGCGGTTGCGAGTGGAGCGATCGATTCCACCCTCGGTGCGGTGGTGGCCAATCTACCGGCCATGAAACGATCGCTGGGAACCTGGTATCAGCTCGGGCTGGACCGGCCGGCACCGCCAGATACGTTTTACGGCGATGATGGGTTCCAGGCCAGGGTACGCGAGTCGATCCAATATCACTTCGGCGACAAGGAAGTCGCTCGGCACCCAATCGTCAAAGCCGGGGCCATCGTTTCAAGCGACCGGCTGGTCAAGAATGCAGAGCTGGTTCAGCTGTGGCTCAATGTCGCCCGCCAAAGTCGCGCGATCGAGATGGAATCGGCCGGCGTGTACCAGGCCACTCGCAATCGCAAGCCGTTTCTGGCCATCCGCGGAATCAGCGATATCGTTGGGGCCAGACGCAGCGACGACTGGACAAAGTACGCCTGTCAGTCCGCTGCGGCATTCACCCGCGCACTGATTGCCGCCTGGCCGCTGGCAGGGGCAAGCGGTGCCAATCCACGGTCTGCTGCAACGCACACCCCGGCGCCCAAGCCGTCAGCAAGTACCAGCTCGCCATCGATGCCGGTGTCTGAGTCCGGAAATGCCTCCATCAAGATTCTGTGTCTGGCGGCCGAGCCGAGTGACCGGTCGCGTATGGGCGTTCAGCGGGAATTTCGCGAGATCGAGACGCGATTGCGGTCGTCGCGCCATGGCCAGGATGGCGAGGTGATCATGCGTGGGGCGATCCGGCCCGGTGACCTTTCACGCCAACTCCTGGAACACCAGCCCTGCATACTGCATTTTTCCGGGCACGGGTCGCGCGGCGAGATCTCTCTGGAAGACAAGGACGGCACAGCGACCCCGGTGCAAAAAGACGCGCTGGGGCAGCTGATCGGAGCGTACCAGAGCAGCACAGAAAGAGCCATCCAGGTGGTGGTGCTGAATGCGTGCTATTCGGGCCAGCAAGCCAGTGCGATCGGCACGCATGTCGACTTCGTGGTCGGCATGAGCTGGCAGGTGAGCGAAGAAGCAGCAGCGGTGTTTGCCGGGGCGTTCTATCAGGCGCTCGGGTACGGACGGACGGTGGCGGATGCATTTGCCATGGCAGAGGCAGCTCTGCACATCCAGGACCAGATCCGCGACAAGAGCAAGCCCGAGCTGTTCGTTCGCAATGAAGCCAATGCCGACACGGTGCTCATGGGACCACGCGCAGGTACAGTGGCGAAATCGGCAGCTGTGAGCTCGGAATCAGCGCCCGCCTCGGACCCGCTGCCGAGCATCGGAGAGCAATACGTCGAGTTGCCCGAGCGGCTGCGCGACGACCTGGACGAGGTGCGCCGAAAGCTGCACGAGGGCCAGAATCAGGTGTTGCCGATCGTGGGCTCGGAGCTGTCGGAGCCGGAATTGCCGTCATGGCGGACGTTCTTGGCCAGGCTGGTCGAGCGCACCACCGGCGAGCTGCGCGACGAGCTCGACGAGCTCATGGGCAAAGAACGTTACCTCGAGGTGGCTGACGTGCTGGAGAGCGAGCCGGACATCGGGCGGACGATCATCAATCAGCAGTTGGAGCGGATCTATCGACGGCCTGGACCGGTTAAAGAGATCTACCATCTGGTCGCCGCGCTCCCAGTGAAGCACTTTGCGTCGCTGCACTATGACTCGTGGCTCAAAGAAGCGGTGGGACGGCGGCATTGTGCGCCGCTCACGCCGGGGCCGTATGATCGGAGCGGAATGAGCGATATCCGGCCCGATTCGCCACCGCTTGTCCTGATGCTGCGGGGCGACGCCGATCGCGCGGCGGAGTGCATCGTGTCGGGGCGGGGCTTTCGACAGCTGATGCACAGCGCACCGGCCTATCGCGAGGCACTGCGCGCTCTGTCATTGCATCGGTCGTTCTTGCTGCTCGGGCACTCGCTGCAGGATCCGGATCTGCGCATGGTGCTGGAAGAATGGCGCGAGATATTTGCGCCCGAGGGTGCCGCATCGCGGCATTATTTGCTCTGCGCTGGCCTGAAACGCTCGGATCGGAGCAGGCTGCAAGAGCTGGGAGTTCTGCCGATCGAATACGGCAAGGGCCAGGATACAGGCTTGCTGCCAGCCGTGCTGCAATACCTGGCCCGGGCGCCGGCCAGCGATGTGATCGAGACGGTTACGGGGCCGGAATTCGACGCGGCCCGGTTCGGCAAGGCGCTGGCTAATTATGCCAGCTGGGCCTATCGCGAGTACAAACTGTTGCGGATGCCCGGGCTGCGGGGCGGTCACCTGCAACTGTCGCTGGACGATGTGTTTGTGCCGGTGCGTCTGGTCAGCTCGGCGCGGCATGGCGAGCGTATGCGGGGCGGCCCCGAGTACGCGATGGACGGCCGGGCAGAGCGCGAGGTGAGGCTGGAGACCGCCTTTGCCCATGCAGCACCGGCGCGGCATCTGTTTATCCTGGGTCACCCCGGCTCGGGCAAGACCACAGCGCTGAAGAAACTTCTGTGGGCACTGGTGCCTCCCCCAGCTCGGGCGACACCGACCGAGTCGAGGAGCAGTGAGCATGGCTTCGACGGCTCGGCAGTGGGTTTGTCGCGGCAGGTAGTGCCGATTTTTTTGCGGCTGGGCCAGTTCGATCGGGCGTATCTGCGCGGGCCACTATGGGCCTTTGTCGACGCAGAGCTGACCAGACTGGTCGAGAGTGAGATTTGCCGTGGCCTGGGCGAAGAGCTATGGCAACGGGGCAATCTGCTCTTGCTGCTCGATGGTCTGGACGAAGTGGCCGACCCGGAGCTGCGCGGGGATGTGTGTCAATACCTGCAGGATCAACTGCAAGAGGCCCAAGATAAGGGGATTGCGGGGATTCGGGCGGTGGTGTCGTGCCGTCACGCGGGCAAGGTGGGCCGGGTGGGGTTTGACGATCGGTTTGCCGAGCTGGAAATCCGACCGCTGGACGACGGGCAGATCGAAGCTCTGACCTCGAAGTGGTTTGCGGCAGCCCAGGGGTTCGAGGCCAGGGCAGCCAGGCAGGACGCAACAATAGCAGCGCAGCGTGGATTCAGCCGGGGTAGCGAACTGGCCGCCACGCTGCGAAGCGAGGACTACGCATCGCGACGGATCAAGACACTGGTATCGAATCCGCTGCTGTTGACGCTATTGTGCGTGGTGGTGTACGCGGGCGATGAAGTTCCCAGACAACGGGTGGTGTTTTTTGCCGATTGTTTGCGCACGTTGCTGAGTAGCTGGCGAGGCAAGCCGCTATTGCAGCTGGGCGATGCTCTGTCGCTGTTGCAAGTACTGGCCAGCTGGATGCACGGTGCGCGGCGCAAAGACGTGCTGGTAGACGAATTGCGCGAGGTGTTGCAACCAGAGCTGGATCGACTGGAGGTCAAGCTGGAGCGGCGGGTGTCATTCCTTCAAACAGTGAACTGGCTGGTTTGTGACGCCGGTGTTTTGACCGAGTATGTGCGGGACAAGGAGTACGGATTCATGCACCTGTCGCTGCAAGAATACCTGGCAGCGCGCCAGATCGCGCTCGACGGGGATATCGAGGGCCTGGCCGGCCGGCTGAGGGATAGCTGGTGGCGAGAAGTGGCGCTGTTGTTCGTCGCTCAGAGCGAGTACAGGGTATTCGGACCGCTGTTGCGACAGGTGTGCCAGGCAGGAACACTGGCGGTCAACGAAGAGTTGCTGCGTGAATGCTACGCAGAAGCGCACGCACCAGAGATAGAACCGCTGATCGAGGTGATGGAGCGGGAGCAAGCCGAGACCAGCGAGCAAGAAACAGCGCTGCGTTTATTGGTACCGCGGGCCGGGAGCGATGAGCGAGCGAAGCAAGCAGCCGCGGAGCTGGCCAGGCGATGGCGACCGGGCAGCGATGGTCATGCCCTGGCCGCGCGGGTAGCCGGGCTGGAAGAGCCGCTGGCCGGTGTGGCACAGGTCGGGCAGCCGTTCGAAGACAAGCGGACGGGAATTCGGTTTTTGTGGATCCCGGGCGGGCGATTTCAGATGGGTCTGGAGCAGGCGTTGCCGGGTTGGGAAGAGTATGACGAGCGGGCGATACCTGCACACTGGGTGGAGGTATCGGCGTTCTGGCTGGGTGAGACAGCGGTGACCAACGCGCAGTACGAGGTATTTCTACGCGCGTCAGGGCACCAGGTGGAGCCGGGGAACTGGCGAGACGGGCGGTTCAACAGGCCGGAGCAACCAGTTGTGGGGGTGACGTGGCTGGACGCCCAGGCGTTTTGTGAATGGCTGAGCCGGGAATCTGGCATGGACGTGGTGTTGCCGACCGAGGCGCAATGGGAGTTTTCAGCGCGGGGGCCAGAGAATAGGCTGTATCCATGGGGCAACCAAGAGCCGGACAAAACCAGGGCCCATTACGAATTCAATCACGGTGAGCAACCGTCGCCAGTGGGCCGTTTTCCGGGCGGGAAAGGACCGTTTGGGACACTGGATCAAGCGGGCAACGTATGGGAATGGTGCCGGGATGTTGTTGGGAAAGATGACTACAAAAGCCGCGGCACCGAGACCAAAGATCCATTTGAGCAGGGCGTCTCAGATCAGGATCCCCGCACGACAGTGCGGAGGTTCCGGGGCGGGTCCTGGCACGACCCCGCGCAGCTCCTGCGCGCCGCTTACCGCGACTGGCACCAGGCTGGCTGGGCGTATGGCGATCTGGGCTTCCGGGTGGCCTGTCTCCCGCCAGCCGAGGATACGGCTTAGAGCCGGTCCAAACGTGAGATCTCGCGATCATTCCGCCGCGGCGATCTCAGTGCCGAAGCCTGGCGAGTCCAGGTCAAAGAGCTCAGCGCCGAGCGGCGGGTACTAGAACGCAGCCGCGACATAGCCCGCAAGCAGCTTGCAGCTACCGAAGTCATCGCCCGTTCGATGGAGACAGCAGAAATCCAGCTTGTCGACTTACGGCAGCGCATTCAAGATGCCCTGCCCCAGGACAGAAAAGCTATTGTCGAAGCGATAATCCCAGGAGAGCAGCCATTCGGCCATGCGCCGCCGTCCTTTTCATGGCGAAAGAACTTCTTGGGTCTGTTCACAGTCTGTGGCCCTGCCGGCCATGCTCTGCGCACTCCAGGCCAATTTTTACCGTGCGCGACCAAGAAATCTTCAACAGGGTTGGCCATCGTGTAGGCGATCTTATCCACTAGGTCCTGGGCCTC
Source organism: Pseudomonadota bacterium (assembly GCA_022360315.1). Classification (GTDB taxonomy): domain Bacteria; phylum Myxococcota_A; class Polyangia; order Haliangiales; family Haliangiaceae; genus JAKSDA01. Next base: position 18,200 of record JAKSDA010000020.1, read on the forward strand.
AACGCACCTCACATGGCTAGTGTGCTCGTTGGACCACATGCTCTCGAAATCCCCATGAGCCGCATTGACCGCCCGGGCGATGAATGCATGACAATCCCGAGTAAACTCGCATATCCGACCTTCTGGATCAGTCAAGCAGACATCCCAGTGATTGCTTAACACAATCGCACTATGCAACAGAATACCAGTGCGTTGCGCAACCACTGCAACCACATATTGTACGATCTGATTGATTTGCCGGGACGGGCGCAGGCGAAATATTGCCTCGATACCGTGTCCGGCTGGCCGGACACGCGGCCGGTGGACCGGACAGTGCTGTCCGGTCAGCCGGACATCTGGCTCTCTAACATTCTCGGTGCACAAGTTATCAAGTAGCCCGCGCCATTGCGACATACCAAGCTTCTTACTGGCCGGAGAAAGAGCATGAGCGGCGGGAAGATCGCTGCATCGGCTGACGTACTACATATGTGGCAAGTGAGATGGTGTATTGATCGCCACGAGAGATAATATGAATTTGATGTTTTAAATTCTGCCGCAACCAGCAGATCGCAAACCAAACTAGCAGATCGAGGCTGCCATGAGAGACTACTTTTTCGACGATTCCAACGACCGCCACGGCGATGCCGAGTTTGAAGACTGGGTACCGTCCATGGCCCCGGGCAAGGTAACCTTGACATCGCGTATCGTCCGCGTTGCCACCGCGGCAGCAGGCAATCGCCGGCAATCGGCGGCGCCGAAGTTTCCCCCACAACCGGCCCAGTGCACGCCGGACGGGCCAGCGCAAACAGCCATTCGGCCAGAAGTTTTGCACTGGATGAATGTGGCGGTTCGCCCCGATCTCCACTCCGCGCCAGCTGCTCACCCCTCACCGGTTCCGGTTCAGCGCAAGCAAAAGGACGGACTCGAAGGAGACCTGTCGGTACCACAACCGAGCGGCAGCGGCGCCGAGCTTGGCGAGGACGTACGAGCTGACATGGAAACCGCGTTTGGGGCCGATTTTTCCGCCGTCCGTATCCACGAGGGACCACAGGCCGAATCGCTCGGCGCACTGGCCTACACCCAGGGCAGCGATATCCATTTCCAGCCCGGCCAGTACAACCCGCACAGCGCTCATGGCCGTGAGCTTCTCGGTCATGAGCTGGCCCATGTGGTGCAGCAGTCTCAGCGGCGGGTGCCCCCGACCGGCCAGGCCAGGGGAGCAGAGGTCAACAGCGACCCATCGCTCGAGGGCGAAGCCGATGACATGGGCGCCCGGGCTGCACGCAGTGAAAGAGTTGCATCTCGTTTGCGCGGCGGTGCGAGCGATGCTCGCTCGGGGCAGAGAGAGCGGTCAGTGCAGCCAGAGATGGCGAGCCGTATTGTTATCCCCACAGGTCGATCGAGGGTGATCCAGTACTGGGAGGGCAAGGAGCATAAGAGCGCAGGGGATGGAGCGCAAAATCAGTTTCCGTTTCGCGGCCAGATCAACACGCGGGGAGCCGCACTGCATTCGAGCCCGGCAAAGGATCGTCAGAACCTCCACCGGAATACTGTTGCCACCCTCGCCAGGGGGACGCCTGTCGTGGCCACAGCAAAACACCGCAGCTGGATACGCGTCGTCGTGGCAGGGGGCGCGGCAAATGGCAAGTCCGGGTACATATCTAATGAGCTCATCACTCGAGACGAACAGACATTCGATGCCCATCTCACTGTCGGCGGTATGGACGTTTCGTATGGAGACACAGTGGCCATGGGCGGTGATCACTTCGAGGGTTTTGCAGATTTCGAAATCGAAGCCAGCAGTGACCCGGGACAGGCTCGGATCGAGCGGCTGCGTGGACATATCGACAGCGAAAGCGTTGTCGGCGGCGACTATCAGGCTCCCGATTATGCGAGCGACAACACGGTCAGCGCCGGGTACGCCGAGCGATACAAAGAGCTGGCCCTGGAAAACGTCGCCCACTTCTCCCACGGTGGTGTGGGATTGACCGAATGGCAGAGGCAGCACCGCGATGCGGTTGCGGAGGCCCTACAAGGCGGGCTCCGCGGGGATATCGAACGGCTGGAACGCGCATTCGCGATGAATGGAGTAGCCGATCATTTCCTGACCGATTCGTTTTCTGCCGGACATATACGTGTTCCCCGCGCCCGGGGCTTGGAATACTATGAGGATTTCGCGGATGCGATATACCAACCGATGATGACATTCGTGGCCAACCAGATAGGCGATCGCCTTTATGCTCAATTACCCTGGACTGTGCGAGTCGGTGGTCATATCACAGGTGCAGGCGCACGAGAACGGGCTCGGACAAGGGTACGCGAGACCATCGACGACCAGGTACGAGATCTCGAAAACGGAGAGGCGACAGCGAAAGACCTGCTGGGCAAGTACCTGGCGGGTGCATTCGCCAAGATTCTCCACGATATGGATAATGAACAAGGTCTCGTGGTCAACAGCGACGGGCATTCAGGTGGCTGGACAGCATTGGGCGACGGTAAATTGCGAGATGCCGAAAATGCAGAAAATCGCGCAATCATGATGCGGGCGTTACAGTCCTCCAAGCAAGATGTCACCGCAGCGTTCAACCTCGGACTGGACATCTATACCCGACAGGGCACGGAGGTGACCGGGGCAATGGTCGAACAGGCCATGGCCCGGCTCCAAAAAACCGTGGGGCCACCATTCCAGGCAATGCAACTCGTGCCCCGGGCTGCGCCACAGGCACCAGAGCTGCCAGACTGGCAATGGGGCCAGTTGTCCCCCGCAATGCGTGGAAAAATCGCATCCCTGATTGTCGAACTGCTCGACCAGGAGGCCCAACAGGACCTGCTGAACCTGGTCCCGGAAAACCAGGACGTCGAGGATGATGCTGGCGATGTTGTCGCCACAGTTCGTCCGAGACAGGCAGTTCGTGAGCTATTAACAGAGTTTCTCGCCGACCCAGTGGCATTTTTGGAGAGGGCATTTGGCCAGCCCGCATCGCAATGAATATCTTCTGTGCAACCAAGCTACTGTTGTCCGTGATGGGGTTGCTGGCGACCAACTGCAGCACATCCTCTGCGCCCTCCACCGCTCCTAAATCAACCGAATCGGCCTCGACTATGAGCTCCACCAGGTGGCAACAATCGTACATTCGTCTCCACTCCCTCGTTACTACCAGTGCCGGGGTAGTGGCCACGGCAGATACTGAGACCGGTCCCCGGATCGATTCTCTGGCTGTCGACACCGGCCGGACACAGTGGACAAGAACCGGCGCGGCAAGGCTCCTGGCCACAGAGACATCGCTCTACGCTATCGACAAAACGGCCATCATTCGGCTGGCAATCGCAAATGGTGACGAAATAGCCCGTTACGCCCTAGAACCGGCCCCTCGACCGGCGCTTGCAACGATGCGCGCGCACGAGGTGCTGGTCGTCCACAACGGTACATTGCGAAGCCTGGATGGAGCTGGGCTGCAACTACAGTGGTCGATAAACCTGAACACACATGTGCTCAATGCAATTCAAGTCGCTGCCAATTCGTCGCACATCCTGGTCGTGGGATCCCGACACCTGCTTGCGGTAGGCAGCGGTGGAAAAGTCATGTGGAAAATTGTTTTGCCGCCGAACCAACGAGCACTGGGGCGTTTTCCAGTGGTAATGCATTCGAGCCGGTCCTGGATAGGTCTGCGGTCAGCCACCTCGGAACTCTCGTCGGGTCGGCAGACCGGACTTGCCAGCATTGATCTAACTTCTGGCCGGCTCGGACCCACTGACACGATCACGGGTCTTCTCATGGCCTTGCCGGCTCGCAACCATCAAGACGTTCAGGTCCTCGATGTTCTGGATGGTCTGGTGGGATTCTCGGGCCAAACGTCACAAGTCATATGGCGCACTCCGGGAGCGCCCACGGCAATGACACGGCTCGACCCACATGGTTCCTTGTGGTTTGCCACGACCTCGGGCCAGGTCAAACGGGTATCGGTGTCTGATGGGACGTGCCATGCTGAGCTCTCTCTCGAATCCAAGGGCCGTCCGGTACCACCTGCGCCCGATCTGAAGCCTGGCATTGTCCGGCAGGCGATCGGAGAGATAAGAGCGATCGCCCTACACTCGCCCTGTCTCCTGGTTGCTGTCCAGTTCGCCGAGAGCGCAGAGCTAACCTGCCATGACAGCACGAACGTGCCGCCTGCTCGACCTTGCCCTTGAGTATCGCGTATCGCAGATAGCTTGTGCTTGAACAGCCCGCTGACTGACCATGTGCTCGCTGGTTTGCAGAGGCGTTCTTATCGGCTCATGTGCCGTCCAGGGCAAATTCAACGGCTGCGCGGGCGTGTATTGCGGTGCTGTTGAATATCGGAATGTCAAAATCTCTCTGAGAGAGCAAGAGGCCCACCTCGGTGCAGCCGAATATCGCGCTATCCGCGCCGTCGGCGCGTGCACGCTGTACGATGGCGAGATATTTCTGCTTCGAAGCGTCAGAAATCACGCCGCGGCAGAGTTCATTGTAGATGATATCATGAACCACCTGGCGGTCCTCCTCGCCAGGTACACAAACATCGATATCGTGCCTCGCTGACAGGCGGCCCTTGTAGAAGCCCTGCTCCATGGTGTATCGAGTGGCCAGCAAAAGCGGTTTCTCGGCGCTGGTTTCGGCAATGGCTTTGGCCGTCGCATCGACGATATGAATCAGAGGAATATCGACTGCGTTTTGCACCTCGTCGGCCAACTTGTGCATGGTGTTGGTACATAGGACAACACATTCTGCACCGCCTTTTTTGATACGCCTCGCCGCCGCGATCATTCGCCCGGCCGCCGTTTGCCAGTCTCCACAAGCCTGCAGTTCTTCGATCTCGGCGAAGTCGAACGACCACATCACCAGCTGGGCAGAATGCAGACCACCAAGCGCTTGTTGAACATACCGGTTGAGGAGTTGATAGTAGACAGCCGTGCTTTCCCAGCTCATTCCGCCAATGAGGCCAATAGTTTTCATATGAATCAAACCGTACGGATAAGTTGAGCCAAGAGATGGCCGAGTGCTCTGTAAAAGGGATTTTCGGTTTTTGCCAGCAATGCCCCGGTGAACGCTGGCACCCACGGAGATACAAACGTCTCGACGAAATCACGCCCGTGTTGTGCGGCAAGCGGATCATCCTGCTGGTAGAGATACGCCGCCAAGAGCGACAACAAGCCCACGTGGTCCCCGGGTACGTTGCCGGTATGCAAAGCTGCAACCGACAATGCAAACCTCTGCAGAACCTCGCGCACACCGGCCACGAGCTGGTGACCTATTTCTTCCGTGGCTCCGGGGATCCAGTACGAGGCGATGAGCGGCACCTTGCCGGGCAGTACAAAAAGCGCGCAATACTCTGCAGCTGCGTCGTCGTAGTCCTCGTCTGTCCAATGACGGCTCAGATAAGACTCACAACCCGGCTGCAACTTGTCGAGCACCGAGATGATGTCCTGTGACCGGAGCGCCTCCACCGCAGCCGAATCCAGTTCTACCAGCAGGAATCGGCCGATCAGGCCGTACAGGATGCCGTACTCTTTGGACGCCAGAATCATGCCAGTTACAAACGATCACGCTGGAAAGGATGCAACGTGATCGTGCGCGGCCCGACTGCCTTGCGCTCGGACTATCATGTTTGGGCGAGGCCCCCGGCCGGATTCCCGGCCGGCTCGGCCGGGGGCTTCGCCACAGATCCACAACCGAGGTGTTTCTGCTCAGATTTTTTTGACGTCACAGACCGTATCCATCCAGTTCTGCCCACCGATCATGGGCGATGGGTTGATCGGAATGGCGTCGTTGATACAAACGCCGTTGCCGCTTCCGCCTCTGTCCGTACGCCACCAGATATTGTCCGGAATATCGCGGTCCTTGACGAGCGCCGGATCGTAGGCCGCCATCTTGCCGGCGTCTTTCAGATCACCACTCGAAGCCTGGGCGATGGCGCCATGCTCCCAGTGGCCGCCGTGATGAGAGACGGCCACGACCTTCTTGCTCATGCCGCTGTGAAATTTGACCCGGTTTTGAAATGAATCGACCGGCTCCGTTTCACCCGCGCGGTAGGTGAAGCCCTGGGGACGATAGGTGGTCACTTGCACCATGTCACCGTCGTCGAGGCCGAGCTTTGCTCCGGTCTCGGGATGCATGAAAACCGGATTGGTGTGCACGATTTCTGCGGCATATTTCCAACCGCCACTCCGTCCCTGAGTGTGGACGTTCCACTTGAACGTGGTGAACACGAGCTGATCATCCCGCATGGTCAGGTGCTCCGGCACGGGCATCCAGGTGGGAATGACCGCGCCGCTCAGATCTCCCCGGGGCAGACCGACAAACCTGGCCGCCTCTTGCCATACTGGATCGTAGATCTGGATCTTGCGCGTCGGCGTGGGAAAACCGCGCACTGGCCGGTCACCCATCATAAGGCCGATGGCGACCTCCCGGCCGCGTTTGCTCTGCTTGTAGATGACCCCGGTCGAGTCATCGACGTGTGCCCCGGCCATCTCTGCTTCGGGGACTGGCTGCTCGTAAAGCTCGTAGTCCTTGCTCCGCGTGTCATCGTGCCAGAAACCTCGCTTCAGGAACTCAGGCCAGGCTATGGGTACATTTTTGTACCAGGCTTTGTAAAATTCCTCGGTGGATTCGTAGTCGAAATACTTCTCCATGCCACCGCCGATCCGCACCGCCAGCTCCTTGAGGATATCCTGCAACGGCCGGGCCTGGCCGAGCGGCTTGACCAGCGGTTGCCGCACACCTGTGTACGGAATCAGCGCATAGGAATTCTGCGAATGCCCATCCCAGCGCTCCAGACTGGTCGCCTCGGGCAATATCATATCTGCCAGCGACGAATGCTCGCCGTAGCCGATGTCGATGGCAACATGAAATGGGATCAAAGTCTCGTCTTTCATGACCTCGCGGCAGACCTTGGCCTCGGGATATCCGTAGGCAGCGCCATACACGTAAGACATATACACTTCGACCTTGTGCCGGCCTCTTTTGATATAATCCTGCACCAGCTGGCCGACTTTCATGCCATACCAGTGAAACGAAAGCGGATAATCCATGGGTGTGGCCAGCTCGCCGACGTATTTCTTTTTCCACTTGTCGGGGAACTCGTCCCAGCGATCTTTGACGTCCTGGGGCAAATCGTCGAATTGCGGAGTGCCGGGGGTGAACGCCTTGACGCCCGGTGGCTTGGGCCCGGGCTGGCCCACGGCGGGCAGTCCCCACTGACCGTAGCGCTTGCCATTCCAGCCGCGCACGGTACTGAGCGTGAACCCGCCGGGCTTGCCCACACTGCCCACCAGCACGTCGAGCAGCCGGATCAGGCGGTCGTTCTGCGGGCCGTTGTAATGCTTGGCAGATCCGCGGTTGGAGAGAGTCGTGGCGGCCGGAGCGGCCCTGGCAAACTCGATAGCCACCCTCCGGATGACATCGGCCGGCAGTTCACTGATCTTCTCCGCCCATTCAGGAGTGTACTGCTCGAGGTGTGCGGCGATCTTGTCGAATGAATAATTGGCCCAGCGATCCCAGAATTTCCGATCGGCCAGGCCCTCCTGGATGATGACATTGCCCATGGCAGCGGCGATGGCTCCATCGGAGCCCGGGGCGACCGGATAGTACTCGGTGGAGACCGAAGCCGTGGCCGACGGCCGCACCTCGAAAGTGACCATCTTGCAGCCGTTATCGACGATGGCGTCCATCATGCGCCCCATCATGAAAATCCCGCCCTGATAAGCTTCCATGGGGTTGCCGCCAAAGTTGACGATGTACTTGGAGTTGGCAAAATCCTGAGTTTCCCACTCGAAATCGCGACCGTAAAAGCTCATCAGGGGAGCGCGCCGGTTAGAGCTGCAGATCGAGCGCCGATTCAAGCGATTGGGTGTGCCGTAGGCGTTGGTGAAGCGCGAGGTAAAGCCCTTGGTCTTGTCGCGGCCGTAGTGAAAGATGAAGCGCTCGGGGTGACCGGATTCGCGGGTTTTTTTCATGCGACCGGCAATCTCGGCGAGGGCTTCATCCCAGGAGATGCGTTTCCACTTGCCCTCGCCCCGTTTGCCAACTCGCCTGATCGGGTAGAGCAGGCGCTCGGGATAGTACGTGTACTGGATCATCCCTTGGGCCTTGCTGCAGATCTTGCCCCGGGTATTGATGTCGAACGGATTGCCGTCGATACGGCGCACGCGACCGTCCTGCACCCAGCCGATGCATCCGCAATGGGTGGTACAGCCAAAGCAGACAGTCGGAATGGCCCTGGCCCTGGTATAGTCGATCTTGTTGCTCGCGGCCTTTTTTCCCTCGACCGCAGGCCGGCCTTTTTCTGCCTTGTCGAATAACTTCAGGGTCAGGGCGCCGCCACCTGCGACCGCTGCAGCACCGGCCGCGATCTTGACGAAGTCTCGTCGGGATAACTGTGCCATCGATATACTCCTGATACTCGTGGGCGGTTATCGACATTCGGCCCACGCAGCGTTTGTCCGGCCGCCGATGAAACCGAAATCTGCGGCCGGAGTGCGCCGATGAGGCGGAGCGAGGCGCCATTGTCGCCTCACTTTTGCTCGTAGATGATATCTTCGTCGTCCGGGAGCAGCTGGATGCTTTTTGCCTTTTCCTCCATCCAGTTTTCGTGGTTGATATAGAGAACGCTGGGCCTGGTGCCGGCATCTGCCCTGAATACCCGGGCGTTGTGCTTTTGGGCGTAGTGGGTCGCCGGATCGCCGGGATCGCCCAGATCGCCAAAGCGAAGGGCGTCGGCCGGACAAACCGACACACACGCCGGGTCCAGTCCGACCGCAGTTCGCTCCGGGCAAAAGTCGCACTTGTCGGCCACATTGGCCTGCGGATCCATGTAGATGGCACCGTATGGACAGGCCGAAACACAGCCCTTGTCAGCGACGCATTTGACCGTGTCGATGTCCACCCGACCATCGCTTTTCCTGACAATGGCCCCGGTCGGGCAGGCCTCCATACAGGGCGCATCCCGGCAATGCATGCACAGCAACGGCAGGTACGCGATGGTCGTCCCCTGGGGTGCAGCGCGCTCCCTGTCGAGATAACGCACCCGGGTGCGAAATCCTCCCAGCGGCACGTTGTGCTCGGTCTTGCAAGATACACTGCATGCGTGGCATCCAGTGCATCGGCGCAGATCGACCACCATGCCCGCTCGCCTCATTTTCTTGCCATTGCTCTGGCGCAGATTTTCCCACGGAATGTCTGACATACATCTCCTCAGAGTATTACTGGAGAAATTCAGGCTTGCTGTTGTGGCAGTGGAGCCAGCTGCCAGTTTCGGGGGTGAAGTTATCACGGGGTCTGGGCCGTGTAATCACGATCGACAAATAAACGCGCCCACGGCGCCTGGAAGTTGGCCAAGCGCTTGTACTGATCGCAGCATCGGCGTAAAAGTCGGCCGATGGCCGAATCGCTGACCCAAAAGGATGTTGAGGAGATCGCCCGCCTGGCCCGGCTCGAGCTGAGCCCGGACGAAGTCGAATCGCTGAGGACCGAACTGACCGCCATTCTGGAGCATATGGCGGTCCTGCAGGCCCTCGACACCGAAGGAGTGGAGCCCATGACTCATGCAGTGCCCATGCATTTGCGCCTGCGTCCCGATAACGTCGGCCCATCCCTGTCTGTCGACCAAGCGCTGGGCGACGCGCCCGACCGTGCAGACGAGTACTTTCAGGTTCCCAACATCATCAAGACCAACGTGGGAGAGTGATGGCCGTGTCCGAAACCGACCTCATCTATCTATCTGCGGCCGAGCAGGCGCGGCGGGTGCGCGCTGGCGAGGTGAGTTCGCGCCAGTTGACCGAGGCTTATTTGGCCCGCATTGCCGACATGGACGGCGAAATCGGCGCGTACGTGACCATCGAGGGCGACCGTGCCCTGGCCCGCGCCGATCACATCGACGCTGCACTGGCTGGCGCGAATGGTCACCCCGATCAACTCGGTCCGCTCGCCGGCGTGCCCATTGCGCTCAAGGACATCCTGGTCACCGAGGGCATCAAGACCACTGCTGCGTCGGCCATACTGGCCGACTGGATACCGCCGTACGACGGCACGGTGGTGAGCCGATTGAGTCGGGCCGGCGCAGTACTGCTCGGCAAGCTCAATCTCGACGAGTTCGCCATGGGTTCGTCGACCGAAAATTCGGCCATCAAGACCTGTCGCAACCCCTGGGATCGGTCGCGAGTTCCGGGCGGATCATCGGGCGGCAGTGCGGCCGCGGTGGTGTCGTTTCAGTGCGCGGCGTCGCTCGGCACCGACACCGGAGGTTCGATCCGGCAGCCATCGGCGTTTTGCGGCATTGTCGGCCTCAAGCCGACCTATGGCCTGGTATCCCGGTACGGCGTCATCGCTTTTGCCTCGTCGCTCGATCAGGTCGGCCCCATGGCCCGCACGGTCGAAGATGTCGCCTTGTTGCTCGAGGTCATCGCCGGCTTCGACCCCCACGATTCGACCTCGATCGACCGGCCGGTGCCACGCTACCGCGATGCCCTCGGCCGGGGGGTCAGCGGGTTGACCATTGGCTTGCCCGATGAGTATTTCGCCGGCGGGGTCGATGCCGAGGTGGCCAGAGCCGTCGAGGCGGCCATTGCCACCTACCAAACGCTGGGCGCCAAAACCGTACCCGTCTCCCTGCCTCACACCAAATACGCCCTGCCGACCTATTACCTGGTCGCGCCTGCCGAGGCCTCATCCAACCTGGCCCGCTTCGACGGTGTCCGCTACGGCCTGCGCCGTTCCGAGACTGACGATAGCCAAAAAGTCGGCCTCTTCGACATGTACTGCAAGACCCGCGGAGCTGGATTTGGTCCCGAGGTCAAGCGGCGTATCATGCTGGGCACCTTTGCCCTGCGCTCGGGCTACTACGACGCTTATTACCTCAAGGCCCAGCAGGTCCGCACATTGATCAGACGCGATTTCGAGCGGGCATTTGAGACCGTCGATCTCTTGCTCGCCCCGACCACTCCGACCCCGGCGTTTGCCGTGGGCGAAAAGATGGCCAATCCGCTCGACATGTATCTGGCCGACATCTTCACTCTGAGTTGCAATCTGGCCGGCCTGCCCGGCATGAACGTGCCGTGTGGCTTCACCGAGTCGGGCCTGCCCATCGGCATGCAGCTGCTCGGCAAGCCGCTGGGTGAAGAGACCATGTTGGCAGCCGCCGCCGCTTTCGAACGCGAGATCGGCGCCATTGGCGCCGGTGGTGTCCCCACTCGTAGGCCCCCGGAGGTTTCATCATGACCGATTGGGAACCGGTTATCGGACTCGAAGTCCACGTACAACTCGCCACTGCGACCAAAGCGTTTTCACCGTCGGGTACGGCATTTGGTGCCACCCCCAACTCACTCACCGACCCTACGGTACTGGGTTTGCCCGGCGCGCTTCCGGTATTCAACCGGCGCGCTCTACAATACGCCATTGCCCTCGGGCTGGCGACCGGTTGCACCATACGCGAGCGATCGCGTTTTGCCCGCAAGCAGTACTTTTATCCCGATCTGCCCAAGGGTTATCAGATTTCGCAATACGAAGAGCCACTCTGCGAGGGCGGTGCGGTCGAGTTTTTGTTCGGTGGTCAGGTTCGCCGGGTCCGCCTCACTCGCATTCACATGGAAGAGGATGCGGGCAAGAGCATTCATCACTCCAATGTGGCGTCGTGGGTCGATCTCAACCGCGCCGGCGTGCCGCTCTGCGAGGTAGTCAGCGAGCCGGATATTCGCTCGGCCGAAGAGGCTGCCGAGTACATGCGAGCACTGCGCCAGCTGGTGCGTTATCTCGGAGTATCGGGCGGAGACATGGAAAAAGGCCAGCTCCGCTGTGACGCCAATGTGTCGATCAGGCCGCGCGGTCAAGCCGAGCTGGGCACCCGTGCCGAACTGAAAAACATCAATTCGTTTCGATTTGTACAAAACGCCATTGAACACGAGATCGCGCGCCAGATTCGAATTCTGGGCAGCGGCGGCACCATTGTGCAAGAAACCCGGCTGTGGGACTCGGATGCCGGTACATCGCGCAGTATGCGGACCAAAGAGGAGGCCGAGGATTACCGCTATTTTCCCGATCCCGATCTACCCGTGGTTAAAGTCGAAAGCGCGACACTCGAGGCGATAAAGGCCGACCTGCCCGAGCTACCCATGGCCAAATGCCGGCGTTATCTCGACGATTATGGCCTGTCCGAGGACGATGCGCGCACTCTCACGGCAGAGCGCAGTCTGGCCGAGTTCTTCGATTCTGCGGTCGAGGCTCACGGCAGCAGTGGAAAAGGCGCCAAGGCGATCGCCAACTGGGTCCAGTCCGAACTTCTGCGCGAGCTCAACCGCGATGGCAAAGACGTCGGCGAATGCCCCATCAAAGCCCCCCATCTGGCCGAGCTGGTCAGCTTGATCGAAAAAGGCACGATCAGCGGCAAGATTGCCAAGGACGTATTTGCTAAGATGTATCAAACCGGCGACCCGCCCGGTATCGTGGTCGAGCGCGAGGGCTTGCAGCAGATCAGCGACGAGAGTGCGATCGAGGAGATCGCGCGCAAAATACTCTCAGAAAACCCCAAGCAGGTCGCCTCGTACCAGGCCGGCAAGCAAAACCTGCTGGGTTTTTTTGTCGGCCAGGTCATGAAAGCGACCCGCGGCAAGGCCAACCCCAAGCTGGTCAACCAGTTGTTGCGCCGCTTGCTGGACGAGTGACACGCATCGCGGTGTGCCGAGCTTCAGATGCGTGGCACTTCTCAGGAATCAAGAGTTTCTACCGTCCCCGGATTCAGAGTTCCGGTGTGTAGGGCTTGATGGCGGGCTGGTTGTCCTTGTCCCAGATGACGTCGTCTTCGTACTGGCCGCGGTCGACCAGAGCAAAACCCAAAAACAACGTCGCCGCGAGGAGCCCGGCCACAAAGATGACCGTGTGGAACAGGCGATCGTAGCGAAGATGCATGAAGTACAGGATGACCAGGCTCGCCTTGACCGTGGCGATGAGCATGGCGACGGCCAGGTTGAGACCGCGGCCGCCAAAGTCGACGTAGGCCGCTGCTACTGTGATCACGGTGAGAAAGAGAAGCGCGACAAAGGTGCCGACTAGGACGCGCATGCTCGCAATGTGACTCAACGTCTCGCCGTGTTCTCCATGTCCGTGCGCTGCCACTTGTGCTCTCCTTTGCAGGGGCTAAGAGCCCGTTTTTGGCCCCGACATGAAGGTCGATACCATCGGGCGAAAGCCGATCAAATCAAATAATAAAGAGGGAATAGGAAAATCCATATCAAGTCGACCAGGTGCCAGTACAAAGCTGCGTAGTCGACCGGGCCGTAGTAGTCGGGTGTAAAGTGCCCCTTCATGGCTCGTACCAGCAGCCAGATAAACACAAAGACCCCGAATAAGACGTGTAGCCCGTGTAGTCCGGTCATCGCGAAGTACAGGGTGAAGAACATATTCGTGTTGTCGGGACACGGCGCTGCTTCACCTTCGGCGGGCGGTGGAATCGACGGGTCGGCACCGAGGTTGCCCTCCGAGCCGTGGATGCATGGCTTGATCACGGCGTCTTCAGGGAACGTGGCACCGTCCGGGTCGACATGGGGTACGAACTTCTTGCCGTAGAGAGTGCCGTGGTGAATCTTTTCCGAATACTCGAAATACTTGATGGTCAAGAAACCGAGGGCACAGGCGAGAGTGATGGCCAGACAGATAACCAGAGTGCGCTGGTTGCGCAATTGGGCACACCTGACCGCGTAGGCAGCTGTAAAACTGCTGCCTATGAGCACCAGAGTGTTGACCGCGCCCATGGTTCGGTCGAGATACTGGCTACCGTATTCGAAGATCTCCGGATGCTGGGTGCGAAAAATGATGTACGCGACAAAAAGTGCCGAGAAGAAAAGAACTTCCTGGGCCAGAAATAGCCAGATTGCCAGCTTGCCGGAGTCGAACTGGTGCTGTGCATCATCGTAGTGGTGCTGGATGAACCGCGATCCCTTTTGATCGCCGTGGGCGTGTTCGCTCATGGCCGTTATTCCCCTATCTGTTCGATTGATTCGGGATGGGATTGCCTTGTGCAATGGCCGGATGCGACGGCGCGCATGGCGTCCCGCTTGTCTCTATCGTGCTTGTTGTCGTCGTCGTTCGTCGCGTCATCGCTCACGGCAAGCCGCTCGGATCAGTGTCCACCAGATGGCTTTGATCGCACGTATCGCCGGTAACTGCGCACTTCCCCCCCGTCGCGAAGCTTGCGTACATATCCACCTTCTTCATCATCATAGACCAACTCGTCATATTCGTAGAGCTCGGGCAGTGGGGGTTGCTCGACAAAGTTGTAGAGCGGCGGCGGCGACGGTGATTCCCACTCCAGCGTGCTCGCCCCCCACGGATTGGGGGGAGCTTTTTCGCCCTTGTAAGCGGCCCAAAACAGATAACAAACCACAATGAACAGGCTGATCCCGAGGACAAATGCGCCGATCGTGGACAGCTGGTGCATCAGGGTGAACTCGGGATCGTAGTCCCAATACCTGCGCGTCATGCCACGCGAGCCCATGACAAACTGGGGCAGGAAGGTCAGGTTGAAGCCGAAGAACACCATCACAGAGATGAACTGGCCCAGCTTTTCCGGATACATCTTGCCGGTGAACTTGGGAAACCAGTAGTGCAGGCCACCGAGGAAGGCAACCAGAGTGGACCCCATCATCACGTAGTGAAAGTGGGCGACGACAAAGTACGTATCGTGCAAGTGGACATCGATCGATATGACGCCCAGGAACAACCCGGTAAGGCCGCCGATAGTGAACAACAACACGAACGACAGCGCGTAGAGCATGGGTGTCTGCAGGCGAATCACGCCCTTGTACAAGGTGGCAGTCCAGTTAAATACTTTGATGGCCGAGGGAATGGCGACCGTGAAGGTCAGCGCCGAGAAAATCATCCCGGCCATCCTCGATTGTCCACTGACAAATAGATGGTGGCCCCAGACCAGGAAACTGAGCAGGGCCAGCGACAAGCTCGACCAGGCGATGAAACGATAGCCAAAAATGTGTTTATGGCTAAATGTCGTTATCAATTCGGATATAACCCCCATGGCCGGGATGATCATGATGTACACCGCCGGATGGGAGTAAAACCAGAAGAAGTGCTGGAACAGGATTGGGTCGCCACCCAAAACCGGGTCAAAAATGCCGATCTCGAGAAATCGCTCGACCGAAAGCAGTAACACAGTGATACCGAGAACCGGCGTGGCCAGGACCTGCATGATGCCTGTGGCGTAGAGAGCCCACAAATTCAGCGGCATCTGAAACCAGCCCATGCCCTTGGCGCGGAACTTGTGGATCGTGGTGAGAAAGTTGAGCCCGGTGAAAATCGAGCTGAACCCGAGCAAAAACACACCCACGAGTGACATCAGGATGGCGTCGCCAGCGGTGTGTTCTTTGAGACTGTACGGCGTGTAGAACGTCCATCCCGTATCCACACCAGTCTGGTCGGTGACGAATCCCATGGCCATGGCACCGACCAGAAGAACGGCGCCGACACACCAGAGGTAAAAACTGGCCAGGTTCAGGCGCGGAAACGCCACGTCCGGAGCACCGAGCTGCATGGGTAACGCGATATTGCCCAGCGCTGCGGGAATTCCCGGCACAATGACCAAAAACACCATGATCGCGCCGTGCAGGGTAAAAAACTCGTTGTACGCCTGCGGGCCGATAATGGTCTCACCAGGGAAAAACAACTCGAGGCGGACCAAGAGGGCAAATAGCCCGCCGACCATCAGAGAGGCCAGAATGCCGCACAGGTACATGATCCCGATGCGTTTGTGATCGAACGTACCGAACCAACCCCAGAAGCCGCCGCGGTGGCCCATGATGCCGTGCGGATCTTCGAGGAAGGAGGTGTAGCTGGGATTTTCCGGGTTTTCTTTTGCCATTAGGTTCCCCTGCTACTGTTGCGAGCCGTCGTTGAGGCTCTTGATAAAGGCGATGACGCCGTTGATCTTCTTGTCGGATAAAACGCCCTTGAACGACGGCATCGACGCCGGATAGCCCTTGCGGACCTTGGCCTGGGGCTCAACGATCGATTCGCGAATGTAATTCTCATCGACCACGATGCTGCTGCCGTCGGTCATTTCGTTTTGACCACCGAGAACGAGGTCCTTGAACGACGGACCGACTTTGGTCGTCCCGTCGAGAGTGTGACAGGCAATGCAATAGTTGTCGTACATCTTCTTGCCGAGTTCCGCAGGCGGTATGTTGAGCGCCTGCTCCTCGATCCTGGCCAGATAATCGGCATAACCGCCCGGCTCGTGAACCACGATCACAGTCTTCATCTGCGAGTGTTCCAGACCGCAGTACTCGGCGCAGTACATGCGGTACACACCCGGCTGTGTGGCCTTGAACCAGAGCTGAGTGTAACGCTGCGGCACCACGTCTTGCTTGATGCGAAACGCCGGGATGAAGAAGCTGTGGATTACGTCGTTTGAACTCATGACCAGCCTGACCGAGCGGTTGACCGGGACATGGAGTTCACCGTTGGGGTCGTCCACGCCGTTGGGATAGGTGAACTTCCATTTCCACTTCAGGCCGGTAACCGAGATCTCGAGGGCATGCTGGGGCGGCGTGGCGAGATCGACGTATCCCCGCCATCCGGCCACAAACAAGAACACGCAGATGATGGCGGGAATGAGGGTCCAGGTGATCTCGAGTGGATTGTTGTGAGATGGCGATGGCAGCGGACGCTCATGACCGGGACGTTGCCGGTACTTGATCGTGAAATAGACCACCGCAGCCGTGATCCCGATGAAACAGAAGATCGACAGGCCGATCAAGCCGAGGTAAATCCAGTCCACGTTGTCGGTGGTGACCGACGCCGCCTCTGGCAGCCAAAATGTGTTGGTGCCGGGATCTTGCCAGGCTGTCTTTGGAATATTGATCACAGCCTGGCCAGCTTGAGTTGCAGCCTGCTCGGCCCCGCTCGCCTGTTGCGCAGCCTGGCCGACAGCCTGGCCTGCGCTGTCGGCTTGCATCGTGCCCATGAGTGATGAAAGAACGCTCATTCTTTACTCCTGCCGGGCTTCCCGGCTTCGCATCACCTGCCACGTCCCAAACGCGACGAGCAGCAATAGTACGAACCCAATGGCTCCATAGCGCATGATGTTCTCGCTCATTTTGGCATATTCGGGGCGCTCGCCGATCCGAAAACAGGCCAGCAAGAATCCGATCGAGACACCATGCTCGCCAGCGCCGGCTTGAAAGATCGAATTGCCAAGCACTTCGGGCTCGTAGTGAATGCCGTGATAGTACTGAGTGATGATCCCCTTTGGCGACACAAAGATCAACGATGCTGGATGCACGTACTCCTTGGTTTTTTCGAGATAACGATAGCGCACACCAGCCGCGTCGGCGGCGGCCTTGATGGCGTCTTCCCGGCCGGTCAAAAACGTCCATCCGGCTGCCGCAAGCTCGCGCTTGTCGTCGGCAAACCCGCCCAGGAACTTCTCTTTGGTGGTTTTCGCTGTATCGGGGGTTTCTTTCGGATCAAGCCCGACCGTGATCATCCGATACTGGTCTCCCACGTCAAATGGGAGCTTTTTGATCGACTGGAACAGCGCGTTGAGCTGAAGGCTGCACAGCATCGGGCAGGATGAGTAGTTGAAGGTGAGAATGACTGGAAGCTCGCCATCGAACAGGTCGCCAAGCCTCACTGACTCGCCCTCGGTGTTGCGAAAGTTCGCGTCGAGCGGAAGCGACTGGCCTATTTTTTCCTCGATCTCGATACCTCGAGCTTCGACAGGCAAATCGTCGACGCGGTCGTCGGGAGCGACCGGTTCAGCAGTGTAGCTCGACCTACTGGTGGCATTGGCCGGGCCGCCTGACGGTGCGGTTTGACCCATTGCCGTGGCGATACAGAGGCCCAGGCCGAGCGCGAGCCCTGTCGTGCGAGCGCACCGTTTGCGCAGATATCGTCGTTTACGGAACATTGCCTCCTGAATTGGATGCCGGGTTGGCCGGCTGAGCTGCGTTGGGCTGTGCGGCCTGGCCCTTGCCAGCTGGAGCACCGCCCGGAGTTGTTGCACCTGGCGTACCTGGTGCCGCGCCGCCTGCGCCACCGGCTGGCGCAGGTTTGGGCGCTGGCGCCGGAGCTGGCATCTGCACGTTATCGGGTGGACGACCAAATACGGCGGGCACGGTCGGTGTATCGTGCGGTCCCAATGCCGGCACCAGATTGCCGGCATTGCCTTTTTTGACCTCGCCGACCACGACTTGCATGGCCCGCTCGATCTTTAGCGTGACCGTCCCCTTGGCCGTGCTGACCCAGCGATATGAATTTAGCTCAGCCTCCTGCTGGGCCTGCAAGGAGCGGAACTCGTCGCTCTTGCCGTCGGCAAAGCGACGCTCTTCTACTGCCCTGGCTTCGACCTCGTAGAACGCCTGCAGACCGACGAAACTGATGTAGATACCCAGCGCGCCGATCAGACCGACGGAGACCACGCCGATGATGTTCAACGTATCGCTTTGTTTCGCTTCGCCTTCCATGGCTCGCCTCCTAGTAATTCTCGAATTTCAGCGAATCGCCGAGCATGGGGTCTTTGATCGGGATGAGGTTGACCTTGGCAGCGGTGCGGGCCGCAAACGCCACGAACAGGCAGCCCACGCCGATGAAGGCAAAGAGATCCATGGCCAGATCGCCCACTGCGTACGAAAATACCGTTTGAGTCTGGTTTGGCGCGATGTATTCGGGCATGACGATCCAGTAGATATCGACGTAGTGCATGACCATCATCCATATCGAAAAGAACGCCAGCCGTGACAGAACGCGTTTGGTCCAGCGCGACAGGAGAAACACAAAGGGAATGATGGTGTGGGCAACCAGGAGCAAGATGCTCACGCCCGACCAGTTGGTAAATAGACGCGGCTGGTACCAGACGGTCTCCTCGGGCAGGTTGGCGTACCAGATGAGCATGAACTGGCTGAATGCGATGTAGCTCCAGAAAAATACGAAGGCAAAGAGCAGCTTGCCCAGGTCGTGGTAGTGCTCGACCGAGATCGAGCGGGTCAATTTGCCCTTCTTTTGCAGGAACATGCCGACCAGCGATAGAGAGGCAAAAATGGCAATGGCCGCGCCGGCGAAGTAATACACGCCGAAAATCGTGCTGAACCAGTGTGGATTGAGCGACATCAGGAGATCGAAAGCGGCAAACGCGATGGTCAGCGCAAATACAATGATCGACGGTCCGGACGCAGCGCGCAGCCGGTCGGAGATCTCCGCGTCACCGGTGTCGTCCTGCTCGACCGACTTGTTGAAGAACCAGCGCGCAATAAAGATCCAGATCGCGAAATACACCGCAACCCGAATGGCGAAAAACGGCACATTGAGCCAGGCCGCCTTGCCGTGCAATACATGGTCGTCTGGAGCGGGATGGACCCAGTGATGATACGGTCCACTCGAACCCAGCAGCATGGGGATCAGAATCCCCAGAGCCAGGACGCCCAGGAGGGGAAAGGTCGAGGTCAAGATCTCGGCCAGTCGTCGCACTGTCACGCTCCAATGGGCCTTGACCAGCGGCTGCAAGACGACAAAGAAGAGCGCGCCCAGTGCCACGCTGAGAAAGTAGGCCAGCGCAACCAGATAGGAGTGGAAGAAGCGACTCAAATGGTCGCCGCTGGCAGCGCCGATGATCAGCGCAATAACGAGGAAAACCACCCCAGCCGGAAGAGCGGCCTTGAAGATCGACCCACCGAGATTCTTGGCAGTAATCTTCTCGTCGGGATGGACGCCTTGTCCGTGCTTGGCACTCATGAGATCACTCCGTGGCTAGCTAGCGGATGTCCTTGCGATTTTGTTGCGGCACATCGTCGACCGGGGCGTTTTGGCTCCGCTGCAGGGCGCGCAGATAGAGTACGACAGCCCAGCGATCGCTTTCGGGGATCTGCGTCGCGTAGCCGGGCATGGTGCGAATGCCGTTTGAAATCGAGTTAAAAATCTGGCCGTGAGGCTGGCGGACGATGTTTGCCTGGTGTAGATTGCTGGGCTGGACCCAACCCTGCTGGGGTACTTTCATCGCCCGCCTGTGGATCATGCCGCCGCCCTTACCATCAGCGCCGTGGCAGGGCCGGCAGTAAATATTAAAACGGTTGCGCCCGCGCTCCACAGTGGATTGGCTGACATCGAACTGAGCCGGAAACTCGGCTGCCCACTGGCCGCTCTTGATGCCCCGGTAGAAGTGATCGTCGGCTTTGAGTTCACCGCGGGCTACAGTGCCCGTCACGTCGCTCCGGCTGGCCCGGCTGTCGTAGAACAGGTCGTTTGCCGTCTGGGACTTGGCCTTTGGCTGAAAGTCCATGTCCGGGATGATGTGAACGTGCGGATCCGGGGACCTGTCGGCGCGGGCCTTGGCGACCAGAGCAAACGGAACCAGAGCCAGCACCGACGTCACCATGATGAATGCGAGTACTGGTTTGGGCATTTTCTTGGCGGCCGGATCCGGATCGATGTACACCCGCTCGACTGCCTCGGCGCCAGCATTGTTGAGTAGCTCCTCGGTCTCGCCGCGTCTGAATCGCTGATCGGCAGCCTCGATGCCGATGAAGAAGCTGTCGTCAGTGACCCGCAAGAAGCGGTCTTTCTTGAAGAATGGATGCCACACCTGGGGCAACTTGTTGAGCGCCCACATGCCGAAGAAGGTGGCCAGAACCGAAGCCAATACCGTGGTTTCGAAGGTAATGGGTATATTGGCCGGAATACTGAAAAACGGCTTGCCCGAGACGATCCACGGCCAGTTGTAGTCGTTGGTCCACCACTGCAGAAGCAAGCCACCGCCCAGGCCGCCCAGCCCGATGGCAAAGACGATCCACGGCAATATGGTCATCTTGATGCCCATGGCTGGATCGATGCCATGGACCGGGAATGGGCTGAAACAGTCCCATCTGGTGAAACCGGCGTCGCGGACTTTCTCGGCTGCAGATACCAGATCGCCCGGCGACTTGAACTCGGCGAGCAGTCCGTAGAGCTCTTCGCCCTCGTGTGCCGGTCCCGTCGCAGGGGGGTCGTCCGCGCCAGCCGTTTCTTCTTCTTCTTCTTCTTCTTCTTCTTCCACGCCGTCCGGGCTGTCTTCGGCCGATTTCTCGCCTTCACCAGCTGCGGACTCTTCGCCCCTGGCCGAAGATTTCTCTGCTGTCTCGTCTTTCTCTGCTGTCTCGTCGCCTGCAGCTGCCTCTTTGGCTTCAGGCGACGAGTCGTCGGTGACCGACGAGTCGTCGGTGGCGGCCTTGGCCTCGGACTCTTCGGCGTTTTTCTCGATGTCTTTGTCGTCTGGACTCATCGTTTGCCTCGTTTCGCCTCAGCCTAGTGCTTGCCCGCGTGCGCTTCGGGCAGGGTGTTCTTGACCTCGGAGATGGCCACGATCGGCAGATAACGGCAGAACAGGAGGAACAGGGTGAAGAAAAGCCCGAAGCTGCCAATCAGCGTTGCCGCGTCCCACAGTGTCGGCGAGAAGTATGACCAGGCTGCGGGCAACATGGTCCGGGCTAGCGACGTCACGATGATGACGAAGCGCTCGAACCACATACCCACGTTTACCAGGATGGCCAGCACCATGATAATCCACGGATTGGTCCGGCATGTCTTGAACCAGAAGAGCTGGGGCAAAACCACGTTGCAGGTGACCATGAGGAAGTAGGCCCACCAGTACGGCCCCAGGCCCCGATTGAGGAAGGCGAACTGCTCGTACATGCTGCCCGAGTACCACGCGATGAAGAGCTCGATGCCGTAGGCAAAACCGACCATGGTTCCAGTGGCCAGGGTGATCTTGCACATGGCCTCAATGTGAGACTTCTTGATCACCTTTTCGAGGCCGAACAAATAGCGGGCCGGGATCATGAGCGTGAGCACCATGGCAAAGCCGCTGAAGATGGCTCCAGCGACAAAGTACGGCGGAAAGATCGTGGTGTGCCAGCCCGGTACCTGCGAGACCGCGAAGTCGAAAGACACCACGGAGTGGACCGAAAGAACCAGCGGCGTGGCCAGTGCGGCCAGAATGAGATAGGCCCGCTCATACCGGTGCCACTGACGGGCGCTGCCGCGCCAGCCCAGGGCCAGAATTCCGTAGGCAAGCTGGGCGATCTTGTTCTTAGCCCGGTCTCTGAAGGTGGCCAGATCGGGCACCATGCCCATGTACCAGAACAGAACCGACGTGGTTCCGTAGGTCGATACTGCAAAGACGTCCCACATGAGCGGACTGCGGAACTGCGGCCACATGTCCATATCATTGGGCAGGGGAAGCATGAAATAAGCCAACCACGGCCGGCCGGTGTGAATGATCGGAAACAGACCGGCGCACAAAACGGCAAAGATGGTCATGGCCTCGGCGGCGCGGTTGATGCTGGTGCGCCATTGCTGGCGCATGAGATAGAGAATGGCCGAGATCAGCGTTCCGGCGTGACCAATACCGATCCAGAACACGAAGTTGACGATCGGCCAGCCCCAAGCAGTGACATTGTTGTTGCCCCAGATACCGACGCCAGTGATGAATAGATAGATCAGTGAAACGCCGAGTACGCCCAGCATACCCAGCGAGATGACCATGGCGACGTACCAGGCCTTGGGCGGCTGGGGACGCTCGTGAGCCACACAAACCGCTTCGGTAATTTCGCGGAACGCGGCCCGTGGATCTTCGACATGTGCTGCGGTGCTCATGGATGCAATCCTCTACTGGCTACCCGTGGCTGGACGACTGTTTGCTATCCGAGCCAGCGGGTGGCTCGAGCGCCGTGTTGGGGTTGCGGACTTCGGCCAGGAAAATGTTGCGGGGCTTATTGTTGAGCTCGCGCAACAGTTCGTAGCCGCGGCCTGATGGGTTATTTGCTGGCTGGGCCAGTTTATGAGCCTTGCTCACCTGGCTGTCAGGATCGTTGAGATCGCCGAAGGTGATGGCGTCTGACGGACAGGCCTGCTGGCATGCGGTCACGATTTCGCCATCGCGCAGGGACCGGCGTTCGTTTTTGGCGACGATCTTCTTGTTCTGTATGCGCTGGACGCAGAACGTGCATTTTTCCATGACACCGCGGCTGCGCACCGTGACCTCGGGATTAAACAGAAGCTGGCGTACTTTGTTGCGCGCGTCCTCGAGCGATCCACCTGGCCTCTCGGGCCGGTTTTGATAGTGCAAGAAATTGAACCGCCGCACTTTGTAGGGGCAGTTGTTCATGCAATAGCGGGTCCCGATGCAGCGGTTATACACCATGTCGTTGAGACCCTCCCGCGAGTGGATGGTCGCGCCAACGGGACAGACCTGCTCGCAGGGTGCGTTCTCGCACTGCTGACAGGTCAATGGTTGGTAGGCGACGCGCGGATCGTCGCGCACATCGTCGCCGGTGAAGTAGCGATCGATGCGGATCCAGTGCATTTCGCGGCTGTTCGCCACTTGCTCTTTGCCGACCACCGGGACGTTGTTCTCGGACTGACAGGCCAACATGCACGAGTTGCATCCGGTACATTTGTTGAGGTCGATGGCCATGCCCCACTTGTACAAACTGGACCGCGAAACGGTGCGGCCATCGCTGGCTCGCCGGAACTTTTGGTCCCTGTCGTAGCGGTGCTCTTGCCACAGCGATCTGTTCCTGCCCGGCAAATCGCCGAGCGGCAGTTTGACCTCGTGGCCTTCGCCGAAGCAGAGGTCTTTATTCTTGGCTTTCTTGTAGCCCTGATAATCATCCACGTCGCAGCTGCGGATCAGGGTGGGCATGCGATCGTCGTAGCCGCCTGCCCCCTCCTTGCCCAGCTTGTCGATCTTCCAGTGATCCTGGGTCGACACCAGGGCATAGCTGGCACCTGTCATCTCGACCGCAGCGCCGGTCGCGACGTACATGGAATCGCTGGTGCGCAGGCTGTATCCGTCGAAACCGAGCCCCTCGATCCCATCATCGACTGAGCCGCCGACCCGGCCGGCCCGTTTGCGTCCGTGACCCAGGGCCAGAGCGATCGAAAATTTGGCCTGGCCGGGCATGGTGTAGACCGGGACCTCGACCTGCCGGCTGCCCAGCCGGATGCGGATCATGTCGCCGTGGGCAATGCCGAGCTCGTCGGCTGTATTGGGGTTGACCAGGGCTGCATTGTCCCAGGTCAACTTGGTCATGAAGTCCGGGGTTTCTTGCAGCCACGCGTTATTCGCAAAGCGGCCGTCGTAGGTGTGCGACGAGCCGGTGAGAACCACTTCGATGTTGTTCGGTCCAATCGCTGGCACCTCGGCTACCGCGGGCGTGGAGCCGGGGCGACTGGGAGTGACGCTCTGGTACCGTGTCCCCGTGATGAATCCGTCGTGCAGCGCCTTGCGCCAGGCCGACTCGCGGCTGCGCTCGTCGCCGCCCCGGGCGATCTGAGCTTCAAACGTCGTCCGGACCAGTCCTCTGCCAATGCCGTAATCGCCGGACGTGAACAGGGTGAGAACCTCGATCGAGGACTTGCCCTGCCACAGCGGTTCGATGAGCGGCTGTTGAATGGAGATCGTGCCGTCGAAGGCCCGGACGTCGCCCCACGCTTCGAGATAGTTGGCTCGCGGCAAGTGCCACGAACAGGTCGACGACGTCTCGTCGTAGTGCTCGCTGAGATGAATACTGGTCTTTACTTTGCGCAGGCCGGCGGCAAAGTCGACATCGGCCGGAGCGTCGTAGACCGGGTTGCCGCCGAGGATGAGCAGAGTTTCGACCTTGCCCGCGTTCATGTCCGCGGCCAGGGATTTGATCGACTCGACGTGACTGAGGCGCTCGGGACCGGGAGGTTCGCGCAGGTATTCGAGCGTGGTTCCCACCGCGCCGAGCGAGTGATTGATCTTGGCGACCAGGGCGTGCACGGCCGGGGGCTGTTTGGAGCCGGCCACCAGCACACTGCGGCCGCGGTGTTTTCTGAGGTCCTCGGCCAGCGCGCTGATAAACCGGCCGGCCTTGCCAGCAGCCTTGGGCGTGGCGCCGTTGATTGCACCTTCGAGCTCGGCCAGGATCGAGCCGATCTCGCTCGACGGTACCGCCAGCCGGTGATCGGCCTTGGCGCCGGTCGTCGTAAATGCGCTCTCAATCGCGTAGAGCCGGGTCATGGGCCGGGCCGAGTCGGGATCGCGGGCCACCGCAAAGTCGCCAGCGTAGCGCACTGCAGCAGGGTGAAAATAGAATAGATCGGCATCCAGCGACACGATGACGCGACTCCGGTCGAGCCTGGCCAGAGGCCGCAGCGGCCGACCGAATGCCATCTTGGTGCCGAGATGCTCGTTGTCGGTGGTCAGAGGATCGTACTCGTACCACCGGGCGCTCGGATAGCGGCGCAACAGCTCGTCGCGAAGTCGAGCCATGGTCGGCGAACTGGTCGCTTCCGAGAGAACTCGAACCTGCGACGGGTCGATTTTTTGGTCTTTCACCAGGGCGGCAAAATCGTCCCAGCTACCGGCACCTTCGGCTCGCCTGACGCTGCCCGAGCGGTCGGGGTCGTAAAGGCCCAGAATCGACGCCTGGGCAAACGAGCTCGATCCACTGGTCCGCTTGTTGCCCTGTTCGCGCGGCCCGTTGCCGGCCAGGAACGGATGCTCCGGGTTGCCTTCGATCTTGATCGGGCGGCCGTCAAACGAGGACACCACCAATCCGCTCGCCACCCCGGACAATTCCATCGCCGTGGCAAAGTACCGGTTCACTCCGGGCACGTAGTCCTCGGGCCGGTTGGAGAGAGGAACGATTTCCTCTCTCTCCCAGCGCCGGCATCCCACCCCGGCCACGCCGGCAAACGCGACCGAGGCACCCATGAGCTGCATGAAGCGACGCCGCGACAGCGGATCCGACAGTTCTGCAGCTTGATCTGGAAATTCGCGGGCCACGATCGAATCCAGCTCATCGCTCGACTCGAGCTCGGCAAGGCTGCGCCAATATTTGGTCTCTTTTCCTAGCGATGACATGTCGAACAGTCCGTCGGTGGGTTGATGTTGTACTCCTCGCGAAGCCGGCGGCCGACTTCACCCTGATCGGAGACGGTCTCGAAGTAGCCCATTTCGGTCACTCTCTCGATTGGGCGCAAGTGTAGCTCGGGTGCGCGATGGCAATCGAGGCACCACGTCATGGTGAGCGCTTCGGCCTGATAAACCACATCCATGAGATCGATGCGGCCATGGCACGATTCGCAGCCGATTCCGCGGGTGACATGAGCGCTGTGGTTGAAGTACACGTAGTCGGGCAGATCGTTGACTCGCACCCAGGCCAGTGCCTCGTCCTTGGCGTACGCCTCGCGGACAGGTAACAGCTTCCTGGCGCTCTCACCCACAGCATGGATGGCGGTATGGCAGTTCATGCACGTGGCCGCCGGCGGTACAGCTGCGTGAGGGGACCGTTCGACTGTGTTGTGGCAGTAACGGCAGTCGAGTCCGAGTTCACCGGCGTGGCGAGCGTGGCTGTAGGGCACTGGCTGCTCGGGCTGATAGCCGATGCGAATCGCCTCGGGAGTCACCCCGTAGGCGATGAGTGCAATGAGGTAGACCGGTGCTCCCGCAACGAGAAGCCCGATCCATTTTTTCAAGCTCTCTGTCCATTCAGGAAATATCAGTCGGTCCATCTGTTGTTCCAGTCGAGCGAACCTAATAGGCGAGAACCACAGGTACGACACCAGCCGAGCTTGCACCACGCGAGCTCGACGCCGCGACCCAGTTTGTGGAAAGCACCCGAGACTCAACACATTGGCGAGCCGGTTCGCAAGTTATTATCCAGCCGTTTTGCATCGCTTGCTGCGTTGCCTGTTCGTGTACCATGCGATGCCCATGTCATTTCAAGGGCTGCGACGCGATATTCCACCCCCCTGGCCAATACCGGGCTAGTATCCGAGATCAATAGAGTCCGTCGAACCAGTGGCGACAATTTGCCGCGGGTAGGACACCGGTACGACCGGATGGACAGAGCGCAAAATCGAGCTCCCCATACAAGGCCCATGCGACAATTTGCCGCGGGCAATCTGCTCTCCATATTAGTAATATAAATCACAAAACGAGTCGACACCTAATTTTGGGTCCATTCGGCCTACCAGTAATGGCCCAGTGGTGACCATCGAGGCTATGGCCCGACCGATAGTGGCTTACAATGAGCGCAATGCCATATCGAGTTCAAGTTGACACTGCGGAGTTCACGACGCGCCTCTTCGGAGCAACTGCGCGAGGATCGCGATCGCGGCTTTGAGGCCGATAGCTTGTTGTGACGAATGAGTTCGTCGACGACTATTCGAAATCGAAGAGCCAGTCGAGATCCAACTCGCGTTCTGCAAACGGTTCGGCGCGAACGCGCTCGCCGGGCCCGGCGATGAGAATCGTTCGGTACTCGTCCTCGGCCCAAGCCAATACGGTCAGGGTCGGCTTGTTTTGATCGATGAGCCAGTAGTGATTGACGTGCGCACGGTGGTAAACATCTAGCTTATCACCCTTATCTCTGTGTGCCGTGGACGGCGACAAGATCTCGCACACCCATTGCGGCCAAATGCGGACGCGAGCTCCCCTCGGTCGCTGGGGGACCGCGTCGATTTTCCATCCCGCCACATCGGGCAGGTACCGCTGCACGTCGGGCTCGGGAAAGAGCTCGATTTCGCACTCGGTGCCCATCCACCAGCCCCCAGGCATACTTCGCCGGCCGTCGAAAGGCCCGAGGAACGAGGCGAGCCGGAACTGCAAAAGACTGTGCTCGTGGCTCGGCATTGCCTTGCGCACGAGGTTGCCACAAACGATTTCGTATTGCTTGGGAAGCTCGTCGGGAAACTCGTCGCTCGCCGGTGCTTTTTGAAAACGTTGCGCCATGTGACCTCGTACGATAGTCGCCTGATTTCGCCAGGCTGGTGCCTGGAAAGCCAGGCCTATTTGATTCTAGCATCGGCGCCCGCACTGGGGATTCGTGCTTTTGTCAGGCTGCCAATATGCAGAAAGTGTCAATCTTTTCAGCCCTTTTAGTGAAGAGCGTTAGCGCGAGACCCCGGCCTTGATGCGTGCGGCCTGGTTCGGCGCCATGCTCTGTTGGCCAGCGTTGGTGCGCTCTCGACACGGATCGGATCACTCTTCCGATCCGTGTCGAGAGCGAAAAAGATCGCATGCCTACATGTGGCTGCGTATCGCACTCCACCAGCAAAGACAACCGATGCGAGAGGCGCTGGCGCCGCTTACCAATTGACATCAACACGTAAGCGGCTTTCTCAACCTTATTATTACGATTCACAAGCAATTGGCATACGCGGCGTCGTCGCGCAGAGTCGACGGCCATGGCGAGTAATCTGACCTCGCCATCGGCGCCTGGCTGCCCGCCATTTCGATGGAGAATTCATGACAACACCAAATTGAGGTACCATGAACAAAAAGTAAGTAATTATTTAATCATTGCTCTCATCAATGTGTTGCTCGTAGCTCTGACGGATGCGGCGATGGCGAATACGATCGGTTTACCATCGCCGCGTGCATGCAATGCGCGCAGGCCAACGCCGAGAGCTGTAGCGCAGAAAAGACGCCTGTTCTGCGGATCTTCCGCCTGAATGAGGGTCGATTTCGGCCAGCGGCATCGGTTTCGGCCAGCGGCATCGCCACCCACCTTCGGGCCATACCGCGTTATAACCTTGCTTTCTGTGCCAAGGAGCCATCGTCGTGTCCGACTCAATCGCCCTTCGATTCGATCGCCTGCCCTCGTTTCTGTCCGCGTATCGCCGAATCCTTTTTGGCCGCAGGTCCGGCCTCGCCCCCGGCGCCAGGTTACCGTCCATCTTCGCCACTTGCGCAGGCGTCGCAATCGACCGCGGCAACCTGCGCGCCTACACCGAGGCCTGCGCCATCGGCACTGAGCCAGGCCTGCCCATGCATTATCCGCACGTCCTGATCGGCCCGATCCACATGAACATGCTGAGCCATCGCGCCTTTCCCCTCGGCCTCATGGGCGCCGTACACCTGCGCAATCATGCTCTCCGCTACCGGCCGATTCAGCTCGACGACATACTCGACATCGAATGCACAACCAGCACCGAGCGGTTTCGGCCGCAAGGTATTGAACTCGATATTACCACCCGGATCACCTGCCGGGGCGACCTGCTGTGGCACGAGATCGCCACAATGTTGATCCGCAAGAAATCACTCGGCAGAAAGATCGATCGCGAAGATCCACCGAGCCCACTGGCCGACGTGTTCTCGTGGCCCGATGACAAATCGGTCGTTGCCGATCGCGATCGGTTTGCGGTGCCGGCCGGTGCCGGCAAGCGCTATGGTCGCATCAGCGGCGACTTCAATCCCATCCACATGTCGCGACTGCTGGCCAGGTTATTTGGCTTCAGGCGCGACTTGGTCCACGGCATGTGGGGCGTCGCTCGCGCCACGCGGGAGATCGAAGCCCTCGACAGCGGCGAGCCGGTACGCGCCGACGTCGCCTTCAAGGGACCTCTCTATATCTCTCAAAGCGTTGCCGTCCGGACCGCGCCACTACAGGACGGCCTATCCATGCGCCTGTTCTGCGGCGACGAACCGCGCCCTGCTGCACTGATAGCCATACGCACGGTCTCTTCGGATACTACCCTTGGACCTGTTGACTCTTGAGTCCAATCTCAGTTTCTGAGCTTGTGGCGCCTGAGCAGGCGATAGAGATAGGTGCGGTCGACCCCGGCTTGTGCTGCAGCCTGAGAGACTTTGCCGCTGTGGGCTTGCAAGAGCTCGGTCAAATAGCGCCGCTCGAACTCAGCCATGGCCTGTTGTCGCGCTTCCGATAGCGGTAGCGACACGTCGACCGAAAAAGGAGCGTCGCTCTGTGCTGTTGCGGCAATCAAGCTCGACGGCAGGATATCTTCGAAGACGAGATATTGCTCGAGATAGTTCCTGAGTTCGCGCAGATTGCCCGGCCACGCTGCTCCGCGCAGCGACCCCATGAAGTCGGGCGTCGCGATCGATGCGATGCGTTCATCCGGTGTGCCCATGCGCGACAGCAGGGTTTCGACCAGAATGGGTAGATCTTCCAGACGCTGCCGCAAAGGCGGTACCTTGATGGTGACGACCGCGAGTCGGTAGTAAAGATCTTCGCGAAAACGGCCCGCATTGACCTCTGCGCGCAGATCGCGGTTGGTCGCAGCAATGACCCGCACATTCACCGGGATCTGCTGATTGGAACCCAGTCGTCGGACCTCGCGGTTTTCCAGCACACTGAGCAACTTGGACTGCAGCGAGATCGGTATTTCACCGATCTCATCGAGAAAGACGGTTCCCCCCGATGCTTCTTCAAATGCGCCCACTCGGGCCGAGTCGGCGCCGGTGAACGATCCTCGCTCGTGACCGAATAGCTCGCTTTCGAGAAGATTGGCCAGTATGGCCCCGCAGTCGAGCATGACAAAAGGGCCGTCCTTGCGCGGGCTTTCCATATGGATGGAGCGCGCCGCCGCACTCTTGCCCGTACCGGTCTCACCCTCGAGCAGAATCGTGATGTCGGTTATCGCGGCGCGTTCGAGCAAGGCGAACATGGCTCGCATGACGACCGAGCGACCGGCCAATAGACCAAACTCGTTGCGATTGGCGAGCGCAATCGGATTGCGCTTGTCCATGTACTGAAAACGCAATGCGCTCCGTCCGAGGCGGAGCAGGCTGCCGCGTTTCAAGAACGCGCTGGCGATCCGGACGCCGTCGAGAACAGTGCCATTACTGCTGCCCAGATCGCGCACCTGCGTGCCCTTGTCGCCAATAGTGATCTCACAATGAAAGCGCGACACTGTGGCATCATCCAGGACCATATCGCACGACGGATGATGGCCAATTGTGCAGTGGTCGTTCTGCGACTCCCAATGCTGTCCCCTGCCCGGACCTTCCACGGCGTCGAGTTGAAAGCCGACCACTGATGTCTCCCGGACCGCGGAGGATGCGAGAATCGCCGTTTTCCCGGACATGCCATCGCGCTCACCTGGGGGCATGAGACTACGTTAACACAGCTGCCGACCGCGAGCGTGGCTCGCACTGTTCAACCCGTGTACTCGCGCAAGCAGTACTGAGCAGTGGTGGCCACCACGACTCCGCTCAGTGACCTGATAAGGACGTGCGCATCGTCCAGCCGGTTTGGACGAGAGTGACCTCCGAGCCCCAGTATTTCGGCATCACCCGTGATCGCGGGCCGGTAGGTCATAACCGGGCTGTGCCCGAGCTGCCCGGTAGACCGCACCATGACAACCCACACACCCGACCCCGGGCAGAGAGCGGATCAGCTGGGCACGGCCGGGGCGACCATTTCTTCTGAAAGATATTTGAGCCCCTGGCACAGGCGCATTTTCATGGTGGTGGCTCTGCAACCGGCCAGCTCGGCGGCTTCTGCGTGGCTCAATCCAGCCAGACAGAAGACCAGTGCCTGGCCGCTTTTCCAGCTTCGCCGGGCCACTTTCTCGATGGCGATATTCAACTCGATCAGCCGTTCCATACACTCGAGATGCTGGCTGGGATCGCGCATCGATGGAGGTTGATGTAACGAGCGAACTTCCCTGGCCGCCTTGATGGCTCGCTCCCACTTGCCGTGTTCGCGCAGCAGGTCGATATGCTTGTTCCTGACGATGGCGGCGCGCTGTTTGGTACTGTCTGCCAGCTTGTTCAGGATCTTTGGCTCGCCCAGGCGAGATCGCAGGTCGGCAGCGATCTCCTCGGCGGGGCCGGGCAAGCCAGCGCGCTCGAGTTTTTTGGCAAAATACCAAATCAAGCACTCGATTTCGTCCCACAAGGTCGTGTCTGACATGATTCTCTTCTCCTGATGGTAACGCGCTCGTCAGGCCCCGTACTACCACCTTGTCATTGTGATGAGTCGAAAGCAGGCCATCATCCCCCTCGCACCACCACGGCAAGAGGCCGCACAGCCAGCGATGCCCAGGCCCCCGCATTCAGAATCGATAACCAGGGGTGCTGGTCGCTCAGCTCCTCGACTGCACTACGATCAGTACACCAATCCAAATCACTGCCCCTGGTATTGTCCACGTGGGGCAGAGTCGCGTCCAGTGCACGCGATGCGTGCAACCAATCGAGCTCGCCCCCCGGCCCCGAGCTCGATGCGGCGAGAAGCTGCCGAAATAATCGATACTCCTCGGCCGATAGATTGCTGGCAATGAGATGAACTGCCTGCTCCAGCACACCTTCGTTGCGCAGCTGGGCCAGAGCGATCGTGAAATTTGCCCATAACCCCCGGCAGCTCGCCACCGGCTGGCCCAGGCCGAAACCGCTCAGGCAATAGGCCGCTCCCACCATGGGTAGCCCCTTCATGATCTTCAGAGCAGCTACGTTCTCCAGGGCAATCGAGCGCTGCGCCGCCGTCTCCGCGCAACCGAGAGCGCCGGTAAGAAGCAGCTCGGCTGTGCCCATATGGCCACGTGCAAGCTCGATGAGTCCACTCCAATTCAGTGCACTGAAGTCCCCAACAAAACCTCTCAACTCGTACTCTGTAAGCAACGTTTCGGCTGCGTCGAGCCGAGAAGTGCGATAGAGCTCTTGTAGTCGAAGGTGCCACTGGTTGTCTTGCAGAGTATAGAGTGTCGGTGTTTGCCCCACCGCCGACACCGGTGAGCTCTCTAACCCAGTGGTTGTCTTCTCGTGTCGAAATATGTCGATCGCGCCGTATTTGCCCGTTCTCGCCTTCATCGTACTCCTCGTTTGACCGCCACTCAAAAGCGACTCTGTTGGTTGTATCCATCACAATCTCGATCACATAGTCAGCAAATGCTCCTCCCTGGTAAGAATGTTTTTTCACTGACCAGGCGAACAACACCGTCGGTAGTTCAGTCGAGAAACTCAGCAACGTCGTAGCATCCCCGGTTTCGCGACACGGGTGTCATGATCTGGTCCGTGCGGCTACTCTGAACCGGTCTATTCTCTCGAAATCACATCGGCGAAAGAGGTCGGATACTTGCATCGGCAGGGGCATGGTCGGCTCGCCCGCAGCCGGCACCGCGACCGTGACCGGCAGAGCGCCGGTCTCGGCTGTGGGCACTGTGCGAGTCACAGCGGTTGCCGGCCCACACGGAGAACTTTCGATCGATATTCCCGAGGGGCTCTACGACGCCGTTGTAGAGCCCCCGCCCGGTTTTGGCCAGACGGTCACGGCAGTCGCGGTCGATCTGCGTCCAGGTCAGCCCGATCCCGCACAGCTGACAACCGCTCTGCCCGGACGGATCACCGGACAGATCGTCGATCCGCGCAGCTCGAGCATTGCGTGTGCCCGCCTCGTGGCCACACCCATCGGTTTTCTCGCCGCTGCCACCTCGGCGACCACGGCGACCACGGCAGCGGGCGACGGCTCGTTCGAGCTCCACCTCCCGGCTGGCGGTGATCACGATCTCGTCATCATGGGTCCCGATACAGCCCATGCCCGGCGCCGGCTCTCTGTGCGCGCGCCCCAGCCCGACCAGAATACCGACCTGGGCGTGATCCCATTAACCGATACACTGGCCTATACCGGACAGGTGATTCTCGGCTCGCGAGGCGCCAGCGGCATGATCTTGCACCTTCTGTGTGCCGAGTGCGAATTCGACCCGAACTGGCCGCTCGCCGAGGCGCTCAGCAATCGCGACGGATACTTCGTACTGCGGGCGCCAGATCCGGGAGTTACTGCGAGTACAGCCGATCTGATCAGACGTCTTCAGACACGTCGTTCGATGCATCGTTTGACACATCATGGGCTCTCCCGCCGGTGATGCGGCGGCGCAGGTGGCGGCGAATCCGCGCGCGCAAGACGCGAATTCGAAACGGCTTGGCCACATAATCGTCGGCACCGAGGGCAAACGCGCGTTCGATGTCTGCCTCGGCTCCGGTCGAAGTGACCATGACGATGGGTACCGAACAGTACTCGGCCATCGACCTGATCTCGCGG
This sequence comes from Pseudomonadota bacterium, assembly GCA_022360315.1. Classification (GTDB taxonomy): domain Bacteria; phylum Myxococcota_A; class Polyangia; order Haliangiales; family Haliangiaceae; genus JAKSDA01. The sequence continues at coordinate 51,977 of JAKSDA010000020.1, forward strand.
AGCACCGAGAACCCGTCGATCTGCGAAATTGCCTTGTCGACGATGATCAGGTCGTATACCGACTGTCGCGCCGCCTCCAGAGCAGCCGAACCATCTGTGCAATGCGTGACCTGTAGATCATCGGCGTCGAGCAGACGGCACAGAGTATTGGCTGCGATGAGGTCGTGTTCGGCCACGAGTACCCGCCGCTGGGCCAGTTTTTCATCCAGGCCCGAGTGAACGATACGACTGCGTCTGCTCGCCTTGACCCGGTCGATGAGCGATTGGGACCGGTCGAGAGCGGCGTTCAGGCTGTCGTCACTGTCCGCACCGACGGCCAATTCGGTGACCCCGCCGGAAATCGAGACGTATAGCGGTTCGGGCAGACCGGCAATGCGTGCCGGGTCGCGAGCCAAGGTTTGGCGGATGCGACCCAGGGCAAACAAGGCGTCGTCCTCGCGGGCACCGAGCAATCCGACCACGAACGAGTTTTCTGCCCAGCGCCCGATGATGTCTTCCTCGCGAAGACACTTGACGATGGTACCGGAGACAAAGACCAACAAGTCCTCGGCAGCGGCATGGCCGTGCTGGCGCTCCAGGGATTGAAATTCATCGATCTCGAGGATGGCGATCGACACCGTGATTCCAGTACGACGGCAGAATGCGAGCACTTGGTCGAAGACGCCGCGAAACGCCTCTTGGCTCCTCAGCCCGGTGAGGCGGTCGTGGCCGTCCTCGTTCAGGTCGGCCCGCCGGCGCTCGAGAAGCTCGGCAACTGCAGTGGCCAGGTAGGCGACATCGAGCGGCTTTTCGAAAAATTGCTCGACCCCAAGCGCCATGCACTCGCTCTTTATGTGCGAGGCATATCGTCCCGACAGGGCCAGAACCGGGATCTCCGCCGTGGCAGTGCGGCGCTTCATGGTCACCAGAAGATCGCGACCGTCGCCGTCGGGAAGTAGCAGATCGAGGATGACCAGATCGAATGGCTGAGCCCACAACAGCTTCTGCGCCTCGGCGACACTCTCGGCGCATAGTATGAATCGGCCGGGTGTGCTCAGTGCATCCTGAATCAAGGAGATGATGTCGTCATCGTCATCTACCACCAGAATCCGGCCGGCGCTCGCCACCTCCGTACACATGCCATCGAGCAGCGCGATGAGCTCGCCCAGCGCCCGGTCGAGATCCGCCGGGTCGGCATCTTCTACCTCTCCGGCCGCCTCGGTGATTCGGGGCAAGCCAAAGCTGGCGCCCGAGCCGCGCAGCTGATGAGCCAGACGCCGTATGGTAACCACAGCGTCGCTGTCGTCGATTTTCTGCCGAGCCGCCTCCAGAGCGTGCTTTTTGGCTCGCAAGCCGCGAATGTAGCGGGCTTTGAGCTTCTTTCGCGCATTTTCCAGCTTGGTCGTCACGATGCGGTCCTCACTGTGCGGGGCCGGCCGAGTATAGTATACCGTTGGATGATTATGGCGTTGTGCCGAGCAAGGCCTCGATACTCTCGAAAAGAGCTTTTTCATCCACAATGGGTTTGCTGACATACCCATCGAATCCCTGCCCCAAGAAGGCCTCTCGATCTCCTGTCATGGCATGCGCCGTAAGCGCGATGACAGGTATCGAGCGCAACTCGGGATCCGCTCGCAGATGGGCGAGAACTTCACTGCCGTTCATCTCGGGCAGGGAGATGTCGAGCAGGATCAGATCGGGTCGCTCGTTATTGAAACCTTCGATCGCCTCGCGGCCGGTTTCATACTCGGCCACCTCGTAGCGATCACACAGCAGAGCTTGTACCAACATACGGTTGTCCGCATTGTCTTCGACGACGGCGATTTTTCTCATCTGTTTTTTTTTATCCGATTTTCATTACTTTTATCTGATTTTCATCGACGTTGCTCTGTCGATTCAGAGGGGATGATCTCATGGTCCCGCTCTGTCCGAATCGATCGTTCGATCATGGCGCCACGGCGTGCCGCGGGTCATGACTTCTCGGCAATGATAGCCAGCATCTCCTGCACTCCCGTGGCCATGATTGGACCTTTGGGAATCAACTTGCTACTGCGCTCGCCCAGCCAGCGACGCTCGTTGGCCGAAAGTTGCCGAGCAGTCACCACGACGACCGGAATTTTGGCCAGACGACTGTCCCGTTGCAAGACATTCAGCAGCTCGTAACCATCCATCACTGGCATCATGATATCGAGCAGGATCAAATCCGGGGTGATATTGCACAGCGAGTTGAGCGCCTCCTCGCCATTGCGGGTCCGAATCGTCGAAAACCCCCATTCCCGGACCAGAGAGGCCATGATTTCGAGGCAGTCTTCGTCGTCTTCGACGATCAGTACCTGTCTGCGTGTCGGGCCGTGTTTCGGGCTCAGATGACGGGTGACGATCGCCTGCAGGCGCTCGCGCTCGACCGGTTTGTCCACGAGTTCCACCGCGCCCACGATGTGGTTTTTGCTCTCACTGGCCATGACGCTCATGACCGCAACCGGAATATCGATGGTGTGGGGGTGTTCTCGGAGCAGGTCTATGGTCTGAAATCCGTCCACTTCGGGCATTTGCAGGTCCAGTACGATGAGAGCGGGTTGCACGCTGCGGGCCACTTCGACGCCGACCATGGCGTTGCCGACAGCGATCACATCAAGCCCGAAATCACTCAGGTATTGCTCGAGAATCAGACGTGCCTCGGCATCGTCGTCGATAATCAGGACCCGGCTGCGGCTGGGACTGGTGCTGGCATTGCTCGGCACGGCGGAGCCGTGGCCGGCAGCGGCGGCCTCGGGCACGACGAGCGGCCGCCTTGCTCTGCCCAGGGGGACGTGCACCGGCGGGGGCGATGCCCGGTCGAGCATGATTGAAAATGTCGATCCCCTGCCCTGGACGCTGGACACAGTGAGCTCGAATCCCATGGCCCGGCACAGAGCGCGCGAGATGGTCAGGCCCAGCCCGGTACCGCCATACCTGCGCGCGATGCCGTCGTCGGTCTGGCGAAACGCCTCGAAGATACGCTCGAGTTTGTCGGCGGCAATACCGATGCCTTCGTCGATCACGTCGATGCGCAGCGGCTTACTGCCCTCCTTGTCCTCGCCGCCACGTGGGGCGACGAACGTGCGGATCACGACGTGGCCGCTTGCGGGCGTGAACTTCATGGCGTTGCCGGTCAAGTTGATCAGCACTTGCTTGAGGCGCTGGCGATTGGCGATCACCGGCCGCATACCGTCGCTGACCTCACACGATAGGTCGACTTGTCGGTTCGCCGCTTGCCCGCCGAGATCATCGACCACATTGCTCACTACAGCGGCCAGGTCCACCTCGGAGGTGGTGACTTCCATGCGGCCAGCCTCGATCTTGGACAAGTCGAGAACGTCGTTGATGAGCTCGAGCAAGTGTTTTCCATTGGCAGCGATCCGTTCGAGGTAGCGCAGATCGTTGCCGGTGAGAACGCCGCTGCGGTTTTTTAAGAGCAGGTTGGAGAACCCGATGACCGAGTTCAGCGGCGTGCGCAACTCGTGGCTCATGTTGGCCAGAAACACACTCTTGGCTTTGTTTGCCCGCTCGGCTGCATCCCTGGCGTGGGCCAGTTCGGCGTCTTGTTGTTTGAATTCTGTGATATCGCGAGCCGCGGCCATGAGGAGCTGATTGTCCAGATCGGGCCACGCCGTCCACGACAGCCATCGGTAGCTGCCATCCCTGCAGCGATAGCGATTGTCGAACCGGATGGTCTCATGACCGCCCGCGGCCAACTCGGCCGCTTCGCGTAGGGTCGACTCGCGATCGTCCGGGTGCACGAACTCGATGAACGGCTGATTTTTGAGTTCTTGCTTGGTGAAGCCAAGAATTCTCTCCCAGGACGGATTGAGCTTTTTGAAATAGCCATCGAAGCCGGCGACACACAGCAATTCCAGCGACAGGTCGAAAAAACGGCGCTCGATGCGACTGGCTTGCTCGGTGGTACGGCGGGCCTCACGCAGTTCGGCCATCCACCGCTTGTGCTCGCTGATATCCCGCGCTGCGGCGATGAACACCTGGTGTACCCGGTTGAGCATGCCCGACCACTCGAGCCATTTGTAGTCGCCGTTGGCGTCGCGGCAGCGGTTTTCGAATCGGATCACGGCACCAGCGGCGAGGTCTTCTGCCAGCGCGACCGTGGCCGCGCGATCGTCGGGGTGAATAAATTCCGCCCACGGCTGCGCGATCAGCTCCTCGCGGGTGTAGCCCAGCACCTTCTCCCACGCCGGGTTGAGCTCTTTGAAGTAGCCGTCCAGCTCGGCAATACACAGCATTTCCGGCGACAGGTCAAAAAATCGACGCCACAGCGAAAAGCGATCGGTCTCTGTCATCGCGATCGAATTTTACGCCGGCTTTGGCGATCATGGCGCCGGAATGCAAACATACGCGACCAACTGGCCGAAATGCTCGATCCAGGACCGCCCGGCCAGCAATACATCGCTGATACTCGAGGGAGACTCGCTCGAGACCGCAACGAGATCGATGAGACGAGCGAGACTCCACGAGCCCCGGGCGGAGCACAGCGCTGCGACAAAGCACAGCGCTGCGACACAGCACAGCGCCGCGGCACAGTACGATCTCGAGATCTGCCATCTGTGTCGCGATTTCTCTGCTCGGCCGGCCTGGCGAAAACCCTTTTTGTACTGGTTACCAATCGTTAAGAGTCGGCAAGAAGGTTGCAACAGTGCCTTGTCGATGACTTGCCATACGCTTTTTGCCATTGCAGTTGCTATGGGGCTGTTATTGCTGTTCTGTGGTCTGGTAACGGGCTGTTTCTTTACCGGTCCGATCAACAACAAGCCCGATGCCCGCATCGACAGGATCGCGTCGGGGCCGACGTACCGCGGCGAGGTCGCGACGTTTTCGGCATTAAAGAGCGACGATTCGGACCGTGACGAGCTGCTGGTCGACTGGCGGGCATGGACCTGTCGGCAGGATGGCAACGGCTGCGACAGTCCGGCGTTTCAGGAGCAGAACCGAGTCTCTCGCTCTAGCGATTTTACAGTACAGGTGCCGGCATTTCGCGTCATTGGAGGCGCGGTGAGCGACCAGCCCACTGCACTCATTTTGGTCGAACTCACGGTCCACGACAGTCGCGGTGCGGAGAACAAAGACCATCTCTTTGTCGATATTCTCAACCGGCCGCCCGAGCTGGAACTGCAGGTTCAGGGCCCGGTAGCCCCAAACGATCAGTTCCATCCGATCGGTATCCCGGTACGAGTCGCGGCCCGGGCATCGGATCCGGATGGCGATCCAGTCACCGTGGAGTGGCAGCTCGATTCGCCGGGTGGTAGCCAGGCGTCCAGCTGGAGCAAAATCGGCGAATCCGACCACAACGGGGTTCATGAGGAAGTGTATCAATTGGTGCCCGATACTGCTGGCACCTGGCAGGTCGAAGTCACTGCGTCCGACCAACTCGGCGCCCGGGACGACACAGACGAGACCATTCCCGTGCAAGAGGATGCGCCGCCGTGCATCGCTTCAGCCGATCCGGTTCTTTTTCCGCAACAGCCCCAGGCCCGCTACATCGTCGAACGGAGAGAGGGAACGCGTCGCTTCACAGTGCTCAGCGTCACCGACGACCTCGACATATATCCGCCGCCCGATGTCGCCGACGAGTACCGGGGACGGGCTCGCTTTCGCTGGTTTGTCGCCACGCCCGACACAGCCGGTCAGCGGGTCGAAGTACAGAACCACGATGTGTCCAACTATGTGATCGACGCCAGCGCGTATGCTCCGGGCGATCGACTGTCGCTGCGGGTCGAGGTCGAAGATCGGGTGGAGCGCACCCAATGTGACGTCGCCCAGCCGTTTTGCGCCTTGCAGGGTCCATCGTGTTATCAGCGTGTGACCTGGGAGCTGGAGATCCGATGAAGCGGGTGAGCAAAGAGCTGTCAATCGCAGTATTGGCCGGGGCCGCGGCGTGGAGTGCGACGGCGTGCGGTAACCTCGACAGCGCAAACGACATCGGAGACGGGAGGACATGCAGCATGCACATTATCGATTTCACGCCCGCCCTGCCCCGCGTACACGAAACTGTGACAGCAAAGGGCATCCTGTCCGGCGACGCGGTGGGATTCGACAGCTACCACTGGCGGGTTTTTTTCGACGACGCCCTGGTCACCGAAGATTCGACCGGCGAGAGCATCTCGTTCGATGTCTCTCGGCCCGGAGTGTACTGGATCGAACTCTCTGGCTCCCGGGGAGAGCGGGCCTGCCACAGCGATACAGATGCCCTGACCGCAACTGCCGACGGTGCTGTCGCGGACATGTACCGCTTGCTCGCCATACCGGCCGCCGATCACAACGCGGCCAGAAAACCGAGCACCATTACTGTCTATGGCGGCGCAGATACGCACCTGAGTCCGATCATCCTCGACAGCGACGTATCGCTATCGGGGTTGATCCGCGACCCACAGGGCGCCGGGCTGTCCGCCTACGTGCGAGCGACATCGCGAGACGGCATCGTGACCGAGGGTTTTTCCGACACTGCCGGCGCTTTCGAGGTGCGGGTCAATTCCGGCAGCCACGACGTTCTCGTGGTACCGCTCGAGGGCGTTTTGCCGCCCCAGTTGTTTCGCGACATCACCGCGCCGACTGCGCGACGGCATTTCGAGCTGAGCGAGGGAATCACCATCACGGGTAGTGTCGTGGTTGGAGCCGCTGGTGGATGCAACGGCGGACCCGGTCAGCCGGTCGCCGGAGCGCGAATCTCTGTCCACACCGATGCGATCCCCTCGACTGTGGCCACCACGGGATCAGATGGCCGGTTTTCTGTCCCTACCCGGATCGGCGCCACACTTGCTGTGACCGTGGTGCCGCCCGAGCCAAGCGGGCTTCCAGTGTTGGAGGTGCCGGCGAGTGCCACTCTGTCCTCGAACGCGGGGGACATCGACATTTGCTATCATCCGGATCACAGCAGTCGCTCTGTGGCGGTACCGATCAGGCAGAGCGACGGTGTCGCGCCGGCGCCAGCGGGCACCCGGATCACCTGGATCGCCGCGCCAATCGACGACGCTGCAGTGGCCACACGGGGACCGGCGAGCGTGACCGCGCGCGGGTCGCTGCGGCGGAGCCAGGTCGTCGGCGCCTCTGGACTACCCCACGCGACCGCGTTGCCCAATGCCGTGTACGACGCGATCATCGAGCCCATTGACGGAGCTGGGCCCGAGCAGAGCCCGGCAGTGCATCGGGTCGATCTTTCAGCTGGCCAGGACAGCCCACAGTTTTTGGCTCTCGCGCGACCTGTGACCGTGACCGGCGTGACCGAATCGCTGGCCGGAGTTCGGGTCACTGCCAGGCCTGCCGGTTTGC
>JAKSDA010000059.1 GCA_022360315.1 Pseudomonadota bacterium
CCATGGGTCGGTGCTTTTGGCAATGGGCATCGAAGCCGAGGCAAGTGGCCTGCCTGGCGCCCCTGTGCATTACCAGGACAGCCCGAGGCCGACGCCAGCAGCAATTGGTCCGCGTTCTGCACTCGAGGGTTGCAACGAGTTTGGCCCGCGTTCTGCATTAGTCCTGCATTAGAGGCTGACAAGTTAGCGCGACATTCAGAAGCCAAATCAAAACACAATAATCTGTAACAAAAAGAGAAATAAAAGTGAAACCGAATAAGTATCTTCATCTCAAAAAAGCAGTACTCAAGGACCTCGGCGACTCGGATCTCATCCATGCCAACGGTGGTGATGTGAAGTTCTCAAGGACAATGCTGAAATCGCGGCGCTTCCCCCCATTGCCGAGCAATTCTCTGCAAGCCCCGAGGGACAGACCGCGTCCGCAGACCCTCAGAAGTTTCCGGCTCCCCAGAAGGATCCCCTCGGAAGCAACAAGACCGTAATAGTAGACTAGCTGAGCGTTAGCCACTGTAGCTCGGCTATCGCCGACGCGAGGGCTCGCCCAACTGCGCAACCGTCCCACTGGCCAGGCGCGAGTGGGGCGGTTGGCGTGGCTTATTTCGCGCGCCGGCCCTTGATGACCTGGTTGTTTTGTACGTAGGACGAGCCGACCAGCTCTTTGGCGATCTTTTTGCCCTCGGCAGCAGCAGCGGCCAATTCGGTGAAGGTCTTGACCCGTTTGCCCTCCAGGGTCAAGGCGTACGCGTGGCAGCGCTGATCGGGACGTGAGTGCTCGGCGGGACGCGATCAGTCTTCATCGCTGCATCTCGAGCTTCTCGCTCGGGCCATTGCACGATCGCGACCGACTCGGGCGAGGAATTCGCCTCGAATGCACTTGGACTGGCAGACGCCGCCGTATCGTTCATCGACTGGTGCGTGTCGCTGAGCGGCAATGCCGGATCCGGAGGTGCGCTGCCAATGCCGATCGCCTGGTCCTGATAGGAAGGCAGATTTTCATCCCCCCGATCAGCGCAGAGATGCCGAGAGCCAGGACTGCAGCAGCCGCGGTGGCAAAGAGCATCCAACTCGGCGACAGCCTGCGCGACGACACCTGCTCGACAGTTCGAACCGGAATGGTCTCGATTGGATCTGTGCGGCACGCCGTGGTCTCGTCCGACCAGTGGCGCATCCGCAACACTACCGCCCAGTTGAACTCGGGCGATTGGCAATTTCGCGAAGTGGCCCACGACCCGCCTCCTCACACGCGAACGCCTCAAACCTGACCATTCATCACATCTTCCTGAATCACTTCAGGCGCATGGAATTTTTATGTATACGACGTATGGCCGCAGCGGGCCGTAAATATGACCGGTGCCTACCTCTTCTCTCGGGGCGTACTGTTCAGCGCCATACCGCTCAGATTTGCTGTTCTTGGTAAGTGCCGGTTTCTCTCCCAAGAAATATAATGAATGAGCAGATGTAGTCATCGTCGAGGCGCCAGCTTGTGCCCCAACGCCCCCGTGACCGGTGCCGCAGCTCCTATTCGGATGATCAACTCCCTTGTCCAAGAAGTATACTTCCGGTACTCTCCTTCGTCGCCAAGCTTGCTCGCGCAGGTGGTATTGTCAAGCAGGGTCAATTCATCACAGATGTCAATCAAGTCTTGTCGCGCTGGTGTCAGGAAGTCGCGGAAGCAGCGAGTTTACGGCACCACCGATTGCCATCTGTTGGAAGTATTCATGCAACCGAGCAAGTTCGCCCTCAAGGACGTTTTGAAAACCGGGTACTGCTGGCCTCACTTCCGATATAACGCCCTGCCCGTGCACTACTGCGATGACGGTAGGACCACAAACCGAAGCTGATAGCTGAACAGTGAGCCCTCTCCCTCGCCAGAGGTTACCCGGACGTAATACTCGCCGGAAAGGAGGTCACGGGCAAATGTCGCCGTAGCATCAATGGAGGGGCATTGATTGCTTGAGTTCGGCATTCCCTTACCGCGTTCGGTGATGCCATCCTGATCGACGAAGCGTAAGCTGAGATTAGGCGGAATGTTGGGTGTGCACGGGAGGCCAGAGACGTTGAGTAACTCGGCCTGAACGGAGCCACCCTCAGGTACGGACAGCACGAACATGTCGAAGTCACAGCGTCCGCCCGAGTTACCTCGGACGGTTAGCTCGCTTTCTCCGGATGGAGGCGTGACCACGTTAGCCCCAACGAAGTCATCATTGGGCTCAACCTCTTCGTTGGCCTCGGGGTTCAGCACCGCGCGACACTGCGAGTCGCAGACGTTACCAGGGTCGTCATCGTTATTGTCACAGGTCTCGCTGTGCTCGGGCATGCCGCCGTTGCCACATACAGGCGCGACGGCAAGCACGTCATATATGGTGCCCCCAGGGTTACGGCTGTCGATACCCACGATGTACCGGCCGGCCTGCGGTGCAACGAATGACAGATGTTCGCCTCGAGCATCTGTTCGAACTTGTTCAGATCGTCCGTGGTGCCGGTTGCGGCCGAGAGGAAGTCGTTCACTTCCTCATCACTCATACCCATGATCAATTTCGCAATACGGATGAGCTGCGGATAGTCCGAGCAGCGGCTCGCCGGTTTCGACCCGGAGCAGCTGAGGCTACTCCGCGCCGCTCTCGACAAAAAGCTTAACGGGTCGTAGCCGGCACTGTCGGACTACGGCTTGCCGATCGTCTACTCGGCCAGGACGCCGATATCGCGCTCGACCATGGCCAGGGCGCGACGCGAGACCTCGGCCTTGATGCGCGAGGCTGTGTCCGGCGCCATGCTCTGGGGCAGGTGCTCATCGACCAGGAGCGGGATCGCGGTCGCGTAGTAGGCGCCGGAATGTCCGCCCCGGCCATCGCTAGCGACCCTCATCGGCCTTGGTCCAGCAGTGGCAGCAGCACCTCCCGCACCCGATCCATGGCCCGCGCGACCTTTCGCATCTCGCGTTGAGTGAGTGCCTCGAGCATGGACGTATCAATTCTGAGCTGGAGCTTCGCAACACATCAAATTTCTGAAGTCACTGCGATTCAGTATTTCTCCGGCCTCCGGACCTCCCGAAACCACCACTTTCCGCAGCTGCCCTATGACGGCTCCAAGATTGCACTGGCGAGTTGGCTGTGCTTTAATGCCATGCACAAATCGATGAGGAAGTAATGAGGGTGCGGACAGACGCATTCGGCAAAACGAGTTAGGAATCGCGGGTAACCTGCACAATTGAGAATATAAGACTCGGGTAGGCAATGGTATGAGTAGGGATATTGATAAGAAGCAGCCTCAACAACGCATTCTTGGTGCAGACAACAAGACCAACGTGAGCGTCGCTCCCGGCAAGATGACCCGGACGAGCAGGCTGCCGCCTACTCGACCTAAGGGTCAAGCAGTGCAGCGCAAAGCTGCTCCGGTCGGGAAGCTGGGAAAGAGCCAGAAATCGCGCCCGTTCCCATGCTTCCAGAGGAGGGGCAGCAGGACGATGTCGGCAAAGCAGCGACGCCATCAGCGCCGGCGATCGGCAGTGAGCGTATATCTGCGCAGGCAGTCATGCCAACATCGAGGCCCACCAATGTATTCCTGGGTGGACGGAGGAAACATCAACAATACAGCCGGGTCGAAGAATCATTGGCGCACCGCCAAGCGGGATCTCGAAACCTACAATCAGCCCGGGGGCGGTGCCGGTCCTCACTGGCACGCCACCGCGGCGTCGTACGCCCACGAATGGGCACATTGGAACATCGACTATATCCAAGACTCGGTCTCCAGCCCCGCGGGTGGCAACTGGCCCGACATCAACAGGAGGCTCGACGAGCTGAGGGTGTCGAAGGCTTCGTATGCTACCATTGCCCTCGCCACAGCCGCGCTGCAGCCCAGGGTGGACTCACTCATGAGTACCTGGCGCAGCAGGACCATCAGGCGCTGGAACGCGATCCCCGATACCCCCGGCGTCGCCGGATCGACTGGTTACATCGAGGGTGCCAAGCAGCTACAGCCGCTCATCGAAGCGATTGAAACGTATCGCAAATCGAAGGGATGGTGACGAGGATGCTGACGCGCGGCATTCCCGAGGTCCTCGCATCGTGAGAGCCATCGCCCTTTCGTGTCTTCTTCTTGCGGTCGCCTGCTCAACCACGAACCGATCCCCAACGGAGAACAAGGCCATGTCTGATAAAACGGCGGCTGCAAAAACGGATGCGGTAGACGCTGTCATGCTGTCCTCATCAGCGTTCGATTCGAGCGACGCTGTCGCTACCGAATACACGGTCATTCGCGCGGAGCGGCAATTGCCCCATCGGGTATGGTGGGTGACGTACAAACGAAAAGTCCTGATCCCGTCGGGGGACGACGCTGAGATTGGCAAGGGTGGCGAAATCATCGTGGTCGTCGATCTCGTAACCAGACAAGCCAAGGTCTCTGGCTATGGAGAATAGTCTCGCTACCAGTCGTTCGTTTGTACATGCTCGCCGGATGCGCTGCTGACCAGTAGGTCAAGGCGTCATAAGCTGCACCCAGCTCCCGGCTGTCCGCCCCGACCATCGCCAGCGATCCTCATCGGCCTTGGTCCAGCAGCGGCAGCAGCGCCTCCCGCACCCGATCCATGGCCCGTGCGACCTGTCGCATCTCGCGTTGAGTGAGTGCCCCGAGCATGGACGACACAACCACCTGCTGCACCTGCCAGCCTTTTCTGGCCATGCGCCGTCCCGACCGGGTCAGCTTAACAACCTTGCCCCGGCCGTCGTCGGGATCGGTGGTGCGCTCTATCCAGCCGTCGCGCTCAACTCGCGACAGCAGAGATGAGACATTGCTCTTGACAACCAAGAGCCGATTGGCGAGCTCCTGCTGGGTCTGGCCGTCCCGCTTCAAAAGCGACATGAGGAGGTCATACTGCGACACTGTCAGTCCAACCTCGGCCAGCTTGCGGCTCATCGCCAGATGACAGGTCTGGTATGCCCGGACGACTGCAAGCCATTCCGACAGTCCCGGCATGGTCCATTCATTTGCACTTGTCATTGGTTCACGTATGTACTATTTGATTGATGTACGAACGAAGTGAGTTCGCCGTCTGGTGGTAGGCAGGGTCGTCCCATCGAGCGGCGGCAGAGTCACTCCTGGACTGAGTAATGGCAAGCGAATTTCCCGGCATGCCGTGGTCGCGGCGCGGTTGGGAGGGACGCCGCGTTTCTGTTTGATCGACCCGATGAGCGACGCGCGGAGTGGCGCGCACCAAGGAGAACGAGATGATCAAGCCTCCTCGACGAAGGCCGGTCGCCGAAGTGGTCCGGCTCGCCCGCGGCATTGCGACGCTTCCTTCCGCTTTCGTGGCTGGCCGGCGCCTGCCCCGGGGACAGGGTGAGACAGTTCTCGTGGTCCCTGGCTTTCTCACTGGCGACGGATCGACGCTCGCGCTGCGCAGCTTCTTGAACCGGCTCAACTACCGCGCACATGGATGGGGTCTCGGTCGAAATATGGGCAACGTGCCCGCACTCGTGCCGCGCGTTGCAGCCCGGATTGCCGAGCTGGCCAGACAAACCGAGCGACCGATCAAACTGGTCGGCTGGAGTCTTGGCGGCGTCCTTGCTCGCGAGGCGATACGCCTCCATCCCGGC
>JAKSDA010000039.1 GCA_022360315.1 Pseudomonadota bacterium
AGGCCAGCACCAAGGCCTCCCTACACGGCGCCTCCCTCCTCGCCTCACTGTTCACCGGCGCGACCTCCTTTGTCGCCGACCTGGCGAAAAAAGTCGTACGCGGGGGCACCAAGGCGCTCGGTGGCGTGTTTCGCCGATTCAAGGGGCCCGGTGCCGCAAGGGGAGCAGGGGGGGGACGAAACTTCGTGCAGGACCTGTTCTCCATCAAACGGCAGAAAGGTATGGGCGACATCGCAGCGGGTACGCGAGCGGAAGCTGAGACGCTCGGACGCGCTTGGGTGAACGGCAAGGACGTCAAGCGCTTTGAACTGAGCGGCGGAGGGTTTGGTCTAACCGATGGAACGCGCACTTTCCGCCTTCAGTACAAGCCGAAATCCGGGCTCTGGAAAGCCAACTTTCAGGAGAACACGTTCATCCCCGGGCGCGCGAAGGGGATCGAAGTCAAGAACATTCACATGGACATCACGGACATGGTGGCGCCATGAGCAAGCCCTTCAAGGTCGAACGACTTACGAAAATACACGAGCACTGGGACAGCGACGATCCAACGAAGTTTCTCGTTCAGGCGCACGCGGAGATCACGTGTGCCGGCGAAGCTGGCGGCGAAGCTGTCACAGTGACAGTGATGAGTCCTGCGCAGCTGGCGGCGGACCTTGATGCTGGAGCAGTGGAGTTAGGACGAGGATTAGTCTTCATGCACGACTACGACGAGGCGTCGATTATCCGAACCTTGCAGCGCATCATCGACGGCGCCAAGGCCACCGATTGGGACGCCTTGCAGGATGTTCTGGGACAATACTTCGAGTGGTTGGAGTAGTGCGAATCGGGGTCGCGCTGTCCCCTTGCAGCAGGGGGAGGAGGTGACGGATTCGCCAAGGCGCAATCCGCGCTTGGAGACGAGCTGTCCTCGCTCGCAAAGCGGTCAAACAAGAAACTACCGGCTACTTCCGTTGGTGCGTTTAATCCCAAGACGGGCAAAGCTGCTGCGGACAGTTCGTTCAAGGGGTGTTGCGCGGAAGTTGGTGCAGCCGCCAAGGTCGGCGGGAATCCAAAGGACGTAATCTTCACCAAACCAGTGCGCCCCAGAACCGGAAAGATCGTTCCTGTGTGCAAGAACTGCCAAGGGAAATTTGATAAGACTCAGTTCCCTGAAGGCACGCCCTTTGCCGAGTGACAATATGGAATGGTTAGCGAAGCACGACTATTTGGGTTCTGAATTCGACTTCATCGCGTCGGATGCCACTGGCAACGTCGCCTACTTCTCGTCTGCTGGATTTGGGCCCATACCCCGACAAGCAGCGGAGGCCGGGGAGCGCATGTACGATCTCTGTGAAGAAGTGGAAGAACTGGCAAAGGTGAGCCAAGCTGAGGAACTATCTTCCGACTCGAACACGGGAGAGTGGGTTTCTGCGGCGGAGAGGGGATTCTTTGCCTACGACTGGTGCTACGAGAGAGCGCGGTACGAACTCGTCGCGAAACCGCGTGCTCCCATTCGGGTCGTGGACCTGGGCACGCATCAATCCTTGCGGGAGTTCGTTGGCCAGTGTCGAATGGACATCGAGTTCAAAAGTGCTGCGGTAGTAGAAGTCTAGCCGGAATGCGGCGTGCTGATTTCTAGCCGGCTAGAATCGCCCTTGACGTGTCAAGAGCGCGCGGCTGGCTGGGCGAGTAGTGCAGGCACATGGCTGGTACGGCCTGGAACACGGTTGGCGCAGGTTTGCAGTGTTTGCGGGTTGAGCGGGTGCGGTTGGCAACGTGGCTGAATCACAGGCTTCCTCGCTGCATCGCTTCCGGCTCTGCTGATTCTAGGTTTCTAGACTGCCATCTGGAACCGATACAGCCGCAAATGCCGGACTCTCCCGAACCAGCCCCAACGCAGGCGAGCGCGGCGGGGATACGCTGCGTCCGGGCCCCGTCGTGAGCGCGCAGCCGCGAGACCTTGTCGGATGCCCACTTCGGGCCGGATGTCGCCGGTCGCCCTGCTGCAGCTGGCGTTTCCGTTACTGCCCGCCCTTGAGTGCACGTGCCTACACAGATCTCACCGGACCACGCGCCAATCGCGGTTCTCAAAAACCGAACAAAGAGCAGATATCTCGCGCATAATTCCATGCTGGCCGTTTCATGACGGCGATTGCCCGGCACGTGAGGCGAAACCAACCAACCAGCGCAGCGGTGCACGCTTTGTTACCTCAATCCCAGCTCCAAATCTGCCAATGTGACATTCAGAGCCGCACGGAAAGCAAGAGCACTTTTGGGGATGTGCTCTCGAGGGCGCAGATTCGACTCATTTGCCAATTCATTCGCCAAACCGTTTCGCCTCACGTTCCGGGCAATCGCCGTCATGAAACGGCCAGCATGGAATCATGCGCGAGATATCTGCTCTTTGTTCGGTTTTGAGAACCGCGATTCGCGCGTGGTCCGGTGAGATCTGTGTAGGCACGTGTGCGCAAAGGCGGCCGTAACAGCCTGGGGATGCCGGCTCTCGACATCGCATGCACGGTTGCAGATTGCAGCCACGGCGCAATGGGGACGTCCGTTTGCTTGCCTCATGTCTTGACTGCCGAAATTGGCTGCGAGAGTGTCTATCCCGTTTCTGTACAACGAGGCGAGCGATGTTCTCTCACGAACCACTGGGTAGTCG
>JAKSDA010000412.1 GCA_022360315.1 Pseudomonadota bacterium
CACCAACCTGGTTACCGAGGAGCGGACCCGCGCAGTTGTCAGCGCGTCCGAGCTTCGTGCCCTGGCACCGGATCGGATGGGCGACGCGCTCGAACACGTCATACAGAATTTGGCCAGAGCCCGATTACTGCTCATCGAAGCAGCCCCGATGGGACTCGCATTGTCACCACTTCGTGGGACAAGACAGCGCGGGTGTGGAACGCTGACGGCCGTGGCCAGCCTGTGGTCCTTCGCGGTCACCTTGAGCCTGTCTGGTCGGCAGCGTTCAGCCCCGATGGGACCCGCATTGTCACTGCTTCGGATGACAAGACAGCGCGGGTTTGGAACGCCGACGGCAGCGGTCAGCCTCTTGTTTTATCTGGCCACCAAGGAGCAGTTGGTGCCGGCGCATGGGGCGGCCAGGGGGCATTCGACTCCACCGGCGCAGACAGGTCGGTTTGGCAACTTTGCAGGAACCGGGAAAGCCGTTCTGTTTCAACTGGTTGCGCGGCTGAAATGAGAACTGCAATGAATTGGAAAGTTCCGTTGAGAGTGTATTGGGCCCCGCCGGGCCCGGAACCACCCAAATGGGGTAGGTCAGAGTTCACCTGCATCATAGTATCTCACTGCATTGTGAGTTCACCGCGTTCGCGAACTCATGGTGTTACCACTCGCGCCACGTGCGACCGTGGATTTCTCGCTGCAATGTCAGGTATCCGAGGGTAAGCTCCCCTGACATGGCACGTCGGATAAACGACATACTTGAAGCAGCCCGTTCTTTGTCCAGAGAGGAGCGTAGCACACTCTCCCGACAACTAGGCCGCGAGTTGGACGAAGAATCCCCATCCCAAGCTAACGCGATCGACCCAGCAGCCATCATCGGCCTCTTTGCCGATGAACCGGCTCTGATCGATGAGGTTTGCGAATCGGCGATGCGGTCTCGCGAGCGCAGCCCCCTGCGTCTGGCCGATGAGTAAGGCGCTGCTCGACACAGACATCCTCTCCGAGGTTCTCAAGGCCCGTGATAAGTTCGTGGCAGAGCGTGCTCGGAGTTACTTGGAGGAGCACAGTCAGTTCACTGTCTCGGCAGTTACCGTCATGGAAGTCGTGAAAGGACTCCAACGTGTACAACGAGAGCCGCAGCTCCAGAAGTTCATCTCAGCACTGAGCACCCTGGAAGTGCTGCCCTTTGACTCCGATGTGGCCGTGGTCGCCGGCCAAATCTATGGTGACCTTGAGCGTATCGGACAGCCCATCGGCCGCGCGGATCCAATGATCGCGGCGACCGCACTCACTGTGCTGGTATGCCTGTTGTGACCGGCAACGTCTCGCACTATGGGCGTATCGCAGCTCTTGGCCATGCTCTCGAGATCATGAACTGGCGTGACGGACAAGCCTAGAGTGCGGGCGCCACCCACCTGTATCCTCCGACGTTCTCACTGGGGCACAGTTGTCACCCTTCCGTCCTGCGGCTACCGGCGCAGACGGGTTGGTTTGGCAACCGCGGCAACGACATGAAAATCCTTTTATTCCAGTTAGTTGCCAGGGTTGGATTGGATCGCGCCAGGATTGAGGGCTTGAAGGAACGTGGTCTTTCGTAGCGCGGAAAACATTTTAGTCTCTATCAGACAAAGTCGTCTACGCCAAGCAAGGGCAACGCGGCCATTTCAATCTTGCCGTTGAGAATCGGAATCTGTTCGCCTTCGGTCTCCTTCTTGACCGCGCGGGCGACCGCATCGGCCAAGGTGCCAATCCCGATCTCGTTCGCTTCGGACGGTACTTGACGCAGGGCGCGCAGTAAATAATAGGTAAAGAGTCCGTGGCCGTATTCGGTTGATTCCAGGGCAGGTTGGTGATCCTGAGCCGCTGCCAGGAAGATCCGACCACGACCCATATCTAGGTCTTGCAGCGAGATAGGCTCATCGGAGTTAAAGGCGTCGCGATACTTTTGGTGCAACGGCCCGCAGAACGATCGACCGCCGCTGGCCCCAGAAAAACACGCATCTAGACAGAGGACCACCAGACGCGAACTCAAACGCTCGAACCACCGCGTAATCGTGTGCACCATATCGATTCCGGTCGAATAGATCCTGTCAAAATCTGTATCATGCAGGATCAAGTAAGGTTGGTCCTGACCCCGTGGACTGTCGCGTTCCGGGCTGCCGTGACACGCAAAATATAGAAAGACCTGATCGTCCGGCCCAGCCTTTCTTGGCAATTCCTCGCCCACCATATCCATGACCCGATCGCGGGTCGCCTCCTCGTCGACCAGCAGCTCTATATTCACTTCGTCGGCATGAATGCGACCACGGAAGAGTCCAGCCATGGTCTTGGCGTCGGAACGGGCACAGGTAAGCGGCGGGATCCGTTTGTCACGATAGGCATCGACTCCTACTACCACGGCGTGGAATATGGACTTTTGTTGAGCTGTCATGGATTCCTCTTCAAGAATTTAGCTGGACGTTGATCCATTCCAATAATCGCTATTTGCGGACACCTGTGTATGCTCGAAGTTCATACTTCAGACCCGGCGGCGCCAATTTTCCGCTGTTGGCGCCGCATTCGCCGCAGCCATCGCCACAGCGAAATACGCGACCACAGTCGGGACATGAAACCACTGGTCATCGCCAGGGTTGAGTGAAGCGCCCGCTCGACCGGCAAATGGCCGAGTACGCGGTAGAACACACTGGCAAAGACCGAAGTGAGCGCTTTGGGAACGGTGATCAAAGGAGCTATGACAGCTCCCGCGCCGGCGTCACAGAACGCCTGGGGAAAGCCCTGGACTGGGTTTTCTCGCCTATGTTCCTGCCAGCCAGTCCAGCATGATTGCGAAAGAACCAGCCGGCAGCGATGTAAGTTTAACCCGGGTACTTCACCCAGATAAAGATAGCTTGAGGCACCGCGTTTCTCTTCCCCCAAGGTCATGCGCGCTTTGCCACTGGGCCGAACCTGGCTGCCATGACAGGTAAAGTGCAACAGATCCATTTCGCTCAGGGTTTGGCGGAAGACCTCAGCGTCGTATGAGTCTCTTCCGTCCAGCTGAGTATGGGACTCGACTGCGGGCAGATTCTTGGCGGATCCGCCGGCTAAGCCAACACCTACGGCCATGTCTTTTTCGAACTGCTCGCACGTAACTCCGCGGGTATCGAGCCGCATCGGACGGGCCAGCGGGCGCCGGCCGAGGGCCCGCGCCATGGTCCCATGCTCGTGGGCAGCTCTCTCCATGCGCGGGCCGATCACATGGCCAAGGATAAACGGTTTTCGAAGCCAACGACGGCGTTCGCCGCGGCCGCGATAACCGGCGCTCTCGGCGGCCAGGGCAGCGGTCGGGTGCAAGCTGGTCGTCATTTGCTCGGCCAGTGGAACCCCGTTGATCAGTAGCCGCCCGAAGGGAACCCGGTACAGAACGTCGTGCGGGACGATTCGCAAGTGTCGCGGCCGGGTCCGGGTCAGCCGGGCCGCCACGGACGGCGGAAGCAGAGTATCGCGCAATAGCTCGGAGTCGGCCGAGTTTTTGTCACGCGCGGCGCGCTTTGTGCCTGCGGGCCCGCCCTCGATCCACGGTTTGCAGTGCGTGATCAACGCATCCAGCCCGTCGTGGGCATCGATCGGTATTCGCTCACTGCCGAGCCCGGACCGGGCTCGATTCATGGTCGAGAGGCTCCAGTCGAAGAACCTCCGTCCCAGCACAAAGACAATTACATACTGGCCAGCGACAAAATACTGCAAGAGTACATCGCCTCGGCGCAGCATCCGCTGGACCGCCCCGATCGGATCTTCATCGCCCTCGCCCTGCCCCGCGCCCGATACTAGAGCAAAGCCGTGGGCCCGAGTCTCGCCGGTATCGTAGGCCCGGCGCGCCTCTTCCAGGGCTAGGCGCTGCGATTGCTCGGCGTAGTCATGGATTGCCTGGCCAAAGCGCTTCCACCGCTGCTCTCGCTCTGCAGTCCAGCCTTGCCGATCGAGCGCTGCATTAGGTTCCAGACTTGCCGCGCCCTTGGCCAGCAAGGTCACGATCCGATCGAGGACTGGAAACAGGCTGCGCAAAAGGGCCCGTACCATGATCGATTCCACTGACTCCGTCGAGGGGTCAGCCCCCGACTCGGCTTGCGGTGAGTTCTCGGCGATTAGCTGAAGGGCGAGATTGCCTGCCCGTCCTGCGTCGTCGGTCGCCCGCTCCCAGTCGTTTGACCATCCAGGATGGACGTGAAGAAACGCGCGCTGATCCAGCCCGGCCATCTGAAGGCGCAAAAGGCTAAGGTCCTCGGCGTCCTCGATAGCGCCGTCGAGAAGCCCTTTGCATTCCTCGAAACGGTCCAGTTCCCCGGCCTCGACCACTAGTCGACAGAAGAGTAGGCGCAGCATGATGGCCTCTTCTTCGCTCAGCTCACTGCTCTCATGGATGAATGTCTCGGTCTCGCCGAGCAATTCGCCGAGTGCGGCCCTCTTGCTGGGGATACGATCGCCCCGCCGAATCTCGTGCTCGCGAGCGAGTAATGCGGCCAGACCGACAGGGCCATTTCGAGGCCCATCCGGGTCGTTCCAGCCCGACCGGACATGCCGCTTCAGTGCCGCATAACGGGTCAGTATCTCGGCTCGCTCCCGATCCGACAACCGATACTCGTCGTCACACTGTGCGCTGTTCGTCTCTCGGGCCACGAGCTCGGCCTCAAACCCAAGGATTACCTGATCGATGACACCGACCAGTTCGGACTCGCGTTGACTCGTCCGGCTGGCCCGCTCGTGTTGAAAACTCGACGAACAGGCGACCAGAGCGTGCAGTCGGATACAGAGAAAATCCAGCCGTAGGTCGCCGCGAATGGCTGACTCTCGACGACTTAGAATCTGCAGGGCGGCCGTGTAGCGGCCTCGCCGGATGGCATGGTCTGCGGCCAAGAGATCGACCCGCGCCGCCTTCGGATCATTGTCCTCGGGCCAGCGCTTGAGCGCTTGGGCCAGTAATTCTGCGTGGTCCTGCCACTGCCCGACGGCCGCGGCCAGATGCAGTCCGGTCAGCACCGCGTGGATTACCAAGGGCCCGTGGTCCAGCTCACCATCGCGTGCGGGAGCTTGTGGAGCCGCCAAAAACCGTTTCCAAGCTGCCCGCGGGCCCCGCCGTCGGTAGACGATCCGTGCGCTCTCGACCTGGATCAGCCAGCGCGATCGCGGCGGCGTTTGCTGCAAAGCGGCGTCGAGTTCTCGCCATGCGCTGTCGCCGTCACCCGACCCGGCGCACGAAGTCAATCGGGCGGCCACCAGCGCCCGCCATCCCTCCGAGATCGACGCGCCCGGCGTGTCGCGATATTGGCCCAATATCTGGCTAAGTGCGTATAGCGCCGATTCGCTGTGGTTCTCGGCATCGGCATACAAGATCTCGCAGACCGTCTCCAGGGTGCTGGCCTGTTCGGGGGCTGCACCTTCGCGGGCCAGGTCTGGCAAGTGCGAGACGAGCTCCTGCCAGTCTCGATCGAATTCTGTGTTCTGAGTCTGATGGGGCGACATGGATGACATTGACACTCACTCTGGGTTTTCGGCAATGCCGGAGTGGCAGCTCGACTGGCTCATTGTCCACCCACTTCTCGCTACTGCGAGTTCAACCGGATGGATAGTCATCGTGACCAGCTCATGGTGGGCAGATGGTATCCAACTCTTTCCGCTCGGTATCGCTCATCTGGCCGGCTGTGCGGCGCAGTTCGACGCACGCCTCTCGGTGGTCCTTGCCGAGAGTTCTGCATCGCACTCTTCCCTGGGTGATTGGCTCGCCCGGTGATGCGCATGATTCGGCCAGATAGATCTTGTTGGCCTGAGTGCTGTATTTTGCTGAGCGCTCAACGACGTCTGAAGCGTTCCACCGGGTCACTAGCCCATTGCGTTGTTTCAGGCGATTATCACCGACCTGCATTGTTCGGGGTAGCGATTCCGGGTTTTCTATCTGTCCGATCATGAAATATACATATTTGCGGTGCGCTTTACCCGGACCGGGCATGGTCTTCCCTGCCGGCAGAGAGGGCGATACGTCATAGACCACTGCAGCATCGGTGGGCGGATCGATCCACCCCACCGATGCCTGCCGAAGGCCTCGGGCTTTAGCCCAGCGTTCCCTTAACCATTTGTTCAGTCTCGGTTCGAGCGAGCGCAACTTCTCGGCGTCATCGGCTTGGAGCCCGTGTGGCGCACCTTCGTCCACGAATGATCCATTGGCGGCGGCCTGTCGGGGTGGACCCCGCGGTCCTCGCTGCCCGAGCGTTTCGCCATTGCCCAAGTGATCATTCAACTGTCCACGATGAGCGGCGGAACCCTCCAGAGCATGTTCATTCTCGTCGTCGCGTTTCCACACCTGCTCTGCGATATCATCACCGAGTTCGAGCGCTAGTTCGACGCTGGACGGTGGACCGGTTTGGGTCGCTTGAGTGGAGGGCACTGCAGCCAGATCTTTGGCCCCTAGCCGAGCGGCGCCGACGGCCCTTCGGCGATGTCGTCGCTGTATCGAGCGACCACGGTAGCCGCTTGATCGGCATTCTTGGCCACGAATATTGCCAAAGGGACGGCAATCAACAAGAAAAACTTCAGACATTTACCGATAAATTCCATGTTTCACGCGATCAAGTAAGGTTAACTCCCCCGTCACCCTCAGTTACTTGGGAGATAGGGTTCCGAGAAAAAGAAACGCCGAGATTTAGAAAGTTTCTGGAGCGTCTGCATAACTCGAATGCGAGCGACGTGTATCTGTGGACGCCGGCTACGAACATCTGCGGTCTGTTGCCGCCGTTACCGCTTCGGGAAGTTAACTTCGATTTTCCGTTCAACCTGAATCCAGAGGGTATCCTGACCGTTCTGACTTCCGATCTCCAGGACAGCTTGATCCTAGACTACTCAGAGACCGAAGAAGGTGCTCGGTTGGAGATAGAGGCTGCCGGCCCGCATTGGTCTACGGTAGAATTCTGACGATAGCAACGATCCGGTTACTTCTGATAGAAGTATAGGCGTACGAGGCTCTGTGCTCCGCCGTAGAATAGCGCTATTGAATAACTTGACCGCTTGACATCCAGCGTCCGTTGCCTCGCTCAAGCTGTCGCTCGCAAATCGCCTTGGCTATCTCGACAGTGATACGTACCAGGAAATGCGTCATCGTAGTGTCGAGACTGGCAAGGTGCTCGCGGGCCTCATACGCTCACTGCGCAGGTAGCACTTCTCCAGCCTCCG
>JAKSDA010000026.1 GCA_022360315.1 Pseudomonadota bacterium
ACCGTTGCCATTGCCGCCGTTGCCACCACCGTTGCCATTGCCGCCGTTGCCACCACCGCCGTTGCCATTGCCGCCGTTGCCACCACCGTTGCCATTGCCGCCGTTGCCACCACCACCGTTGCCATTGCCGCCGTTGCCACCACCGCCGTTGCCATTGCCGCCATTGCCATTGCCATTGCCGCGCGATCCATGAACCACAAGCGTGCGGCCGATGAGCGAGCTGGCGCTGTCGTCCAGGGTGGCGCGTTCGACAGCGCGGCTGCGAATGAGAGCTCTGCCCCGGCTATCGGTGTCCAGGGTGCCAAGCTCGGGAGCTACCCCGTCGATCGTAAACGGGCCGCCAGCCGCCCGGCCATCACTGCCACACTCGGCGCCCTCTTTGATCTGCAGAGGGTGGGCAAACTCGGGGCTAAGGCGGGTCGATCGCATGTAGAGTGCAACTGACTCACCACTGTCTACGAACAGCGCGAATGCACGTCCAGAATTGCCATCGGTGGGCTCGAGTCGGACGATGGCCCTGGTGCCCGAGCGAAAGGTGCTAACATTGTCATGGCCCAGGAGCTCCGCGACGAGTTCCTCGTCGGTTGCGCTATCAAAATCATCCGACTCTCCCACTGTGCATCCAGACAACGCCAGGACCAGAGCCAGTACCACCGTACTGATCGCAGGTTGTGCCATTTTCATCGTCGTTACTGCGTGGCTTTTCATGGCCTATATTACAGCAACCGACATGCCAGGGGTTCGAACCGAATAACCCTTTGCAACGTTTACAGTTTTTGGCGGCGATTCAGATGAACTGCACCCCGCGGGAACGCATTGTATGGGGGGGCAGTCCCCTCCATGCGATGCACAGAAGCATCGCGGTTCGTGCCCGGGGCGTGTCGAGGCCGGGCGCTACACGGCGAATATGTATCGTCGCTTTTCGTTTGACGAGCTGGTCGAGGCGCATCGCGTGATGAAGGAAAACCGCGCGCTCGGAAAACGGGTGGTGAGGTTGTAAGCTCGTCGACCGTGGACCGGGTACCCGATCAGCGGGGTGCGGGCCACAGCAAGACACCGGTGATTGCGACGATCGAATAGCTGGATATTTGGCCGAACTCGGCCTGGGTGCCGGGTGACGCGCTGATGTCGAATCGCTCGATGGCCAGCTGGGCCACCGATTTTCCGTCGCCATTGCGCAAGTCGAGGGGACTTGACGGCACGATTCCGCTTTCGTGCCAGGCTGCGATCAACTCGTCCAGCGATGCCTCGGCCAGTTTTGTGCCCTCTTGATGAATTTGCACAGCGCGCGGCAGCAGCGTGATAGTGCTGCGCTGGCTCTGATAGTGGCTGCTGGCGGTGAGCTTAACAAACTCCAGGTCGCCCAACTCGGTCGATATCGGCGTTTGGGCCCAGCCGGTATTGTAGCTCCTGTCTGCCGAGGGGGTTTTCTCGATGGGTTTGTCCTCGTCGCGGCGGGCAATACCCAGCAGCCGGAGACAGTGTTCGCCTTGCCACCGCTCGACACATTCGTCGAGGTTGCCCGAGAGGACCCGTCCCAGCGTGTTTTCTCCGCCCAGCTCGCCGACCGTCTCGATCTGTTCGCCCAGCTGCCACAAGACATCATCGTCGACCCGGTATGTCGCGGGCGGAATCTGTGCAGCGACCGTTCGCCGCGCAATACCCGCCTCACTGAGCTGACGTTCGAGCCGCTCTACCTGCGAATCGATCGATAGGTTCATCGCGCTCGCGGGGCCAAAGGCGGTGGCCAGGGCAAACAGAATCACGCATGTCGGAATTTCCCAGGTCAGTGCCATGCGACCGCGCAGCCAGCGCGCGGTGCCCAGGATGGCCAGAACCGCCAGGCATGCCAGGGCCATGAGCCGTACCACCCGGAATGGCGTGAAGCCGTATTGGTCGACGCGCAGGGCCAGGGCCCAGCCGGCCATGGGCAGAAGGACCAGCAAGACCACGGGAAACGCCCTGACCAGCCGGATGGTGCGACTGCTTGCCCAGCGGTGGGGCGAGACCGGGGCGAGGGTGCGAGAACCGACGTCTTCGCGCAGAATCGACACTATGACCAAAGTGCAAAAAAATCCCACAAAACCAGCCGCGATGATCAGCGGCGATAACAAATTGACCGGCAGTTCGCCGCGTGCCAGGACCATGACCTCGTAGGCGACCAGGATGACCAGCATGACGCTGACAAATGGCGCGCCGATCGCGGTGACCAGCCGGCGCCAGAATTCGGGCAGACGGGCCGGAGAGCTGGTTGTTTCTGGCCGGGGCAGCAAGCGATACAAGTAGGAAAGGACCAACGCTGCGGTGACGAGCAATGCCACGTCGGCCCACATTTCTTCGATCTGGCGCAGCCAGAACAGCTCGCGCAACGCCGTGAACACCACTGTCAGGGCCAGCTGGCTACCCAGCCACAACAGTGCCCAGGTGGTGGTCTGTTCGAAAAAAGTGCGCACGAAGCGAGTAAACTGGCCCAGCCGGGCGTCTTTGTCGGCATTCGATGGCCTACCCACGGCGATGGCCACGAATGGACAGCAAACAGCGGCCAGCAGTGCCAGGCCATAGGGCCAGACAAAGCTCGAACGGCCGATGGCGTCGTGATCCGGCAGGGCGACGACGAGGGCAACGAGCACGCCGGTCGCAATGGCTGCGCCGGCGACCAGCATGGCCTTGCGAGTGAAAAGGCCCTGCCGCTGGAGCAGCGTCATGGAGAAAAACAGCGGGGTCACCAGCACCGAGGCCAGGATCAGGCGAAGCTGCCATATCATGTCGGCGTTGAATGAACGTGCCTGGTGAACCACGGTAATCGAGCTGATTGCGGCAACTGCCACTGCCACAGCCTCGAGCGGTAGCTCGCGCCAGGCGCCGCGGGTAAAACTTCGTACCTTCGAACTCCAATCGCGCATGGTGATCCTCGCCTGTATTGGCCTTTATCGGCCGGCCGGGTCGCTGCTGGGCCGGACGATCGTCTCTGGTCTCTGGCCAGTATGAGCGATTGGCAGGTCAGCGCTGGCGGTGATTTCAAGGCCAATTTGTGGCGATTTTGTGGCACCCGGTGGGCCGGGCCGGTTTGCCGCCAAGCCGAAGAAGCCGATGCCGATGCCGAACCTGACGCATCCCCGCGAATTCTCGCTCCTTGCTTGCCGGCATAAAGCGCTCGATCCTCTGCTTCTAACCAAAGCGCAGAACGAGCTGGGACAGAAACAAGGTAGGTGGAGTGAAGGTCTCGCCCAGCCTCAGCCTGTCATGCATGAGGGAGGTAGCTCTGGCCGGGCCGGGGCACAACAATTCCCTCCCTTTGGGCCCTTTGAGTGATAAGCGCCGGATGAACCGAGGATAGTCGACCGACTATTGGGCGTGCACGCTGGTCCGCATGAGCAATAAACAGAAGAAACGCTGGACAAAGACCATGCGCGGCAAGTGTTCGAGCGGATAGAGCGCAGTGGCAAGAGTGACATGGAGATGGCTCGGAAGCCGGGGGTCAGCGCGCAGCGGATTTGCGCTGTTCCGTTCCGGGTTGCTTACCCGAGTCGTGTATCGCGGCTCGCTCGAGTAGCGAGCCAAGCGCGGGCGAGCTCGAGTGTACGGCAATTCTCCGCGACGGCGCCGAGGAAACTGTCGCGCCAGGCGGGTATTTCGATCTCCGCGGCCCGGACGAGCAGGCAATCGCGTGCCGCCACAATGGCCTTTCTGGCGCGCTCGTGCTCGCCCGCTGCGCGCAGCACCTCGCCATGGGTCACGCGGATGAGGCCATCGCCTTCCTCGGAACCGCCCAGGCTGTAAAGCAATTGCATCCCCGTGGTGGCTTCCCGCAACGCCTGGTCGATCCGGCCCAGGCCAAAAAACGCCCTGGCTCGCAGCGCGAGCATGAATATGCGGAGAGAAGGTATTGCCTGCAATATCGGCAGTGCATATCCACTCTGGTCCAACACTCCATCGAGATCACATCGCTCGAGCAGCGCCTCGGTCAAGAAACATCGCGCCGCTGCCCGAGCCGTTTCGGTCTGGTTTTCTGCGATCTGTTGTCGCAAAAGTGCTTCTCCGGCGTCCAGCTCGCCGAGGCGAACGAGACTGGCAGCCAGGTAGATACAGGTAACTCCGATCAGCCAATCAGCTCGCAGCCGCAGCGCCAGGGCTCGTGTCTCGACGAGGATTTTTTTGGCTGCCTGGTACTGACCGAGGTTGCGCAAGGCGGTTGCGAGATAGGTTTGATTGAGGCAGAACTGGCGCTGATTGCCCGCCTCCTGCCAGTAGCGCGACGCCTTGCTGTACAGCGGTGCGGCGCGGCCGTGGTGACCCTTGATTCCCGCGACCAGCCCCCTTACCTGAGTCACCGTGGCAGTCACTGACGGCGCAACGCTCGTCCTTTTCGCTACGTCTGTGACCAGCTGCAAGTGACGCCGAGTTGCTTCATCGGCGCCAGATTGGGCGAGTATTGCCGTCGCCCAGGCCAGCGTGGTCAAGTGTTTTTCCACGCTCGACTGCGCGGATGTAGCTGGCGATTTCATCGGCAAGGTGTTCGACCTTGTGCAAATTACCCTGTTCATAAGAACCCCACACGAGTTGGTGTATCGCGTCCGCCCACAGATCGCTGCCCCTGGTCAGATGCGGCATGGCGCGGTCGGCACAGTCGCAGGCGAGTTCGTGCTGGCCCAGCCAGTTATGCGCTTCAGCCTGCAACAAGAGCAGAGCGCCCCGTTGTTTGCCGCGTGCGCCACATTCGATGGCACGGCTGGCATGGTCGATCACTGCGTTGACGTCATCGGCGTCCAGGGCAAGCGCTGCGGATCGATGATAATAATGAATCGCTCGACCGGGCACATGGCCGCACCTGTAGTGCTGGGCGAGAACCACCGGGTCGCTCTCTCCAGCTCGCTCCAGCCACCTGCCCGCAGCTCGATGGGCCGCGCTCTGATCGTCGGCAGTCAGCATGGCATAGGCTGCTTCGCGGGTGAGGGCGTGGTGGAATGTGTATTGCTCTTGACCGACCAGTCGCGAGCTGCGCTGTTTGCGTATCAGTTCGCGATCGGCCAAACTGGCCACGAGCTGAGCGATCTCGGTCGAGGACACATGCAAGAGCTCGGCGACTCCACCCGGCCAGAAGTTGTTGCCAAATACGCTGGCGGCGCGCAGGAAACGGCGCTCTGGTATCGGCAGCGCGTTGAGCCGGAGCGCGATCGTGGCCAGGATGGTATCGGGTAACTCTTCGTGGTTGCTCGCCGCCGGGCCGCGCAAAAGCTCTTCGAGAAAAAACGGATTGCCGCCCGACCGTCTGGCCAGTTTTTCGACGGCATCGTCCGATACCTCGACGGCGAGAAATCGGCGGGCCAGCTTCATACACGAACGTCTCGACAGTGGACGAAGTGGGGTTCGTTCCAGGTCCCGGGCCGCCCACAGGTCGGGAAATACCCGGTCGATGTCGAGACGAGCCAGCGCCACGATCATCAAGGGGTGATCCGCCAGGTTGCGCAAGGCGGCATCGACAAAGCGAACGGAGGGCACATCGCCCCAGTGGAGGTCGTCGAGCACGCATACCACCGGTCTGCGCTGAAGCTCGGATTCCAGCCAGTCTTGCCAGGCGAGCAGCATGTGGTCGTGCACTGAACGGGCGTGGTTTGGCGAGTCGCGACGCCGGGCCGGCCGGTTGTCATCGGGAAGAGATCGGGCGATGATCTCCCCGAGAAACATCGCGATCCGGTCGGCATCGGACAGGGCCACCCGCATTTGTACGTGATGGCGCAGGCGGGCCTGGCGATCGCGCGGCGTATCTGCCGGTGTGATGTCGACCGCGTGACCGATCAGCTGGGCGAGCAGGCCGAGCGAGGAGCCAGCTCGCATGGAATCGCCGTGGGCCAGCCAGATGGCGGGCGGATTGTCGCGTCCGCGCAAGCGATGGATGAACTCGTGGGCGAGGCGCG
Source organism: Pseudomonadota bacterium (assembly GCA_022360315.1). Classification (GTDB taxonomy): domain Bacteria; phylum Myxococcota_A; class Polyangia; order Haliangiales; family Haliangiaceae; genus JAKSDA01. The sequence goes on from JAKSDA010000026.1 coordinate 5,916, forward strand.
ACTTGCCCGCGCCGGCCGGGCCGGTGATCAGTACTGCGCGCGCGGCGGACTGATCGACGCATTCGCCAAAGATGGCCTCGAGGCCGGCCAGCTCTCGGTCGCGGCCCACGAATTCGGTCGGCTGGCCGAGAAACCTGCGCACAGCGTGCGGCCGGACATTTTCGGCGAGCAGTATATGACCTGAATCTCCCATTCGCTCATCGCACCGAAACTGAAATCGCTGCTCCAGCAAACCACGCGTGGTATCGCACGCGAGCACGCCAATACTCGCGCGGTTCGCGGCGCTGTGGTCGGGCGTCCCATAACGCAATGGGAGGCGGTGTTCTGGCACATAGTCTGGTAAAGTAGATCGGTCGGACGGCCGGTGATTCGAACGGTGTCGATCAGTGGCGCCGGACCGGTCGATGGAGCCGACGAGCAGCGATACGGCCCGATCAATGGCCTCGCCGACCAGTCCGTTGCCGGCCGGTCGAGTTCGCGCTGCCGCACTTCGTCCGGTTGCCACGGCGACCGGTACGGTCGGTACTCTCGCATGGATTTCCAGGGCCAGCCGGGCTGCTCGGGTTGCCATCTGGACCGGATCGTCGTCAGCGCGCAGAACTGCGATACGCGTTCCATCGACCAGGCAGTCCAGACTGGCCTGGTAACCCGCAGCACGCTGTTCTAGCGGCGTCGATCGAGCCTCTTCACCCGGTCCGTGGTCGGCCTGGCTGGCCTGGCCGACCAGTACGATCGACACGTACTGCTGTTCGACGGCGGACACAGCCGCTTGCACTGATGCAGTCGTCCGGCCTGCGCCGCGCTGATTGCCGAGATCGGCGAGTACAGCCTCGAGCTCTTCGGCCGATGCCGGGCGTTCGGCGGGATTCTTGCGCAATAGACACTGGATCAGCTCATCGAGCTGGGGTGAGATGTCGGCGCGATAATCCCGGACTCGCGGCGCGGGCTGCAGCAGCATTTTGGCCACAATGGCCATCAGGTGGTCGCCCACGAACGGAGGCCGGCCGGTCAGACAGGCAAAAAGAACTGCTCCCAGCGAGTAGAGATCGGCACGTGTGTCAATATCGACCTGCCCGCGGGCCTGCTCGGGAGCCATGAAGCCCGGCGTACCGACTGCCGCACCGGGCTCGGTCAAAACGGTCGACGCCGAATCGACCCGCACCAGCCCGAAGTCGAGTAGTTTGACCCGGTTTATGTCTCCCCCGACAAGGAACAGATTTCGCGGCTTGATATCGCGGTGAATCACGCCCTGCCGTTGCGCTGCGGCAATTGCACTGGCAACCTGGACTGCAACCGCAATGGCCTCGGATTCACCGAGCCACGAGTTCTGAATCCGCGCGTCGAGATCGCAACCGTCGAGCCATTCCATGACCAGGAACGGAACTCCATTCCATATTCCGTGATCGGCATGGGCGACAATGCCGGCATGCTGCAGACGAGACAGCCGCTCGGCCAGAGCCCGGGCCTCGCGCAAGAGCCGTCGGCCATGCTGATGCGGGGCCCCGTGATGGGCGATCTTGACTGCAACCCGCTGCCCACTCGCGATATCTGCAGCCTCGTACACCGAACCCATACCACCGTGCCCGGCGTGGCGCACGACGCGATAGCGCTCGCCGATGATCGTGCCTGCTGGCACGGAGAGGGATTGCAGCCCACCAACCTCGGCCCGCTCGTGAATACCGTCGCGTCTACCGAAAATCTGTCCACTTTCGTCCTCGCAATCTCCATCAACGTAGCGCAATACTCCTCCTCGATTGCTCCGGCAAACGTCGGGATTGCATCATTCACACGTGTCACCCGACTGCTCGCATGGCGAACAGGTGACGTGTGCAGACCTTGAATCCCCCCAGAAGGAAAGGGCCGGTTGTAGGCCCAAAACGAAATTAACTCAGATACTCCAAAGCCGACAAATTGTTAATCTCAACAGCACAGAGCTAAACCGTATTTACCGATACAACTATTCCACTGCAGCCAGAAGGTGTCAATTAGAATGTCGGCAGGAGCTGATAAGCTCCAGAAATCGCTGTACTTGTCCCCATTGCTCTGCGCTCAAGGGCCGACATAAATCCGTCGCTAGACGAGACGGACAACCGAGACCGATGGTCGAGACCGAGACCGAGGTTCTGCCAAATCGGGGGGTTGCGCTTCGACCCTGCAGGGCCTCGGCCGACGGGTCCGGGATTGCCCGTGATTTCTCAACTACCTCGGCCGGCGGTCTGCGGGTTGCCGCGATCTATCGACTACCTACTGGCCCAAATGGACCTGGGCTGCGGTGGTCGGAAACTGCGGTTGTCGCCGAAAACCCAGTTCGTCGCTTGGGTTTCTGAAGTGCGCTAGATTACGTTTCAGCCGTGAGCTCAGGTCGAGTAGGCACGGGAGTTACCTCCCGTGCCCCTCTCAGATCCGTACATGGAGATTTCCACCATACGGCTCCTCCGCTGAGAGAGCCTCATGGACGTACGCCCCAAATTTGCACTCGGACCGTTGGCTTGGGTAGTGGAAACGCCCTCAAATACTGTCCGAATCCCTTCCATGTCAGACGCTTGCGTTGACTTCTACGACACAACCACTTGAACCAGAGCCTCACTCCTTGGGTTTGCCCAGCGCACCGGCAGACGACAGAACGAGCCATGAGAGGTGACCCTGCGTCGTCGACAAAACACCCGCGGCAGAAACGAGTGCCAGCGACAGCCATTGCGACTCCGATAACGCCCACCAGTAGCGCCGGCGGTCCCCCAGCCGCAACTCCAGCACAAATCTTGCCCCACTATAGCAAGACAAGAGTGCGACCAGGGCGGTGCCTCTCGGAGCAGCCGCCATGGCGAGCAACTCGACCATCGCGATTACCACGAGGACCGAGGCCTCCCATAGTTGAACTGGTACCACGGTGACGAAATCAACGGCTTTGATCCCTCAGCAGGCCCGCTTCCAACAGGCAATCGATGGCATTCTAGTCCTATGCGCGAAGTCAAATCTTGCGGCGTACTGCTGTTTCGCTGTCTGCCTGAGCGATCATTTCTGCTGATGCGGCATCGTGACCGCTGGGACTTGCCCAAGGGCCACGTCATACCCGGCGAGGATGAGCGTGTCACGGCGTTGCGGGAACTGGCTGAGGAGACTGGTATTGCGGCCGATCAAGTTGAACTCGATGACGGATTCCGTTTCGAAATCACCTATCTTGCCCAGTACAAACGCTTTCGTGATGAGGAGGTCAAAAAGACAGTACTCTTTTTTCTCGGCGAGCTGAGTGGCACGGGTAGAGTCGTGATGACCGAGCATACAGGCCATGAATGGTTCCCCTGGAATCCACCGCATTTTATTCAGGAGCGGACGGTCGACCCGCTTCTGAAAGCAGCAGCAGATTATCTGTCCGGTCGAAAGAGCAGTCGATGATCGCTCTTCCAGACCAAGGAAGCGTCACATTCTTCGCGATAATCGCGGACCCGCACGCGTGCGAAACCTGGCGGACGGCGGACGGGCAGCGTGCAGTGATACGGGTAGCGGGGACTTCGGCAGGGCTCCGTGATTTTGCGAGTCGCCAGCGACCGAACCGGAGCAGTGGGCGGCCTTCGATGTTGTGCTCAAGGCTGCGCCAAGCCCATCGACGGGTGCTTTTTCTTCAGCTGCCTCGGCTACTCGTACCCAGCGCCGTATTGTCTCCTCCGTCGCACCAGCCGCACTGGCGGCCTGGACCCGTTTCATCTCCGACGCTACCAGCCCAAGGGCATGCTTGCGGTCCGCGGCTGTATATCGCCGACTCTGCCGATACGATGCTAGACTCTTTCTCGCTCCGCGATTCTCCGCTGGTCCAGTGAGGCGAGTTTGTCCGCGCATGCAGTGTACTGAGCGCGACATCGTGCTTGCGCACAGAACGGGCACCCGAGCTCACCTACATCCCTCACCGCCCACCCATCATCAGTATGACGGCGACGCACTCGCTGGTCGGCCAGCGACGGTTTGGCTCATTCCTGGCCCGTTTTTGCATTTTCTCCTCCTGCCAGGGCAAGATGTACAGTTTGACAACCGGCTGCCCAGAAGCAGAGTCGTGCACTTTCAGCTGGTTGCAAAGGTCAATGTCGGCTCGTAGCCAGCGACAGAGTCCCGATGGTTGCCGATCGGCTGACTGTGTAATGGCCGCCCAGTGGCATGCGTTGGCA
>JAKSDA010000300.1 GCA_022360315.1 Pseudomonadota bacterium
CACGAGCTCGATGTAGGGGAACGGTATACTTCGGTGCCAAGTTGAAAAGCTTACACCGTCCCTACACCGGTTGCCGACGCTGTATCAAGAGCACTGTTCGCTCGCCTGGTGAGTCGGCACGAGCTCGATGTAGGGGAACGGTATACTTCGGTGCCAAGTTGAAAAGCTTACACCGTCCCTACACCATCCCTACACCAGCGTCAGAAGCGGCTGCGAAGTTTGGCTATACCTATGGCAGCTTCCGGGTCCTGTGCCATGATTTCCGGAAGGGTCTCGATCGCGAGTTCTTTCTGTCCAGCGGCCAGCGCGGACGAGAACCGAATCCGCAGCGGGTAGCCGAGACTGCCTCGGTGCGAGCAAGGTGTAGGGACGGTGTACGCTTTTCAACTTGGCGCCGATGTAGGACGCTTGACGGCTGAAAGCTGATGGATTGCGATAGGTCCGGGCGGCCGGCCCCACTGCTGGCACAGAGGAACGTGCGAGCACCAGTGCGAGTTGTTCACGGCGCATCAGGTGGGCACCGCCGCGGCGATTCGATCGATAAAAGGTGAGCGACCCGCCCAGGTTGACGTGAGAACAGGTGCCGCACCAGCTTCTGCACATGAGAGCCGTGGCAAGAGGTTGATGTGAGAACAGATGCCGCATCCACTTCTGCCCGGCCGGGCGGTGAGATAGCCTTGGTCGATGCCCGAGAGCGAGGTCGCCGACAACACCACCGGGCAGGCTCCGTTGCTGCGATCGGGTCGCTGGCTGACTGGCTGGCTCGTGGCTGGCGCGGTCGCCGGTGCGCTGGCCGGGGCCGCTGCCGGGGCCATCGACGGGCTGTGGTCGTGGCGCGATATGAACCAGTTTCTGCCCGGCCCGTCGGGCAAGCTGCGCGCCCTGGTCTATCTGGCCGCCTCGTATGGACTGGCCGGCGCCCTGGCCGGTGCGGCCGGTGCCGCGAGCATCGGGTTTTTTTGGCATTTTACCCATGTGGGTGGCCTTTTTCGCCACGCTCTTGCCCGACATCGCGCGATGCGCGCCGCCGACCCCGGCCGCGCCCTGGCCGGCCTTGCCCTGACCATTGCCGGAATTCCCTGCGTGGCAGCCGCCCTCGGAGTGGCCTATTTCTACGGCGTCGCAGCGTTGAGCAGTCGCAAGCACATGGGGCTGATCATCGCATCGGCCATGGGGCTGGGCCTGGCCGCTCTACTGGCCGGCCTTTTGGCCAGCTTTGCCGTGGGCCGCGCCGTCGAGGTCGGCTTGCGCATGCTGGCCCGCACGCAGGTCATGGCCCGGATTCTGTCGTCGCCACGCGCGCCCGCACTGGCCGCTGTCGCGCTGATGACAGGATTCGGCACTGCCGCGGTCCTGTGGTCGTGGAAAACTCTTTCGCTGCTCCCGCTCAGGCCGATGTGGATCGTCATTGGCGCGGCCTTTCTGGCCGTCCCAGCCACCGCTCAGGGCCGCGCTGTGGCCGCTCGGATCACCGGACCCGCGAGCAATCTGCGGCCGGCCCTGCGCGCGGCCCTGCCAGTGAGTGTTTTCGCCCTCGCCATCGCTGTCATCGCGATCGCCGGAGCGCCCGACTCTGTGCGCAAAGCAGCTGGCCAGTACAGTGGACTGGGCGGGCCGCTCACTCGCACCCTGCGCACCCTGGCCGACTTCGACCGCGATGGCCACAGCCGGATTCTGGGCGGCGGCGACTGCAATGACTGGAACGCGCAAATCCATCCAGGGTTTCCGGAAATCCCCGACGATGGCGTCGATCAGAATTGCGTGGGCGGCGATGCAACCCTGGCTCGATCGACCGATGAGGTCGGCTTTGTCCCGGTACCCGACTCGGTGCCGGCCGATTTTAATGTCCTTCTCATCACTATCGATACACTGCGCGCCGACCATGTCGGAGCCTACGGATACACCCGGCCGACCACGCCCAATATCGACGCTGTGGCCCGATCCGGTGCCCTCTTTGTCAACGGGTGGGCTCACGCACCATCGACCCGCTACTCGATACCGGCCATTCTGACCGGCCGGTATCCGCTCGCGGTTCACTACGATACGTCGATCCGCGGCTGGCCAGGACTGGCCGACAAAAACACCACCATTGCCGAACTCATGAAAACTGCCGGCATGACCACAGGCGCGATTCTCAATTACTGGTATTTCGATCGCCAGCGCCGGATGAATCAAGGCTTTGATTTCTACGACAACAAGAACCGGCGACTGCACAAATCGATCCCCGGCAAGGGCCCGGCCGAAACTCGGGGATCCTCGTCAAAAGAACAGACCGACAAGGCTCTTGCCTTTGTTGCAAAACACGCCGATAAGCGGTTCTTCTTGTGGGTCCATTACTATGATCCTCACTTCGAATACGAAGTGCATCGCGAGGTGCCGTCGTTTGGTTCCGGCACGATCGACCGTTACGACAATGAAATTCGCTTTGCCGATCTTCATATCGGCCGACTGCTCGCCGACCTCGACAAGCGCGGTCTTAACAAGCGCACCGTGGTGGTGATCACGGGCGACCACGGCGAGGGTTTTGGCGAGCACGGAATCGATCTGCACGGCTACCATCTGTACGCGGCCCAAACCAAAGTTCCGCTCATCATCCGGGTGCCTGGCCAGACGCCGGTCGAGGTGACCCGGCCAGCCGGCCATATCGATATTCTGCCGACCCTGGCCAATCTGGCCCGGCTGCAGCCGACCGCCGAGATGATGGGCGTCTCGCTGCTCGACGTCATGACCGGCGCTGCCGACCCGCACGCCGATCGCTGGGTGTTTCAGCAACTCTCCTACGAAAACAACAACGAGATGCGAGCCGGGGCCAGCAAACAATGCCACGTCATCTACAATGTCAGTCCAGACACCAGCTGGGAGCTGTACCGCATCGACCGCGACCCGCTCGAAGCTCGCGACGTGATCGACGATCCCGGACCGTGCAGCCAGGCTCGCGCAGTGCTCGAAGTGTGGTACGACCGCTCCGAGATGCCCGCGGGTGCAGCCGAGGCTCTGCTCGAGGCGCCACCTGTTGTCGCCGATCCGCTCGATCTGTGGTTTGGCAGCGAGGTGCGCGTGCTCGAGGTCGATCTGCCCGAAACTCCGGTGCGTCCGGGCGCCAGTTTTCTCATGACACTCACATTCGAGGCGGGCGACCCGCTCGACGGCAACTGGAAACTGTTCGTCCATTTTGAAGGACCGGGGCGCAGTCGCTTTCAGGGCGACCATGCCCCGCCGCGCCCGTTTGCCTGGTGGCGGGCCGGGCAGTACTTCCGCCATGACCATACTGTAACGGTTCCGCGCGACCAGCCGCCGGGAACCTACCAGGTGTGGATGGGCCTGTTTCGCAAATCCGAGCGCCGACCAGCCACCAGTAGCTCCATTGCCATTCGCAATGCTCGGGCCAATGTTGGTGCAATCCAGGTCGTGCGCTGATTCACATTGCGACATGGCGGGCAAGCGGTACCATGCCGGCCATGCGATGTAGTTTTGCCGCTCTGTTGATCGCCGGTCTGGCTTCTTGCGCCAACTTCAACCCGTCGAGCGCTGAATTGGACAGTGAATCGTGCCCCACGGCAGCCATGACAGTCGACGGGATCGCGGTGCAAGATGGCCAGACAGTCCCGAGCAAGACCGTGTTGATCGGCGACACGATCACGCTGCGCGCTGCCGGAGCGTGCGTCCAGACCGATTCCATGGTCTACCAGTGGAGCTTTGACCCGGTCGGCATTGCCGACACAGCCGATCGCGCTCTCACAGCCGAGACTATCCAGATCTATCCGGTCCAGGCCGGGTCGTACACGGTCTCACTCACAGTGAAGAATGGCCGCAATGGCATGGCGGTGATCCAGGGCGTGGCCTTCGAGGCCGCCGACTGGACTGCGCTGGATCACTTTTCGGGCATTGAGGGCGGTAGGGTGTCGGTTCGCGGTCTCTCGGCCAGTAGCAACACATTGTGGGTGGCCGCGGCGCAAGGTGGCTATATGACGCCTGTGGTCGATCCCGAAGCCGGCATTGGTTATGACCTGGTCAACGACGCCCACGAGGTGGCCAGCGATGTACCTTCAGATACTCTCGCAGTCCACCACGATCGCGACAAGAACCATGTATGGTTCAGCAATAATGTGCTAGACGACCGCCTCTACCGGGTCATTCCAGGTACCAGCCGGGCTGCCTTTACCGCCCCGACAGACAGCCGGATTCGCGATATCGATTCATCATCCGCCGCCGTGTTTGCGGCCGGCTCAGATGGAGTTTTTACGTTTGAGGGCAGTGGCAGCTTTGGCATCGAGAGGGAGTTCGAGGCCGCCGCTGTTGCGGTCATGGGCAGCCGGCTATTCATCGGCACGACCAGGGAGTTGATCGAAATCGACCAGACTGACGTCGCCGCCGATATCAAGCGAGACATCTTTGCCGGTGTGAATGACGAGATCGAGGCCCTCCTGGTCTACAACGGCGAGCTATGGATCGGCTCGAATGCCCGGCGCATTGCCCGGTACAATCCGAGCACCGATACAAAAACCGTGTACAGCAGCGCCGATGGGCTGCCCGATGCCGCGGTTCGCGATCTGGCTGTTGACGCGGCCGGGGACATATGGGCTGCGACCGCACGAGGTGTGGCCCGATTCAAGGCCGATCGCCAGGTCTGGCTGCACAGTTCACCCGATGGGCTGAAATTCCGCAACGATCTGCGCGCCATTGCGATCGACGAAACAGAAACACGGCGTGCCATCTACGTCGGCGGCGAGCGAGGACTGTCGTGCACCCGCGTGCCGTGACCTCGGCAAGGTTCGGAAACGATACCGAGGTGGTGGCCATGAGATGGTTTGTCGGCCCGGTCACTCGGATGGTCCTGGCCGCGGCTTTATTGAGCCTGGGCTCTTGCGCAGATTTTCGTCCGTCGACCACGACCATCGATGCAGGTAAGCCAGCCAGAGATGACTGCCCCCTGCCCGTTGTCGCGACCATGACGGTCGATGGAATCGACGTGCAAAACGGCCAGCAGACCCCGGGCAAGACAGTTTTGATCGGCGACACCGTCACCCTGCGGGCCACTGGCTCGTGTGTGCAAAACCCCTCGATCGCGTACGAGTGGAATTTCGAGTCAACGGAGCTGGCCGCCACGGCCGATGGCGCTCTGTCCGCGGAGACAGTCACGATCTACCCGCCGAAAGCCGGGCCGTTCACTGTCGCGCTCACGGTGAAGGACGGGGACGGCAGTGCAGCGCAGAGCCAGGGCGTTGCCTTCGCGGCCGCAGGCTGGACCACCCTGGATCACTTTCCAAATGCGATCGGTGGTCTACCACTGATTCGCGGCCTCTCGGCCAGTACCGACAACCTGTGGATCGCTTCCAGGCGAGGCGCCTATCGGTCACCTCTGGTCAATCCCGAATCCGGCATCGGTTATACCTCGGTCGAAGACATCCTCAGCAATGGCGACGCAATGCCCTTGCCCGAGTCCACATTGGCAGTCCACTACGACCCTGGCGCGAACTACGTGTGGTTCAGCGATCTGGTCGATTCAGAGGTTATCCACCGGGTTACTCTGACTGACCCCCCTAGCAATGCGCAAATCGATGTGCCGGCACGCGGCCAGATTCGCGATATCGGCCCATTTTCGCCCACCGGCGTGGTCGCGGCCAGCTCGGCTGGCGTGTTTCTCTCGGCGGGCAGTGGCGCCTTTGGGGAGGTGAGCGCCCTTGACACCCATGCAGTTGTCAGCGATGGAGTCCTGCTGTGGGCCGGCACGGCCACACAGCTGGTCGGAATCGATCCGAACGGGGTGCAGCCCAATGTGACTATCGATGTCTTTGCCGGCGTCGACGCGATCGAGACCATCGCGGTTCGCGACAGCAATCTGTGGATCGGATCGACTGGCAGAAAAAGCATTGCCCGCTTCGACCCGGCCAGACCTGCGTCAATCGTGTACAACAATGCCGATGGGCTGCCCGACGCCGAGGTGTATGACCTGGCCGTCGACATGGCAGGCGATGTCTGGGCCGCAACCAGAAAAGGCGTGGCGCGTTTTAAGGCCGATCGCCAGATCTGGCTGACCATGGATGGCGATGGATTGCAAGGGCGCACTGATCTGCGAGCCATTGCCATCGATGAAAGCGGCGGACGGCGGGCCGTCTATGTCGGCGGCCAGTCGGGACTGACCTATACCCACGTGCCGTGAGGTGTCAGGCCGGGCCGGTCCGTTTGCCGCGGCCGAAAAGTCGCTGCCAGAAGGAGGGCGACTCGCTATCCGGCTCGAGCTCGGCCACCGCGGCGACCGATGGAGCCATGCCGACCTGGCTCCCATCCCGGAACGAGGCGTCGACCTCGCCAGTCTCTGTATCGTCGTCGGCCTCAGCATCGTTGTCGGCCTCCGCCGTAACGACATTCGCGTCGGCCTCCGCGTCCTCTATCACTTCGAGATCTGGCTCGGTCTCCTCGTCATCGGTGTTAGCCGATCGCTCCTGACTCGATGATTGCGGGTCCGGGCCGCTGCCCGGGGCCAGGGCGGTCGCGGGCTGGGCGCTCGACACCATGATCTCGCCTGCCGCGACCGAAGCCGGCACCACTTGCGAAACGCTTCGCTCCGGGCTCAGCGAGGTGGGCAGAATCTTGGACCAGGCCGACATGTCGGCGTCGGAATTGTCGGATCCGTCGGCGAGCAGCTGGCCGGCGTCGAGCTCGTCGTCTTCGTCGATCAGACTGGGAATCCCCGACGACGTCGGCCCGGTCATCCACTCGTCGAGCATGAGCGACGAATCCCCTCCGTCCGAATCGGCGAGCTGAAACCGCTCCATCAGGCCGACCGTGGCCAGCCGATTGGCAATGCGCAGCGTATCGAAGACGCGGAACGGACTGTCCTCGATCACATCGGCAATGGTGCGATAGCCGTCGAGCAGTTTTAGAACGGTGAGCACTGCGTTGGGAAGCGGCTCTGCCTTGACCCGAGCAGCCACCGGAATGTACACACCAGAAAGGTCAAGCGCAGTCGCAACCGCTCGGATTTCTGCGAGAAATCTCTGCGCATCGGCCATGAGCTCGGCGGTTTCAAGAGGGATTTGCTGGCGCCGCACCACATCTTCGTGGCGCAGCTCGAAGTCTGCCTGGGTCCACAGCAGCAACTGGTGCAGGGCGGCCAGACCGTGCAGCATGCCCAGCTGGGCCGAGGTCACCTCGCCGTTGTAGAAGCGCAGCTCTCCCCGTCGCAAGCCGCGCACCATGGACAGCACCGAGCAGCATCCCACCGCGGTCACTGTGCGGATCAGGTAGAACACACCTTCGTAATCGGCGAGCCGGCCGTGCACTGTCGACGTGCCCCGCCGTTTGGGGCTGCACAAGAGCTGCGCCATGGTCAGGACATCGCGCAGATAGGCCGGCCGGGGCAGAAGCTCTGCAGCCCCGGCCGCGCGGGCTCGAGCTCGGCTCACCGCGTTGCCCAGATAGAGAACCGGCACCCGCTTGCGCTGCTGGCGCATGGCCCTGTGCAAGCCAGAGAGCAACTCGATGGCCCGGTCGGCCGACTCGGCCCCGGCGATGACGAGCTGTGGAGCCGGCCCGTCCGACTGGTCGAGAATGGCGGCGATTCCCTCCACGGTCGACATGCTCTCGACCCGGGCGCCCCGGCTCTCGAAGCAAAAGCGGAGTGCTTCGGTCACCCGGGGGTCCGGAAGGGACACGATGAGTCTCGAGAGCAGCGACATACCGGCGGAAAAGGCCACGGAGTATAACCTCGCCGCGCATTCCGTGCCGATACCTATTTCCGGTATACTAGCCAAATCCAACCTGCCAACTCCTTGTCGAATCCGTTGATTGCCCTCGAAATCGTTGCAGGAAATGCCAAGGGCCGGGCGTTCCAGCTGAACGACTCGGTCATAACGCTGGGCCGCGCCGAGACCAATACGCTCGCGCTGCCCGACTACCACCTGTCCGGCGAACACGGCCAGATCTTTCTCGAAGCCGATCAGTACATTTACCGGGACTTGCGTTCTACCAACGGGTCGACCCTGGTGCGCGGCAACCAGCAGATCGCTATCGATGCTGCCTCGGATTGGGAAATTGTCCTGCACGACGGCGACAAGTTGTGTCTGGGCGACCCCAAAGACCCGGTCGTCGTGGTGGTCCACTTCGAGCAAAACGGCGAGCGCGCCGGGGCCGATCACGGCGACGCGCTGGCCGACCGGCTGATCGCGTCGCGTTCCATCGTGGACCTGCCCGCGGTCACCGATCGGGTCGAGCACGATCCGGTCAGCGCTCTGCGGGTATACAAGGCTCTGCAGCCTCTGTCCTCGCGCCTGGACATGAATAGCACCCTGGAGGCCGTGGTCGAGGCGACCTTTGAGCTTCTGCGCCACGCCACTCACGTCTCGATCTTGCTCCGCTCGGAAAACGACAAAGATCGCTATACAGTTACTCTGTCGCGCCAGCGCGATCCAGCTCGTCCCGGGTCGGGCGCACCGCCCGATACCGTGCTGGCCAGTCGGGCGGTGCTTCGCCGTGTGCTCACCGATCGAGCCGCGGTGGTCACCGCCAATGCGCAGGAAGAGCTGGCCAGCTCCGAGTCGATCATGGGCGGAAAGATCCTGTCCATGATCGCAGTACCGCTGTGGCGCGGCGACGAGATCCGCGGCCTCATCCAGGCCGACAACCGTTCGTCGGCCGGCATGTTCGAGGAGCACGATCTCGAGGTCGCCCTGCTCCTGGGCGCCCAGGCTGCTCTGGCTCTGGATAACGCCGCTCTGGTCTCGAAGCTGATGGTCGCCGAGGAGCGGCTGCGCGGCGAAAATACCTATCTGAAGCGGCGCGAGGAAAACCTGCGCTTCGAGAGCATCATCGGCGAATCCAGGGCCATGAAGCAGGTGCTCTCGCAGCTGCAAAAAGTTCTCGATACCCGGGCCACGGTGTGTATCGAGGGCGAGACCGGAACCGGCAAGGAGCTCATCGCCAGCGCGATCCACTATCAGTCCAAGCGGCGCGACAAGATGTTCGTGGCGCAAAACTGCGCCGCCCTGCCCGAGAACTTGCTCGAGTCCGAGCTCTTTGGCCACAAGAAAGGCTCGTTCACCAGCGCCGATAGCGATAAGAAGGGACTCTTCGAAATCGCCGACGGCGGCACTCTCTTTCTCGACGAGGTCGGCGAGATGCCGCTCTCTCTCCAGGCCAAGGTATTGCGCGTGCTGCAGGAGGGCACCATTCGCCCGGTCGGCGCGACCAGCGAAAAGCAGGTCGATGTGCGCATCATCTGTGCGACCAACCGAGATCTCGCAGCCGAGGTCGAAAAGGGCAATTTCCGGCAAGATCTGTACTACCGGCTCATGGTCTTTCCCATCCGTCTGCCCCCGTTGCGCGAGCGTCGCGAGGATACTCCACTCCTGGCCGATCACTTTCTCAAGCGCTATCGCCAGGAGTATCGTCTCAATGTGGCCGGGTTTTCGCAGGAAGCCCTCGACGCTCTGTCGTCGTATCACTGGCCGGGCAATATCCGCGAGCTCGAAAATGAAGTGCAGCGCCTGGTCATCCAGGCTGAGCCCAACACCTGGCTCGAAGTGTCCCATCTGTCACCGCGACTGCGCAAGATCGAGGGCACCCTGGCCCGCATCGCACCCAAGAAGGGCACGCTCAAAGAAATGATGGAGCAGGTCGAGCGCTGGCTTTTGGCCGAAGCTCTGCGAGAGCACGGCAACAACAAGACCCGCACGGCCCAGACTCTCGGCATCACCCGCGAAGGTCTTCACAAGAAGCTGGCCAAATTTCGCATGTGAGTGCCGCATCAGAGCCCGGGGCCGAACAGTTCACTGCAGCGGCGATCGTCAAATTGCCGGAACAGGGCACGTTGTCGGTCAACGCTGCGCATCGAACGAGATGGCCTCGTACTCGATTACGTCCTGTCTGCGCCGGGTCGATGAGCGCAGCCCGAACTGACTATCGTAGCGAGGGCGAGCCGGGGCCCGGTCGCTGCTTTTGCTGGCCGAGAAACAAGGCCGCGCATTTTAGCGATACGGGCCCGAGACCGAGCTGAGCTGTCTGGCCCATTCACTCATCGCGCGCAGCTGCGGCAATAGCACTGCGGCATCGCGGATCGGTGCCGGCAGGGTCACCCGGATGTGCTCGGCTGCGATGTCGACCGACCACGCGCCTTCGAGCGCACGCCCGGACACGGGAGCGGCGCCGCCCAGGGCCTCGGCCACAGATTGCCCCTGCTCGACCGCGACCCGGCCGCGGTGGCTGTCGGCAATGATCATGGGGGGGCGGAGTTCGACCAGGGTATGGAGTGGATCGCCTTCTGGTGTCCACTCGGTCCGCACCGACACGGCCATGCCGCCGATCGAACCCGTAATGGAAATGTTGGCCTTTTCAAGCGTTCCGTCCAGCTTTTTGGCCAGTTCACCCCAGCTCCCGACAAAGTCACGCATGGCCCCGGGCGGCGGGATGTGGCCGCGCAGCTCGGCCATGCTGCGAGCCAGCGCGGCCAGATCGCCGACAAAGGCGTCGAGCCGCGATTTGCTCGCACCGGCATTGCGCAACTCGACCACCGCGGTGTCGTCGTTCATGCGTACCGCGTCAAAACTGGCCAGCGGGTCGCGCAATGACCCGGCAATCGCTCTCAGCTGAGAGTGATCCCGCGACGTGACCCGGTGCCTGGCATCCCACTTGCGGTGGCCCAGTTCGATGCCCCGCTCCCCCATCTTCAACCATCCGCTGGCAGGTTCGATGGCGAGACCGATATGCAGCGGGGAATAGCCCAGCGAGCCGACCAGAAAAACCCCGTCGCTGCCGCGGTGCTCGCGCTCCACGCTCACGTCAGCCTGCGCGATCAGGCCGTGAATACGCCGGCCGTCAAAACGCAACTGGTAGCTGTCGGCGACGTGCCGCCACAATGACTTGATCCGCTCGGAACCGACCGCCGGTGGGGCGTGCCGACTGCGCAGCGTGGTGGTCCGTTCCCGACGCGGTACCACGGTGACCGGCAAACGCAAAACGATGTCCTGGGCCCAGCGAATGTGCGCCTTGCACTCGAAGAACCACAGCAGATGCCAGTCCTGGTCGCGATGTGTGACCGGAACATGAGCCGGCAGCCGCATGCGAAACTGATACGGTTTGCCCTCTTTGGGCTCGTCGAGGGGGAGAAAAATCTCGTAGCGATGGGCCTCCGACTCGCTCTGGCGAGCGCCGATCTGGATCCATTCGAGTCCGATCAGCGACAGGCGCAGTCCGGTGTATCGGGCATAATCGACATTGCTGAGCGCGACAGCACCCGAGATCAAACCGCCGGCAGGCAAGAGATCGCCCGACAGACTGCCCTCGATATGGGGCTCGTTGGCGCTGGGACCCTCGGGCTGAGACGAAAACAAGATCGGCCGGGATTTCAGCGCCGGCTCGCGCTCACGCGCCCCGACATTGACCTCGAAACTGGCCCGCGCATCGGGCCACCACGGGATCGAAATACGCACATTCATCAGATACGAGATACGGATTCGATCGCCGCTGTAGGTCGGCGGCGCGCTCGCCGGCAGGGAGAAGCGACAGCGATACTCGGATCGGCCCTCGGCAAGTGGAGACTCGAGGGTTATGCGGGCACGCAGATAACAGATGTCACTGCGCCGCACCAGCTTGTATTGACCACTTCCGATGCTGCGCTCTTCAATGCCCTCGAAATCGACGTCAATGTACTCGACCGCGACCTCGCGACGGGCCTCGATGACCACTGTGGCCACGAATGTTTCGCCCGGCTTGAGCTCGGGGATGAGCATGAGACGAATTCGCGGGCGATGCTTGATGAGTGGCATGAGCGCCGCTCCGGGCCATCGGCGTGGGGGCGACCGGGTTCGGTATGCAAGAGATCAGTCGTTTCGAACGGTTTCGTCGCCGCCTGTTTTGTCCGCCGATCCCTCGTCCTTTGCGCTGGCCTTGTCGGCCGCACTGGCCTCGCTGTCCTTTGCGTCACTGCTGTCTTTGGCGTCTTTGGCGTCGTCGGCATCATCAGCACTGCCGGCGTCGTTGGCACCGCCGACCTTGGCCTCGGCCTGCTCGTTGGGTCCAGAAGGTTTTTTCTCGGCGAGTTTTTCGTCGAACACGCGTTCGATCCAGGCCAGGGCCTGCTTTTCTTCTTGCGATACCGCGCCGATGCCGAGAAATCCGCCGGCCACCTCGGCCACGGCCTTGGCGAAACGGATCACCTGGGTTCTCAGGATCTCGGTTTGAGCCGCAGTGAGTTCGCCGCGCAGCGCCTTGATGTACGCTGCCCAGGCCTCGAAGAGATGGCGGTCGGGCTCCTCGCTCAGCCAGCGGGCCAGGAGCTCGTCGCCGGGCGACCCCTCCTCGATTCCCTTGCCCCGCGCTCCCTGCAAGATAGCCTGGCGTTCGTTGTCCTGAACCTTGCCGTCGGCCCAGGCGATCTTGAGCAGGGGGACCAGAGAGAGCGCGGTGACCGTGTCGCCGGTGATGCCCATTTCGGCCAGTTTGTCGAGCACTTCATCGTCCTGCATGCCCGAGGCCTTGCGCAGCTCGTCCCTGGTGGTCTGTTTGGCCAGCTTGTCGCGGAATGCTTGCAGGTCCCTTTCGTTCTCTTGGTGGAAGAACTTCTCTTCGAGAGATCTGCGGCGCTCTTCGAGAAAATCTGAACTCAAGGTTTGTCTCCTTGATGGCTCTTTCGCGCCATCTTCGCCGGCGCATCTTACAGAAAAGCGACCCCAAGGGGTATTGTCCTCCCGGTAATTTGCCGGCCGCCGGGTGGCCGGCGTTCACTACCGGCCAGAACGGCGCGCGCGTCTGGGTTTGACGTGCCTGCTCAGCCAGCGGTCGGTTTCCCACAGCATGTGCATGATCGACTCGCGGGCCCGGTATCCGTGACTCTCGTGGGGCAGCATGACCAGTCTGACCGTACCGCCAAGACCTTTGATCGCGCTGTACATGCGCCGGCTCTGCATCGGATAGGTGCCCGAGTTGTTGTCGGCCTCGCCGTGGATGAGCAAGAGCGGCTCGTCGATCTTGTCGGCGTGCAAGAACGGCGACATGCGGATGTAGGTCGGCGAGGCCTGCCACAGGGTGCGTTCCTCGGCCTGGAATCCGAATGGAGTGAGAGTGCGATTGTAGGCACCGCTGCGGGCGATCCCGGCGCGAAAGAGATCCGAATGGGCGAGCAGATTGGCGGCCATGAAAGCGCCGTATGAATGCCCGGCAATGGCGATGCGGTCGCGGTCGGCCACGCCGCGGCGAACCACTTCGTCGATCGCCGCCCGGGCGCTGGCCACCAGTTGTTCCACATAGGTGTCGTTGGGTTCGGTCTTCTGTTCTCCCACCACGGGCATGCTCGGGTGGTCGAGCACGGCATATCCGCGCAGGAGCCAGATTGCCGGCGACCGATGATCGATCCGGGCGAAACGGTGAGGCGAGTCGTCGACCTGTCCGGCCGCTGAAGCGCTCTTGAATTCGAGCGGATAAGCCCACATCACCATGGGCAGGGGACCGCGGGCCGGGTTGTGTGCGGGGGGCAGATACAGAGTTGCGGTGAGCGCCACTCCATCGGCGCGCCGGTAGTGAATGAGTTCTTTTTTCATCCCTCTGAGTTCGGGGTGAGGATGGGGAAAGCGGGTGAGCTGTTGGACCTTGCCCGAGCTCAGGTCGCGGATGAAATACTGCGGCTGCTGGTCGGTCGACTCGCGTACGGTCAACACCCGGTTGCCCGCCCGATCGAGGATGCGCAGGGGTTGCTCGTAGTAGGGCGCGCGCGATCGCCAAAGGCGGGTCGACTTGCCGCTCGCCAGGTCGAGTTTGTCGACGAATGGCCGGTCGCCCGCGGGCGAGGCACCGTCTCCGGTATAGAAAAGAGTGCGCCCGTTGTCGGCGGTTTTGAGCACCCGGGTACCCTGGGGTGTGGGCTCGCGCTGGGGGGTTCCGGGATCGCCATAGCGATCTTCCCACGACCGCTCAAAAAGCACTCGCGGCGCCTTGCCCGGCGCCGCGGGATCGATCACCAGCGAGCGATAGCGCCGGTCACTCCACCGCCAGTCTTGGACCATGGCGAGCCGATCGTTGGCCCAGGTTATCTCGTGGTAGCGCATGGCCAGATCGACCAGCACGGTGGGCTGGCCGCGAAATGGCGCCGGATGGCCATAGACGCGATCGTGCACCGTTGCCTTGCGTTTCATGTCGCCGCCGTCCCTGGCCTCGACAAAGTAGAGCGTGGCCGGCGCATCGGCCCGCCAGCCGAATTCGCGATAGCCAGTGCGCACCGAGTCAAAGCCGATGGGAATATCGTCGGCCAGGGGCAGATCGGCTATGCGGCGGACCAGCCGGCCCTTGCGGTCGATCACCTCGACACGCCGGGGAAAGCGCCAGATCGGCACCAGGTACGAGTACGGCCGGTGCACGGTTTCGACCAGGATGTACTGGCCCGACGGCGATGGCTCGGCATTGACGATGATTGCCCGGATGCCGAGCGAGCGCATCTCGCCACCAAGCCCGACTACAACCAGCCCAGAGGTGAAATAATGCCCGAACAGGGCCTCGTCGTGGCGATTCTTTAAGAGGTCCTGATAGGTGCGAGCCGGGGCTTTTTTTCCCGAGCTCTCCTGGGTCACCGGTCCGGTCGGCACGGTCGGCGGCCCGGGCGGCCGGCCCCGATCGGTCGGCACGGTTTTGCACAAAAGCGCCTTGCTCGACGGCAGCCAGCGGCAGGCTGGCCCGGTGGTGGCGTTCAGAGTGTAGTCGGTGAGCCGGCGCGCCCGCCCGGTCGCGACGTCGGCGGCAAAGAGCGCGATTCCGCGCCTGCCCGTGACCGAAAACGCGATGGTCCGGCTGTCGGGAGACCACTCGGGCCGGCCGATGCGCGCGCCCTTGGGCAGACCGCTCACCACTCGCTGGGCGGTGCCCGGCAGGGCCATGATTCGCAGTTTCGACAGCGGGCGGATCCGGCTGGGCCCGTGCGTGGCCGGATCGATGCGCCGGCCGGCCAGCCTGAGCTCGGCCCGGGCCAGTTCGGCAATACCGGGCAAACCGGGCTTTTCCATGATCAGAAGCGAGCGGCCGTCGGGGCTGGCACTCACCGACGGCGTGGGCAGCCGGTCGATCAGCCGCTTGAGGATCGGGGCCGGCATCCGATACGAGCTGGCCTTGACCTTTTGCTGGCGCTGTTTCGATTGGCTCCAGGCCGGGCCGGGCGAGAGCCCCATACTGGCAGCTGCGACGAGCAAGAAGAGCCATCTCGAATGTTGAGCCAGGTGAGCGGACACCGCAGGGAGCGGTGAGGTATCGCGAGCCTGGCCGCGAACGACGTGTGCACCAAGTGCGGGGATCCCTCGTTTCATCAACCGCACGCTACCACTTTCTCGCAACCTCGCCCCACAGCTCTTGATAGCCTTTGTCGCACCCCTGCAATGTATCTGTTTTCTTTGCAGTTCCCCTTCACTGCCGGGGACTGGCCGTCCCGGCCTGTCGCAATTCTATTGCAAGTATTTTGATTGACAGGGCCCCCGGCGACAAGAAAGACTGCCAGCGCTGTGTCTTCACCACCCCGCGATGTGCAAAGCGTGTATTTTGTTTCGCTCGGTTGCCCCAAGAACCGGGTCGATACCGAGGTAATGCTCGGCGAGGTCGACCGGGCCGGATATTGCATCGTGTCGCAGCCCGATGCGGCCGATGTGATCGTGGTCAATACCTGCGGATTCATCGACGCGGCCAAAGAGGAGAGCATCGAGACTATCCTCGAGATGGCCGAGTACAAATCGGCTGGCCGGTGCGACAAGCTGGTCGTCACCGGTTGTTTGACCCAGCGCTATCCGGACGAGATCGCGGCCGAGATTCCACAGATCGACCATATTCTCGGTTCGGCTGATTTCGCCGGCATTGCCGGGGTGATCGGGCGCAAAAAGAGCACATCGCTGCCCATGGCAGAGGTTTCGAAGGTGCCGACGTATCTCTACGATCACGCGAGTCCGCGACTGGTGACCGGCGGGGTGTACAGCGCGTATGTCAAGATCGCCGAGGGCTGCGACAGGCCGTGTGCATTTTGCATCATTCCGCAACTGCGCGGCCCTCAGCGCAGTCGAACGATTGAATCGGTGGTGGCCGAAGTGCGTTCGCTGGCCGAGCGGGGTTGTGTGGAGGTCAATCTGATCGCGCAGGATCTGACCCGCTATGGTGCCGACCTGGCCGAGCCGCGGCCGACCCTGGCCGCCCTGCTCGAGGCGCTGGGGGGCATCGACGGCATTCGCTGGATCCGGCTGCACTACACCTATCCGAGTGCGTTCAGCGACGAACTGATCGATGTCATCGCCAGTGAGCCGGCGGTTGCCAAGTACATCGATGTGCCGCTGCAACACATCGACGATACCCTGCTCAAGAGCATGCGTCGCGGCCATTCGAGTCGAGTGGTCCGCGATCTGATCGAGCGCCTGCGCAGCCGCATCGACGGACTGGTCTTGCGCACGACATTCATTGTCGGGCATCCGGGCGAGACCGACCAGGCGTTCGACGATCTGTGCGAGTTTGTGGGCGAGACCGAGTTCGATCATGTTGGCGTGTTCACCTATTCGCAGGAAGCGGGCACTGTGTCGGCGCTCTTGCCCCACCGAGTCGAGGTCGAGGTTGCGGAAAACCGCCGCAATCACCTCATGGCCCTTCAGGGGTACGTCAGTCGGGCCAAGAATCGAGATCGGATCGGATCCGAGATCGATGTGTTGGTGGAGGGCATCTCGGACGAGAGCGATCTGCTCCTGCAGGGGCGCTGGTACGGACAGGCCCCGGACATCGACGGCAGTGTGTATTTGACCGACGGCACGGCCAGGCCGGGCGACTTCGTGCGCGCCCGGGTGATGCACGCGTCGGACTACGACCTGGCCGCGTCGATCTTGGACGGTGCTGACCTGGACAGTCCCGATCCCGGCGGTCGCAGTCAGGCGTCCCGATCGGACCGGGCTCGCGTCGATGGCACGGTGGGCTCTCTGTCGTGAGTGGTGAGCGGGTATCGCATTGCTCGCCGGGCTATGTGGACCATCCGGCATTGGCCCATGTGGTTCGGCGTACTCCGCTTCTGGCTTTTGCCGCGGTGCAGGCGCGCATCGGGCGAGTATCGCTCAAGCTGGAAAATCTGCAGCGAACCGGTAGCTTCAAGCTGCGCGGTGCGGCGTACAAACTGGCCGGCCTGTCACAGGACCAGCGCCAGCGCGGTGTGGTTGCTGCATCGGCCGGCAACCACGGGGTTGGCGTGGCCCTGGTCGGGTCTCGGCTGGGCATTGCAACCGCGGTCGTGGTGCCCGAGACCACGCCGCCGGTCAAGCGGCGCAATATCGAGTCTGCCGGGGCCGAGGTCGTGGTCGATGGCGCCACCTACGACGACGCCGAGGCCATTGCCAGAGCGCGCGCATCGGCTTGTGGGGCGGTTTTTGTGTCGCCATTTGACGACGACATGATCATTTGCGGCAATGGGGCCAGCCTGGCCGCCGAAATTGTCGACCAGGATGCCGGGGTGTCGCAGGTGGTCTGCCCGGTCGGTGGTGGCGGCTTGATTTCCGGCCTGGGGATGGAACTTGCCGGCCGGGGGATCCGGGTGATCGGGGTTCAGCCGGAGAACAACTGCGCCATGTACGAATCGTTTGAGCGGGGCAGGGCGGTCACGGTCTACCGGGGCCAGCCGACCGTGGCCGAGGGCTGCGAGGGTCCGGTTGCCGAGCGCACTTACCGGATCGCGCGCCAGCACGTCGACAGCATTGCCCTGGTCAGCGAGCAGGCCATCCGCCGTGCAGTGGCGTTTTGTTACCGCGCGGCCGGCATTGTCGTCGAGTGTACAGCCGCAGTGGCCCTGGCCGGATTTATGGAAGGCGCGGTCGAGCCTGCGGCCACTGGCAGCACAGTGTGCATCCTGACCGGCGGCAATATCGAGCCTGATCTGCTCGACGAAATTCTGGCTACCGAGGGCGAGTGATCTGCGCACAAGTCAGCGCGGCGACAGTGCAGTAGGGCGTCGATGCGACAAGCATGGCCTCTACCTCGCCGTGATGAAATGGCGCCTCAAACAGAAGATCGGTGTGACGCTGGCGGAGATTTTGGTCGACAAAGCTGCCGGACCGTAGGACTAATCAAGTAGGGTTAACTATTGGAAGGCCGAGCGGAACAGCAGCCGGCTGCCGAAAAAGAGCCACATCCCCAGGTCATGCCGTGTTCTTGCCGCGCGAACGATCGGCGACACTCGTTGTCGCATTGGCCTGGACCTGGGGATCGTCGGTCGCGTCAAGAGCGGCCATGGGATCACTCATGGCGACGGTACCAATGCCGCCATCGGCTTCGCTGCCGCTGTCAGCAGGACTGCTCTGTCGCCGCGACGCTGCTGCGCGCCTCCTGGAAATACCCGGAAACATGTCTTCTACTCCACGGGTGTGGCGCAAGAGGTAACGGCCCAATTTCATGAGGTCGCTGTAGTCATTGCTCCATGCGGTATAGGCCCGCCAGGCCAGTTCGCGTTTTTTGTCATTGGCCTTGGCATCGAGCAGAGTGACCAACTCGGTGGCATTGGCCTCGGCCTGGTCCAGGAATTTCAGGGTCACCGGCGTCTTGCCGGCTGCCTCTTGCCACAGGCTGCGAAAGAGCTCGACCAGGCGAAGGACGTCTTCCGCGTCGTCCTGGAATCCGGTGCCGTGCTGAATATCGGACAGCAGAATGACTCGATCGCGTTCATCGCCAAACAGCGGCCATGCCCATTTGAGCAAATACCGATTGTGCTCGGCGGCCCGAGTGGACAGTTTGGAGCGGCGGCTCTGTTCACCGGACCCGCTCTCCTCGCACGCCAGATCTGCGGCAAAATAGGCCAGAGCTCGTTCTTCCAGGCCGTCGAGCTGGTTTTGGCTCTGCCTCGCCCGGGCCGCACTGAGTTCATCCTCGAGCGCGATGGGGCGGAAATTCTCGACCAGCGTGCTGGTCAAGGCCAGCGCCCGTACTCTGTTCGTCCGGGGATGGACCAGGGTGCTCGAGTCCATGGCCAACAACTTCGGGCGATGGCGCTCCAAGATCTCGTTCAGCCGTTTTTCATCGATCATGGTAGGTCTCTCCGTTTCTCCGACCTCGGTGTTCTGCGACCTCGAATCACGCGCAACAGAAGGGTCTGTAATCGAGGTCGGCCGCATTCTGCCCTCCGACGGCATGCGCGGAAGGACGCACGAGCGTGCAATTGTCGCCTCGCCGGTGGCAATTACACGGCCTGCACCCGGCCGATCCGAGTATCAATCGTGCAGACGCAGTCTAAGGCATGAGCGGCAAAAACGCTATTGCAGGCCATTACAGGCCACTACGGCCCCGTAGCTGGGAACTGGCATCTCATGGTATCGACGTTGCGTGCTCTCGATCCGGCCTGTCGATCGGCTCGTCGCAGGACCCCATCGTTCATTATTCAAGCTATGAATCCCCTGTGACCGAAGGAGAGATGCCTGAACGCTTTTCGCGCCGCGAGCAATGCCGACTTTGTCGGCGGCCGGTGAATATGCTGCTCACCGATGTTCTCGACCTGGGTAAATGTCCGTGATACTGATTCTTTGATACGGTGAACCGTGTACACTCACCCGCGGCAGACGGGCCGGTGTGCTGAACTGTGGGGGGTGAGCGCTGCCTCCAGCGAGGGCTTGTACGTCGGTGGGCGGCGGTGCTTTGTGGCTTGCTCAAAGGCGTACGCGATCCGGATCAGCGTCGCCTCGCTCCACGCCCGGCCGAAAAACGAGATGCCGACGGGCAGCTCATTTACCTGGCCAGCTGGCACGGTCACGTTGGGATAGCCAGCAGCGGCGGCGGGCGTCGAACTGCTGCCGGAAAAGTGATCGCCGTTGACCAGGTCGCTGGTCCAGGCAGGGCCCCCTGTCGGGGCCAATATTGCGTCGAGCTTGTGCTCATCGAGGGCTTTGTCGAGGCCGTCCTTGCGCACGCGAGTGACGAGCTCGGCGAGCGCCTTCCGGTATGCCGGATCGTCGAGCCCCTCGGTCTTGTCGGCTCGTTCGAACAGGTCCTGACCGAAGTGGACCAGCTCCTCGTTGGCGTGTTGCACGTTAAACGCGATCACATCGGCCAGCGTCCTGGGTCCCGACCCGGTGAGGCTGGCCAGGTACCGATTGAGGCCGTGCTTGAACTCGCAGAGCAACACGGTAATTTCAGCCGCGCCGACCTCGACCCCTGTCGGCGTTTTAACCGGGTCGACGATCACGGCGCCGGCGTTCTTGATGGTCTCGATCGCCTGTTCCATCAGCAGGTCGACGCGCGGGTGAAAGCCGAAATGGTTGCGGCCGACGCCGATGCGCGCGCCGCGCAAGCCGTCCCTGTCCAGGGCGCTCGTATAGTCCACCGCCGAACGCCCCGCAGTGGCCGGGTCGGCGGCGTCCTCGCCCATCATCGCAGTCAGCGTCAGCGCGGCGTCGGCGACCGAGCGCGCCATCGGGCCCGCGGTATCCTGGGTGTGCGAGATCGGAATGATGCCGGTGCGGCTGACCGCACCAACGGTCGGTTTGATGCCGACGATGCCATTGGCCGATGACGGACACACGATCGACCCGTTGGTCTCGGTGCCGATCGCGACGGCGCACAAACTGGCGGCGACCGCAACGCCCGAGCCGGACGACGAACCGCACGGGTTGCGGTCCAGCACATAGGGGTTGCGGCACAACCCGCCGCGTGCGCTCCATCCGCTGATCGAGTGGTTCGAGCGGAAGTTCGCCCACTCGCTCAGGTTCGCCTTGCCCACAATGATCGCCCCGGCCTCGCGCAGCCGCTTGACCGCGTGCGCATCGGCGCCCGGTTTGGCCCCGACCAGGGCGAGCGAGCCCGCAGTGGTTTCGGTGTTGTCGGCGGTGGCGAGGTTGTCTTTGAGCAGTATTGGGATGCCGTGCATCGGCCCGCGCAGTTTGCCGTCGCGCCGTTCACGGTCGCGCTGGTCGGCGATCGCGACTGCTGCCGGGTTGATCTCGATGACCGCGCGCAGTGTCGGCCCCTGTCGGTTCATCGCCTCGATGCGCGCCAGATACAGCTCGGTGATCCGCTTGGCGGTCCACCTGCCGTCGCTCATCCGCGCCGAGAGCTCGGCGATTCCGAGCTCTGCGATCTCGGCGCCGGGCAACTGGGCCGCGCTCGGCTCGGCCAGGTCGCGGGCCACCGTGCGTTTGCTCGGCCCGCATCCCGCCCACATCAGCGCGGCGCCCATTCCGCCGAGCATTTGTCGTCGATTCATCATTCGCAGTTTGCCTCCGCCGATTCGATTGGCGACCACGGGACAGCATACTAAACAGAAACACACGATTTCTGTCTACTCGATGCCGTAGAGGCGCAGCTTTTTCCACAGGGTGGTGCGGTTGATGCCGAGGATGGCCGAGGCTTTGGTTTTCTGGCCGGAACAGGCGCGCAGGACCCGCAGAATGTGGATGCGCTCGACCTCGTCGAGCGAGATCAGCTCGTCGGGTCCGACCGGGTCGTCTTCACCGCTCGGACCCGCGCTCGGTGCCGGCACGGCGCGGGTCTCGAAGTCGGCCACTTCAAGACGCGGTCCAGCGGCCAGAACCACCGCTCGCTCGATCGCATTCTCGAGCTGTCTGACATTGCCCGGCCAGGATTGTCGGGTCAGCCAATCCATGGCCTCGGCGCTTATCTGCATGCTCGCACGGCCTGCCCGCCGGGCTGCGATCTCGGCGAAATGACCGGCCAAAAGCGCTATGTCGTCGCGCCGATCGCGCAGCGGCGGCACTGCTATGGTGATGACGTTGAGTCGGTAATAGAGGTCTTCGCGAAAATGGCCTTTTTGCACCGCCTGGGCCAGATCGCGATTGGTCGCAGCAATGACCCGCACATCGACCCGAATCGGCTCCACACCGCCGACCGGCTTGACCTCGCCGTCCTGAAGGACACGCAATAATTTGGGCTGGAGCTCGAGCGGCAACTCGCCGATCTCGTCGAGTAGAATCGTACCGCCGCTGGCCGCGACGAACAAACCCTGTTTGTCTTGGTCAGCGCCGGAAAAAGCACCCCGAACGTGGCCAAATAGCTCGCTCTCGAGCAGCGAGCCGACCAGAGCACCACAGTTGACCGGGACGAATGGCAAGCCCACCCGCTGACCCTCGTAGTGCAACGCACGGGCAACCAGCTCCTTGCCCGTACCACTCTCACCCGATATCAATACCGTGGCATCCGAACCCGCCACCTTGGCGATGGTCGCCCGCAAATCCTCCATACCCGGCGCCCGGCCGATCAAGTTGGCCAGCTCGCGACGCAACTCGGCGTTCTCTCCGCGCATGGCATCCTCGGTCAATGCCCGATCACAGACCATGCGCAACTCGTCTGGCGTGAATGGCTTGGTCACATAATCGCGTGCGCCCAGCTTCATGCCGCGCACCGCAGTCTCCACCGAGGGAAACGCGGTAATCAGGATCACCGTCGGCGGCACGTCCAGCTGCAATAGCCGAGACAGTACCGATAATCCGTCAATATCGGGTAGATTGATGTCGCAGAAAACCAGATCGAATCGATCGGATGACGCTCTGGCCAGGCCCGACGATCCGGTCTCGGCGACCTCGACGCGATGTCCTGTGCGGCTGAGCACGTCGCGGCACAGTGCGCGTATACCGCGTTCGTCGTCGATGATCAGTATGGTTCCCGCGCGGGCCCGGACGCTCGCATTGCTCGATGCACTCACTGGGTCTCCTGCCCTTCTCCATGCGTTGCGGGGTTGTTGGCACCTGGGTCGGCAATCGGTATCACGACCCGAAAACAAGCACCACGCCGGTTTGGACCGCTGGTCACGCCGATGCTGCCGCCGGCGCTCGCGATCAGATGCTTGCATACAGCCAGTCCGAGTCCGGTGCCAGCTCCGGCCTCCTTGCTGGTGACAAACGGATCGAAGATGCGGCTGTGCAGTTGTTCGGGCACGCCCGGACCCTCATCGGTCACGGTCACCTCGACTGCGATAGAACCGGGTGCCGTGCGGCTGGAGATGGTGGCGGTACCGCCTTCTGGCATGGCCTGAGCCGCGTTTTGAACCAGATTAACAAACACTTGCTGCAGCGCGTACGGGCTGGACGCCACATCGGGCAGGTTTTCCTGCAGTTTCATATCGAGGTGAACGCCTGAACGCCGCAACTGCGGAACCAGTAGATCGGCCGTGTGCCGCACGATGGCATTGACGTCGGCGACGCCGAGTGCAGGTCCGGTCGCGCGATCGCTGCGCGAGTAATCGAGCAGGTTGCCGACGATTCCCTTCATGCGCTCGGCTTCTTCGGCGATGAGCTCGAGCCCCATACGGTCGGGATGGTCCTCTTCTTTGCCCTCGAGCAGGTATTTGGCGTATCCCATGATGGTGGTGAGCGGATTGTTGATCTCGTGGGCCAGGCTGGCCGCCATGGTGCCCACCGAGGCCAGGCGATCGCCGCGGGCAAGTGCTGCGAGCAGTTTTTCGCGCTCGCCAATGCGCCGGGCCATTTCCTCGATGCGCAGGGCAAGCTGGCCGATCTCGCCCGGTGCGTCGACCGGCGCAGCCGGCGCATCGCCGGCTTGCATGCCCGGAGCGCCGTTTCCGGCAATGGCGTCGGCCCGCTCGGCCAGCTGGTGCAGCGGCCCGGTGAGCCGAGTGGCCAGAGCCACGCCCAAAAAGAGCGATAGGGCCAGAACCACCACGCCCGTGAAGATCGTGTCACGCCTGGTTTTGCGCGCCAGCGCATAGGCGTACTCGGCCGGTTGATCGAGAATGATGGCCCAGCGAACTGCACGCACCGATTGATAGTCGGCGATATTGCTGTACACGGCCAGAATACCGTCCGATTCGACGCTGCCCTCGCCGGTCGACTGCAGGGCGCGATCCACAGCCGGATGTGCGTTGCGCAGTACCGGCGCCGCCGAGATCGGCACTCCGTCGGAACGAGCCACAGGCCGGCCGTGGCCGTCCACCACCCACAGCCGGGCGCCGTGGCCCAGACGAGATTCTTCGACCAGGGCGCGCAGCGCCTGGGATACGAATTCCAAGTCCAGGCGGGCGACAAATACCGCGACCAGCGCCCCGGTGCGGTTGCTCACCCGGACCACCATGCCGATCTTGGGCCGGCCGTTCTCGAAAAAGATGTCGCTGATATAACCGCCATAGGTGTCTTTGCCGGTGCCGATTTCAGGCGGCCGGGGATGGCCGTAGACCACGCGGCCATCCTCGTCGGTGATCGAAATCGTCGACACCAGCGGCAGTTCCTGACGCAGTCGATCGAGTAGTCGCTCGGCCGATGACCGAACCCGGGCCGGGAGTTTTTCGCCCATCCTCACCTCGCTTGCCACCACTGCCGGCCGATGGTCGGCCCACGCTGCCGCAGCCAGTTCAATGGCACGTCGCGCCCCTTGCAGGCGATCGTCGAGCGAGGCGCCAAGAGCTCGTATGAGAGCCAGATTGCCGCGCACGACCTCGCGCTCGACGTCGTTTTCGGCGTTGCGGATGGCCAGATAACCGACGAATACGGTCGGTACGATGGCCGCCGAAAACAACACCACCACGACTCGGGTGATCAAGCTGATGTGTCGGCTCAAGTGTCGCCTCCCCCCGGCTGGCGCTTTGACCGGGGCTGCCCCGGCCCGGACCAGTCTGACGGGGCCGGCGAGGTGGCCGGCGCCGACTGGGTTTCGTGCGGCCTGGGCTCGATGCCGTACTGCTGGCAAAGCCGGCTCCACGCTCGAGCCACCCCGGCCAGGGCCTCGGCCGCAGTGGCGTTGCCGGCCACCACGGCCGCAACAGCTCGATTGAGCGCGTCGAATAACTCGGGCGTGATGGGATGGCGCGGCAACGGGCGCGCCCCGGACAGAGCGCGATAGAATTGCTTTACAAAATCACCGGCTCGATCCACCGCAGCTTCGGTTGTCGGTATCACCGCCAGGCGTCTGGCCCAGTTGGCCTGCACCTCTGGTGAGGTCAGATATTCGGCCAGTTTCCAGGCCCGATCAGGCGATGTGGCACAGCGCGGAACCACCAGGACCTGACCGCCCAGCGGCGCACCCGGGAGCGCTGATACGGCAACACCGGTGGTATCGCCGCCGGTCAGATCGATGACTGCCCACGGACCGCTGATCACGATCGGCAAGCTGCCGGCGCGGAACCGGCGGGCCTCGTCCTGGGCTTCCCTGCCCAGCGGCGGCGGCGGCGGCGCCACGGTCTTGACCAGCTCGGCGAAGCGAGTCAAGGCCGCGGCCGAGGCCGGAGTGTCGATGCCGAGCCGGCCGGACTCGACGTCGACCAGCGAACCACCCCATTGGCGGAGAAACGGCACGAACCAGTAACCGTCGACCCGGATACCCACGCGGTAGCGGCCGGCCCCGACCAGCGAGCGGGCACTGGTGAAGAGCTCGTCGGCCGACCGGGGCGGCCACGGGATCGAAGACGCGGCGACCTCGGCGGTGCGATGGATGAGCGCCAAACCGTCAATCGACTGCGGAATGCCGTAGACCACACCTCGATACCGGACCAGTTCGATGGCCCGATCGAGCCAGCGGAGCGGACTCAGATGTCGGTCGGGCAGGGGAGTGAGAAGCTGATCCCCGGCCAGACCGGGCAACCAGGTGGCATCGATGCGGGCCAGGTCGGGGCAGTTTTCGCCCTTGACCAGAATTTGCCGCAGCATGATCGAGCCGCGGGCAAAGGTCTCGCGTACCGGTTCGACCGAGATGCGCTCGTCGGGACGCCATGCGGCCAGCGTGCGGTTCAAGACGTCGATCTCCTCGCCCTGGAAGGCGTGCCAAAAACGAATGCGCAGCTCGGATTTAGGCCCGGACGACGCACAGGAAAGACCGGTCAATGCGACCGTCCAGGCGACCGTCGCCCACCACGCCGCTATGCGGTCGCGCGGGCGACGAGCAATCACCTGGTTTCGCCCGGGCAACGATGAAATCTTGCGGCCAGAACCCCGCACACAGCGCGCTATGGTCGCACGTCTCCTGTCCGGGGTACAACCGGGGCACTGTGCTGCACTCGATGGTCCTGCCCGGGCCGAGCCGGACCCGCCGGCTGCAAAGGCACCGGCCTCACGACGCGCAACTGGCTGAAATCACTGCGGCTGCTTGCTCGGTATGAACTCCGCCTGGCATTTTCGCCGGACCTCCGGTGGGTCAGAGCTGCACCGCAAAGTCGATCGCCGGCTGGCAGGCATCGGCGGTCTCCTGCTCGGTGTAGACGATCCAACCGACCTCGCTCGCCACCGGCGTGCCGTCTTCCAGTGCCTTTACGTTGACTTCGGACTGGATCCAGGTGTCGTCGGCCATCTGGATGATGTTTCTGCGCTGGAGCACGTCATAGTCGTCTCGTTCCAGAACGCCGACTGCGGACTGGTCACCAGAACGTTGCGCGCGCGATACCCGTCACCCTGCTCCGCCATATCCATGTACTCGATGTTCTCGTCGAAGAAGAACTCACGCCCGGTGTCCTCGACAAGGCGATAGCGCACCGAAAAACACCCTGTGAGCTTCTGAATGCTGGTACTGGCCTGATCGTCGCCGAACCCGCCGCCGTCATCGTCATCGCAACCGGTGGTGAAGAATACCGAGAACGCAGCAAGAACTGTCAAAAAGACACGTGATCGTTGTTGAAAACATCTGAAAGCCCTGTCCTTGTTTCACTGCTGAATTACCGAGTCAGTCGGTTAAATCCTGAATCCAGTACAATCGTCAATACAAATGTAGACTCCGTGATACCCATTTCGTCACTACACCGCTGCGCAGGCGCAGGGTGAGGGATCCTGCCTACATGAGTCGAATGCGTACTTCGTGCCCGGCACAGAGCTCACTGATTTATTTGCAACCCACTCACGCTGAATTGTGTCTGAACCGGAGGGGGAAACGCGCATTCATTTAGTGATGTGCATTGTGACAGCACCCACGAATTGGTCCGATCGGCTGGGCGTTCCGGCCAGGAATGCGAGTTCATGCGGAGCGGAGCGGCCGGGCGGCCGACGATTCGATAGGACGGCATTGTGAGCAGATGCATTGATGACACCACCCTCGTCGAGTTTGTCGAGGGGACTCTGCCGGCTGCTCAGGCGGCCTCCGTAGAAAAGCATATCGCCGGGTGCGTACTGTGTCGCCGGCGGTTGATTGCTGTGGGTGCATCGCCGTCGCGTATCGCGGAAGCGCCTACAGCGCCCGCCGGTGTCGGAGCACATCTCACGTTGAAGCCGAAGACCAATGTCGGTCGCTTTGAGATCCGTCATGAGATTGGCCGCGGAGGAATGGGCATCGTATTTGCGGCCCACGATCCCCAACTGGACCGCAACGTCGCGCTCAAACTTCTGCACAGTGCATCGAGCAGCGCTGAACTGGCCGTCCAGGCCCAGGAGCGATTGCTCGCCGAGGCCCGGGCCATGGCTCGTCTCGACCATCCCAATATCATCACCGTGCACGAAGCGGGTACGTTTCGCCAGGAGACGTACATCGTGATGGAGCTGGTTTATGGCGACACTCTCAACCAGTGGATACGGCGCTGGGATCGCTCCTTTATGGCCATTCTCGAGACGTTTAAGCAGGCTGGAAACGCGCTGGCTCACGCCCACGAGCACGGGATCGCGCACGGCGATTTTAAGCCCGAGAATGTCCTGGTCGACGATCGCGGACGGGTTCGGGTGACCGATTTCGGTCTGGCTCGCTGGTTTGGCGGCGAACGGCTCGATCGTGCCGAGGCGAAGGGCTGGCCCGCTGATGCACGACCGCAACGAGCGCGGCCCATGGTGATGGGAACACCTCGATACATGGCGCCAGAGCAGTTTCTCGGCCATCCCGCAGACGCGCGGTCCGATCAATTCAGCTTTTGCGTGGCTCTTTACGAGGCACTGTATGGCCGCCATCCCTGCGCGCACGACACGCCTCTGGCTATTCTCAAGTTGTCCCGCGACCAGGCGCTAGCTCCGCTCTTTGCCGACGCCCAGGGCCAGGACGACATTCCCAGGTGGCTGCACGACGCACTCGCCAGGGGGCTTGCCCCACAACCCGAGCATCGATATCGGTCCATGCGCGCACTCTTGCAGGCACTCGCGCCGCCATTGAGACATGGTTCGCGCACCCGCATCGCTGTGTCCATGACCGCCGCGTTGATCCTCGTGTGCCTGATCGGCTACTTCCTCGGTGCCTGGCAGACCAACTCGACTGCACGAACCACGCCTTTGGACCGACAAAGGCCCATTTCCGTTGATGTCACGGAGGACCAGACAGGCCATCCGGATCCGGGCAAAACCACGCCAATGACCGGATCATTTGAGCCGATGGATGACATCGATCCGGTCGGCCGGGGGTCTCGGCAAGGCATGGCAAGCCGAGTTCCTGCGGAGCCGAGCGGCCGGGTGACCGACGATTCGATCAGTCGAGTGTTGCGGGGCATGTTTGTCGGCTCGACAACGGCCAACGGCGCCTCGGACAAGAATACCTCACCGGGCAACGAGGTTGTTTTGCCGCTCTCGATACACGAGCAAGGCGACGTGTACAGTACCACTGTCGAGGGCGTCGGTGCGGATCGCGGATTGCTCAGGGAACTGCGTCAGTTGCTCGACGACGAGATCCAGCGCATCGAGGATCGCCTGGATGTACTGCACAATGCGCGCGAAGCGGTCATCTGGCTCGATGAGGATGAGAGAGATGCCGAGGGCAAAGCTCTCGATGAAGGCGAGATTCTCGATGAAGGCGAGATTCTCGATGAAGGCGAGATTCTCGATGAAGGCGATGCTCCAGACGATACCGACCCGCCGCGCAGAAATGGACTGCGGTTATCGGTCGTCTCGCGTGGTGTCGAGCAGCGCTGGCGTGAACTCGAGGTCTGCTTTCGCGAGTGGCGCGAGAGGCAGCCTCGCGGGCGCCGTGCCTTGACAGTGCAGCTACATATCCGACGAAACGGGCGAGCGACAGTCGACAAACTGCGCGGACTCGGTGACAAGGTGGTCAGAAAATGCGTGACCGGGGCGCTCGAGGCGATTCGATTTCGCCGCGCCGTTCACTCCACCCTGGTCAGGTTGCGTTTTCATAGCAAGGCACGTGTTTTGCGTATGACCAGGAGGCTGGGGCGTTGACCGCCTTGTCTCAGGTGTCTCTCGAATCATGTGAGGCTGTATCAACCATCTCGGGTTGTTGAATAATGCGGCTTCACCGGGGCTGACCCAGGAGCAGAATGGGCACGCGAAAATGCGGCGCGACGTCCACATACAGGGTCATTTGCCATGCCTCGCGGTCGAACAGGGCGCGCCCTTTGGCGACCAACGACGGCTTGACCGCCAGCGTGAATTGCAGTTGCTGGGTCACTTGACTGCCCGCTGGTACCGACATCGGAGCAATGCTCGTGTGGGCGACTTTTTGGCCCCGATGGGTGACCACAACCTCGTTGTCCTCGATGACGACATCGAACGGGGTGGGGTTGTCGATTCGCACATCGGCCCGCATGCCGACCTCGACCTGGTCATCGAGAAGCGATCGCAACCTCGGCATGTCGACATCGATGGAGCCGAAGTCGATGTTGTAATTGCATTTCAAGATCTGGCTCTTGTGGTGCACGGCCAGGCCCAGCGAGCCGTAGGCATAGCCATTGAGGGCGAGCAGGGCAAGGACCGTCAGGGACGCCACAGTGCGGGTTGCCGCACTGGACCGGTGCACCCGGGCAAATACTGCAAAGAGCTGGGCGCCCAGCCAGGTGCCAGACGCAGCTGCCCATGCGATGCACACGACATTGACCCCAAAGAGCAGAAAGAGCGCGGTGTTCCAGGTCCACGACGGATTGATTTGCCACACCAGTTCGACGATCTGGACTGGAGCCGAAAAAAGCGCCCCAAAGGCCAGGGCGGTGAGCGGGCGGCGCAAAAAGGTCTTGAAGATGCGGGAGTAGTGGCCGCCGTGGCGCTGAAGGAGCGGCGAGATGAAATCTGCCGCAAAGGTAAAGCAGATGAACAGATATCCCAGCGCCACTGCCAGCAGCTTGTACGCTCGATCGGGGGCAAATCCGATCAGGAAGATGGTCCCCTGCACTGCGATGAAGAGGGCGAAGAGCTTGATTTCCTGCCACGCCTGCATCCGTAGTGGGAGTTCGCGCATCGGCTCGTCGACGAGTCGGGCACCGACTTCGAATGAGGCGCTCAACCGTTCCTTGACCGGGAACAGGGTGATTGACACGGCGATGAGCGACGAGGCCACGATCGCGTTGATAATGACCGCGCGGTGCTGCGCCGCAAAGAAGTGCTCGACGAGCGTGCCGGCAGCGAATTGCCACGACTCGGGAAAGAGGTAGTCGAGAACGAGCCGCTCGATGCGATCTCGGTGGGCCCCAAACAGCCACGCGGTGGCAAAGAGCAACGAGGCGGCAAGGGCGAGATAAACCCAAAAATAGCCCCAGGAACGTCCCGGCATGCGGATGATCGCAGCCGGGCTGCTCAGGGCCTGAGCGAACGACTCGGTCGCCCCGGGCTCATGTCCTTTGCGATGGGTCTCATTCATCGGTAGTTGTACGAGAAGATAAACAGAAACGCATCAACACAAACACCTTCCCTGTGGATCAAATAAGGCGTTTCTGTTGCGAGGCCCCGGCCGAGCCGGGGCGTAGGTGTAACCGTATGCAGAGATCACGGCATGCGGTGGACCTTGAGCATGTTGGTGCTGGCGCCCGAACCGATGGGCATCCCCGCAGTAATGACCACGTACTCGCCCGACTGGGCCAGGTGGCGCTCAGCCAACTCGACCTCCACGGTTTCGATGAGTTCATTGATGGTCACGGCCGGTGCTGCCAAGATCGGCGTGACCCCCCAGTGCAGAGCCAGGCGGCGATATGTGGCCTCGTCGGTGGTGAGGGCGATAATTTGAGCTTCCGGTCGGTATTCGCTCACCAGCCGCGCCGAACCACCCGAGTCGGTGACCGCGACGATGGTGTTGATATTCATCGCCTTGGCAGCGATGGTCGCAGCGTGGGCGATGGCGTTGGCCGATACTTCCAGCGCCAGGTGCGGCGGTTCGAGTAACCGGTAGTGCGCGCTGTGTTCGATCTCCGTGATGATGCGCGACATGGTGCGCACCGATTCAATCGGATGCTGGCCAGCAGCAGTCTCGCCCGAGAGCATGAGCGCGCCGGTGCCGTCGAGCACGGCGTTGGCCACGTCCGAGGCCTCGGCGCGGGTGGGCCGCGGGTGCTGGATCATCGACTCGAGCATCTGAGTGGCTGTGATGACGATCTTGCCCTGCCTGTTGGTGACTTCGATGATGTGTTTTTGCACCAGCGGAACCTTCTCGGGACCGAGCTCGACGCCGAGATCGCCCCGCGCGACCATGATGCCATCGGCTTCTTGGATGATTTCATCGAGGTGATCCAGAGCTTGAGGCTTTTCGATCTTGGCGATGATGGGGATGTGGCGGTCGTCCACCACGGCCAGCCGGCGAGCTTCGCGAATACATCCCGGTGTGCGCACGAACGACAGCGCAATGTACTCGATGCCCATGCGCAGGCCAAAAACCAGGTCGGCGCGGTCTTTTTCGCTGATCGCCGGCGCGGATACTTCGACGTTGGGCAAATTAATGCCCTTGTTGTTCTTCAATACCCCGCCCGAGAGCACCATGGTCTTGACCTCATGACCGACGATGTCGGTGACCGCCAGAGACAGATAGCCGTCATCGAGCAGGATCTGATCGCCGATGTTGACGTCGCCGGGAAGCCCGGCATAGGTGGTGGAAACCCGTTTTTGGTCGCCGATCACGCTGGTGTCGGTGGTGATGGTGAACTCCTGTCCGGACTGCAATTCGACCGAACCGCTGGCAAATCTGCCCACGCGGATCTTGGGACCCTGAAGGTCGAGCAAGATGGCGACCGCGCGC
Organism: Pseudomonadota bacterium; assembly: GCA_022360315.1. Classification (GTDB taxonomy): domain Bacteria; phylum Myxococcota_A; class Polyangia; order Haliangiales; family Haliangiaceae; genus JAKSDA01. The sequence goes on from JAKSDA010000300.1 coordinate 31,780, forward strand.
CCGTATTTCTCCGCTGCGGCACGGACCAGTCGAATGCGACCGGCGTGCTCTTCGTGCGTGCCATGAGAGGCGTTGAGCCGGGCCACATCCATCCCGGCTTCGATCAGCTCGCTGATCTGTTCCGCAGTAGAAGAGGCAGGGCCTAGAGTACAAACGATCTTCGCACGTCGCATGGCGCGGAGTGTACTGCACAAGCCGCGAGCTTGGGGGTGGCGACCTCCGCTTGGGAGGCGGCGATGAGAGCTCGGCGGTGGCGACGCCAGTCGGGTGTCGTCGCGCAGCGGTGCGACACAATCGGGCCTGCCGCGGCCGCGGCATGTGCGACCAGGTCGGAAAACAACACCGACTCGTTCGCTCGCCGAAAAGGCGAAGAGCCACTCCCTTCCCGTTTTGGGTAGTGGCTCGTCCCGGCAAGCTGTGTGCGACTGCTACCAGGTGCCCCCGTCGCGGGCAGCAGTCGCTCGATTATGATACAGGCATACCTCTGCGCATTGTCATGGAGGTTCTCAGTGGTGCTGCATCATGTGCTCGAGCTTGTGCACATTCGAGGCATAGAGCCCCTTGGGTCCCTCGTGCTCGATATACTCGACTACTTGCCCCTGATTCAACGTCCGGAAGCCGTCGCCTTCAATCGATGAATAATGCACGAACACATCCTTCCCATCGTCGCGCAGAATGAAGCCATAACCCTTCGCGTCGTTGAACCATTTGACTGTGCCATTTGCCATCGTTTGCAGTCTCCTGATTGTCCACAGTCCTTTGCGAAAGCGGTCTTTAGATTTTGAACCACGACACCTGGTCACCGTAAATGATGATTTGACAGCATCCGAAAAAAACCGACTTTCGGGTGCAAAATTTCAATAGAGGCGACGGATACGACTGCCTGGGTAGTAGTGGTTCAGAATTTCACGATGGGATCGCTGATGCTCTGCCATACCGATTGCACCGATCTGGCACATACCGACACCATGGCCGAATCCTCCCCCATGAAACTCGAAAGCAACTGGCAAAGCTTCTGTTCCGACCTTTTCGATGACAAACATGGAAGAGCGCAGCCCGCCCAGGAGGCGGCGAATATGCAGATCGCCCGAGGCGATTGCGGTGCCCTTGGTACCACGGATACGCAGCCTGCGAATTCGTCCGGACACGCCACGTTTCAGGGGTTCTATCGCCCGGACGGTCCCGATGTGGGGATAGTGCTTGGCTATATGTTGGCCGAGTTCGGCCAGACTGATTCGTTTGTGCCAGCGGAAACGTCCTTTGCCATAACGCGTCAATCCGCAATAACTACTTTGCGGTGACAGACTTAGAAATTCGGTAATGTTGCTTTCGTCGATTCCGTCGGTGAGCCAGCTGGCCGCCCGGCTATTTTTGGGCATATCCAGACGTCCTCGCAGTGAGGGGTCGGGCGCTCCCCCCCATATATTCTCGTTGTGTTCGCCGTGTCCGCCGCACGACGCGCTGTAGCGGGCGTCGACCAGTCCGCCTCCTTCGCGGAGAAGCACCGAGCCCCGGGTTTGTTCCACTGCGCGAGTTGTTCGCGGGTGTTCTCGACCGGCGCCCGAGTAGACCTGACAGTGCTGATTTGAGCATAGAAGGTAGGGGTCGGTCAGGTGACGGGTACCGATTTTTTGCAGGAGCTCGGTACGGGCTGCGATCGCCTGTGCAGCCAGTGCTGCCTCGGGTGCGTCGGGATACATTTCTGCTGGAACCAGGCCGGCCAATAATCTGTCTGCCGGGACTGCATTGACAGCGACCAATTTTCCATCGCGCCCGACGGTTACGTAGACACTGCCGAAGTAGCGGCGGGTTTCGCGACTGGTGTCGAGCTGGGATCCGCCGCCGCCGACCAGGACGTCCTGGACTGCGATGGTTCCTTTGGCGTCGCGTGGTGCAAACCAGATCACCGACGGGTTGCGGACCACGGTGGTTCCGCTTCGGGCCACAATGGTGCCCCGGGGACGGCGGTGGAGTTCGCGATGGACCCGGGTGGCCACGTTGTATTTGCGCGCGATCTCTCGGGCTCGTTGAGCGCCGTGTGGTGCCTCGACCGGAGCGATTGCGACGAGCACTTCACGGGTATCGATGACTTCGCCATCCACGCCGAAAACTGTACCGATCTCGAACTGCACGGGCTCGTGGCCACGCCTGCGCCAGGTTGCCGTGGCGTGGGCCAGGCCGCGGTCATCGTCGGGCTGCAGGGTTGCAACCACCGACCATTCTCGCACTGAACCGGTGGTTGGTTTCTCGATTCGCACGGTCCAGTGTCGTCCGCTGATGATCTCGCTTCCACCGTCGCCATCTGGACGGACCACTACACCGCGTGGTGACGAGAGCTCGACTTGCGATTGTCCGCTCATGAGTTCTATGGTGAGCAACGGGATGCCCTGATCGGTGAATGTGAAGCGGTTGCTGTGGAGTATTCGCAGCTTGTCGCCGGTCGAGGTTTCGTCGGCCAGGGCTGTGAGCCATAGAGCACTGACAGCCACGAGCAGGCTCGTTGTGAGTACATAGAAGCGGCCCATGACGCCAGACTACAGCTCCGCTCCAAGGCGAGCAAAAAACTGGCTGAGATTGCGAACGTTACAGGATCACGTTCGGACAGGATGCGAGGTGACTGTGGGCGGCCCGAGAGCTTTGCGTTCGGGCGATCAGTTTCGGGCCAAGTCCCCGGCTGCCGGAGTCCCGGCCGGCGCGGCTGTTGGGCTGGCGACAGGAGCGGCCCGGTTTGATCTGCGGCGAATGGGTTTTTGTTTCACGTGTGGGGGGCGGTGCCCGGGCCGCTGGCCGGTCTGTCCGGCTTGTCATTGTCGACCGGGGTGGCACTGGTGTGCTGGAACTCGGGATTGATTGATTGTGCTCGGGGTGTGGTTGCTTTGCGGGTGGCCCGGAGTTCCTTCAGGTCATTGCGAACGATATAGCGCAGGTTCAGGTAATTGATCGTGAAATGAGCGACGATGGGGCCGCCGAGGTCACCGGTCCACTCGAACATGTAGCCGAAAGCGACACCGAGTATGAATGCCGAGAGTGTCCAGGGCAAGAATCCCCGATTTGGCCCGATGTGGAGCAGGGCGAAGATGAGTGCCTGTGGCCAGATTCCGAACCACGGCTGCAGTGCACCGCGAAACAGAAGTTCCTCGCCGATCGAGCTAGCCAGTGCCAGGACCAGAATTTCGCGCGATGTGAGCGGACCGAGCAGGCTGCGGAAGTCCTGGTGCAGGGCCTGGGCCCAGCGGAAACGCCGGACAGCCATGCGCGAGAGCAGTACCACGACAATTCCGGTGGCCACCCCGATGATCGGGCTCAGCCCGAGCCAGAGTGCTGTCGAGGTTCCGGCGATGCGATAGATATCCACATCCTCGCGTCCTGCCGAGATCAGCAGTGCGATGATCGCAAGCGCGCCATAGAGGCCGAAGACCAACCTCGAACGCGACATTGTTTGCGGTTCGCTATAACTCGACGAATCCATCCCAGCGCCTGGATACAATGCACCAGTGTAGTGCAGCTGACAACAATAGCCTATTCAAATAAAGCGGTTATAGTCGCTTGACAGACGAAGAGGCTGAGTCTAAACAGTTCGTCCAGCATGACGCTGGACTGCGAAGGTGGCGGAACTGGTAGACGCGCTAGACTAAGGATCTAGTGGCTAATAGCTGTGGGGGTTCGAGTCCCCCCCTTCGCACCCTCTACTTTGTTGTAATATTTCAGGACTCGTCGTCCGCCCCTGATACTTGCTGAACGGCATTTTCGTGTGGGAAACTGTTTCCCGCCGAGAGGTTTCCCGCGCATCCCGATCCGGGTTGCTCACGGACAGGCTCTTGCTGGGGACTCTTGCCCTCATCATCTGTGAGCTCGGCAATGGCTCGTGTAATGTCGGCCTCCATGGCAGCTGCCGGATCAATGTAGTGGCGTCGGATGACTTCGGTCCGCTGTGGCCGAGTTGACGAGCTACCAATTCGGCCACAGCGCCACCCTCAGTAGCAATACTGGACTGGGGTGCCGCGCAGGCCGTGAGCGCAGATTTCGGGAACGCCAATCTCTCGACATAGACGATTGGTGTGGCCATTGATCCAATTCCGACTGAACGGAAACAGACGATCCCGATTTTGCTCTCGAGCAGTGACAACATGTGGTTGCAGGGCCGACCATACCTCCTTGGGGATCCGCACCCAGCGGCGCGCGGTTTTTGTCTTGCCACGCTGAATCCGCAGCAAGCCATCATCGAGATCCCATGGCGACAATGCCACAACCTCGCCTGACCTCATGCCGAGAACGAGTAGACAGAGCACAGCCGCTGCGCCTTGAGGTTGATTGCGACGTCGTCTGTCCTTGGTTAGTAGTGACTGAGCCTGTGTTAGCGCTCGATGAAAGACGAGCTTGGCTGCCACCGGATGGAGCTGCTCCTTGCCCTCGGATGGTGTACCGATCGGCTCGATGTCGTCCCACAGTCCGGGCTGCACAATGCGTTTCTTGACCGCCCATCGCCACAGCGCTCGTGCCTGGCGTAGATCTCCGTGATGGGTCGCCGCCGCGCATCCATCGCTCGCCCGTTGGCGATACAGCGATTCCGGCGCGAGATCGCGTCAGGCCTCGAGCTGGCATGTCGCGTACCGGCTCCAAGATCGCGTTCAGCTGATACCGGGTGGTCTTCACCGTATCCGGCTTGCGTTGCTTGTGATCGCGCAGATACATCACATACTGCACATACTGATCGATCAAGTCCCCGACTGTCGTCGGTTTTGACGATGCGGCTTCGGCTTTTGCGCGGACGATAGCCGCTTGCTCTTCGAGCCGCGCTGCTTCGGCCCATAAGTCGTCGGCTCTGGTGAGCTCGGTGTATCCAGTTTTTGCCTCTTGTGCTGCTTTGCGCGTTGGATAGCTTTTGCTAGCGATTGTCCGGCGGCCCTCCTTGATAATGAGGCGCCAGCGATTTCGGCGTTGATATGGTCCATGTATGATGACTCCTGACATTTGTGCTCCTCTCCGGGAGCGCCAGCCGATGCAGCTGTGATCATACGCCGCTCGATTGCTGCGATCACTCGTGTCACAACGCGATCCGCTACCGCTTCGGCCAGGCGTTCGAGATCTCGGTCGGTCATTGCACGATCCGTGGCCTGTCGGGCATGGCTTGCTGCAGCTTGAAGTACAGGCGCACCACCGAACGCCACCACAGTGCACGGCCAGGGTCTTCCCGGAAAGCAGCATCGTGCGCGTCGAGATACAAGGCGCGGTAGCGATCATGGATGGTGTGTGCCAGCTCGTCAATGACAGTCTTGGTTGTCTCCATTTCGCCCGCAATCGTTCCTGGTGTGGCAATCCA
>JAKSDA010000332.1 GCA_022360315.1 Pseudomonadota bacterium
ATGCGTGTGTGTGTGAATGAATGTGAATGCATCTTTAAAGAAAGAACACTAAGACAAGTGCCTTTCCTAGCGTGGACCTACACCAAGGTAATGTCACGCGTCGCTGAGTGTCCAAGTACTGATGCAAGATGTCCCGCATACAAGGGCGTGTGCCCATCTATCATATCAAAAAGGAGAGCCAACCCGAGAAGAGGAACAGCTGAAGCCAGCCCCAATAGCCCAGAACTCCTGGGCTGCCCAAACACTGCAGAGAAGGAAAATTATGGCCCTAAAAATGGACCACCACCCAGATCCCCACAGTCAAAAAGTACCCCCATGGTAGTGAAATCGCCATATATATCCAAGACGCCAGAAAAAAACCTCTAATCCCCAGCATATGCCATCCAGCTCAAACTGGACGGTCAATCAGCAGTCCGACCGTCCGCAGAAAACGGCCCAGCCTAGCAGCCCCTCGCCCTAGTAGTGGCGACCACTCTCCAACACGAGTAGGCAACATCGTCCCCAAGCACCCCTCGCGCTCAGCGATCACACCAGGGCACTCCCACACCAAATGGACGCGAGTGAAGGCCTCTGCACAGAAAGGGCACTCCACCCAATCCTCATCCTCATGCCACGGGGTCTGGAAGGTCCCCAAGTGACAATGGCCAGTGAAGAAGCGGGCCGCAAGTGTGATATCCCATGTGCTCGCCAAGCTAGTCATCTCCTCCAGTCGCCACTGCGCTCCGACCCTCGGAAGAACCTCACGGAGGGCAGCTCCCTGTGTAGATGTCCTCCACCGGCGCTGCCACTCCTCGCGAAGTGCCCGGTCAATGCCACCAAAGATGATGGCGCGTCGGGTTGGAAGAGGGGTGGAGAGTGTATGGCCACAGACGGAGCGCTGGAAGAAGACGCGCTCCAACTCATATGCCAATACGTGTCGATCAGGGATCAGGGTGTTGGTTGCCATCAATGCCGCTCGGTCGCGTCGCCACAGGTAGCGCAGCAAACATCTCAAGATCTGCTGACGTGCAGGGAAGATCCCGGCTAGAGCAAGCAAGGCCTCCACCGATGTGGTGCGCTCTAGCCCATAAGCCATCCGTGCCGCCATGGCCAAGACAACATCCACCTGCGACA
>JAKSDA010000010.1 GCA_022360315.1 Pseudomonadota bacterium
ACATGCTCCAGGGGATGCCGACCTGCCACCATCTTGAACAGAATGACGCCAACAGCCCAGATATCTGTCCGGTGGTCGACGGTATCGGCGCCCCATTGCTCGGGCGACATATACGGGAGGGTGCCGACCAGGGCGCCTTTTTTTGTATGGACCACCGGTGGCGATGACCCAGCGGCTTCTCTGCGCTGCCGCTGGGTGACGTCGTCCGGACCGGCCAGGACGTGAGCCAGGTGGTCGCGCACCGCGGCCATGCGCTGCTCTGCGGGCATTTCGCTCTCGGTCAGGTTGTTCAGGGACGCACCGTGCAACAACTTGGCGATGCCAAAGTCGAGCACTTTGACCGTGCCCGCGTCGGTGACCACGATGTTATCGGGCTTGAGATCGCGATGCACAATGTTGTGCTCATGGGCGCAGACCAGGGCACGCACGACCGGGAGCATGAGCTCCACGGCGTGAGCGGGCGGGATGGGCCGACCGAACTGCAAGCGCTTGCTCAGCGGCGCGCCTTGCAAGTATTCGAGCACCATAAATGGCTGGTTCTGATGCTCGCCGACTTCGTGAATGACCACGATGTTTTCGTGGCTGCAGTGCGCGGTAGCCCGGGCTTCGAGAATAAACCGAGCGTTCAGCTGCGCATCGGTCGTATGCAAAAATTTGATGGCTACCCGTCGACCGAGCTTGAGATCGCGGGCGAGAAACACCGCCCCCATACCACCCCGGCCGAGTTCGCGGATCAACTCGTACTGGCCAATCCGCTGTGCCGGCAATGGCAGCCCGGGCGGTTGCGGCATACCAAACGGTACCTCGCGGACAGCGGCAATCACCGGGTTCTCTTGGCCCAAGATCTCCATGAAACGAAGGTACCTTTAGCCACAAATGAGCGGTTGTGTCTAGCGTATTTGGCAGAGCAATACGTACTTTCTTAAGCGAGTTTCGACCCCGGATTACTCGGCGACGTTTCGGCGTAATTATGCCAACACACGCTATCGGGCAACCACCAGGCAATCAGCCCACTGGCAACTCCCGGGACCCCGTCGCGGCCTACGAGCCGACATTGACCTGTGCAACCAGCTGAAAGAGCACGACTCTGCTTCCGGCTAGCCGGTTGTCAAACAAACCATCTTGCCCTGGCAGGTGCTGTGACAACTTCTGCGCGCCGCGGGCACCGCGATGCCGCCGCGAATGTCGATCTTGCCGTCTGGCCAGATGGTGATGCCGTAAGGCTGATTGTCGGGGATGATCGTTTGGATGATGGCCTTGCGGTCTTTGGGAGCCGCGGCGCGGACACGGGCCGTTAGCGCTTCTAGCTGCGTTTCCACGGCTTCCAAAGAGAAAGCAGCTGCATCGGCCGCTGCGAGCCGTTCGCGGGCCATGGTGCGGCAGTGCTCGAGTATGCGTCGGTCGGCGGCGATCTCTTTGAGCTGATCGC
>JAKSDA010000173.1 GCA_022360315.1 Pseudomonadota bacterium
GAGCGTGGTCGTGACCTCGGCGACTCTATCGTCGAACGGGCGATTCGACTACGTCGCCAGTGAATTCGGTTTGGACCGTCCCGCCACCGTGATCGCCGAGACTCCGTTCGATTTCTCATCGCAGACTCTCCTCGTCGTACCCGCGGGCCTGCCCAACCCAAACGACGATGACTATCGCCTGGCCGTGGCCGAGTGCCTGCATGAGATCATAGAACTCGCCGGTGGTCGAACGCTCGCCTTGTTTACCTCGTATCGCAACCTCGACGCCGCCCATGAGCGGCTCTCGGCCACCTGTGGCTATCGAGTCCTCAGGCAGGGCGATATGCCACGAACCGCACTGATCGAGGAATTCCGCAAAGACGTGAGTTCGGTCCTCCTCGGTACCGATGCGTTCTGGGCAGGGGTCGATGTCCCCGGCGAGGCCCTTTCATGCGTGGTCATCGACCGACTGCCGTTTCCATCGCCGGAAGACCCAGTCGTCGACGCGATCAGTTCCACCGACAAACGGTGGTTTCATCGCTACGCTCTGCCGCGCGCGATCATCGCGTTCCGCCAGGGCTTCGGCCGCTTGATAAGACGGCGCACTGACCGCGGCGTCGTGGTCGTGCTCGATCAGCGCATCGTCACCAAGGGCTACGGGCGAGCATTCCTCGGCAGCCTTCCCGGCGGAGGCGGCCTGCGAACGCGACATCTCCCCAACATCGCCAAGTTCCTCGGCACGAAAAGCGGCGAATGAATCCGCAGGGAGCTAGCATTGTCAAGGCACGAGTCGCCCTATCTCACCACACGCGAGGCAGCCAAGTACCTACGGTACCAATCCACGGCCGGGATCCGCCAGGCGGTTCGCCGTGGCCAGCTCGTGCCAATCGGGCGCGGTCCGCGCAATACGCACCTGTTTACGCGGACCGCGCTTGACGGGTGGGTCAGAGCCCGCCAGGGTGAGGTACGGCTGGCTACGCCGAACCAGGTCGTGGCCAGCGGCAGAACAGAGAATCTGGCGTATGCTCCCCACCACCCGCACCCAGCCCTGTACGGAGACGGGCCGTGAGTCGCAAGAGGGCGACGGGCGACAGGCCGGTCCTGAGCGTGCAAGAGCTTGCCGACCGCTGGCAGGTCGATGTCAAAACCATCTACCAGGCCATCGAGCTTGGACAGATACCGGTCATCCGCGTGGGCAAGCGGGTCCTTCGCATACCCCGAAGTGTCATCGAGGAATTGGAGCAAGGCTGCGAGGTGCCGTCAGGAGAAATCTGATGCCGGCACATCGCGACAAGCGGTACGGTCGCTGGCGCTACAAGAAAGTGATGCGTCTCCCTGACGGATCAAAAAAGCGCATCGGCGGCACACCGACCAAAAACACCAAACAAGCAGCCGAGGAAGAAGAGCAGCGGCACGTAGAACGCGAGATCTGCAAATTCTACGAGCACAAGCTCTCTCCTTCC
>JAKSDA010000629.1 GCA_022360315.1 Pseudomonadota bacterium
CCCGGCTGGAATCGGTTCGACACAACTCGAATCCGCTGGGTCGCACTCGGTCACATGGACAAACTGCCCCCGCTTTGCCAGCGGAGCTGGCGGTTCGGCAATTCGGCGAACGCGGAATTCGGCCGGGCGCTGTGGGTTTGGTTCTATGTCGGCAGCCCCCTCGACCGCGGGCGTGGGCCGGAGGCGAAGCAAAGAGCGGCTGGACCGGGTGCTACGGGCCTGGGCAGATGCGAGAGACCGGGCAGATGCGAGAGACTGCTCTACGCGCCGCACTGTGAATGCCACTGCCCGCTCGGCCCCGGGATTACGTTCGAGCCAGTTGGCCAGCCCCGGGTCCACTGCTTCGCCGACCCGATGGTGATGGCGATAGACCACGTCGCCTCGCACTTGGACCGCAATATACAGATATGCGTAGCGCGGTTTGCGATATGTTAGTTGGCTGAGCGGCAATACAGGCGCTGGCGCGTCGGGATCATTGGGCCCGACAAGTGGCACAGGTCGTACAGTGATATCGCGCGGGCTCACACTGCTGCGCACAGCGGTGTTCAACGTTTGCAACACAAAGGGCATGACCACTTCGCGGCTGTCGAGGGCCTCGGCGAGCACCGTATTGCCAGGGCCCAGAATATCAATGACCGTGCTCATCAATCCAGCTTGCGAAGAGTAAGCGACCGCGCTGGTGGCGCGGCATCAAGGCCGTAGACCTGCTCGTGGCTGCATCCACCGAGCTGCTCGACAATGATGTGCCGGCCTTGTTCAGTTTGCGCCCAGTGCGCGGCTGCTTTGTTGTAGTGTTCGTGCAATACGTAGTTGCGATACCGCGCCATATCGATGAGCATTTGGCACAGCACGGCAAAATTCAGGCCAGGCCGGTAGCTATGTTGCAACTCGCCCATGCAGACCAGGCCCGGGGCATCGCGTTCGTCGAGCGAGCAGATATTGGGGTGATAAATCGGTGTTTGCCACTGAGCGATGGGAGCGTACACTGGAAAGTCGGGCGGCAAGGTCATGAGTACTTCGTGATACTCGATGAGTATGGGCATGCTACCGGGCTCGGCAGGGGGCGCCACGCTCGGGACGCGAAAGGTCAGCAGATATTCGGTGGGCCAGTCCGGATCGTCAGCAGTGGCGTTGAATTCGACCTGGTTCGCCGCTGCTGAGTCGCAAAAATCGATGAGCTGGTTTTTTACTGCAACCAGAGCTTCTTTGCGGCGATTGGGATTAACCGCGCCGGCCCGGGCATCGGGGCTAACCCGCACGGTGTCGTGGGGCCTGACCCCGGCCTGGTGCAGCGTGTCGTCTGGACTCAGCCGGCGTCCGCTGCCATCGTTCGGATTGACCTGATCGAGCACAGCTCGTCGTGGTGCTCCGGTTTGGTCGGGAGGAAAAAAGTCGTCGTGGTAATTGTCGATCACGATGCGAATGACATCGCGGACTCGTGTTGAGGCAGGGACCCGCTCGAGTTCGAAGCGAGCCTGGTCTGGACCCTCGACGTATAACGGGTCCATGTAGTAATCGCTAAAATGCGCGCTCACCACCCGGCTGCTCGCCTGGACGCCCTGGCCGAGCAATACATCGAGCACTTGTTGCGAGATCGTGAGCAACCCCTCGCCAGTCGATTCGGGCTCCGAGCCTTCGGTCGTAAAGACCAGCTGGGAGCGATCGTCGGAGGACGCGTCGAATTCCAGGCGAAGGCCGTGCCCCTGGCAGAGCTGGAGCAGATCGCGGATTTGCTCGACGTTGAGCGCGTGCGAGAACTGGATTTCGAGCTGCTGGCGTTGGGGAGGCGTCTGGCTCGAGTCGTCCGGGCGTTGCCCTGGCTGGGTGGAGCGATTTTCGGTTGCGTACGGCCGCAGCACGTCGTTGCCCGGATATTCGTCGGCCGCAGCGGCCATGAGCCGGTCGAGTCCGTTTTGCTCGGAGCCGTCCTCGAGCTGGCGAGGTGCGACCATCCCGCGGTCGAGTTCGCGACAAACGTGGATCCAGTAATCCCGGGATGCCCTGGAGGCAGGCATGCGCAGCCGTTCCTCGGGAATTTCGGCACGGGCCAGCAGCGTGATTATGCTGCCTTCATCGTTAAATAGGCGGGCCAACTCGTTGATGAGTTGTTGATCCAACGCCTCTTTGAACGTGAGCCCCATGGGTTGTACCGTACCCGCTGCTGCCGAGCATACCCAAGATGGGGCCGTCCTGGCCATGCAAACCGGACAGAATTGCTTACCCGGTGGGGTAGATGGGTCGAGTGTCGAGTGGAGTGGACACTCCCTGGCGTCTCATTTTTCTGGGCTGGCTTGCCAGGCAGATCCCGTCGCAAGAAAATGCCCAGCCGGGTCGATCCGGAGCGTCGAGGACCGGGCGGCGAGGAGCCGAGCAGGTGGATTTTACGTGACCGATGAGCAATGCAGTCAGCGGGGGAGTGAGCGGGCGTTGTGGGTACTTTCTTGTGAGCCTTGTGAGGGGGGATTTTTGGCAGCCTGTGCTCGATTGCCTTGCGGCTGGTGGATTTTGCGCTCGGCTCGGCGGATCAACGCATTGATCGGTCCCAGCAGGGTTTGCTCTACAGTATCTGCCAGGTCGCAGCGTTGTTTCCTGCGAGTTGGGTCTGCGTCGATGGACAGGCGCAAGTCGGTGATGGTAGATGCCACTGCCTCCCGTGCCCCGGCGTAGTGTTGGCGTTTTTCCCGGCCGTGAAAGGCATGACATCCCATTGCCAAGAGCTCTAGCGCACGTCGCAATCGCTGGGTGGCCGCATCGTTGGGGCCGCATACGTCGATGAGCTGGCGATACAGAGGCTCGCCGAGCTGGTAGGCGCGCAGATCCGTGACCGAGTAGTGGCGCTTTGGCTCACCCGCGGCGGCCCGTGCCTTGTCGGCTACTTTGCTGGCCGCTTCCGTCACTGCATCGGCGTTATCAACGAGTGTTTCTCGCTGCTCGCTGGTAAGCGGAAGATCGTGGGAATCGAAGCGCCAGGACTTGCCTTCCTTGTGCGCCTTTAATCGGCCGGTGGTGATCAAATAACGGATCTGCCGCGGCGATTTGTTCATCAGAGTGGCCACGTCGCTGAGAGATAGTTTCATAGGACTCCTGCTCTCTGAGGTATGGGAGGGTCTGCGCCCTGTGAGATGTGGCGAGCAGACCGTACCCTGTCAATATACGATGAGCCGATATTGTTACTATCGTCACTCCGAATGTCGATAGTAACAATATTGTCAATACCGGCAGCTCATACTGACACTATTGTCGATGACAGCCAGCCATACTGAACAATAGTGTCGATATCGACAGCTCATACTGAACAATATTGTCATTTTCGGCCCGACAGGGGGCTTTGCCCCCTGCCGGGTTCTGGGTGCTTCTATGAACCTCCGGCCCGGCTCGGGAGGAACGCCGCGACGCGAAAGCCGAAGATGCCGCTCCTGCAGTCAGCGTCGAACCCGAAGCGAAAGGTCGAGCGCAGCTCCTCCGCGCCACCGTACCAGGAGCCGCCCCGCAGCGGTCGTATGTCTGTGGCTCCCTCGGTGGTCTCGGGGTCTTCTGCCACTGCCTGTCCTCGCTCCTGGTATGCGTGCGTGTTCAATCGATCTCGGCACCACTCCCACACATTTCCCGCTTGATCGTGTGTGCCAAACGGACCTTTGCCCGCTGGCTTGCTTGCCACCGGCAACGGTCCTGCATCCCCATCCTGGTCATAATGCGCTCGGCGTTCATCGGGCTCCTGCTCTCCCCACGGGTAGGTCCGGTTGTCCGGGCCACGTGCTGCATATTCCCACTGCGCTTCGCTCGGCAGTCCGTACTGCCGCCCGCTCGTTTTGCTCAGCCACTGGCAATATGCCACTGCATCATGCCAGCTCACTCCCACGACCGGCTGCTCGGCCTCATTGTAGCCTTCCTCGCACCAATACTCCGGCTCCGCGTGCCCGCTCTCTGCCATGAATCGTCCGTATTCCCGGTTGGTCACCACATACTCGCCCAGCCAAAAACTCGATATGCGTACTCGGTGCACTGGCTGCGTGTAGCGCCAATCCTCGGCTCCCATCAGGAACTCGCCGCCCAGGATCCACAGCATTCGTGTTCCTGTTACCTCCTCTATATATGCCTGCCCAGCCCGGCTGATTGCCTGGTGCTCTCGCACCGGATAGGCCATCCATCGACCCAGGGCTCGCTTGCACCACTCATCCCACTCGGTGACTCCTTGCTCGTACTCGCCCCGCAGCTCCACGTGGGCTCGGATCGCCAGGTCTGGACGCTTCACTCCCTCTGCCACTCCCACCGCCCACTCGCGTAGCTTGCACCGTTCCCATGCCGGCAATGTCGTCGCTCGTTGCAACGCCTCCAGCACTGCTCGCACCGCTCTGGTCTTGTGTCCCATCCCGGCTTCACATCGCGCCCTGGCCAGACGCCATTGCTCCCTTTCGAGCACTGTTCTGCTCTCGTGCCCTTGCCCCAGGACTATTCGCCCGCTTTCGTACCTCCGTAGATAATGCCCGTACATCCAGCTCGCTCGGGCATTCTGCCCCGCCTCCTGGTACTGCTTTGCCGCTTCTTCGTACATCCCCGCTCGCTCGTAGCATTCTGCTGCTTTAACCGCATCCCCCGCTCCTCGGTAGCATCGACCTGCATCTTCGTCTCGCCCCACCCTGGCATAACAGCGGCCCGCCGAACGCCATAGCTCTTTGGTTTGTTCGTTCACTCTCGCAGTGTACACCTGCCCCGCGGCCGAGCGAGAGTCGCTAACCCAGCCAGCCCTGCAGTGTGGTGCCGGCAAACGACGCTGTCGAGCGTTCGAGCGCTTCCCGTGTGCCGCATAGCGCAAGCTCATTCAGCCTTCGCTCCATGCGCGCCATCGCCTCTGCCCGCGCCGCCATGCCCGACCGGCTCACTCGCATGCCCAGGTAGATAAACGACTCGCCGGTATCGCGGACACGCGCCTTCGGGTTCTTGAGCCGCAGGCCCCGATGCACGTGGAGCCAGTGCGCAATGTCATCGCGCGCTTCGGCCAGCTGCCTCGCATCGTTGCTGAACAGCGCACTATCGTCCATATAGCGCTGCACGTGCGGGATTTTCAGCGTTCGCCTGGCGTGGTGATCGAGCCCAGATAGATAGTGATTACCCCACCACTGGCTTGTCAGATTACCGATCGCCAGGCCCCGGCCCGGTGGTGGAAACCCTGCTGGCAGCCCCAGCCGGGCTGCAATCGCCGGATCTCGGTACAGACCCTCGCTGCTCCGGGCTATGCGATCGAGCAGTGCCAGCAGAGACTTGTCCTTGAGCCGCCGGGCCATCAGGTCATGAATGATGTCGTGATCCATGCTCAAAAAGTAGTGCCGAATGTCGAGCAGCAGCACGTGGCGATACCGTCTCGCATTGCGGACGAATTGTATGAGCGCACGATGAGTTCCGCGCCCGGGCAGGCATGCATACGTATGTTCTATCAGCGATGGATCGAACACCGGGGCCAGCGCTCGGTGGACTGCGTGGTGCACCACCCGGTCGCGTACTGGCGCCGCTGCGATCAACCGCGCTTTGGGCCGGGTGATCACTCTCGTCCGGTACTGGGATGGCCGGTATGTGCCGGTGACCAGGTCACGATGGAGCTGCTCTATCTGGCCGGGGGCGGTTTTTTCGAATCGGTGCACACTGGCTCGACTGCGTTTGCCGCGCCGAAATGCCAGCCACGCCTCATGGAGGGTCTCGGGCGCGACGATATGAGCAAACAAATTGCCGATGCGCTTCATGGTTCTATTCAGTAATATGAAATGGGAATGGAGCAATCGGGCCGGCCCGGACGGTCGAGCAGATGCCTACTGGAACAGGCCGGCGCAGTGTTCGGTCCGCTCGCGCGGCCGGGGGGGGTGGAGAGACTCCTGCACGGTGCTCGCGAGCGGCAGAGCAGCGTGTTCGGGGGGAACGCCGCGACGCGAAAGCCGATGTTGTCGTTCCTGTCGTCAGCGTCGTTCCTGTTGCGATAGGCCGAGCGCAGGTTCTCCGCGTCATTGTTCCAGGAGCCGCCCCGCAGCGGCTCGTGTTGAGCATTGATGTCGATAGCGGCCGATAGCCATGGGCCACGCAAACGTATGGTCCGGAGATCTCCACCATGTCCATGGTCGGAGCTATCCGGGTCGAGGTCAAGTCTCTTGATGCCTGCCATGCAGCGCTGATATCGAATCAGCGATAGTGACAATATTTGTCACTATCGACTGGCCATCTGACAATATTGTCACTATCGACCGCTCATAATAACAATATTGTCGATATCGACGGACCATCGTGACAATATTGTCAGTATCGACCGCTCATAATGACAATATTGTCATTTTCGGGCCGGCAGGGGGCAAAGCCCCCTGCCGGCCTTTGAGTGCTTCTATGAACCTCCGGCCCGGCTCGGGGGGAACGCCGCGACGCGAAAGCCGACGCTGACGCTCCTGTCGCCAGCGACGTCCCTGAAGCGAAAGGCCGAGCGCAGGTACTCCGCGTCATGGCACCAGGAGCCGCCCCGCAGCGGTCGCATGTCTGTGGCTCCCTCGGTGGTCTCGGGGTCTTCTGCCACGGCGTGTTCTCGCCCCTGGTATGCATGCTCGTTCCATCGATCTCGGCACCACTCCCACACATTTCCCGCTTGATCGTGTGTGCCAAACGGACCCTTGCCCGCTGGCTTGCTTGCCACCGGCAACGGTCCTGCGCCCGACTCATAATGCGCGCGGCGTTCATCGGGCTCCTGCTCTCCCCACGGGTAGGTCCGGCTGGCCGGGCCACGTGCTGCATATTCCCACTGCGCTTCGCTCGGCAGTCCGTACTGCCGCCCGCTCGTTTTGCTCAGCCACTCGCAATATGCCACTGCATCGTACCAGCTCACTGCCACGACCGGCTGCTCGGCCTCATTGTAGCCTTCATCGTGCCAATGCCACGGCTCCGCATGCGCGCTGTCTGCCGTGAATCGTCCGTATTCCCGGTTGGTCACCACGTGCTCGCCCAGCCAAAAACTCGATACGCGTACTCGGTGCACTGGCTGGGCCCAGCGGTCATATTCCTCCTGCTCGGGATCAAGCTCGCTCAGTCCCATCAGGAATTCGCCGCCCGGGATCCACAGCATACGCGTTCCTGTTACCTGCTCGATATATGCGTGCCCAGCCTGGCTGATTGCCTGGTGTTCTCGCACCGGATAGGCCATCCATCGACCCAGTGCTCGCTTGCACCACTGGTCCCACTCGTTTCTTCCTTGCTCGTCCTCGCCCCGCAGCTCCACGTGGGCTCGGATCGCCAGGTCTGGACGCTTCACTCCCTCTGCCACTCCCACCGCCCACTCGCGTAGCTTGCACCGCTCCCAGGCCGGCAACCTCGTCGCTC
>JAKSDA010000413.1 GCA_022360315.1 Pseudomonadota bacterium
CAGGCGCGCAAGCAGTTTGTGGCGGTGGGCTCCCAGCTGGGCCAGGGCAATACCTGGTTAGGCGAGGCCGACGTTCAGTCGCGTCTTGGCCAGGCCCGCCCGGCTGAAAGCGCCGCGCAGCGTGCAGCTGAGTTTGCTGCCAAAGGGGACGCTACCCCAAACGAGTTTAATGCGGTAATGGCCCGGGCCCGGTCCCTGGCCGACCAGGGTCGCCACAGCGAAGCCAACCAGCAAGCCTATCGGGCGCTCGCTCTGCTCGAGCGCTGGCGCACCCGGGGAGGCAGCGACGCCTCTCGTACCGCCATGGCCAACTGGTCGGAGCCGTATGACTTCCTGATTGCTCGCCTGGCCCAAAAACCGACCGGCCACAGCGAAGCGCTGGTCCTGGCCGAGGCCGCCCATGCGCCGGTATTGCTCGATCTCCTGGCCCGCGGTGCCCGGCCAGCGGGCAGCACCGATACGCGCGCCCTGCAGCGCCAGCGCCAGCAAGCGCAAAAAAACCGCGTCGAGATCAGCCGCAAACTCGAGCAGACCCACGGATTGAGCGCGCGCTCCCGGCTCGTGGCCCGCCTGCACGATGTCGACCGCGAACTCCGGATCCATGAACTGGTCGACGTGGCTGTGCTCAACCAGCCCTTGGTCCGACAGAAGCCCGTCTCCCCGGCCACACGCCGGGCCCTGGCCCGCGCCGCCGGCC
Source organism: Pseudomonadota bacterium (assembly GCA_022360315.1). Taxonomy (GTDB): domain Bacteria; phylum Myxococcota_A; class Polyangia; order Haliangiales; family Haliangiaceae; genus JAKSDA01. Next base: position 698 of record JAKSDA010000413.1, read on the forward strand.
CCATTCTCATGTACTACGCGGCCGCAGACCAGACCATCGCTTTTCTGTTGCTACCCGGTCAAAGAGAGCCCCGGGTTCAGACCCTGGCGTTGTCGCGTCGCGACCTGGCCCGCGACGTTCGCGCCCTGCGCCGCGAGTTGGCCAATCCGCTGTGGGAAATGCGCGCCCAAACCCGAGCCCGCGCTCTATTCGATCAGCTGCTCGGCCCCTTTGCCAACGCTCTGGCCGGCTACAGGCACCTCACCATTATTCCCCACGGCCCCCTGCACCAGCTGCCGTTTGAGGCCTTGCTCGATGCCCGGGGCCAGCCACTCTTTTCTCGCTGGCATGTGAGCATCGCGCCGTCTCTGTCGGCACTGCATCACCTTCGCAAGCGCGAAACCGCCAGACGCCGCCGCTCGGGCAAGAGCTCACAGCTGGTTGCCCTGGCCGCAGGCCAGGGCCTCCACTTTCCCGACCACGAGGTTGCCGACATCGCAGACATCTTTCCCGGCAACCAGACGATCTTTCGCCAGCAAAACGCAACCTTCACCGCCTACCGGCAAGCCGCGCCCAAGGCCCGCCACCTGCTCTTGTCCACCCACGGCGTGCACGCCCCGAACAACCCCACCGGCAGCTATCTCGAGCTCACTTCGAGCAACGCCCACGATCACCGCCTCACTGCAGGCGAAATCGCTCGCATCCCCCTGCGCGCCGAACTGGTCACCCTGGCTGCCTGCGACACCGCCAAGGCCGAGGCCATGCTCAGCGACGAGCGCCTCGACCTCACCCGCGCCTTCCTGATCGCTGGCGCCAGCGCGGTGTTGGCGACCCGCTGGAAAGTCCCCGAGAGCGAACAAACCCGGCAATTCCTTATCGATTTCTACCGCGCTCTGCGCACTGGCGGCCCGGGCGGCAAGGGCATGCGCAAAGACGAGGCCCTGACCCACGCCCGCCGCCTATCCCGCGACACCCACGGCGCCAACGCCCAGCTCTGGGCCGCCTGGGTCCTTATCGGCGACGCCCGTTAACCACCGAGCCACGAGGCCAATGCAATGACCCGCACCAGCAAGCCACAAGCCATACTGAATCACCGACCTGTGGCCTATTGGGGCCAGCGCCAGGCAATGCTCTGGCTGGCCATCCTGGCCGCATGGATTCAGCTGCCGACTGCCCGGGCCGCGGCTCAGGCTCAACGCCGGGGCCCCGAAGTACGCATTTCGCCCAACGCCATCCAGAAGAGCCATGTGCCCATGACCATCGACCTGATGGGCGCACCCGGCCAGACCGTCTATTTGTTCGTTTTGCGCAGCTGCGATCGCAACCCGGCCACTCCCGAGCTGCGCGGCCATGACAACTGCAAAACCCCGTTGTGGGCCCGACAAATCACCCTCGATTCCACCGGCCAAAAACGCACCGACCTGACCTTTTCCAGGGACATCCCGGACGTGCCCCGCAACGTCCGCCTGTGGCTGCGAGCCTCCAATCACAAAGACGGCAAAAGCGACTACCAGGACGCCGTATTCGGCCTGCTCGGCGACCCATGCTCGATATGGCAAACCCTATCGAGCCTCTTTGCTGGCGACCGCTGCCCGATCGGCGTAAAGCGCGCCGTCGGTCCCCAGCGCGGCATCGAAGACTTGCCCGACGTCGCCCTGGAAATCCGCCGCCTTGTCATCACTCAGACCGCAGAGCAGACCGCCAAGGCCAACCTTGCCAGCGTCTCCACTGCTGGTGTTGAGCCCGCTGCCAAACCCATCTCGGTCCCCGGCACCCACAACGCCAGCGGCCTGGCTCAACAACGACGAAATCATCGCTACCATCCGTTTCCGTGAAACCGAGCACTTCATGCTCGAACCCAAACCCCCCGGATCGGCCGACCCAGGCATCTACCGCATCAACCTCAAGACCGGCAAACGCACACTTCTACTAAAATCCCCCGAAGGCTACAGCTTCCTGGCCCCCATTGCTCTGGAAAAAGACTGCTTCGCCTTCATGAGCCAGCGCATCGTGGTCGACCAACACGGCAACGCCGGATACCTCATGATCTGGCAGCGCGGCAAAGTCACCCGAAAGTTCCCGTTGCGCCGAACCATCCACCAGATCCTGGCCGCTGACCTCAAACGCATGACCATTGTCGCCTACAGCCGATGGAAGCGTGTCCCCACCTTCCTGAAAATCGACCTTCGCACCGGCACTCTGATAGACCTTGGCTTCAGTGCCCACCTCTACCACGCTGCCATGCGCTCCCCCCTCGCCCGAGCGGATGATGACGGCTATTCGGCTCGTGGTTTTACGGGTCGAGTCGCCTTTGCATGCCCTGGGCGAGTGCACACGGGACAACACACCCAGCATTCAGATCTATGGGCTCTGCTCGCCACGGCCTTCTACGCCTCCAGCGGCTATTTGCCCTACGGTCCCGATACGCAAGGCGCCGATCGAACGCAAGCGGGTTTTGACGAAGTCTTCGAGCGCTTTACATCGATGGAAATCGCCAATCCCGACTGTGAGTTTTCTGCAGCATTCAAGGAGCTAATGGCCGACCTCGAAGTCGTTTCCGCGACCAAGCGTCGCTTCCAGTCCGCAGCCGATATCGCTGCGTTCATCGCCGCGCATTTTCCAACGGGACTGGACAGCGAGGAGACCGGGCGGATGGTCGACATGACAGGTGATCCAGTCAATCCGAACGGACAATCGGCCAGGCGCAAACCAGCACCGCGGCGACGTAGGCTGCCAGACACAGTCACAGATGCAACCGCTCCGGGCATGGTTTCGCGCCGCTGGAATACTGCCCTGGGTTGGTTTCTCGTGCTGCTCCTCTTGAGCGTTTCACTCGTGTTGTACATGGAAAGCGCCGTATTCAATACCGGGTCTGGCAAGCAAGTCACGCATCGCACGCCGCCGCAAGCTGGCTGGCGCCTCGAGACCGAGAATGCATGTTACCTCGAGATCGCGGACAAGCCCAACAAACAGGTAAACCGGGCTGTGTCGTCCAAGCCAACGAGCAATCCGCAGAAGCATCAAGAGCCAACCAGGACCGAAAAACGTCCAGCTTCAACCAGGGCGGCCAGACCCAAACAACGAGCGAAGAGACGCCAGAAGTCACCGAGTAATGCGGTTGTACTGCGCGGCCGTTCCATCCCGCTCCACGTCGACAAAGGAGTTTCACCGTGAAACGAAGAGCCGGGCTTCTCTCAACGATTGCGCTGTCACTGATGCTTCCATCTGTCGCGAACGCGATAGAGGCCAGGACGTTCGAGGTCGCCACGGGCGGTCGAACGTTCGAAATCAATGTCCTCCGTGGAACGACCGTACCACTGGCGTTTCCGTATGAGATCATTGAGGCCAAATATTGGTCTTCGGACAAATTCGCGTTCACCCGCTTTGCACGAGCCGGAGATGCCGATGCTCCAACGATGATTCTGGTCGAGGCAAACGCTGGAGCAAAACATGCTTACGCAACGATATGGGCCGGAGATCTGGTTGTTCACCTGCTCATCCATGCCGTCGATGACGAAGCGAAAGCCCATGCACCGGTGGCATTTGTATCGAGAGAGGCTGAAGAGCAGTTTCAGGCCCGAGTCCAGCGCGCAGCGGATAAGAAGCTGGCACCTCGCATCCAAGAACTCGAGTCGATCAGGGCCCGGTACCGAGAACTCATCACAGATCAAGACAAGCTCATCGAGCAACGCGGGCAGTCCCTGTTGGCGCGTGCCCTGTTGACGGATCTTGTGAAGAAAAAACGGGTCTATGGATGGTGCAAAGTGCGACAAAGGAAGGCAACGCCCGACATGGTTGTGAGAGCTGGCTGGATACGGTGGATCGGTAACCATTTGTTTGTGGCGTTTTCGATAGAGGGTCTACGCGATCTGCGTGTTGCGCGAGTAACACTGGAGCCATCGGATGCGATCTCGCGCGCCATGGGCCTATCGTTCTGGCAAGAAAATCAGCACGTTGTGCAAAAAGACGCTCGGGGGGATCTGGCCGTGGCCGGGCTGGCCAATGCAGGTGCACTGGTGGGGAGTCCGGTTGCACTCCGAGTCGAGGGACAGGGGTTGCGCCCGGTGGTGGTGTCGATCCGGCTGCCCGGTCCAGGTTGTGAGGCAGCCCGGTGAGCGCGAATTGGCTGTTCGAACGTGACATCTCTTCCCGTCAAGGGCGGTTGGGGGTACCAGAAGGTATCGTATGTATGTTACGGTCTGGCACGTTGCGTTCCAGTTATCGTTGCATGCTGATGAGAGCCGCATTCCTGGCTTCACTATGGCCCGCGGTCGCGAGTGCGGATTCGGGCAACCATGTATTGAGCAGACTCGACGAGTTGCAGGTGGGCGAGGTATCTATCCTCGGTCGGTTCATTGCTGGCGGCGTATGGCTCGGCGATGAACATGCCAGCGCCGTATCGAATCTGTCGCCGTTCGCAGCCGTTGCCTTTGAGCTGGACTATACGCTCCGCTCTCGCTGGGCGGTGAGCACGCGCTGGGCGCTTGGCCGGCTGGCTTCGTCGGCACGGTATGATGACCTCACGTGCGCTCAAGCCGGTGCCGGGCCTAGTTGCCGAGTGGGCATGGAGCGCGTCGCGTGGTGGTCGAGTTTGTCTAGTGGTGTCACCAAAACCTTTGGTATCGCACCATTGCTCATCACCCTGCGTGGCCATGGAGGGATTCTGCTTCGCAGACATGGGGACGGTCGCATCATCGAGCAAGGTATGTCCGCCAGCGTCATGACCATGCGCTCTTTGGTAGTTAGACAGTTGAGAGACCGTATCTGGCATGTCAGTCCGATTGTTACAGCTAGTGTCGGGATCGGCTATGCAGTACTTCCAACATGGATCCTCGGAGCGGAGGCCGAGCTACAGGCGTCTGGCTTGTTCGGCGCACCATCATTCATCACCGTTGCTACGGTTCTGTCGATTACTCGGCGGTTAAGTCTAGATTAGAGTAGACAAAAACATGGAGCATGACTGTGCGGTCAAATCGTTCTTTCGGTAGTAGCTCATCGATTGTTATAGCGCACGTGGCGCTCTACCTCGTAGGGTGCTGGAACGGCCTTCCCACCGTTGATAAGGGGCCGGTCGATGGCTACATTGGGGCAGCTCAGCCAATCGCCGGAGCGTTCATTGATATCTATCGGCTCGACGATAGGACCGGCGAGCTTGTCGATCAGTATCCGATAGCGAGCACACTAGCGCCAAGCAACACCAATGGTGAGTTTCGCATTCCTGACGTGGCTCTTAGTGGAACACTGCTATTTGTCGCTCGTGGTGGTGAAGTGAAGGAATACTGGTCGCTGATTCCAGCGCCGCTGCACCTCAGCCATCTCACTGCAATCGTCGGGTACTGGACCGGCACACGGCCTGTGACCATTACCCCTTGGACGACGCTAACGCACGAACTGGCAACCGCACGCTATCACAGAGGTGAGGCTGAAACATTTGGTGCGGCAGTGCATGACGCCGAACGGCTGTTGTATGAGCATTTTATTGGACGTGTAATCGAGGCTCACACCGAAAATCATTGTCCGGCCTACCTAAATTGCCTGCGTCCATCGGCAAAACTTTTTGAGCCACCGGAACGTCTTCCTGAATCCGACACGTATGCGCTTACACTCATCGCTCTCAGCGCTCGCGTTGCGGTTGAATCAGTTCAACACATCAACTACTTGAACTCCGTTACGTTGACAACTGGGCGCCTCGCGCGGGATGCGCGGGACGCGCGCTTCGACGGTATCGCGCCACAGGGGTCGAGTGAAACGACAGTTGATACACTACGTTCAGAGTTAGGGCGAGCCTTCGCGATTCACGGAATGGCCGCCATTCCCGAGCACAGCTACGGTGATTTTGCCAAAGAGTTCGAGCGACTGGCTTCCAACGCAGACCCCAGGCTCTTCGGTGACACGGTACCAGAACCAATTGATGCCGTCGCACCGTCGGTCCATATAAGGCATTCGCCCATCTTTGACGAACGCGGCGATCGAATTGTATTCGATGCAAACCGGACACCGACACATGTCCACAGCAACTCATCGGTGGTTTCCCTCGAGAGTGTGTTTGCGCCGGGTTGTCCTGAAATTCACAAGCACGTGAACCTGCTGAACAGTACCTCCACTGAAGCGAATCCGTTACAATGGCGCTTTGTCGTCTACGATGAAACGACTGGCCTTGCGGGATTCCGGGCCGAAGTATCGACTGGGCCGTCATTTTATCCTGTGCGCTATGCGCACGTAGATATCACAAATAAGACATTGCCGGACGGTGGTTACGAAGTTTTAGTGACAGCTACGTCAGATTCGATTCCAGAGCTTGCCAATCGCGAGGCGGAATTCAGGATCGCCATCATTGCCATTGATGGGGCAGGTAACGAGTCTGCGCCAATCGAAGGATGTTGGCAGCACGTGCCGCGTGCTGCGCCGCTGTGGGTAGGTCCGGTGATGTCTGCCCAAGGTCCAGACTCGATACTCAGCTACTCATTGGAACGTGACAATCTTTCGCCTATATTAAACGAACAGTTTTCCCCACGCGAGGCTCCTGCTCTGGTTTCATTCCAAATATTTAACCCCACTGAGCAGCTTGTATATCTTACCTTGTCGCCGAAAGACGTCTCTGGAGAATTCGCCTGGAGATGGAACTACGACTATGTCCCTGGCGGGCTCGACCTGGGCATTGACTCATGTATCCAGCAGGGCACATGTACGCCATTAATGCCGGTATGGGGTGACCGGCCGACGACCCGGCCGAACCCGTCCATATCTATCGATGGTATCTTGTTGACAGCTAGTGGATTGTGCGGCGGAGACTGTGCAGGCGTTCCAATACCAGTCGCGCCGGGTATACCGATCACCGTGAACGTGCGATGGTCGGACTTTGGCATAATGTCTCCGGAGGACACCTCGCCTGGCGAATTTGACGAATTTGCCGACCCAGTCGACGGGCAAGGACTCGCGACCGGAACGAGTCGTATTTACGTGCATTGTCTCGCGGACCCTGGCGATGGCAGCTGTGCTGAGCGACAGTTTTACGAAGAGCGTATCACGATGCGCGCAGCGCTATTAGCTGTACAGGGTATGATTACTGGCAAGACGTCGACGAATGCGTCTCTGGCCCCACGAACACCTATCGGGCAGGAGCGTACGTTTGGGATCGATCATGGTTTTTCGCAACGCTGGATTAGCTCCGAAAATTAGCATTCTATTGCCGGTACTCGCCTGTGGCTCACCGGACTGGGAAGGCTACGAGGATGCAGGGATTTCCGGCGATGCGGGGAGTTTGAATGATGCACACGAGCCCTGCGTTGCTGCCCCGGTTAAAGACCGAATTGCTCATGTGCGCAGGGAGGCACCCGGTAATTTCTCCGTGCCTGCGGTTTCATGTCGTTCTCTCGACAACGCCGTTCAGCTTGGTGGCTCGGTCATGTTTTTTGATGTATTCAATCCTTTGATAGCGTTTGCTGATATCGGCTTTTTGTCTAGCTATGTGCCGGACAATCCGGTTGACTCGACATGGCTATACAACACGACATGGGCGGGGTTTGATGATATCGGTAATATCCCGGGTGAAGTCGCGCGAAGAGTGCATTTTGCAGTCTGCCTCTATCCGCATACCACGAATGATTGTGAATGGGAACTCGAGCCTGTAGCTGTCGTCAGTCACCGTATGGCGATGGCCGGTACTGTCACCGATCTGCGTTTTGGTTGCCCGAATGACGAGGTACTCGTCAACGGCAGTTGCGACCGCACCTTGATTCGTGACCCGGGTCAACTTCCAGGAGATGTCGCAATTGCGAGCCATGGTTTTACGGTGCCGTTTCAGGAGTGGAGCTGTGTCGTCTCGAATCTCTCACAGGTGAACGCAGAGGTCGAGATGACTGCCGTATGCCTGAAGCCGTTCATTCAAACTCGCTGCGGAGGATGCACAGCGACGCCGGATTTGATACAGCTTATCAGCACAACGGCCGAGCTCGGTGTCGGTACCAACCAGCTCCGGGTAGAGTGTCCAGCTAGCCGCCGGCTGCTGCTGGGGAACTGTGCCATCGACGCACCGGTTGAGGTCATGGGCCGATTGACGATGTTCGGCACAGGCTACACCGGAGACACTAGACCTGGCAACACATGGGAGTGCGGCTGGAATAACCGCGACGGTATCGTCGGTACAGCGACAGCTCACGCGTTATGCATGTACTAGCCAGGTTCCCGCATCCGCCGCATGCCGTTCAAGCGATCTTTGGTGGGATAATCTGTAGTTTATCGCTAAATAGGAAATCCTCAATACGCTACATTTACGCAGGGAGGCGAGTGAGAACTCCAACTGCAAGCGAATCTGAGAGGCTGCCTGGTCGTTCGTATGCATCCCACACTTGTAGCGTGGGTCTATTGCCAGCAGCCTCGCGTCTGAAATGACAATCTGTTCGATCACTTGGACAAGTGTAGCGAACCGACGATCTTCTATTTAGGGCGCACAGTCAATACCGGGACGGACCTCTGACGCTGGCGGTGAAACCAATGTCGATGCGGGCGTTTTCGCTCTGAGGAACTCGAGATCCTCGCACGGAGAGTCCGGGTTGCCACCGAGCGCCAGCGTGGTTGCATTGGTCAGCGTCACCAATGCACGCACGCCACTAGTGATGTTGCTCCGGACTGCCACAAGTCCGATGAGGCTGGTGGTTTCCGCGTAGGCAGAGATGTCACCTACGTTGTTGCCACTAATATTGAGTCGAACGGGGGTCTGAAGTGTCGAGAGGATCGCAGAAACATCCGGTCCGAGTTGACAGTCCGAAAGATCAAGCCATCTGAGCACGGGTAGAGACAGGACCGGACTGGTAGTGCTTAGTTCAGGGTTTTCTGCCAGAATAAGCACTTCCAGTGCAAATAGAGCCTCAATTCCGTCGAGGCTTTGGACGTCCATATCAAAGCAATGCATCTCTCGAATTTCGTCCACGAAAGGTTTACCGAGAGGGGATCGTAGAGTCTCCTCATAGCACTGCTGCAGTCCGGGATCGGTGAAGCTGACGTCCTGGGAGAGCATCCTGTCGTCGGCGCAGCCGATTGCCAGGCCCACCAGAACGATCGCCGCAGGTCGAATCGCAGTGTGGCACATAGTCATAGAGATCTTGGGTCGTCCCGTGCACACAGACAACTTTCCGATCAGAACCGGCGACCCCGTCGGGTGCGCTCTATTTTGCTCCTGACGCAGTGCTTCAGTGAGGCCGCAAGTCCAGAATAGAGCAATTTCGAGCACCTCGATTGCTTGCCGCAAGTGCCTCTCGGGACTAGATCGTCTCAACTCAAGCGGGTGTGCCCTGGTACGGCCCACTCCTATCTCTCTGAACGGCTGAGTGTGCGGGGTCACGCTGGCGTGGCCCTGCTCGGAAGAGCGGCAAACTTTGCTGCAAAGAACAATCGAATGAAATAAGTCAGGCCCTTCCCGCGTTAGCTCACTATCACAACCAAACGGGCCGGAGCGCTGTACAACCCAACGCCCCGGCCAGGAAGGCAAGTACTAGATGTATACCTACCCCATCAGGCAGCGTACTACACCTGCGCGTTTCGGTCGCAACCCCAGGCCGGCCCATGGCCCCCAAGGAGGTGTCCAATGAGATTGCACTTCCAGGGCAATGGCCAACTGACCATTGATGTTCAAGGGTTGGACCAGCTGGTTGGCCGGGACAAGCAGCCGGTCACGAGTTCCGCCGATCCGGCCACGGACGACCAGACGGTGCAGCCCGTCACGTTCGAGGATGAGATCGACCTGAGCGCTAAATCGACGGCCGAGGAAAAATTCGTCGCCGGCCTGCTGGAGTTGCTACGACGCCACCATGAACAGAGTGGCCGTGCACTGAGTGCAAAGGTTGCCACAGCGACCATGGAGGCGTTCAGCGATCTCCGCGAGCGGGGCAGCCTGTCGCCAGCAAGCCACCGAGACACACTGTATTTGGCCACACTGCTGGCTTTTGTAGACCGGCTACATGACAAATACTCGGCGCCGTTTCTCAGCAGGCTGCGCAAAAACCTGTCGTCATTCCTGTTCGATAAGGATAGTGAGAACGACAACGGCGGTGATGGCCACAGCAATGGCAACGGCCACAGTGGCCACGAGACCGACAGCGGTATGGATGATGCCGAGCCGAATGGCGACAAGCCTGGGGGCGGCAACAGCGAGCCGAGCTCCGAGTAAAAGGACCATTCCGCCGCGGCGGGCTACGTGCTCGCTTGTGGTCGCACTGGCACACGCAGTGATCGTCCACAGGGTTCGGTAGACCGCCGCGTCCGCTGTGGTCAGTTCACCAGTGCCATATCGATATGGCTCGCGATAGCGCACGCAGCCAGCTTGTGCTGCCGGCTGCGGTGCACGTTTCGTGTCACCAAGACGTTTCGAATTCCGCCCGTCACACGGACGCGCCACAGGAAGCAGGACAGGTCCAAGGAAGGATAAAGGATGAAGCAGCAGAAATATGCTGCGTTTGGGCATTTGCTCAGGCAAGCACGCACGGAGCGAACCATGACGCAAACTGAGGTTGCCGGCGCTGTAGGCATTGGCGCCGACTGGTACGCTCGAATCGAATCGGGTGAAGCCCGATGCTCACTGAAAACCCTGGCTGTGCTGCGCAGAACTCTGCAAGCCGACGCCAATGCTCTGTTGAAGGCACTGGACCAGCGTTCGAAACAGGTGGAAAGCACCGCGTTTGCAGGCATTGAGGACCCCTTACATACCAGCGGCTCCTATGAGGAATTCAGCCGGGCATTTCGTCCGGCCCGACTGGAAAAGCAGCTGACTCTCTCGAGTGTTGCCGAGGCCGTCGGATGCTCGAAGTCATACTATTACTGTGTCGAGACCGGGCGCAGTTTGCCATCTGTGCTCATGTTGGCCCGATTGCACGATTGCCTCGGGTTCGATGCAAATCAACTTTTGGAGGAATTGGAACCATTGAACCCCGATCGTTGCCATCTTGGCGCATACATCGCGCGCGCTCGGGCCAAGAAGACCACGACGATTGCCGAAGCAGCCGGCGCAGCGGGCTGCTCGATCGAGCAATACCAGAGCATCGAGGCTGGAGCCCGATTACCCACCTGCGTCGAGCTGGCCCGTCTGCATCGGCTGCTGAGTTTCAATGCAAACCACGCACTGCGGCGCATCGATCTCGAGCGTCTCGGCGATGAGGACGACAACAAATGAACAACCAACACGACAATAAGGTCAGGCTCGATGGGCCGAGCAGAGGCGGGTCCATTTTGGTTAGCGTCGCAGGAACCATGCCTGTTGCACATTGGCCGCGAGTTTTCGTTATTGGACTGGTCGCGATTGTGGCTGGCGCGGGAAACCCGACAAATCATCCTCGATTCAGGCCAAAACGCACCGACCAGAATCCTGGACGCCTGTCATGGCCCGGTGTCCTCATTCGTGCTCAGTGCCAGCCCGGACAACGCGCCATGATGCTGATTTCACGAGTTTGAATCCTGGCACATGGATTGCGAATGTGGTCATCCACCTCCGCAAAGACCCACGCCGATGACTTCGACCGCTCCGTTTAAGCTGCTCTTTCTCGGTGCTGGCCCCGAAGATATGCCCCGGATTC
>JAKSDA010000571.1 GCA_022360315.1 Pseudomonadota bacterium
CATACCGTGCACGCCGCAAGCCGCCCCGTGACCCAGACTCGTGCTCACGCTCGCCGCTCGCCCCACGCTCGCGCTCCCCCGCGCCGCTCACGCTCCCTCTCACTCACTTGTCCGGTCGAAAAGTGCTCAAGTCGACCTTAGGTGTCGTCCTATTTGAAGATGAAGCCAGCTTCTGGCTGGACAGTACACTACATCAGACGTGGTCGCTTGTCGGCCAGCAGCCGCGCATAGATACGTACGGGCAGAGGAAGACGGCTCATCTATTTGGAGCCGTTGACCTCGTCGATGCAAGGTTCACCTACTCGTTCGCAGACGTATTCAATGGCGAGACGTTTTGGCAGTTTCTATGTCGTCTTGTGGCGAAGTATAGAGGTCGCAAAGTCTTTCTGATTATCGACAAGTCCCCATCCCATAATCTTCGTGACGAAGGGAAGGCGTGGCTATCGGAGAACTCAGCCAAAATCGAGCTGCATCGGCTACCTCCATGCTCATCAGAATTTCGGAGAATTTCAGCGACAACCAAGCCTCTTCAGCGCGCATGTGGCCCGCTTCCGATGATCCATTGGCCATGCGAGACTGTTTAGCATCGGCCATGCCAGGGTGGGAAGGATTGCTCGGGCGAGCCAGGGTGGCAACGGATTGCTCGGGCGAGGCGGAGTGGCGACCGAATTGTGGCCACTGATCGCTAGCGATCGTACAAGAGCTGCCATACCGCCATGCTCGGGTCGCCGCCATTTTCACAAATTCATCCTGGCCACCGGACTTGCCAGCGGACTGCACTTCGTTCGCGCGCAGCGAGTCCTGGCCGGGCCGCAGCGACGCACAGCAGAGGATATTGTTCACCGGGCCTACCGACTTGGCGAACAGCTGCGCCGGGGGCAGATCGGGCCGGGACAATGGCAAGACCGAATCGAGGCTCTGGTCGATCAGATCGATCTGACAGAACTGGTCACTGCGATCGATCTATCTGCACTATTGCCTATCTGCACTATTGCCGTCGCGAGATTGCGGATTGGCCAGAATCATGGCTGCAACCGCGCCGACATCGGCCGCGCTGACATCGGCGATTCGCGCGTCCCCCGATGCGCCGTAGAAGGCGCCCTGCCGGCGGATCGAATCGAGAGCGTGATTGATCAGATCGTCCTGTACGAAGGTCGGCTGGGTGACGGTCCAGGCAATGCCGCTGTCCTTGACCCGGACTTCGCTGCGGCCATGCTGGGCAGCCAGAGCGTCAGGTGAAGTCGAACCGGCGCCGAACGCCGATTCCAATAGCTCCAGCAGCGCCGGTAGCGAGTATCTTGGTTATATGTATCTCCATCCTGGCTCGAAGTCGGATTGATCGTGACCTGGCACCGGCCAACATGAGCTCGGTTGATCACGGTTCAAATGAAACGGCGTTATGTATTTCATGCCCACCGTGCATAAAGGGAGATGGCTGCTCAGGCCGCAATGGCGGCGAGCTTTTCGGAATGCATAGCTTTGTGCATGTCTGTCGCCATGGCGGATCTGCGGCATCACCCACTTCCTGATAGGATGAGGCCATGATCAGCAACAAGCGCAGTGAAGGGCAGACGGTCGTTGTTGCCATGGGCGGCCATGCGTTCATGCAGCCCGGGCAGCGGGGGACTCATGCCCAGCATGTCGCCAACGGACGTATGATCTGCCACCAGATCATGACCTTGGTGGAGCGTGGATACAACGTGGTTATCACGCACGGCAACGGTCCCCAGGTCGGCGAACTGCTCATGCAGTCCGAATTGACGCGGGACCAAGTGCCGGCCATGCCGCTCGACGTGCTGGTCGCGCAGACCGAGGGCAGCCTGGGCTATTTCCTGCAGCAATCGCTGCTCAACGAGCTGCGTGCGCGCGACATCCGTCGCTATGTCGTTACTGTGGTCACCCAGGTGGTGGTCGAACGAGACGATCCGGCATTTGCTGTCCCGACCAAGCCGGTGGGTCCGTTTTTGCCCCGTGACACGGCTCAGGTGCGCGCCGATGAGTTCGGCTGGGTTGTTTGCGAACAGGACAGCCGCGGTTGGCGTCGCCAGGTGCCGTCGCCACGGCCGCGCAAAGTCATCCAGCGCCGCATGATCAGCGAAGCGGCAGGTGCCGGTCATATCGTGGTGGCCGCTGGCGGCGGTGGTATTCCGGTGGTCAAGGCCGAAAACAGCGACGACTACGTGGGCATCGAGGCGGTCATCGACAAGGACCTGACCTCGAGTGTTCTGGCCACCGATGTTGGGGCTGACCTACTGATCATCTTGACCGCGGTCGATCAGGTATATGTGAATTTTGGTCAAACCGGCCAGGTTGGTCTCGGCGCAGTCACTCTGGCCGAGTGCGAGCGCCACATCGACGCCGGTCATTTTCCGGCCGGGTCCATGGGGCCCAAAGTCGAGGCGATTTATCAGTTTTTGCTCCGCGGCGGCAGCCGCGGCCTGATCACCAGTGCCGACAAGTTACCCGCGGCTCTGGACGGCCAGGCAGGTACTCACTTTATCGGCAAGATATGAAGCCAGAAGGTGTCGGGACAGGGCGGTGCTTTCATCCTGGCGTCGATGTCGGAATCAACCGGGACAGTGTACGCTTTTCGTGTTGGCGTCGATGTAGGATCCAATCGTCGAGAAATGAACCCCCGACGCTGTCCGGAGAACCAGTCACAATGGCGATTTATTTGATTTTTTGTGGCACCCACGGGGTGACCTATACAACCGATCGAGGGGTTTTTCACTGTCCCAGCTGTGGACGCCAGCCGTATGAAAAAAAGCGCGTTCGGCGCTTTTTTTCGCTGTTCTCCATTCCACTCGTCCCGCTCGGTCTGCTCGGCGAATATGTCGAATGCAGCCAGTGTGGCGACACCTACCGGCCGGATGTGTTGGATTTTGACCCGGAGGTGGCCAAGAGAGAAGTCGAGGCTGAGTTTCAGGCCGGTATCAAGCGCACCATGGTGTTGATGTGTCTGGCCGATGGGGTCATCGACGACAAGGAGGTCGCTGAGATTCGCAGGATCTACACTGAGGTGGCCGGCAAGGAGATCGCGGAGAGCCAGGTGTGGGACGAGATCGCGCGGGCACGAGAAGACGGTCGCCAGTTGACCGAGTATCTCAGCAGTTTGGTCGGCGTGCTCAACGACCGGGGCAAAGAGTTGATCATACGGGCGGCCTTTCTGGTCGCTGCGTCCGATGGTGATTTTCAAGAGCCGGAGCAACACCTGATGGTCGAGCTCGGCGAGGCGCTGGAGGTGTCGTCGGCCCGGTTAAGAAGCGTGCTGGGTTCGATCGCGGAGGCGTGAGCGCCCGCGTGTCGCCGAACAGAATGACTTCGCGGTATCGGCAACCGGTCTTGGTATTGGCAATCGGTCTCGGCGTCGAGCAGGGCAGTCGGGGCCGACCGGCTGCGGAAAGCTGCAGACAAATTGCTCGAACTCGGCAAACGTGCCGGCGCCGCCGTGGCCGCGCCGGCGCAGACTACCGTGTCGACGGTCTCCTGTCCGAGCCGCTCGGCCAGCTGAGGTGGGCCGTGTTTTAAGAGCAGAATCGTCTGGGCGCGTACGACATGCCACTGCTGAGCCGTATGCGAGCGAACTATACGTTCAAGTTCGGCTTGCTCATCCGTGCTGAGTTCTATCCTGATTGTTGACCGCATCGCGGGCATGGACCGATTTTTGCCCCTAACTTAGGTGGTGGCAACTTTTTGGCTGCCCATATTGGTCACCTACTTGCAGGGAGCGGTGCTTAGGATACGGTCCGCCCGACCCGGGCAGCTGCGGATCGGGTCGAGTTCGTGAAAGAGACCCGGTCGGATTCGCCATCGGCCAGGGCGGCGTGGGCCGCGGCAAGCCTGGCAATGGGTACCCGGAACGGCGAACAGCTGACATAGTCGAGTCCGGCCCGGTGACAGAAAGCAATCGAAGCCGGATCCCCGCCGTGCTCGCCGCAGATGCCGATCTCGAGATCAGAGCGGGCCTCGCGCCCGGCCGCCACGGCGAGCTCGATCAGTTTGCCCACCCCGCCCTGGTCGATGGTGGCAAACGGATTGTCGGGCAAGATGCCCCGGTGCGCATACTCGAGCAAAAAACCCGACTCGGCGTCGTCGCGCGAAATACCGTATGTGGTCTGCGTCAAATCATTGGTGCCAAACGAAAAGAACTGGGCGACACCGGCCAGCTCGCCAGCCGTGAGCGCAGCCCGCGGTATCTCGATCATGGTGCCCAGTTTGTACTCGATGGTCATCTTTTGCTCTTTCATCACCGCTGCAGCAATCTCCTCGAGCTGGCCGCGCTGGATGTTGAGTTCGCGGACGTGGGCGGTCAATGGAATCATCACTTCGGGCCTGGCCGCGATGCCGGCCCGGCCCACATTGCACGCGGCCTCGATCACCGCCCGCATCTGCATGGCAGTGATCTCGGGCATCAATATGCCCAGCCGCACGCCCCGGGTGCCGAGCATAGGGTTGGCCTCGCGCAACGCCGCGACTCGATTGAGGTATTTCTGCTTGGCCGCGATCTGCTGCAGAGCGCCGTCGATCTCGCTCATGGTGTGGTAGTGCTGCAGGCGAACCTTGAGGTCAGCGAGGTCTTGCACCAGTTCCTCGTAAGACGGCAAAAACTCGTGCAGCGGCGGATCGAGCAAACGGATGATCACCGGCAGGCCGTTCATGGCGCGAAACAATCCCTCGAAGTCACTGCGCTGCAGTGGCAAAAGCCTGGTCAGAGCCGCGGTCCGCTCGGTGATGTTCTCGGCCATGATGAGCTGGCGAACCACCGGCAACCGCTCGGTCTCGAAAAACATGTGCTCGGTGCGCACAAGACCGAGGCCCTGCGCGCCGTATTTGCGCGCTCGCTCGGCATCGCGAGGATAATCGGCGTTGGCTCGAACCTCGAGCCGGCGAATTTCATCGGCCCAGGACAAGATCTTGCTCAAATACGGGTCGCTGACATCGGGCACCACAGTGGGTAGCTTGCCGGCATAGACCTCGCCCAGGCTGCCGTCGATCGAGATGAATTCACCTTCTTTGATGACCTGATCGCCGATCGCCATGACCCGCTTTTCGAGATCGATGCGAAGCTCTTCCACGCCGACCACTGCAGGCTTGCCAAACTGACGGGCAACCAGGGCAGCGTGGCTGGTCCGCCCGCCCCGGCTGGTCACCACACCGGCCGCGGCAAGCATGCCGTGCACGTCGTCGGGCTTGGTCTCGGGGCGCACCATGACCACGGTGCGCCCATCGTCTTTGACCCACTTTTCGGCCGTATCGGCGTCAAATGCAACCGCGCCGACCGCAGCTCCGGGCGAGACGTTGAGCCCCCTGGCGATCAATGTAGCCCGGTTTCTGGCCTGGGGATCGAGCTGCGGGTGCAAGAAAAAATCGACCTGCTCGGGCTTGACCCGACGCACCGCATCGGCCCGGTCGATCAGATTTTCCTGGACCATATCCACGGCAATACGAACCTCGGCCTGGGCCGTACGCTTGCCGTCCCGGGTCTGCAAGATCCACAGCTTGCCGGACTCGATGGTGAACTCGATATCTTGCATATTGTGGTGGTGTGCCTCGAGCTTTGCCGCAATCTCGGCGAATTCGCCGTAGATCTCGGGCATATGGTCGCGCAGCTCGGCGATCGGCTGGGTATCCCGGATCCCAGCCACCACATCCTCGCCCTGGGCGTTGATCAAAAAATCGCCTTCCAGGATACGCTCACCGGTCGAGGCATTTCGCGACATGGCCACGCCGGTGGCACAGTCGTCCCCCATATTGCCGAAAACCATCGCGACAATATTGACCGCTGTGCCCAGATCGTGCGCAATGCCCGCGGCGTTGCGGTAATCGATAGCCCGCTTGCCCTGCCACGAGTCGAATACCGCCCGGGTGGCCAGCTCGAGCTGCTGGTAGGGATCGGTGGGAAACTCCAGATCGGTATAGGTGCGGACGATTTCCTTGAACTTGTGGGTGATGAGCCGCCAATCCTCGGCGCCGAGCTGGTCGTCAGAGGGTACTCCGGCGCGTCGTTTGCGCGCCGAGATGACAGCCTCGAACACCTCGTCGGGCACATTCAATACCACGCTGCCAAACATCTGGACCAGACGGCGATAGGCATCGTAGACAAAACGCGCATCACCACTGAGCGCGATCAGACGCTCGGCCACTTCGTCGTTGAGGCCGATATTCAAGATCGTGTCCATCATGCCAGGCATGGAAAATTTGGCCCCAGAGCGGCACGAGACCAGCAGCGGGGAGTCCTTGCCGCCAAAGGTCTTGCCGCTGGCGACCTCGATCGCGCGCAGCGCGGCGAGCTCCTGATCCCACATGTCGACGGGGAAGTCGCCCCCCGCGTCCAGATACGCGTTGCACGCCTCGGTGGTCACCGTGAATCCAGGCGGCACCGGGATGCCAATGCGCATCATGTCGGCCAGGTTGGCTCCCTTGCCGCCGAGCAGACTGCGCACGCCCTCCCAGTCGTTCGCATAGCTCTCTGCCTGGCTTACTTCGCTGAACAGGTAGACCCATTTCTTTGCCATCGCGTGATCTCCGTGATTCGAATCATGAGCTCACTCGCCCATTCAAATAGCTCGCCAAGAACCGGGCCTGTTTATTCGTCATACCCGATCTGCGCAATGGCAAAAAAATGCGCAGGACCGGCGCCGATACGCAAATATTTCGCAGACGGCCCGGCTATTCTCCCCGGCGCTGACGGCAACCCGGGCCGAGGAACTGTCACGAGCCGCGATAGCTGACCCGGTAGATCCGCCCGGCCCGGTCGTCCGAGACCAAAAGCGAGCCATCCGGGTGGACCAGCACATCGACCGGGCGACCCCACGCGCCGTTGGCCTGCAGCCAGCCCTCGACAAACGGCTGGTAGCTCGCCGGAGCCCCGTCCGGGCCCATCTTCACCACGGTCACGCGATAGCCAATCGGCTGGGCACGGTTCCACGAGCCGTGCTCGGCGATAAAAATGGCGCCGCGGTACGACTCGGGAAACTGCTTGCCGGTGTAAAAGCGCATGCCCAGGCCGGCCACGTGCGGGCCCAGCTTGCGCGCCGGCGGGACAAATTCACCACAGGCCCGCTGAACGCCGTACTCCGGATCGGAAATCGTGCCGGCGTGGCAAAATGGATAGCCAAAATGCTGGCCTTTCTCGGTCGCCCGGTTGAGCTCGTCAGACGGCGCGTCGTCCCCGAGCCAGTCGCGCCCATTGTCGGTAAACCAAAGTTGCCCGGTATCGGGGTGCCAATCAAAGCCGACCGTGTTGCGCACACCGTGAGCGTACACTTCGAGCTCGGAGCCGTCCGGACGCATGCGCATGATACTGGCGTAACGCGGGTCCTTCATGAGGCAGATATTGCAGGGTGCGCCGACCGGCACATAGAGCCAGCCATCCGGGCCAAATCGGATGAACTTCCAGCCGTGGTGCATGTCGCCGGGAAACCGGTCGCTCACCACAACGGGTTTGGGAGGGCTGTCGAGCCGGCTCTCGATGTTGTCCAGGCGCACCACCCGGTCGAGTGAAGAAACGTAGAGCGCACCTTTGTGTAGATCCAGACCGACCGGCATGGTAAGCCCTTCGGCGACAATATGGACCCGGTCGGGCCGATGGTCGCCATTTTGGTCGACGACCGCGTATACCCGGCCGACCCGATTGGAGCCGACAAAGAGGGTGCCGGACTGGCTCAGAACCATGGCCCGCGCATTGGGCACCTGGTCGGTGAAGACCTCGACCTGGAAGCCAGCCGGTACTGTGAGCGCGCGGGACAGCTCGGCCGCCGTGGCCGGTGGAGCGATCTTGTCGGGCTGGTTGACCGAGCCCTTCCGCTGGTCGGCTGCGGGTTTCGCCGATCTGGCCGCAGGTGCCTGATGCGGTGCAGTCCTGGCTTCACTGGCCGGACGGGGCGGTGCGCCGGCCTTGCGCACCGATTGCTCAGATACATTGTTGGACTTTTCGTCCTTGCTACAGGCCGGGAGCACAGACCCGGCGACAACCGCAGACGAGACAGCGATGATGTAGAACCAGATTCGCATGACCCGAATCATACACCGGGCAACGCCATCACTCGCCGGCGCGCGCGACCAGCGCGGCTGCGGCGAGATCTTCGAGCGCCGCTCCCACCGACTTGAACAGAGTGATCGCGGCTGAATCGCCGCGTCCGGGTCGCTCGCCGCGGCACAGATCGGTAAGATCGCCTCGAATATCGCGCTCTCGAAGGATACCGCGCTGGATGGGTACGATCACATCACCGGCCTCGGCCAGGGCTCCGGCCCGGGTGTCGACATACACGGCAGAGCGGCGTATGGCCTCGTCATCGGCCTCGCGCATATGAGGAGTGAATCCGCCGACCAGGTCGAGGTGAGTGCCGGGCCGCAACCAGTGGCCGGCAATGAGCGGCTCTGTGGCCAGAGTGGCACAGGAAATGATATCTGCCCGGCCCGCCGCAGCTTCGAGATCCTCGGTCGCCCGGGCCGAAAAACCCTCTCTGCACAGTCTCTCGGCCAGCCCGGTGGCGTTGGCGTGGCTGCGGCTCCACACGGTGATGTCGTCGAGCGGCCGCACGACCGCATGGGCGCGAACCAGATGCGGAGCCAAGTTGCCCGATCCAACCATGAGCAGGCGCGCGCTATCGGGACGCGACAAGTAGTCAGAGGCGAGCGCCGAGGCGGCTGCGGTGCGGCGAACCGTGAGCGCAGTACCATCGATCACTGCCCGGGCGGCCCCGGTAGTGCCGTCCATGAAGATGTATACGCCGACGACTGACGGATGTCCGAGACGTGCGTTGCCGGGAAATACATTGATCAGCTTGACTCCCAACTCGCCGCGATCGGTATTCCATGCCGGCATGAGCAAAAGGGTCGCCCGTTCTCCGTTGACTTGCCCGACATCGTGCTGGTGACGGTCCGGCATGGCGCAGCCGCGACAAAACGCAGCTCGCAGTTCCTCGATCAGTTCGGAGTAGGGCAGTCGGGCGTGTACCTCTTGGCTGTTGACGATAAACATAGATAAACCCGACTGTAACTGGCATGACCGGAAGCTGCGCGAGAATTTCGTGATCTCGGCATTCTGGCCTCGGCGCAATGCGAGTCGAGCGAAAATTTGCGCGCCGCCGCATTGGCCGCGCAAGGATTGCGCAGATCACACTCCGCACCGTTGCGACCACGTGCACCGATCGACCCCGCTCATCACAATCCGGCGCCACTGGGCCGCCTCGGCCAGCTCGGGCCAACAGTGGCACAGAGCGGCAATCGGGCGATTTCTGCCCCTTTTGCTGCAATCCCGCTGGTCCCGGCGACCAGGCTGCGGGCCGGAGCAGCCCGTGCGATGACCCGTCCAGTTCCGGTGGCATCGTTCTTGCCAATGCTTGGCAGCGCATTTGGAACTCGACCACTTCAGCATCACCGAAATACGGAATCGCCATGGGACTGGACAAAGAAACGCTCGACCTGGTATTGCAATCGCTTCGCGACTTTGCAAAGGAGCGCCTCACCGACCACGTTCTACTCGACTTCGATGAGCGCGATGAATTTCCCGCCGATCTGGTCCGGGCCATCGGCAGTACCGAACTCGGCATTCAACTCCTGTTTATCCCCGATAAATACGATGGAATGGGAGGAGGCGCGTTCGATGTATACCGGGTCTGCGAAGCCATGGCCCGCGTCGATGTGGGAATTGCCACCGGGGTATTGGCGACCTTCCTGGGCAGTGATCCCATCGTGTTCGGCGGCACCGACGAGCAAAAAAAGCACTGGCTGACCCGCATCGCCAACGAGGGCCTGCTCATGGCCTACGGCGCCACCGAACCCCAGGCCGGCAGCGATCTGGCCGCTCTGCGCAGCTCTGCCGAGCCAGTACGGCAAAACGGCACGGTGACGGGCTACAAGCTGCGCGGCGACAAACAGTGGATCAGCAACGGCGGGTACGCCGATGTATATACATTTCTGGCCAATGCCCCGGGTGGACCGAGCTGGTTCATCATCGAGCGCAACGCGCAAGGGCTCAGTCACGGCAAACCCGAGGACAAACACGGTATCCGGCTGAGCAATACCGCCACGGTAACCTGCGATGACGTCTACGTCGACGCCGATCGCCTGGTCGGCGGAGTCGAGGGTCAAGGGCTGGCCCAGGCCCAGCTGGTGTTTGGCTATACCCGGCTCATGGTGGCAGCATTCGGGCTGGGCGCGGGCTGGGCCGCGCTCGACCGGGCCGTTCCGTATTCCGCCGAACGCATCCAAAAAGGCGGTCCGCTGTCCGAAAAACAGGGCTATACCCATAAACTCATCGTGCCCCACGCCGCCGCTCTGGAAGCCGGCCGGGCGTTTATCGAGGAGACTGCCGAGCGGCTCGAAAATGGCGAGGGCAATCTAAACACCGAGGGCGCGATTGCCAAATACCTGGCCACCGAGGCCGGATGTCGCGCCGCGGATGCGGCCATCCAGGCCCTGGGCGGCTACGGTTATACCCGCGAATACATGGTCGAAAAAATCACACGCGACGTGCGTATCACGCGCATCTACGAGGGCACCTCGGAGATCATGGAAATGACCATCAGCCGCGACCGCTGGCAGTTGCACCTGAAAAGCCGCGGCCAGCACTATCACGAACGCGCGCGCGAACTGGAAGAGCTGCATTCTCGTCATCCCAGGGTCGGCGCAGAATTTGCGGCACTGGCCAATCACGCCCTGGCCGAAGTGCTCGAGACGGCCAGAAAAGGCCGGCTGACCCGCAACCAGCACGTTCTGTTTCGGCTCGGCAATTTGATCGCCCAGGCCGAAGGTGCGGCCAGCCTGGCTCGCCGGGCCGCCCGTTCTGCCGACAGCACACTCGACCCCCGCACCGACACTCGCTTTCAGGGCGATGGATTGGCCGCAATCAGCCGGGTATTTGCCCGCCAGGCGGCCCAGCAGGTCGCCGATGACGGGCTGCGCTGGGTGTGCGGCGCCGGCAGCATATCCCACAGCGAACTCAGCACGCTGGAGAATGCAGTCCAGCTATCGGCAATTCACCGGGCACAGAGCGGACTCCTGGCCGACATGGATCATGTCGCCAACGTTGTCTACGACCGAATGTAACCGGCGCACCACAGAGAGAAAACCAGCACCTCGGGCCCGCGCTCCGGCGCAGCCCGACGTAGAGGAGCAACAGGGCCATGAATCAAGATACGGCACATCGAGCAGCAGCCATCGTGGGAATCGGAACTGTCTTGCCCGATGCCCCCAATCTCGCCTCATTCTGGCAAAACATCAAACACGGGCGCTACAGCATCAGCGACGTGCCCCCGGATCGCTGGGATCCCGCTCTCTACTACGATCCCGACCCCAAGGCGCCGGAAAAAACCTATTCCAAGATCGGCGGCTGGGTCAACGAGTCGCCGTGGGAGCCGCTCAAATGGCGCCTGCCCGTCCCGCCCAAGGTAGCCGACGCGATGGATCGCACCCAAAAATGGGCGATCGCCGCGGTACGCGAAGCCCTGGCCCATTTCGGTTATCCCAACCGCCCGCTCGATACCGAGCGAACCGCCGTGATCCTGGGCAATGCCATGGCCGGCGACAAACACTATTTGACCGCACTGCGGATCTTTTTTCCGGAATTCGCCGACGAGTTGACCCGGGCACCCAGCTTTCTCGCCCTGCCCGACAACGTCCGCCAGGCCATCGTCGAAGAGACCCACGGAGCGGTCAGGCGGCGGTTCCCCGCAATCAGCGAGGACACCATGCCGGGCGAACTGGCCAATGTCATCGCCGGACGCATTGCCGCGCTGTTTAACTTGCGCGGCCCCAATTTTGTGTGCGACGCGGCCTGCGCCTCGGCCATGGCAGCGATCACTGCAGCCATTGAAGGGCTCGAAGAGCACGATTACGACGCGGTATTGACCGGCGGCATCGACGGCAATATGAGCGCCTCGAGCTACGTCAAATTCAGCAAGATCGGCGCACTCTCGGCCACCGGAACCCGGCCCTATGCAGACGGCGCCGACGGCTTTGTCATGGGCGAGGGTGCGGTGGTCTTTTTGCTCAAACGCCTGGCCGACGCCGAGCGAGACGGCGACGAGATCTACGCAGTGCTGCGCGGTACCGGTGGGTCGTCCGACGGCAAGGGCAAGGGCATTACCGCGCCCAATCCCATCGGCCAGCGACTGGCCATCGAACGGGCGTGGAAAAATGCCGGGCTGTCTCCGGCGACCGCGACCCTGGTCGAGGGCCACGGCACGTCTACGCGGGTCGGCGACGTGGTCGAGGTACAGAGCTTGATCGATGTTTTCGGCGAGTTCGACCTGCCGCCCGGCCACATTGCCCTCGGCTCGGTCAAATCGAATATCGGCCACCTCAAGGGCGCAGCCGGAGCGGCCGGCGTGCTCAAGGCAACCATGGCGCTCTACGACAAGATACTGCCACCCAGTTTGGGCTTTGCCAGACCCAACCCAAATATCGATTTTGCCCACTCGCCCTTTGCGGTCAATACCGAATTGCGGCCGTGGCAGCAGCCCGGACCAGACGGGGTGCGGAGAGCCGGAGTGAGCGCGTTCGGCTTTGGCGGGACCAATTTCCACGCTGTTCTGGAAGAACATATTCCGGGCCGCATCACCGAGGAAAGCAAGCGCAAGGTGAGTATCAGCAAATCGGAATCGACCGCCCGGGCGCACTCGATGCAGGTCGGGGCAGCCACCTCGTCCGGGCCTGCTGGGCTCAAGGCACCGCTGCGCGGCGCCCTGGTCATCGGCGCCGAATCCGAGCCGGCCATTGCCGAACGACTGCGCACAGTCCTTACCGAGGCCAAGGCCGGTCGCGCTCCCGCCGCCCGGCCGCCCGCGGCGAGCGACCTTCGCGCACACATGCGCCTGGCCATCGACTACCTCGACGCCGCTGATCTGGCCAACAAAGCCGAGCGCGGCCTCAAGGCACTGGCCAAAAACCACCCCGGCATGTGGAAAGCACTGCGCGGCCAGGGCGTATTCGCCGGCCGCGGCCAGCCCGCCAAGGTGGCTTTTCTGTACACGGGCCAGGGCTCGCAATACGTCAACATGCTGCGCGACCTCGGCCAGGTCGAACCGATCGTGGCCGACGCCTTTGCCTGGGCCGACCAGATCATGACCCCGCTATTGAGCGGTACGCCGCTGACCCGGTATCTGTTTGCCGATGCCGATCGGATGCAAGCAGCCGAAGCAGACCTCAAGCAGACCGCCATCACCCAGCCGGCCGTTTTGACCACCGATCTCGCGCTCACCGAGTTACTCGCCGCCTACGGCATTCGGCCCGACATGGTCATGGGACACAGTCTGGGCGAGTACGGCGCATTGGTCGCGGCCGGGGCCATGTCGTTTGCTCATGCCCTGGAGGCGGTCAGCGCACGGGGCCGAGAAATGACCCGGGTGTCGGTCGAAGACAATGGCGCCATGGTCGCGGTCTTTGCCCCGCTGACCGATATCGAGCGCATTCTGGCATCCATCGCTGGCTACGCCGTGGTGGCCAATATCAACAGCAATCACCAGGCCGTGGTCGGCGGAGTAACGCCGACCATCGAGCGGGCCACCGAAGAGTTCCAGAAAGCCGGTTTTCGCGCCATTCCGCTGCCGGTGAGCCACGCATTCCACACCAAGATCGTGGCGCCGGCCAGCGAGCCGCTGAAAATGCAGCTCCGCCGGCTCGACTTGCACCCACCCGCAATCCCCCTGGTGGCCAATGTTTCGGGTCAATTCTACCCGACCGGATCCGGTGCAGTGGACGAGATGATCGATATCCTGGGCCGCCAGATCGCCTCGCCGGTTCAGTTCGTCAAGGGGCTCCACACCCTCTACGACGCGGGGGCTCGCGTCTTTGTCGAAGTCGGGCCCAAAAAAGCCCTCACCGGCATGGCCGAAGACGTGCTGGGCGAACGACCGGGCGTGGTCACTCTGTACACCAATCACCCCAAACCGGGCGGCGTGGTGTCGTTTAACCAGGCGCTGTGCGGCCTCTATGCCGCTGGGCTGGGATCGGGCGCCGATGCCGGTGCCGCCACCAATGTCACGAGTAGCCGGCCACAGGCGGTTTCGCCACCGGCTCCGGCCGCAATCGAGCCGGCTCGGCCGGTCGCCCTGGCCCCGTCCGGCGCTCCTCATCAGGCCAGAAAACCAGTACAGGTGACCCCGCCATCGCTGTCGGCTGGGTCGAGCCGGTCGGCCGGGTCAAACGGGTCGAACCGACCATTCGCGGGCAATGGCGGCCAGTATGAAGCATTGGGCAAATTGTTCGCCGATTTTCTCGATCGCGGCATGGCCATCTACCGCGGCCAAAAACCGGACGCGTGGGCCGAAAAAGACGTCGTGGTCTCGGGGGTTGGCCTGGGACTGCCCGGCACTGAGCGGGTCTTCGACGACGGGAATCTGGCCCGTATTCTGGCCGGTGATTCATTCATTGATGCCGTACCCATGGCGGTACGGCGAGCCATCGTGGACAAGCGGGTCACCCGCCTGGTCAAGACCGACGGAACGCCGCGGTTCGAGACCATCGACAGCGCCGCCGGGGTGATGAAACTGGCTGGACGGCCCGGTGCATTCGATCTGGCCGGTGAATTCGGTGTGGCCAAAGAACGCCTGGCTGCCCTCGATATCACGACCATGCTGGCCATGGCCGCGGGCCTGGAAGCCATGCGCGATGCCGGGATTCCGCTGGCCATGCACTACAAGACCACCACGGTGGGCTCCAAGCTGCCCGAACGGTGGATGCTGCCCGAGCCGCTGCGCGACGATACCGGAGTGATCTTTGGCTCGGCATTCCCGGGCTACGACAACATCGCCGCCGACATGCGCGACTATTACAGCGATCGCAGCCGGCACCAACGCCTGGCCGAGCTGGAACATTTGCGCGCCCGGGCCGAGATGACCGGCGATGGCTCCATGGCGGCCGAAATCGACCGCCGTATCCATGCCCTGCAGGCCGAGATCGAACGCCACGCGTATGCCCTGGACCGGCGCTATGTGTTCCGCATCCTGTCGATGGGACACTCGCAATTTGCCGAGTTCATCGGTGCGCGCGGCCCCAATACGCAGATCAATGCAGCGTGTGCCAGCGGCACCCAGGCCGTGGCACTGGCCCAGGACTGGATCCGGGCCGGCCGCTGCCGGCGGGTCGTCATCGTGACCGCCGACGCGGTCACCACCGATCGCTTGCTCGAGTGGATCGGTGCCGGATTTTTGGCCAGTGGCGCAGCCGCGACCGACGAGCTGGTCGAGGACGCCGCACTGCCCTTTGACCGGCGCCGGCACGGCTTGATCCTCGGCATGGGCGCGTCGGGTATGGTGGTGGAGAGCGCCGACTCGGTCCGCGAGCGCGGCCTCGAGCCGATCGGCGAGGTGCTCGGCACGGCCACGGCCAACAGCGCGTTTCACGGCAGTCGGCTCGACGTCAAACACATCTGCCAGATCATGGAACGACTGGTTTCCGACGCCGAAGAGCGCTACGGCGTCGACCGCAGGGACATGGCAGGGCAGACTGTATTCGTGTCGCACGAGACCTATACACCGGCCCGCGGCGGCAGCGCCCAGGCCGAAGTATTTGCCCTGCGCGAGGTATTCGGCGATGCGGCCGACAGCATCGTCGTGGCCAATACCAAGGGCTATACCGGCCATGCCATGGGCGCCGGAGTGGAAGACGCGGTCGCCGTGAAAATGCTGGAGACCGGTGTGGTTCCGCCCGTGGCCAACTTTCGGGAGGTCGATCCCGAACTCGGCCAACTCAATCTGTCGCGCGGCGGGAGCTATCCGATTCGCTATGCTTTGCGCCTCGGCGCCGGATTTGGCTCGCAGATCAGCCTGTCTCTGATGCGCTGGACGCCAACCGCCGACGGCATCCGGCGCCAGCCCCACGAGCTGGGCTACCGCTATCGCATCGCCGATCCGGCGCTGTGGCAGCACTGGCTGAGCCAGGTCAGTGGCCACGAAAGAGCCGATGTCGAGGTGGCCAAGCGCACCTTGCGCATCGTGGACCAGGGGCCGCCAACCCGGGCGATCGCGGCGCCACCGGCACGGCCAGCAACCATCGCGCGAGCGGCTGTCGCGCAACCAGCGGCTGCCCAACCAGCTGTGGCCCAGCCGACCATCGCCCAGTCGACGGTGACGCCAGCAAGCGCAACCCGACCGGCGGCACCGCTCGCACCGGCAACGGTCCAGCCTGCGACCCCGGTAGAAACAACAGCTCCACCGATCACAACCAAAGCCGAAACCGAAGCATCAGCGACCGATCCAGTCGCCGCCAAGGTCCTCGATATCGTAGCGGGCGAGACTGGCTATCCCTCCGATATGCTCGATGTCGAACTCGACCTCGAGGCCGATCTGGGCATCGATACGGTCAAACAGGCCGAAACCTTCGCCGCTGTGCGCGCAGCCTACGACATCCCCCGCGACGACTCGCTGCAACTGCGCGAGTTTCCCACCCTGCAGCACGTGATCGGCTGGGTTCATCAAAAGCGCCCCGATCTCGCCGCAGCGGCCGCACCGGCCCAGGCCAGTGCGGCCGAAACCGCATCGGATACCGGGCCATCGGGCCCTGGCGAGGCCATGGACAGCACAGTCGCGACCGGCCAGGTCGAGGCCAAGATTGGCGAGGTCGAGGCCAAGGTTCTCGACATCGTGTCGAGCGAGACCGGCTATCCATCCGACATGCTCGACCTCGAACTCGACCTCGAGGCCGATCTGGGCATCGATACGGTCAAGCAAGCCGAAACCTTCGCCGCTGTGCGCGAAGCGTATGACATTGCCCGCGACGACTCGCTGCAACTGCGCGAGTTCCCCACCCTGCAACACGTGATCGGCTGGGTATATCAAAAGCGCCCCGATCTCGCCGCCAGAGCAGCATCGGCCGCATCATCGCCGACCGCATCAGCACCGGCTGCATCGCTGCCGGCACAGGCCGCGCCTGCCCACACCACAGCTGCGCCTGCCCGTGCAGACGATCCGGTCACCGCCAAGGTGCTCGAGGTGGTCGCGGGCGAGACCGGCTATCCACCCGATATGCTCGACCTGGATCTCGACCTGGAAGCCGACCTGGGCATCGACACGGTCAAACAGGCCGAGACCTTCGCAGCTGTGCGCGAAGCGTACGACATACCGCGCGACGAAAATCTGCAACTCAAAGAGTTTCCGACCCTGAATCACGTCATCCAGTGGGTGTATGAACATCGACCGGAACTCGCCGCAGGTGGTGGACCGGCGGTACCGGCAGGCCAGCCAGCGGCACAACCGGGCGGGCCAGAAAGCGCGCCTCCACCCGGCGACGATGACGACGGTATCAAGACCCGCGTCGTCGAGGTGGTCGCCGAGCAAACCGGATATCCGTCCGATATGCTGGAGCTCGACCTCGATCTCGAGGCCGACCTGGGTATCGACACGGTCAAGCAAGCCGAGACATTCGCCGCTGTGCGCGAGTCCTACGGCATTCCGCGCGATGAAAACCTCCAGCTCAAAGAATTTCCCACCCTCAATCACGTGATCGGCTGGGTGCGCGAGCATCGCGCAGCCACGGCGTCGGCCAAGGACAGCCCAGGCCGGGCCGGCACGGAGGCGAAGCGGCCAGCAGTGCCAGCACCGGTGGCGGAGAAAATCCCGGCCGGCGATATGGCGGCTGCCGAACGAATTCCCCGCCGCGTGCCCCGGCCCGTTGTCCGTCCCGAGCTCGATCTGTGCAAACCGACTGGCGTCACCCTGGGCCGGGCCAGTCGGGTCATTGTCATGCTCGATGGCGATGGTGTGGGTCAAGCTCTGCTGCGCAAGCTCGAAAAACTCGAGGTCGATGTTCTGGCCCTCGACCACGAGGCCGACGCCGAGTCGCTCCTCGCCCGGGTGCAAGAGTGGCTGGACAAAGGCCCGCTCACCGGAGTGTACTGGCTGCCCGCGCTGTCTGTCGAGGGCAACCTGGCCGAGCTCGACGTCGATACCTGGCGCGAGGGTCTGCGAATCCGGGTCAAGTTGCTCTATCATCTGACCCGGGCCCTCTACGACAGGCTGGGCGACGGCTCCTTTGTGGTCGCAGCAACTCGGCTGGGCGGCAGACACGGCTACGACGACGCCGGTGCGGTCGCGCCCATGGGCGGCGCTGTGTCCGGATTCATGAAAACGCTCAAGCGCGAGCGTCCCGACTCGTTGATCAAAGTGGTCGATTTTCCGGCCAGCCGAAAAACCGCCGCACTGGCCGATCATCTGATCGCCGAAACTGTGCGCGACCCGGGTGCTGTCGAGATCGGCCACGCCGACGACAGGCGCTGGACCATCGCTGCCGTCGAGCAGCCAGTGCCCGAGGGCCAGGATGGATTGGTTCTGAACAGTGATTCGGTGGTTGTGGTGACCGGCGCTGCAGGCAGTATTGTCTCGGCGATCACTGCCGATCTAGCCCACAACGGCGGCACGTTCTACCTGCTCGATGTGGCTCCCGCGCCCGACCCCGGCGATCCCGATCTGGCCCGTTTTGCCAGCGATCGAGAGGGACTGCAGCGCGACCTATTCGAACGACTCAAACAGACCGAAACGCGGGTGACACCGGTCATGGTCGACAAAAAGCTGGCCGCGATCGAACGTGCCCGCGCTGCGCAGAGCGCCGTGCAGGCGATCGAGAGCGCCGGTGGTACAGCTCATTACCGCAGCGTGAACCTGACCGATGGTGCAGCAGTGGCCGGGGTGATCGACGAGGTGAAAGGCGCGCATGGCCGCATCGATGTGTTGGTCCACGCCGCTGGCTTCGAGGTCAGCCGGTTGTTGCCCACCAAGTCTGCCCAAGAATTCGAGCTGGTATTCGACGTCAAGAGCGACGGCTGGTTCCATCTGCTCGACGCCATCGGCGACATGCCGCTCGCCGCCACCGTCGCGTTCAGCTCGATCGCGGGCCGGTTCGGCAATGGCGGCCAGACCGACTACAGCGCGGCCAATGACCTTCTGTGCAAGTATGCGACCAGCTTCCGCACGACCCGGCCCAACACGCGCGCGCTCGCCATCGACTGGACAGCGTGGCGCGATATCGGCATGGCGTCGCGCGGCTCTATTCCCAAAATGATGGAACTGGCCGGAATCGGCATGCTGGCCCCTGAAGGGGGCATTCCGATCGTCCGGCGCGAACTCGCCGCAGGCGGGCCGAGCCGCGAAATCTTGGTCGCCGATGCCCTGGGCATGTTGACCGAGGAGTGGGACCCCAGCGGCGGGCTCGATACCGATGCCGTGAAGGCCCGCGCAAACGGACCCATGACCGCCCGCATCTCGGGCATGGGGATACACAGCGGACTGGTCATCGAAACCGAATTGCGGCCCGACGAGCAGCCGTTCTTGCACGACCATCAGATCGACGGCACACCGGTGCTGCCCGGTGTCATGGGCATCGAGGCGTTTGCCGAAGCAGCTCGAATTCTGTTTACCGACCGCTACATTGCGGCAGTCGAGAATGTGAATTTCCTGGCTCCGTTCAAATTTTACCGCAATGAACCCCGAACCGTGACCATTCGCGCCGTATTCCGCGGCGACGACAGCGAGTCCGGCGATGTGGTGGCCGATTGCCAGCTCATCGGCACCCGCACCCTGGCAACCCAAACCGAGCCCCAGGTAACCGTGCACTTCACTGCCCAGGTGCGTCTGAGCGCAGAGCCGGCGGCCGAAACCAGCATTGCAGCACCGCCGGGACGCAATGGCGAACCAACCGCGTCGGGCACCGATATCTACCGCATCTATTTTCACGGACCGGCTTACCACGTGCTGGACAGGGTATGGCGCCACGGCGACGTGGTGGTCGGCGAAATGCCCGAATCACTGCCCGCCAATCATCGTCCCGAGGACGCGCCCACTCACATGGAACCGCGCCTGATCGAGCTGTGCTTTCAGACCGCCGGGGTGTGGGAAATTGGCAAGACAGGCAAACTGGCCCTACCCCAGCATATCGACCGGGTGACCACGCTGCGCCCGCCGCGCGACGAGCCCGGCAAGCTGCACGCCATGGTCGAGGAGCGAGAGCAAGGGGGCGGCTTTGACGTCCGCGTGGCTGACCAGGACGGCAATCTCTACGTCATCCTCGAGGGCTATCGGACGGTCGAGCTGGGCGGGGTCGATCCCGCGTTGCGCACACCGCTCGAAAAAGCAGTGATGTAACTGAGTCCGGCGGCACGGGTGCCGGGCCAATTAATGCCAGACCAACGCATACCGGACCAACCGGTGCCAGACCAATGCATACCGGACCGGAGGAATCCATGGACAAGAATTTTCGGCGAATTGCCATCGTCAATAGGGGCGAGCCGGCGCGGCGTTTGATCACCGCGGTTCGCGAGCTGAATCGAGAGCGCGACCTGGGGCTCGCCACCATCGCCCTGTACACTGACCCGGACCGCCGGGCGATGTTCGTGCGCGACGCCGACGAGGCGTTTCACCTGGGTACGGCGACGTATGTCGATGAACGGGATGGCGAACGCAAAAGCTCGTATCTCGACTACCAGCGGCTGGAACGGGCGCTGACCCAGACCCGCGCCGAGGCGGTGTGGGTCGGCTGGGGATTCGTCGCCGAACACGCCGCCTTCGTCGATCTCTGCGATCGGCTGGGGGTGGTGTTCATCGGTCCCAGCGGCGATGTGATGCGCAGGCTGGGCGATAAGATCACGTCCAAACAACTGGCCGAAGAGGCCCGCGTTCCGGTCGCGCCGTGGAGTGGAGGTGCGGTCGAAACCCTGGCCGAGGCCCGCGAGCACGGCCGGCGGCTCGGCTATCCGCTCATGATCAAGGCCACTGCAGGCGGCGGCGGCCGGGGAATTCGCCGGGTCCACTCCGACGACGAACTCGAGGCGGCATTCGAGGGCGCACGCAGTGAAGCACTGCGCGGCTTTGGCGACGCCACGGTGTTCATGGAACGCCTGGTCAGCGGCGCGCGCCACGTCGAGGTTCAGATCATCGGCGACAGTGCTGGCACGGTGTGGGCGCTGGGTGTACGCGATTGCACGATTCAGCGGCGCAATCAAAAAGTGGTCGAAGAATCGCCATCGCCAGCGCTCACCGTCGAGCAAGATCGCGAGCTGTGCCATGCCGCCGCCCGGCTCGGCCGCCAGGTCGGCTATCAAAATGCCGGCACTGTCGAGTTCTTGTACAATCCGCGGGACAGTAGCTTTTCGTTCATGGAAGTCAACGCCCGCTTGCAGGTCGAGCATCCAGTCACCGAGATGACCACCGGACTCGACCTGGTCAAACTTCAGCTCCACGTGGCTGCCGGCGGCCGCCTGGATGACGAACCGCCCGCGCCCCAGGGCCATGCCATCGAGGTACGGCTCAACGCCGAGGATCCGGACAATCATTTTGCTCCGGCACCCGGTGCCATCGAGCGATTTCGCCTGCCCACCGGACCGGGCATTCGGATCGATACCGGGGTCGACGCCGGAGACACAGTTGCGGCCGAATTCGATTCGATGATCGCCAAGCTGATCGCCAGTGGACGCGACCGCAGCGAGGCGATCGGCCGTTTGCGGCGTGCTCTGGCCGAGACCGCCGTGGTGATCCGCGGCGGCACCAGCAACAAGGGCTTCTTGCTCGAGCTGCTCGGCCGCAAAGAGGTCGAGAACAGCGATGTGGACGTGGGCTGGCTCGATCAGCGGGTTGCGGCGGGCGAGCACCTGACCCGACAGCACGCCGACATCGCCCTGCTCACTGCGGCCATCGAGGCCTACGAGGCCGAGAGCGCCCTGGAGCGCATGCGTTTCTTCCGCTCCGCTGCCCATGGCCGACCCGAGGTCAGCGATCAAGGCGAGCGGGTCGTCGAACTGGGATATCAGGCCGAGCGCTATGAATTTCGGGTCTGCCGGCTCGATCGCCAGTGGTATCGCCTCGACGTCGACGGTCGCGTACTCGATGTGCTGGTCGATCCGCTGGGTCCGTCCGAGCGGCGCTTGACCTGCGGCAAGAAGCATTATCGGGTTCTCTCGATCACCGAGGGAACCTCGTCGATCATCGACGTCGACGGCATCACTCACCGGGTCTCGCTGGACAGCGGCGGCGTGGTGCGGGCGTCGGCACCGGCTGTGGTGGTGTCTGTATCGGTGCGAGAAGGCGACCAGGTGTCGATCGGCGACCGTCTGGCTATCCTCGAGGCGATGAAAACCGAGATGCCGATCGTGGCCCAGGCGCCCGGGGTGGTGCGCGAGGTCCTGGTTTCGAGCAATGTGCAGGTCGCTCCGGGCGCACCCCTGCTCATCATCGACGCCCGGGACGACGGCAGCGCAGCGGGGTCATCCGGGCGGATACGCTTCGATCAGCTGGTCGACGGCGCTCCCGAGTCGCTGCTCTACTTTCCGTGCGGACATCAGCTCGAAGAGCTGCGCCGCTTGATCCTCGGCTTTGACGCCGACGCCGAATCGCTGCACCGCACGGTCACCGAGCAGGGTATCCTGTGCCAGGACGTGGCCCCGGACAACGAGAGTCTGTGGCGCGTCGAGCACGAAATCCTGACCACATTTGTCGACATCATGTCGCTGTTTCGCCGGCAACCGGCCGAGATCGACCGTTACGAGGATAGCTCGCTCAGCACCACCGAATATCTGATCACATATCTCCGCGATCTGGGCTCGCGCGGCGAGTCCCTGCCCGCTCTCTTTGTGACCAAGTTGCGCCACGCGTTGACCCATTACGAGGTGCGCAGCCTGGATCCATCACCAGAACTGGAAGAGAGTCTATTTCGCATCTACAAGGCGTACTACCGCCTCGACGATCAGATCACGCCGATCCTCAGCGTTCTCCAGCGCAAGATCGACCACCTCGACCAGCTGCGACCCCTGGCCGACGATGAATTTCGGGAGTTGCTCGATCAGCTGGTCGCAGTATCGCAGGGCCGTTTTCCCGCCCTCAACGATGTGGTGCGCCAGGTTCGGTATCATTATGTCGAGCAGCCCATACTCGAAAAAACCCGCCAGGCGCTCTATGCCGGGGCGTCCGAGCATCTGGACAGTCTGTCTCGCTCGACCGGGGCAGCCGGGGCCGAGGCGCGCAGTGAATGCATAAACATGCTCGTGACCAGTCCGCAGCCGATGAAGAGCTTTCTGTCCCAGCGCCTCGAAGCTGCATCAGCGCTCGAGCAGAAAGTCATGCTCGAAGTGCTGGTCCGGCGCTACTACCGGCTGCGCCAGCTCAAAAACTTCCGCATGGTCGACCACCAGGGCAGCTTTTTTGCCTGCGCCGAATACGACCACGACGGAGTGCCATTCCAGGTCGTGGCGGCTCATCTGATGGACGCGGATCTGGTCCGGGTGGCCGGGCAGGCCGCCGAACTGGTCGATCAGGCCAGCCAAGCTGCCGGCGATCGCCGGGTCGTGCTCGACTTTTTTGTCTATCATCCCGGACAGCTCGACGATGTGGCGGCAGCCGAAAACCACGCACTCGCGGTGGTCAATGGGGCGTCGTTGCCGGCTCGGGTGCAGCGAGCCGCAGTCTCGATCACGTTTGGCCGGCACAATCTGGGCATGGGCGGTGTCCAGCACGTCGTGCTCCGGCGCGGCGCGGACGGGTTTGCGGTCGATACCCGCCATCCCGGCCTGCACCCGATGATGGCCGGGCGGCTGCGCCTGTGGCGGCTCGACAACTTCGAGCTGACCCGCCTGCCCTCGATCGAAGATGTATATCTATTTCGCGCTGTGGGGCGGGAAAATCCCAAAGACGAGCGCCTCTTCGCCCTGGCCGAAGTTCGCGACCTCACCCCGGTCACCGACTCGTCGGGACGGATCGTCGGTCTGCCCCATCTCGAGCGCATGCTCATGGAAGCGCTCAACGGAATTCGCCGGGTCCAGGCCCAGCGTACCGCTCGTACCCGCCTGCACTGGAATCGCGTCGTGCTCTTTCTGTGGCCGCCGCTCGAGCTCGCTCCCGCCGAGCTCACGGCCATGGTGCACAAAATGGCCCCGGCGACCGAAAATCTCGGCATCGAGCGGGTGGTCATCCACGCCCGCGTTCCCGATCCTCGGACCGGCGCATTGCGCGAGCAGATGATCGACGTGTCCAACCCCGAGGATCGAGGCCTCTCGCTGCGTTTCCGGGATCCCGCCACGCAGCCGATGAAACTGCTCGATCCGTATACCCAAAAAGTGGTCCGCCTGCGCCAGCGCGGGCTGCTCTATCCCTACGAGCTGCTCAGGATGCTCACCCCGGACAAAGAGGGTATGCAGGCCGATTTTCCGCCCGGTGAGTTTGTCGAGCACGATCTCGGCGAGCGCGACGGCAATGACGAGCTTTTGCCGGTCGATCGTCGGCCCGGGCAGAATCAGGCCAATGTTGTGGTCGGGGTGATCCGCAATTACACCAGCAACTATCCCGAGGGCGTCGCGCGGGTCGTCGTGCTCGGCGATCCCAGTCGCGGTATGGGCGCCCTGGCCGAGCCGGAGTGCCGTCGGATCAACGCGGCCATTGCGCTGGCCGAGCGCATGTCGGTACCGCTGGAGTGGTACGCGCTGTCTGCCGGCGCCAAGATCGCCATGGACAGCGGCACTGAAAACATGGATTGGATCGCGCTGGTGTTGCGCCGTCTGGTCGAGTTCACCCAGCGGGGCGGCGAGGTCAATATCGTGGTCACCGGCATCAATGTCGGCGCTCAGCCGTACTGGAACGCCGAGGCGACCATGCTGATGCACACCCGCGGAGTGCTCATCATGACCGAGTCGTCGGCCATGGTATTGACCGGAAAGCGCGCGCTGGACTATTCGGGTGGCGTGTCGGCCGATGACAATACCGGAATCGGCGGCTACGAGCGCATCATGGGACCCAACGGCCAGGCTCAATACTACGCTGCCGACCTTGCCGAAGCCTGTCAGATCCTGTTGCGCCATTACGACCACACCTATGTGGTGCCGGGCGAGCGCTTTCCCCGGCGGGCTCAAACCACCGATCCGGTCGACCGCGATATCCGCAATTATCCCCACGAGCGCGGTATGGGCTTTGCGCAGATCGGCGACATTTTTTCGGAGGAAAAAAATCCCGGCCGCAAAAAGCCGTTCGATATACGCTGCGTGATGTCGGCAGTGGTCGATCAGGACCACGCCTCGCTCGAGCGCTGGTTCGGCATGCGAGACGCCGAGATCGCGGTGGTCTGGGACAGCCATATGGGTGGATATCCAGTCTGTTTATTGGGCATCGAATCACACCCACTGCCGCGCTACGGGTATATTCCGGCCGACGGCCCGCTGAGCTGGACAGCCGGCACGCTCTTTCCCCTGGCGTCGAAAAAGATCGCCCGGGCCATCAATGCAGCCAGCAGCAATCGGCCGGTGGTGGTACTGGCCAATCTGTCGGGATTTGACGGTTCGCCCGAATCGATGCGCATGATACAGCTGGAATACGGCGCCGAGATCGGCCGCGCAGTGGTCAATTTCCGCGGGCCGATCGTCTTTTGCGTGATCTCTCGCTATCACGGCGGCGCCTTCGTGGTGTTCTCGAATCGGCTCAACGAGGGGCTGGAAGTGGCTGCACTGGAAGGAACCCGCGCATCGGTCATCGGCGGCTCACCGGCAGCTGCGGTGGTTTTTGCCCGCGAGGTCAAAAAGCGGGCTCTGCGCGATTCTCGCGTAGAGGACCTCGAGGACGAGATCGCCGCGGCTTCGGGAGCCGAGAACGTACGCCTGCGCTCGCGCCATGACGAGCTCTTCAGGGCGGTCCATTCCGAAAAGCTGGGCGAGGTGGCGGCCGAATTCGACAGCATTCACAGTGTCCACCGCGCGCAACAGGTCGGCTCGGTCCAGCGCATTGTGGCACCGGGAAAGTTGCGGCCGTATCTGATCGACGCTGTCGAGCG
This sequence comes from Pseudomonadota bacterium, assembly GCA_022360315.1. Taxonomy (GTDB): domain Bacteria; phylum Myxococcota_A; class Polyangia; order Haliangiales; family Haliangiaceae; genus JAKSDA01. The sequence continues at coordinate 25,738 of JAKSDA010000571.1, forward strand.
AGGCATTCAGCGCGAGCTCGACGCCCTGCAGCGCAGTCGATGAGTCGATGGCACCACCGTCGCTGATAACGCCGCCGCATCGCCCGGCCTCGATTGCCTGGCTCGTTCTCGGCCAAGACGATTGTCCGGGCGACGATCACTGGCTGGGCCCGGCCGAGCGGGACACGGTCGCGGCCATGGCCGTGGCCAGGCGCCGGCGGGATTGGCGACTGGGGCGATGGACTGCCAAGCGGGCGATATTCGCTCATTCAGCTGAGCTGGGCCAGCTGGCCGCCAGCCGACACGCCACAGGGTTCGGTCGGCTGGAAATTCGCAGTGCGGCCGACGGCGCTCCGCAGGCTTTTTTCGACGGCACGCCGGCGCCGGTGTCGCTGTCGATCAGCCATCGGGCGGGACGGGCTCTCTGTGCCGTGGCCGCGCCGGAGCTGGCTATCGGATGCGATTTGGAGCTCATCGAGCCGCGCAGCGCCGCGTTCGTGCGCGACTTTTTTACCGCGGAGGAATGCTCATGGGTCGAAGCGGCCCCCGCGGATCAGCGCGCATTGCTGGCCAATCTGATCTGGTCGGCCAAGGAGAGCGCGCTCAAGGTGCTGCGGGTCGGTCTGGGCCGGGATACACGCACAGTGATCGCCGACATCCCCGGCCCGGTAACGCGGTCGGACTGGTTTTCTCTGTCGATCTGGGATCGCCAGTCACAATGCCGCTTCTCTGGCCACGGACTGATCCGCGATGGCTTTGTCTTGACCGTGGCCGCCGATCGGACAATCGGCCGGCCGCACGAAGCCGGATCCCGTCGCCGGGCTTGATGTCTGGACTCATCGAGTCCATAGAAAGCTGACGCCCAGGTGACCATCATCGCGGCGCGAAGATGACGCCTTCCCCGCCGAGATAAGAAAGCCACTCACCCGCGCCACGCCAACGATTTAGTATCTGTCGCACCAGGTGAGACGGTATAGTGCCCGCTCCCCGGTGATGTGGCTCGGCTCGGGGTGAGGACGGAAGGCTCGAGCTCATGGCAGAGAAAACAAGACGCGGTCGCCCGCGAGGACAGCACACCAACGGCACATTTTTGCGTCGCAAACGCGAGTCGCTGAACCTCACTCGCGGGCAATTGGCCGAGCGAGCGGGTCTTTGTTCGAGCCGAACGATCATGCGTGCTGAACGCGGCGATCGCATCTCAGCCGATAGCCTCGAGCGATTGGCCGGGGTGCTCGGAGTTGCCGTCCACGAGATGATTCGCTCCCCTCGGCAAGAGATCGCGGAACGACTGACCCGGTTTGGCCTTGCCGCTCCTCCTCCCCCCATGCCGTGGTTAAGGCGATCGAAGCAAGCAGAGCGTGTCATCGCCTGTGTTACGGCAGCGGTGCCCTGTTGCATAACCGGGCCCAGCGGTATTGGCAAGACTGCCCTGGCCCGGTTCGTGGCCCGGCAAGTTGCGTCGCGTTTCTCCCAGGGGGTCGTGTGGGTGCTGGCATCGCGCAATCGCCGGCCCATCGACCCGCAAATGACCCAGCTGCAGATCGCCGAGGCCCTCGAGTTTCGCGCCCGGCTGCCCATGCCCGAGCAGGTCGACCGCGACGCATTTGACGCCGCATTTGCAGCCGAATTCTGGGCCCAGTCCAGATTGCTCATCGTCGACGATATCCTCTCACCATCGTTCGTCGGGCATTTTGTTCCGGCAGGGCAATCGGCTCCTATCATCACAACATCGCATCTTCGCCACGTTGCCGGGGACTATGGCGACGACGCGATCGTGCTCGACCGGATCAGCATCGACGATACTCGGCACATCCTCGCTCATTATCTCGATCCGGTCCGTCTCGATGCCCAGGGCGTGGTGGATATTCATCGCGAACTCGGCGGTATTCCGCGCAGCATCCATATCGCGGCCAAGATCCTGCAACGCGAACGCCTGGTACATCTCGCCGGTTATGCAGCACGAATCCACGCCGATGTCCTGGCCGGCGACTATCCGGAAGCCATGCGCACTCCCGAAACCAGCCTGCAGGTGTCGTTTTCGTCCGCCAAACTCCACGTCTCGCCCGGAGCGTGGTCGCTGCTCGGCGCGCTCTCGCTGTTCGACGAGGTGCCGTTTTTGATCGGGTGGGCGAGCGCTGTGGCCGCCGTGGCGTCCCGGGCGCAGACCGAGCGCTACCTCAGTGAGCTCATCGACATCTATTTGCTCAGCGAGGTCGGTGATGAAGGCGCTACCGGGGGCAGGGGGTCGGCCATGGCGCGGCGGTTCAGGCTCGAATCGCACGTGCCCATTTTTGCCCGCAGCATTCTCGGTGACCGCCAGGTAACCGCACTCGAAGAGCTCGCTCGCCACGCAGCCGGTCTGGCCCGGGCTGCCAGTGCCGAAACCAGCTGGGACGACATCCGCGCCGAGCTCGCATTGTGGACCCATGTACTCGATACCCTGGTGTCGGCGGTTTTCGACTCCGACGAGCTGGCTTCGTGGGAGGTGTCAACCGCGTTTCCGCGCCAGCTCCTCGACCGTGGTGTTGTGTCGTCCGTGGCTGATATCATGGGTTTTCTGGCTCCATTTCTCGAGCGCGAGCCCGTGCCCGGCGGAGATAGGTGGCTGCGCGCTGGCGCGGCATGCGCGGCAGCTGTGCAGCGAAACGCAGACCATGGCCGTCTGCTTCTGGCTCTCGGCCGCTTCTGGTCGCGGGCGCACGTCGATCTGCAAAAACCCATCCCATGGCTCGATGACGCGACCGAGCGCCTCGCCGGCGAAAACGACTTTGCTCACGCATCGGCAGCGGCGTCCGAGGCGGGCCGAGCGCTATTTGGCTGCGAGAGGCCGGCCGAGGGATTGCAGCGTTTCGATCGAGCGATCGTGCTGGCCCGCCAGGCGCTCGAACACGGCACCGAGCTGGCCTGTCGCATCAACAGTGCAGCGGTGAGTTTTACCCGCCATCCCGGGGTTGAGGGCTGGAAACGGGCCGCCGCATTGCTGGCCGATGCTGTGGCCGCGTGTACCGAGGACGATTTCGACGGCCGATTCGTCCGCATCGTGTGCATGTGCAATCAGCTGGTGACCCGGATGAACCTGCATGAGCGGGGCATCTCGTTGTCCGGCTCAGCGGCCATGGGTAGCTTTGCCGAGGCGATCGCCGAATGGCGCCAGCTGGATATCGCAGCACCGCTCTTCGAGGCTCGTCTGCTGCTTTTGAAAGCCCTGCAGGACCCCGGTGAGCAGGCTGGCAGAACGGTCGGCCTGCACGCACAGGCCCGTTCGCTGTGGCGCGATCGGCTCGATGAAGGGGAGCCGATCGACCCTGATCTCATGTGGCTGCTCACCGAGATCGCGTTTTACGTCCGCCTTCAGCTCGAGTGCGATACTGAGCCCGAGAATGCTCGATCGCCAGTCATTGCTGGCGGGCTCGGACTGACCGACGTGACTCGGGAGATCTATGTCGATAACGGCAATCTGGTCCCGGTCGGTCTGTTGTTTCCAGTGCCGCCTCTGATGTCGCTCTTCGATGACGCCTATACGGCCCGGGTCGCCCGGGCGTCCCGCGAAATCCTCGGAGCGGGCAATCGGCTCCTCGACGAGCTGAGCCGCATCCGCGAGCTGCAGGCCCGGTCGCGAGCCAGCGCCGAATAATTGCTGCCATTGCTGCTGGCAATGCCACCCGGGTCGCCATGTGAGTGAGTAGGTGCGTTCATCCGCATGGTTGACACCCACAGCTGGTCGGGCGGATTCCCTGGATGGCTACAACCTGCGCGCTCACAGCGGTAGCGGCAGCACGCTGAAGGCCGAGGTGACTCATATCGGCAGCCAAATCGCGTCCAGGCACCCTGTCGACGCTTATTGCTTGGCTCGAAGTTCCGGCATTTTATCCAATACCGCTAAAAGCTGCGCCGGGGATGGTCGGACTTTGTAGTCGGGACCGCCGTGTGCCCAGCGCACTGTACCGCCCTGGTCGACGATGAATATCGACGGCACCGCGATCTTGTGGTGGCTGCGCCCCGACGCCTTGTCCAAGTCGATCCCAAAGCCTTTGTACTTGTCGGCGGTAGCGTCGTCGATCTTGTGGACCACTCGGAAGGCCTCGTGCGCTTTTAGATCTGGATCGCTGAGGATCGGAAACGGGACCTCGTAGGTCTTTTTGGTCCTATTGCTCTCTTCGACGCTGTCGACACTGATAACAGCGATGCCAACGCCACGCTTGTCGAAGTCGGCGTTGGTTTTGGTGAGACGGCGTATCTGACTATTGCAGTATGGGCACCAGCCTCCGCGGTAGAATACCAGGACCAGCGGACGCTCCGACCACAGGCTCGACAATTCGATGGGCCGGCCCCCGATGTCCTCGACAGTCGCGTTGGGAGCCTGATCCCCTACAGGGACGCCCACTCCGTCGGCCAGTGTGCCGAGCTCTTTGGCATCGGCGTCCTGAAGGTCCTTGAGCCGCCTCTGGTTCCATTTCTCTGGCTGCTGGCTACCGGATTGAGCTGTCGTCGCCTTGGCGGCCTGGGCTTGCTCCAGCTTGGCTTGGTCCGACCCTGGACGGGTCTCGCTGGAGTTGGAGCACGCTGCAAGCGCCACCGCGACAATGACAATGACAATGATAGTAGCGATTTGAGCTTTCATTACAATCAAGAGCCCGCAGTGGCTCGGAACGTTACTCGGGACCCGAAAAGCGTCGGTCCGGACCCATAAGTGATAGGACCGGTCAAAAAATGCCCTGGGTTAGAGTCCGGGACGAGAGGCCAGACCGGTCGACGCTTGCTCGTCAGCATCCTGTGTCCACATCACACCAGTACCGCCAAGCGCAGATGTAATGCCGATCATCGAATCGCGCCGAATCATATATCTGCACTTCTCATGCTAGGCTCGTCGGCACTTCTCATGCCGGGCTCGCGGAAGAGGTCTCATGGGCCAGCAACATTCGGCTATTTGCCACTCATACACAATAATCTGGCTGGTACAGACTCATTCGAGACCTTCGGGCACGCGGCATCCTCGACATCGAAGACCTCATTCGCCAAGTCCTCACTCACAATGAATCTCGCGATAACGGCAACGAAAGGCTCGTGGCATGGAATGTAAGGCTTGCTGGTCATTTTGCCCTTCGATGGGCATCAAGCGGATTGAGAAAGCGCTGGCACTCGTCCTTTCACTCGGAACGGTCGCTGCCTGCAAAGCAGACGACCTGGAAGCGTCGACATCGTCGATTGCGATCCGCGCTCATGCCGAAGAGCGCACCTTCTGCGGCTCGGACCCGGATGCGATCGAGGCTCGCATTGATGACCTGCTCGCGCAGATGAGCCTGAAACAGAAGGCGTTACAGATGCATGGCGCGTGGATCTTGCCGTCGAGCGACGGACTGTGGACCACTCGACGCGATCCCGTGCTCGACATCCCCGGTTTCGCGATGATCGACGGTCCGCGCGGGGTGAGTTCGTCCGTCGGCAATGCGACCGCCTTTCCGGTGGGAATGGCGCGCGGTGCGACCTGGGACCCAGGGCTCGAGGAGCGCGTGGGGGAAGCGATAGGAAGCGAGGCGCGAGCCTCCGGGGCGAGCGTACTCTTGGCCCCAACCATCAATCTCCTGCGCCACCCACGCTGGGGACGCGCCCAGGAGACCTATGGCGAGGATCCCTTTCACCTGGCGCGGATGGGGGTTGGGTTCATCGTCGGTGCCCAGCGCCAGGTCATCGCCACCGCCAAGCATTTCGCCGTCAACAGTATCGAGAATACACGCTTCGCCGTCAACGTGCAGGTCGACGAACGCATTCTGCGCGAGATCTACCTGCCGCACTTCCGCGCGGCCGTGCAGGAAGCCCAGGTCGGCTCGGTGATGACCGCCTATAACCGGATGAACGGCACCTATTGCGGCGAGAATCCGCATCTTCTGTCCGACATCCTCAAGGGCGAGTGGGGCTTCCGCGGGTTCGCGGTGTCCGATTGGTTCCTGGGAACGCGCAGCACCGTGCCCGCCGCTCGAGCTGGACTCGACATCGAGATGCCAGTGGGCCTGTATTACGGCCTGCCCATCGTCCTGGCCGTGGTGTTTGGCGCGCTCGACGAGGCGGTGGTGGACGAAGCGGTCCGGCGCATTCTGCGGGCAAAGCTGTGCTTCGCACTGGACACCAATCCGCCGGTGATCGAGCCTGAGCGACGGGAGACGCCCGAACATCTGGCATTGGCCCTCGAAATGGCTCGCCGCGGGATCGTGCTTTTGGAGAATCGCGGCGGGTTGCTCCCCCTCGATCGCAGTGGCTCGCCACGGGTCGCGGTAATCGGTCCGCTAGCCGATGTGGAGAACATCGGTGATACCGGCAGCAGCGCAGTCAATCCGAGCGAGGTGATCACGCCGCTCGAGGGTTTGCGGGCGCTGGCGGGCAAAGCGGTAATCGAGCACGTCATCGGGGACCCGACCAGCCCGGACAACGAGGCCATCCTGGCCCGCGCAGACCTCGTGGCGGTATTCGTGGGGCTGACCAGTGATGACGAGGGGGAAGGGCAGGTTGGGGCTGGGGATCGCGACTCGCTCGAGTTGCCCGCTGCCGACCAGGAACTCATCGCTGATGTCGCAGCTCGCAGCGACCGGGTAGCCGTGGTGCTCGAAGGCGGTGCTGCTATCACCATGGGCACCTGGGCAGACCAGGTCGAGGGCATCGTGATGGCCTGGTATCCGGGTGCCCGGGGCGGGACTGCTATCGCCGAAATTCTGTTCGGTGATACAAACCCCGCTGGCCGTCTGCCCATTGTATTCCCGCGTGCGGAATCAGATCTCCCCCCCTTCGACAATGTTTCGCTCGACGTGACATACGACTACCACGGCTATCGGCACCTCGACCGGCTGGCGACCGAGCCACTGTATCCGTTCGGCTTCGGGCTGAGCTACACGAGCTTCCACTACAGCAACTTGGTAGCGCCCCCGACGCTGGCAGCTGACGGAAGCGTGGATATCTCGTTCGACGTGACCAACACGGGGTCGGTCGCCGGGATCGAAACCCCACAGCTCTATGTGTCTTATCCGGACTCGCAGGCGGAGCGAGTGGTCCGCGAGCTCAAGGGCTTCGCGCGGGTGGAGTTGGAGCCAAACGAAACCGCCACCGTCACTCTGACATTGCGCGCATCCGATCTCGCCTTTTTCGATACGAGCAGCGGCAGATGGGTCGTCGAAGCCGTCGCCCACGGCCTCCACGTCGGCTCTCACTCCCACGCTCTCCCCCTGGAGACGACGATCAACGTCGAGTAGCGCAACCGCAGAATCCGGGCTAGCAGCTTCCGCTGCGCAGTAGCCATCTACATCGAGCAGTCGCCATCGATTGACAAGGTAGTGCAACGACGCGAGCGTTGAGTTGACCCAACGCAACAGCCGACCTGTCCGGATCGGCGTTGTCGGGGGGTGCGAACGGGCCGGCCCCGTGTATTATGTTCGCAACGCGAACAAACACCGCTGGCGACGGCGGACTGCATGCGAGGGAGAGCACGGTATGACCGGCACCTATGTCACGGTTGCCGCCGGCGATGGCGGCGAGTTCAAGGCCTATGTCAGCACGCCGGAGACCGGCAGCGGACCTGGCGTCGTGCTGCTGCACGAGATCTTCGGCGTCAACCAGTCCATGCGGGACGTGGCCGACTACTATGCCGAGGAGGGCTATGTGGTGATCGCGCCGGATCTGTTTTGGCGCATCGAGCCGGGAATTGAGCTTGGCTACACCGAGGCGGACGTTCAGAAGGCGCTGGCCTACCGACAGCAATTCGACGCCGACAAATCCATCGACGACATCGCCGCGACCGTGGCGGCGCTCAGGGCGCTGCCGCAATGCGTCGGCAAGGTCGGGGCGCTCGGCTTCTGCCTTGGCGGCAAGCTTGTCTATCTGGCCGCTGCCCGCACCGACATCGACTGCGCCGTGAGCTATTACGGGGTCGGCATCGAAGGGGCACTGGACGAGGCCGGCACGATCTCCTGTCCGATGGCGCTGCATTTCGCCGGCGAGGACAAGCATGTGCCAATGGCGGCGGTGGAGCAGGTCCAGGCGGCGCTGACCGACCGCGACGAGATCGAGATCTACGTCTATCCGGGCGTCGACCATGGCTTCAGCGCCGCGTCGCGCGCAGCCTTCGACAAGCCCTCGGCGTTGATGGCGCATTCGCGCTCGATTGCGCTGTTCCGCAAGGTGATGGGGCCGCATTACGACCTGTCGGCGCTGTGGGAGAAGCACTGCGAGTACGAGTTCGCCACCCGCGACGTCGACGCCACCATGGCCACCATGGTGGCCAGCCCCTACGTCAACCACATCCCGACCATGACCGGCGGGGTCGGCTACCACGATCTGCACCGGTTCTACAAGGACCACTTCATCCCGAAGACGCCGGCCGACACCAAGCTAATCCCGATCTCGCGCACCATCGGCGCCGACCGGCTGGTCGACGAGATGCTGTTCTGCTTCACCCACGACATCGAGATCGACTGGATGCTGCCGGGCGTTGAGCCGACCGGAAAATACGTCGAGGTGCCGCTGGTCGCCATCGTCTGCTTCCGCGGTAACAAGCTCTATCACGAACACATCTACTGGGACCAGGCCTCGGTGCTGGTGCAGATCGGCCTGCTGGACGCATCGCTGCTGCCGGTCGCCGGCCACGCGACAGCCAAGAAGCTGGTCGATGAGACCGAGCCCTCCAACACACTGATGAAACGCTGGGCCGAAAGCGCCCCGCGGGCGGCCCAATAGCGGCCCACAAAAACACTGAAGACAACAATAAAACCGGGAGATTGCCATCATGTTTTAACCCACTCGCCAAGCGGTATTGGGAGAGCGGCCAAGCCGAGCGGCGCTACAGGATGATTCGGAAGGGCAACCGAATGTTGAAGATGATTCTCTTGGTCGTCACCTCACCCGCTCGTCGGTACAATCCCGTCATCGCGGCCTTCTACGAGCGACTACGTGGCCGAGGCGAGTCGACGAAGGCCGCAGGCATGCGTGAAGCCGAGAAAGTCGAAGCACCAGATTCCCTGCGCTTACAATTGGAATCATTGACAACCCGCTCAGCCGGAGCGGAACGTGATCCGGTTCGTCAGGACCTGTGACCTGCAACCAAACGCACGTGCATATGCAAGTAACACCGAATGCTACTGCGTTGATTACCAAACGCGTTTGGGCATCGGACACTGGGGCCCGTGTCGAGGGCCAAGCCGACCCGTCAAAGAATCGACCTACGGAAGCATTGCGAAGAGTTCGCTCATGTCGAGTGCGATGTCCGCGAAGGGCTCGGCCTGCACAGTGTCGCGAGCACCTGCTTCCAGTATCACACGGTAGGCGTTCTCGCCTCGATGCAAGACGGTAAGCTTGCGTTTCGTGGGATCGAAAACCCAGTAGTGTCCGACTCCCGCCAGGTGATAGTTGCGCTTCTTGGTGCCAAGATCGCGCGACGCCGTTGAGGGTGACAGGATCTCGCAGATCCAGTCGGGACAGCTGTAAACCATCACCGCATCGAACGTGAGCCGCTCGCTGAATTCGTTCGCGTCGAAGGTCCCCATACGCCAGCCTGCCATATCTGGCACATAGCGCTGCCCCGATGCCAACTGGACATCGATCTCGGTACCGAACCACCAGCCACCTGGCCGGGACTTCCCGGGAGGCCCGTGGAAGGGATCGAGCTTCACTGCCAAGGTCCGCTGAAGCCCCGCATGCTGGATGCTGGGGCTCGCCTTCTTGACGAGCACACCATCGACGATCTCGTGCCGCTCGGGCAACTCGCGGCCTTCGTAGTCGAGCGGTTGCGTCTGGCTGGCTTCCATGATCCAACCATAACACGTCTCGCGAGTTGTGCCGCCATCGGTGGCACTCTGCGTGTGGGTTGCTCACTCATCTTGCGACTCGCCGGGCTAAACAATCTTCGCCAAGGATAGCCGGGCGGTCAAAAATTCTCGTCGATCAGGATGGGACCGGCTGCGGCGTGCCCGCAGATACGCAGGTCAGCCCGGGTCCGGTTACATCCCGGGTGCGAGAGAGTAGGGAAATTTTTAGTCGTGCAATTTCAGTTAATTATTCCTGCGGTTAAGCAAATCGCGGCGAACTTTGCAGACGTTGTCGCGGACGGCCAGTGTAGACTCCCGGGGTGGTGAATCCCGAGAATGATGAAGATTTTGGCGCGCTCCTGGCGGAGTACGAGAACGAGGTTCCGGTTCCGCAGCGGAGCGATCTGCCCCAGGTCGGCGACAAGGTACGCGGTCGAATTGTCACGGTCGGACGCGATGCGGTATTCGTGGCGCTGGGTGGCAAGGCCGAGGCTGTGCTCGACATCGAACAGGTTACTGGATCTGACGGAGCGGTCATGGTCGCGGCGGGTGATGAGATCGAGGCCAGAGTGGTCGAGATTCGCGCGGGTCAAGTGGTTCTGCGCACATCGATGGGGCGCGGCCCCGACGCTCGCGCCGAACTGAACCAGGCGTTTCAGCACGGTCTTCCGGTCGAGGGTCAGGTCACGGCGGTCAACAAGGGCGGCGTCGAGGTTCAAATTTCAGCCATGCGGGCATTTTGTCCCATCTCGCAGCTCGATCTTCGCTTTGTGGAGGACGCGGCGAGTTATGTCGGGCAGAAGCTGACCTTTCGCATCATCCGCTTCGAGACCGGTCGGGGCGGAAATCCCAACATCGTGTTGTCGAGGCGGGTAATCCTGGAGGAAGAGGCCAGGGAGCGAGCGGAAGAAACCCGGGCCAAACTCACGGTCGGGGCGGTGATGCAAGGTGTGGTGACCTCGATCAAGGGATACGGCGCATTTGTCGATCTGGGCGGTGTCGAGGGCATGATTCATATCAGCGAACTGGGTTTCAGCCGGGTCGAGCACCCCGGTGACATGCTCTCGGTTGGCCAGAGCCTCGAGGTTCAGGTCATACGGATCGAGAAGACCAATAACCCCAAGCGGCCGGAAAAGATCGCGTTATCGCTCAAGGCTCTGGCCAGCGATCCGTGGGACCAGCTCAGGCCGAGTCTGCAAGAGGGGACCCGGGTGCGCGGCAAGGTGGTCCGCACCCAGCCATTCGGTGCCTTTGTCGAGCTGGCTCCTGGCGTCGAGGGCCTGGTCCATGTGAGCGAACTGGGCGCCGACCGGCGGGTCAGCCATCCCAAAGAGGTGGTCGATATCGGCGACGAAGTGCATGTCACCGTGCTTTCTGTCGACGATGAGCGCCGGCGTATCTCGCTATCCATGGCTGCGACCAGGGCGAGTGAAGAAGCCGAGCAGGTTGCCAAGTACAAGCCACCCAGCAAGGGCGCGAGCCTGGGTACGTTTGCCGACCTTCTGAAGAAGAAATAGCCCTGGTCGCCGGGAGGAGATGACAGCAGGAGGCACGGGCGAGGCGATCGGGCAGGGATTCTATTCGACGGACTTCGGCGACTTGCGAAAAACAAGTTTGTCGTCGCCTGCTCGGTAGAATTCGCGGATTCGCACTTCCTCGTAATAACCGTTTTTTCGGTCGAACTCCCGAGTGAGCTCGAGGTACTCGGCAAACATAGGGCGCCCGGTCGCGGCCCCATTCAGGTCAGTCGGGCGGCCGGGTGGCGTAGGCCCGGGCGATCACGTACTGCCGGACAGCCTCCACGTCGGCCGGCGAAAGCAGGTGCTTGTACCCGGGCATGCCGCGCGCAGAGTACACACCGTCGAGCACGACCTGGTTGAATACCTCGTGTCGGGTCTTGTCGAGCTTGCGCAGGTCGGGCAGAACGCCCCCCGACTTTGCCCCGTCTCCGTGGCACCACACGCACCTGGCCAGGTAGATCTCCCTGCCCGCCGCGATCTGCTTTTTTCTGCCGCTGGCTTTGGGCATCGCGTCCCGGCTCGGCCACGGCACTGTCGCCGCCGTGGTGCGTGGGGCGAGAGTCCCGGTTCCGCCCAGCTTGAACGCGAGCACCCGGCTCACCGCGCGCTGCTCACCGGGGACCACGAGACCAAACACGGTGCCCCAGCCCACGGATACCGCGATGTACTGCTCGCCGGCGACCGAGTAGGACATCGGGCCGGCGACCACGCCGGTCTGGGCCTGCATCGACCACAGCTTTTCGCCGTTGTCGTCGCGATACGCCGCGAACTCACCCCCCGGTGTGCCCTGGAACAGCAGGCCGCCCGCAGTGGCCAGGATGCCCCCGTTCCACGGGCCCGGGTGCTCGACGCTGAACGCCTTCTCGTTGGTCACCGGGTTCCACGCCAGCAGTCGGCCCTTGAACAGCGGCAACGTCTTGTTCAGCTCGGCCGGGTCTTCGGGCAGCGCGGCGGCGGCGTAGCGCGCGCCCAGGTTCCACTCGCCGTCCCAGAACTTGAAGCCGGCGTCTTTCTGATATACGAACGGCAGCTCCTGGGCCGGCAGGTACACTAGGCCGGTTTTCGGGCTGTACGCCATCGGGTGCCAGTTGTGGCCGCCAAACGGGCCGGGGAAGCTCAGGTTGGGCTTGGCTGGGTCCGGGTAACGCGCGTTGTCGGCCTCGACCGGCCGACCGGTTTCCTTGTCGACGTGAGTGGCCCAGGTGACCGGCACGTAGTTGTTGGCGGAGATCAGCGTGCCGTCGGTGCGGTCGATGACGTAGAAGAAACCGTTCTTGGGCGCCTGCACTAGCACCTTGCGCTCGGCGCCGTCGATGGTGAGGTCGAGCAGAACGATGTGCTGGGTGGCCGTGAAGTCCCACGAGTCGCCCGGGGTGGTTTGGTAGTGCCACACGTACTTCCCGGTGTTTGGCTTGAGCGCGACAATCGAGGACAAAAACAGGTTGTCGCCGCCATCCGGGCTGCGAATGTCCCGGTTCCACGGAGAACCGTTGCCGACGCCGATGTAGAGCAGATCGAGCTCGGCATCGTAGGCCATCGAGTCCCACACGGTGCCGCCGCCGCCGTATTGCCACCACTGGCCGGTCCACGTCTTCGCTGCCGTCTCCATCGCCGGGTTCTCGAATCCGTCGCTCGGGTTGCCCGGCACAGTGTGGAACCGCCACACCATCGTGCCAGTGGCGGCATCGTAGGCGGACACGTACCCGCGCACGCCGAGATCGGCCCCTCCGTTGCCGATGATCACCTTGCCGTTGATGACCCGCGGCGCACCGGTGATCGTGTACGGCTTGCTGGCGTCGGTGGTGCGAACATCCCAGGCCACATGGCCGGTCGCCGCGTCGAGGGCGACCAGCCGGCCGTCGATGGTGCCGACGTAGACCTTGTCACCCCACGCGGCGACACCGCGGTTCACCACATCGCAGCAGGCACGCCGCGCCCAGTCGCGCGGGACTTGTGGATCGTACACCCACAGCTGCTTGCCGGTTCTGGCGTCGAGGGCGTACACGATGGACCAGCCCGAGGTGGTGTACATGCGGCCATCGATGACCAGGGGCGTGGCCTCCATGCCGCGCTCGACCTCGATGTCGTAGTACCAGGCCAGGCCCAGCGTGCCGACGTTGTCGCGGTTGACCTGATCCAGCGGCGAAAACCGCTGCTCGGCGTAGTCGCGGCCATGCGACATCCAGTTGTGCGGTTGCGCGTCGGCGTTGGTAATGCGCGCCGCATCCACCGTGGCGACGGTCGGCTTGGTCGCGGTCGGCGCGGCCGCGGTCCCTGGCTCGGCGACCGTCGACGCCGACGGTGGCGGGCTCTCCTTCTTGGAACACGCCGGGGATGTGAAACTGGCCAGCGCCGCGATCGCGATGCACGAGAGGGTGAAGGTTCGGTGTGGGCAGACTGTAGCCACGTGAGTGTCCTTTCGCGTTTGTCGAACGAGGCTGGCCGATCCCTTGGCAGAACAAATTGCACGCGATGATAGTCTGTCAATAGATCATCCTCTCGGTGTTCGGGTGGTCTTGAGAGGCCATTTCGAACACGAACGATCCACTCTATACCTGGACTCAGTCCATCACTAGTACGGAGGGTCAGGCATCGATTCTTGGTGAACCGCGCACCTGATCGGGTCAGCGGCCGAACTCGACGGCCTCGCCCCATTCGGGGCTGCCGATCACGTCGGCAGATTCGAGCGCATAGACGGCCGTATCGATGGTCTCGTCGCCACCGGAATGTCGCGCAATTCGCTGCCCATCTTCAGCTCGGCGCTTTCGCCCTTGAGCCGCCAGACCGACACGACACCGGGGACCTTCAAGATGCGCGAGATGTGCTCGGTATCGTAGACTTCGTTGAAAAGCGCTTCTTTTGCGGGCTCGACGTCCATGCTGACAATGAGTCAACAGTTGGCCGGACCAGGCCTTTGCCGTGTCCTCGAAGATATTCGACGTACCGGGCGTCGAACCATATATCATTGTTTCTCCGCAGAGGTTTCATCAAGACGGCCCTCGGATCTTCAAGTTGGCAATCACAATCAGGCGGAAGAATCCACAATGAGCCGCGAGAAATCTGACCACCTGGAGAAATTTGACCACCTGAACGAGACCGCTTCTGAGGCAATCGGCCCACGTGCCCTCGATGATCGGTTGGAAAGCCGTTTGAACGAGCGTTTTCCGGCGGACGGGGTCCCCGACCCGAACCTCCGGGTGCTGTCCCAGCTGAACCACGAGCTGACCATCAATTAGGAAACGTTGGGGAGGCCGACATGTCCCAGGAAACAAACGGCAACGCCGCCGCCTATTTTGTCGATCGTCACGTCGCGGAAGGCCGTAGAGCAAAAGCGGCGTTTGTCGAAGCCGGGGGCGATCGCTCCCTGAGCTACGGGGATTTCGCCGATAAGTCGGACCGGATGGCCGAGCTCTTCACCCGGCACGGACTGGTCCGCGAAGACCGCGTAGCGATGCTGGTCCTTGACGTTGTTGAGTTCCCGATCATCTTTTGGGGAAGTCTGAAAGCGGGCGTCATTCCCATCCCGCTCAATACTCTTCTGACGACCGACGGATACAAGTATATCTTCTCGGACAGCCGGGCCAAGGCTCTGTTTATCTCGCCGCCGCTGCTGCCACTGGTCGAGCCCATTTTGCATGAGCTTCCTGATCTCAGGCACGTGTTCGTGGTCGGAGGCACCGGCGACCGCCATCTTGATTTCGGCGCCGAGCTCGAGGCGAGCGGGCCGAGAAACCTCGTAACGCTCAGTCCGGATGAGACCGCCTTCTGGCTCTATTCGTCGGGATCGACCGGGATGCCGAAAGGGGTGTGCCATGTCCACGGCAGTCTGAGGGCAACCGCGGACACCTATGCGTCCAACGTCCTGGGCATCACCGAACGAGATACCGCCTTTTCGGCCGCCAAGCTCTTCTTCGCTTATGGGCTTGGCAACGGCATGACGTTTCCGCTCTCTGTCGGGGCGACAACCGCGCTTCTGCCCGGTCGGCCGACGCCCGAGGCGGTCTTGGAGGTCTTCTCCGAGGTCGGTCCGACGATTTTTTTCGGCGTGCCGACCCTCTATGCCAGTCTCCTGGCTGCGATGGATGGCACGAGGCCGAAGGGTGCCGACCGCCTGCGGTTATGCGTTTCGGCCGGCGAAGCGCTGCCTAAGGACGTAGGCCAACAGTGGCGCGATCTGTTGGGCGTCGACGTCCTCGACGGAGTGGGGTCGACGGAGATGCTCCATATTTTCCTGTCAAATGCGCCCGAAGACGTGGCCTACGGAACATCGGGCCGGGCAGTGCCGGGCTATGAGGTGCGACTGATCGATGAAGAAGGGCAACCGGTGCCCGACGGCGAGATCGGCGAGCTCTTGGTCAAGGGGGCGTCGGCGGCCAATTGCTACTGGAATCAGCGGCACAAGTCGCGGGCGACCTTCGAGGGCGTTTGGACCCGCACCGGCGATAAATATTACCGGTCTGAAGACGGCCATTATATCTTCTGTGGCCGGACAGACGACATGCTCAAGGTCAGTGGCATTTGGGTCTCGCCTTTCGAGGTGGAGCAGGCGCTCGTTTCTCACCCGGCTGTTTTGGAAGCGGCGGTGGTCGGCCAGGCGGACGAAAACGACCTTGTGAAACCCAAGGCCTTTGTGGTCCTGAAAGGCGATCGGGACGGCGCGACTCTCGATGCCGAACTCAAGGAGCACGTCAAAGCGGCGATCGGCAATTGGAAGTATCCCCGCTGGATCGAGTTCGTCGACGAGCTGCCGAAAACCGGGACTGGCAAGATCCAGCGCTTCAAACTGCGTGGGCCGACGTAGCATGTGGGATACCGACGAACTCGTTTGTTCTCTGCCGGTGATGCTCTGCTTGAAGGGCAGTGGTTTGGGAGCGCCGCCCACTCGGCAGCCCACCATCGTCTGTCTGCATGAATTTCGCCCGCCGGATCAGCCGTGGCCACCTTTTTGGCTCGGCTGCGCGAGCGATGCGTGACATTTTGGTTGGCTCCCACGTGGGCGGTTCGACACACTGGCTATCGGATAGGTGCATAACGCAGAATTTTTTGCATGTGGCTGCAGATCGAGAACCAGCTCCAGTGGGTGGGAAGTTGGCGAGCAGAGGGTGCCACAGCAGGGCATCGCCCCAGGTTCCCGGCCGATACCGCCGCCGCAGATGGTGTGGTGAATGATGCGGGCTAGTGTTATGAATGCCCGCATGTCGCGTGTGGCAGCGCTCGCAGCCGCTTTCGCCGTGATCGGCGCAGCAGTGTCGCCGGTGCGCTCGGCCGAGCCCGACCGAGCGCCCGACAAATCGATCGACGTTGCCAGAGCGGCCGAAGCTCCGGTCATCGATGGACAGTTGACCGATGCGAGCTGGCGCCAGGCCCGATTCATCAGCGACTTCCGCCAGCGCGAACCAGTCGAGAACGGCCTGCCGACCCGGCGCACCGCGGTCGCCTTTGCCTACGACCAGGACGCGCTATACGTCGCGGCGCGCATGTTCACGGCCGGCCCCGGCGAGGTCCAGGCGGTCATGACCCGGCGTGACGAAACCGGCACGGCCGAACGCATCATCGTCTCGCTGGATACATTTCGCGACCGACGCACCGCCTACAGCTTTGCCGTGACCGCAGCCGGCGTGCAGGCCGACTGGTATCATCCCGACGACGCCGATTTTCCCCGCGACCCGCTCTTCGACCCGGTCTGGCAGGCCGCGGTGACCATGCACCGAAATCACTGGACGGCCGAGATGCGCATTCCGTTTTCCCAGCTGCGCTTTGCGCCGGCCGACGAGCACCGCTGGGGGATCAACATCAATCGATTCATTCCCCAGCGCAACGAGGATATTTTCTGGATCGTAGTTCCCAAACACGAACGCGGCTGGGCATCGCATTTCGGTGAGCTGCGCGGCATCCGCAATGTGCACCACTCGGCCCGGATCGAACTCAAACCCTATACTGCGCTCGACACCACGATCACCAGTCGCTCGCTTTTTGCCGATGACGATCCGTTTGCCGACGAGTTCGATCTCGGCGCCCGCGCAGGACTCGACGCCAAGCTCGGACTCGGGCCCAGCCTCACTCTCGACGCCACCATCAATCCCGATTTCGGTCAGGTCGAAGCCGACCCGGCAGTGGTCAACCTGTCCGCATTCGAAACGGTTTTCGACGAGAGACGGCCGTTTTTTGTCGAGGGCGCACAGATCCTCAAAGGCCGGGGCGCGACGTTCTTTTACAGCCGGCGCATCGGCGCACCACCGCGCGGCTCGGTCGAGGTCGTCGACTCCGATGACCCGGGTGAGAGCGACGAGCCGTACAGCGACGCGCCGACCTCGACGCCAATTCTCGGCGCCGCCAAGCTCACCGGTCGCCTGCCCTCGGGCCTCTTTGTCGGGGTTCTGAGCGCACTCACTCGCCCCGCGTATGCCGATGTGGCCGACTCGGCAAATCCCTCGATGCGCCTGCGGGTCCCGGTGGAACCGCTCACCACATTCAACGTGCTGCGCCTGGAACGGGAAGTGGGTCAGCATTCGTCGCGTATCGGCGCCAGTCTGACCGGTGTCTATCGCCACTTCCCGGGCGACGATCCGTCACTCGACTCGTTTCTTCCCCTCGATCACCAGCTCGTCCGCCACGCCATTGCCGGTGGGCTGGACTGGAATCTCCGCCTGGCTCAGGCCCGCTACGAGATCAACGGCAATGTCGGATTCAGTACCCTCGGCGGTGAAAGCCAAGCGATCGCCGAGCGACAAACCGATAATAGCCGCTATCTCCAGCGCCCCGATCAAGACCACGTGAGCTTTGATCCGACCCGCCGCTCGCTGTCCGGCTGGCTCGGCGAGGTCTCGGCCAGCAAGCGCAGCGGAGCCTGGCGCTGGACGACTGCCGCGTTTGCCCAGTCCCCCGGCTTCGCGGCCAACGACCTGGGCCTCCTGGTCTCGGCGGACGATGTCGGATTCTACGCCGATCTGTTTTATTTGCAGCGCGAAAGCGGTACTCTCTACCACAGCTGGGAACTCGGTCTGTTTGCTTTCGAGGAGTGGAATTTCGGCGGAGTTCGCAAACCGGCCGATATCGACCTGCACGGCCGGTTCGAATTTCGCAATTACTGGCGAGTCGATGCGCGGTTGAGTGCGGGCACTCCCGGCCACAGCGACGATCTCACCCGGGGCGGTCCCCTGATGGGGATCGGCTGGCGGGCCAGCGGAGATATTTCGCTGGCCAATTCGTCTTCTGCCCGCCAGCAGTGGTGGGTCGAATTCGACTGGGACGCCAGCGAAACCGGCCCCACCGGGTTCATCGCATCGGCCAGAGTCACCGCGCGGCCAGTCGATCGCATCCAGCTCTCGCTCTCACCCCGCTACCTGAGACGGACCAACAACCGGCAGTATATCGAGACCATCGATGACCCGAACGCAGCCGAGTTTGGCCAGCGCTACCTCTTTGCCGAGGTCAAACGCCGCGAACTGGCCCTGCAGACCCGCCTGCACGTGTCGTTCACGCCCAATTTGTCGGCCGAATTGTACGCCGAGCCATTTGCCTCCAGCGGCAGATTTTCTCACTTCGGCGAACTCGCCGAGGCGGGCAGTCGCGATCTTCGCCGCTACGGCCGAAACAACACCGAAATCGAGCTGACCGATGACCCCGACGATGCCGACCAGCTCGGCGATACCTATACCGTCACCGACCGGGACAGCAGTTTTGCCTTCGACAATCCCGACTTCACCCTTTTGTCCTTTCGCAGCACACTGGTCCTGCGCTGGGAGTTTCTCCCCGGCAGTACCATGTTCTTGGTATGGCAGCAAAACCGTACGGACGAGCTGTTGACCGGCAACTCGGTGTCGCTCGGCGATGTAGGCGAGAGCATCACCAGTCCGGGACAGCATACCCTGGCGGTCAAGATCTCCTATTATTGGCCAGCCCTGTGACGCGCGGCTTGCAACGGCCAGGTGAGCTGCTATGCTCCCGCCGTTGTCAGGTGGATTCATCGCGTGGCGCGGGTCGTCGCTCAGGTCGTCGTTGCTCGGGTCATCGCAGCTCGGCATAAGGGGAGCAGCGCACCGGAGCGCGGCGCGGGCCCAGGTCCCGACCGCTGCATTGACCGTCGCATTGCTGGCCGCCTGCCCGGCTCCGCGCATGCAGCCGGTTGGCTGCGGCAAGGACACCGACTGCAAGGGTGCGCGCATCTGCAGTTCTGCGGGTCGGTGTAGCGAACCCCCGCCCGGCTCGGCGGCGTTTTTGTTCGGCGCCAGGCAGGCCGAGAATGCGACCGCCGAGAATGCGACCGCCGAGAATGCGACTGCCGAAAGTGCGACTGCCGAGAGTGCGACTGCCGAGAATGCGACTGCCGAGAGTGCGACTGCCGAGAGTGCGACTGCCGAGAATGCGACTGCCGGAGCGATTGACCAACCGGGGACGGCAAGCCGATCCGGAAACTCGGCCCGGCCCGCCGCGGCTGCCCTGCCCTTCGCGATGTTTGGCGGCAACGCGCAAAACACCGGCCAGCTCGCCGGCCCGGCTCCGGCCGCCAGACCGAGTCCGCTGTGGCAGTTGATGGTCGGCGGACCCATTGTCGGGTCGCCCACGGTGGGACCCGACGGCACGATCTACGTCGCCTCGCACGACCACACGCTGTATGCGGTTGCCGCTGATGGCTCGATCCGATGGAGATTTACCACCGGCGACCGGATCTGGAGCACGCCGGCAGTGGCCAAAGACGGCACGGTGTATACCGGCTCTGACGACGATCACCTGTATGCCATCGACGGTGCGACCGGAGCCGAGAAATGGCGCCTGCGGGTCGGACGGTGCGACCCGCCGATCGGCTCCGGTCCCGAAGCGACCCGGTGCGATGTGGACGGCGGACCCACCATTGGCCCAGATGGTACGATCTACACCGGTGGCGACGGGGTCTATGCAGTGTGGCCGGACGGAACGCTGCGCTGGAAGTTCGCCACTCCCGAGCACGTCAACACGGCGCCGGCCCTGGCCCCGGAAAACGCGCCCAACGCGGGGACTGTGTACGCCGGCTGTCTGGACGACGCTCTCTACGCCATCGCGCCCGATGGCACCAAGCAATGGGCTGTTCGCACGCGGCGCGACGTCGAATCGTCTCCCGCGATCGGCAGTGACGGTATGGTGTATTTCGGCGGCGACGACGGCGCCATCTACGCAGTGACTCCACACGGCACTGTGCGCTGGAAGGTGATGACCGCCGGCGCTGTGCGATCATCGCCCGCCATTGCTGCCGACGGAACCATCTACGCCGGTTCGCACGATGGTCAGCTCTACGCCATCGCACCCTCGGGTGCCGTGCAGTGGCGTTTTGCCGCCGCCGATCGAATTCAGGGTTCACCCGCCATCGCCGCCAATGGCGTCGTCCTGTTCGGCTCACAGGACGATCATCTCTACGCTGTCTCGCCCCAGGGGGTACTCTTGTGGTATGTAGCATTCGACGGCGACGTCGACGCGACTCCCTCGTTGACCCGAGCCGGCATCCTCTACGCAGCCAGTGATGACAAAAGCCTGCGCGCCTTTGCTGCCGCCCTGCCATGATCCGCCGGTGCCCACAGAGCATCTGAGGCGCACCCAAGCGCAATCACATGCGCGAATATCGACGATCACAGCGATCGATGATCGCAATAACCAGTGATCACAACGACGACAAGCAGAACAACAAATCGAAATTACCAACCTAAAAACAGCATATGTCACGATATAAACATCGACTGACCAGCGTGTACCAATATGAATAATAATCGAGATATCTCGAGGCACGAGGTCCTGGCTGTACTCGAGCGTGCCGCAGCGGCAGGACTGCGAGCCGGCGAAATCGCCGAAGAACTGGGCGTGGTCAAGAAAGAGCAGTACAGGCTGCGCAAGCTCTTGACCGACCTGGTCGCGCAGGGCGACATCGAGCGGATCGGCGGTGGCACCTACACGGTCCGTAATCCGGACTCTGAATCGCAAGCCGGGCGGCAAGACCGACGTTTTGACCGAGCGGGCGCCGGTCGGCCAGGCACGGTCGCCGATGATGCGCCCGATCCGTCCACCACTGGCCGGATCACCGTGCACCCGGCGGGTTACGGATTTGTCTCTGTCGACCATGATGGTGAAACCGTGTATGTGCCGGCCAAATACCGCGGTCCGGCCATGGACGGCGACCGGGTCGAGCTGACCACTTGGCAGGGGTACAAGGGTATCGAGGGACAGGTGGTCCGGGTCCTCTCGCGCGGCCGGGCCAAGCTCACCGGCAGGTTGCGCAAGGTCGGGCGCACTATCGTGCTCGAGCCCGACGATCCGCGCATCGCCACTGATTACGGTTTTGTGCCTCTGGTCGACAGTGCTCCGCCGGGCAAGGTCGATCAGGCGGCGGCGATCGAGATCTGCCGTTATCCGACCGAGGCGCGTCCCGAGCTGGTTGGGCGTCTACAGCGGATTCTCGGCGATCCCGACGATCCGCGCACCGAGATCGAAAAAATCCTCATCTGCGCCGATGTGCCCGACGAGTTTCCTGAAGCTGCCGTGGCCCAGGCCGACAGTACACCCGACGAGCTGTCATCGGAGGATTTCGCCGATCGCATCGACCTGCGCGACCGGCTGTTTTTTACCATTGACCCCGAGGATGCGCGGGATTTTGACGACGCCCTGTGCGTCGAGGAGGGTCCGGACGGCATCGCGCGGATCTGGGTCGCGATCGCCGATGTCTCGCACTACGTGCACACCGACGATGCGATCGACCGCGAGGCGAGCGTGCGCGGTGTTTCGGTCTATCTGCCCGACCGCGTGGTGCCAATGCTGCCCGCGCCTCTATCGTCGGGGATCTGTTCTCTCATGCCCGATGTGGACCGCTGCGCGGTGGTGGCCAGACTGGATATCGGCAAGGACGGCACCGTGCGCGAGACCAGGGTCGCAGCCGCGGTGATCCGGTCCCGTGCCCGGCTCGATTACCCGGGTGTGGCAGCAGCCCTGGCCGGCGATTTTCGGGGCCGGCGCATGCACTATCGCCGCCACGCCGGGGCGCTTCACAAACTCGACGGACTGGCGCAGAAGATGCGTGCGCGGCGTGTCGAGCGCGGTTCGCTCATGCTCGAGATCCCCGAGGCCAAAGTTCTGCTCGACGATGACGATCCGCGCCTGATTCGCGACATTGTCCGCACCAAGAGCAGGCCCAAGGCCGACCAGGTCGACGCCGGCCCAATCGAGGCCGGCAACGACGACGTGCGACGGGCCTACCAGCTGGTCGAGGAATTCATGATTGCGGCCAACGAAGCGGTCGGGCGATTCTTCGACGAGCGCGATCTCCCGGTAATCTGGCGAGTCCATGCGCCGCCCGAGCAGGAGCGCGTGGAGCAGCTGGCCGAGATCTTTGCCAGCTACGGCATCGACCTCGACGTCGAGCGGTTGGCCACGCCGCGCGGCCTCAAGGATGCCATGGAGCAGATCGCCGATCGTGCCGAGGCGCGTGCGCTGTCCTCGCTCATCTTGCGTTCACTCAAACAGGCGGTCTACGACGTGCGGCCGATCGGCCATTTTGGCCTGGCGTCGTCTCATTACCTGCATTTTACCTCACCGATCCGGCGCTATCCCGATCTGCTGGTCCACCGACTGCTCAAGGCGGCATTGCACCGCGAAGGTCACGCCTCGGGAGGCGGTGCAGCGATCGCGATACCCGACCAGACCATCCTCGCCGAACTGGCCCAAACTGCCTCAGCGCACGAGCGTCGCGCTCTGGACGCCGAGCGCGAAACCGTGGCCATGTTTCGCGCCTACTTCATGCGCGAAACGGTCGGCGAGGAGTTCACCGGCCGGATTTCTGCAGTCACCAGTTTCGGTGCCTTTATCGAACTCGACGATCCGTTTGTCGAGGGATTGGTCAAGGTCGACGAAATTGGCGGCGACACGTTCACCTACGATCCGGTGGCCATGCGTCTAACCGGGCGCCACACCGGCCTGGCCCTGTCGTTGGGAGACACTGTATTGGTCGAGGTCACCAATGTATCGGTGCCGCTTCGACGCATCGATTTTCGGCTGCTCAGCGTCGGGGGCAAAGCTCCCGACGACAGCGAGCCGGCCAGGCGGCGTGGCAGTCGCAAAAAGGCTCGCGAGCGGGACTAGCGGCATTTGGGATAAATCGTTTTTCCCGAATCTGCATACGCTCCGGCCGAGAGCGGCGATCAGCCGATTTCGGGCACATGGGGCGCCCCGCGGAAATCCGCCGGAGGCCTTTGCCCAAGATTGCCGAATAATGGTAGCGGCGTTCGAGATTTTTCCCGAACCTGCGCGCGCCCCGGCCGAGAGCGGCGATCGGCCGATTTCGGGCACATGGGGCGCCCGGCGGGAGTCCGCCGGAGGGCTTTGCCCAACAATGGTAGCAGAGTTCGGGATTTTTCCGAACTCTGCTAGTTGTCGATCAGGTCTCGGATCTCAGCCCTTATGAGGCTGCGTATCTGGCCGCGATCGCCCGGGTTCGTGACCATGCTCGCGACCATGGCCAGCCGACCCGATCCGAGGAGGTGCACCATGCTGCGTGATCGCCGCGCTCGTCTGGCCGAAAAACAAACCCAACTGGCCAGGGCCCTGACCGCGGGCTCGCCGCCGCCGGCCGAATTCGACGCTCTGGCGGTGGCCCGCGCCGCTCTATCCATCGCCAAAAACGCGCCCGGATCGCCGCTCATTGCCACTGTCAGCACCACGATTGTACGCCTTCGGGCGGGCGCCGATTGTGGCACCGGGGGCGCCGATTGTGGCACCGGGTAGTGGACCTGGTCGGGCGCAGTAAGCCCTCGCCCGATGGCTGAATGTCTGTCGGCGCGGTCAGGAACCGGTATCGAGCATCCGATAGCGTCGCGGTCGATTGCAACGCGAGCGTGCCGGCTTGCGACGCCCGGTTCTGGCGGGGTGGAATGGCCCACTCTGCGCCGATGAGCCCACCCCTCTCAGCTTCTGTGCAGGGCCGCGGGGCAGCCCGCCGCCCGACATTTAACTAGCTGATTTTAATTGAAAAATACATCGCTACCCGGAGCCGCTGCGACGTTGCATGACGGCGCTGCGTGGGATATAGAGTACCGCCCTAACGCCTCGCAATCCCGTCGCTCTTTCCGGAGATTTGGATGTCCGATGCCCTTAACGTAACGCCTATTGCCGTCGAATCCGAGATGCGTTCGTCGTTCATGGATTATGCCATGAGCGTCATCGTATCTCGTGCCCTGCCCGATGCGCGGGACGGGCTCAAGCCGGTGCACAGGCGCATTCTCTACGCGCAGAAAGGACTGTCCAACTTCTACAACCGGCCGTATCTGAAGTGTGCCCGCATCGTCGGCGACGTCATCGGTAAATACCACCCGCACGGCGACGCTGCAGTGTACGACGCGCTCGTGCGCATGGCACAGAACTTCTCCATGCGCTATCAGCTGATCGACGGACAGGGCAATTTCGGGTCGATCGACGGCGATCCCCCGGCGGCCATGCGTTACACCGAGTGCCGCATGGCGAGGGTCACGTCCGAGATTCTGGCCGATCTCGACAAGGAGACAGTCGACTGGCAGCCCAACTACGACGACAAGGAACTCGAGCCAAAAGTACTGCCGACCAGGGTGCCGAATCTGCTGGTAAACGGCGCCTCGGGCATTGCAGTCGGCATGGCGACCAATATTCCGCCCCACAATATGGGCGAAATTCTGGATGCTACTCTGGCCATCATCGAAAATTCGGAGATTTCCGACGATGAGCTCAGTCGGCTGGTGCCCGGGCCCGACTTTCCCACCGGTGGCATCATTCAGGGTAGGAACGGAATTCTGGCCGCGCAACGGCTCGGTCGCGGCTCGGTCGTGGTGCGCGGCCGAACCCATTTCGAGGAGATCAGAAAAGACCGAATGGCCATCGTGGCCACCGAGATCCCCTTTATGGTCAACAAGTCGCGGTGGATCGAGGCATCGGCCAATCTGGTGCGCGAAAAGCGCCTCGAGGGTATCGCCGACATCCGTGACGAATCGGACCGCAAGGGCATTCGGGTAGTATTCGAGCTCAAGCGCGATGCCAACGAGCAGGTAGTACTCAACAACTTGTTCAAGATGACCGCGCTGCAGACCAGCTTCAACGTCAACATGTTGGCCATTGTCGACGGCCGGCCCAGGCTGCTCGATCTGCGCTCGGCATTGCGCGTATTCATCGACCATCGCCGCGACGTGGTCACCCGGCGCACTCTCTACGATCTGCGCAATGCGCGCGCGCGCCGGGAGATCGTCGAGGGTCTCGGCCTCGCGGTCATGCGGATCGATCGGGTCATTCAGATCATCCGCGAATCCAAAGACACCGACGAGGCCAAAAAGCAGCTAATTGCCGAGCGCATGGGCGGACTCGACGGATTTCTCGAACGGGCCGGGCGGCCCGAAGAGGAGGTGCGGAGGGCGCGCGAGGCCGGCTTTGTGCATCTCACTGCACGCCAGGCCCAGGCTATCCTGGAAATGCGATTGGGCCGGCTCACCGGCCTCGAGCGAGAGAAGCTGGAAGCCGAGTATCGCGAGTTGTGGAAGCTCACCGATTATCTCGAAGGTCTGCTCAGCGACGAGACCAGGTTGATGGGTGTCATTGTCGATGAGCTCAAAGAGATCCGCGAGCAGTACGTCGACCCGCGGCGCACCGAGATCGTCGATCAAGAGGGTGAAATCCTCGCTGAAGAGCTGATCAAGGTCGAGGATATGGTGGTCACGCGAACCCACCAGGGCTATGTCAAGCGGACTCCGATCACCGAGTACTCGGCGCAGGGACGCGGCGGCCGCGGAGTCAAGGGCGCATCGTCGAGCGACGACGATTTTGTCGCCGATATGTTTGTGGCCTCGACCCACGACCACTTGCTCATGGTCACCAACACGGGCCGGGCGTTTCAGAAAAAAGTCTACGAGCTGCCCAAGGGCAGCCGTATCAGCAAGGGGCGCGCGTTCGTCAACGTCATCGAGGCACTCGAGTCAGACGAGCGGGTGGTCGGCATGTTGCCGGTCAAGAGTTTTGGCGACGACCAGATGGTCCTCATGGCCACGCGTATGGGTACGGTGAAGAAGACCGTGGCCAGTGCCTACAAGAGGATCCGCAGCAATGGAATCAAGGCCATCGTCATCGACGACGGCGACGAACTGGTCGAGGTCAAGTTGACCACCAGCGATATGGATGTCCTCCTGGTGACCAAGAACGGCTCTGCGTCGCGTTTCCAGCAGGACCAGGTAAGACCCACAGGTCGCGTGGCGCGCGGTGTGCGCGGCATCAATTTGCGCGGCGGCGACACAGTCGTCGGCATGAGCGTGTTTGTTCGCGACTGTACCGATACGATTCTCACTCTGTGCGAGAACGGCTATGGCAAGCGCACCAACCTGAGCGAATACCCGACCAAAAACCGCGGCGGTTATGGCGTTATCGGCATCAAAACAACTGCGCGCAACGGGCCGGTCGCGAGCGTGCGTCTGGTCGCGGAAGACGACCACGTCATCTTGATATCGAGTACTGGCAAACTGATCCGCATGCGGGTATCGGACATTTCAGTGCAGGGTCGGGCGACCCAGGGCGTTCGCATCATGCGCCTCGACCCGGGCGAACGGGTGGTTTCGGTCGAGCGCTTGGCCGATCCCGACGACGAGGACAATGACAATGGCAACGGCCATATCGGCAATGGCGGAAATGGTGTGCACGGCGGCGAGCCAGAGGTAAACAGTTCGGCCGGCGACGGACGGCCAGGCGATGCTGTCGACGTATCAGCCAGGGGCGACGATGGCGCGGATGATGGCCTTTCCAGCTACAATGCCGGCGAGGGCGCACACGACAATGTCGGCGACCTCGCCGACGGCGATACCGATGAGCGCGTCGACGACGCGAAAGGAGACGACTATGACTGACTCAGTGGTTTCGGGCGAGCTGTTTGCTCGTGCCCGCAATCGGATTCCCGGCGGGGTCAACTCGCCAGTTCGCGCATGCCGCTCGGTCGGCGCCGACCCTGTATTCGTTTCGCACGGCGACGGCTGTTACATCACCGATGCTGACGGCAAGCGATATATCGACATGATCTCGAGCTGGGGACCGCTGATCTTGGGCCACACTCACCCAGAAGTCATGGAAGCGATCTCCGAGGCCATGGCCTCGGGGACGACTTTCGGCGCGCCGACTGAACTCGAGGTTCGCTTTGCCGAGGCGATCTGCGACGCTGTGCCGTCCATCGAAAAAGTGCGCGCCGTGTCCTCGGGCACCGAGGCGACTATGTCGGCGCTGCGTCTGGCCCGCGGTTTTACCGGGCGCGATCTTCTCATCAAAGCCGATGGCGGCTATCACGGTCACGTCGACTTTCTCCTTGTCGCCGCCGGCTCGGGAGCGGCCACCCTGGGCATTCCCGGTTCCCGCGGCGTGCCCGAAAGCGAGGCCAAAAACACGCTCCTGGTCCCCTACAACGACCTGGATGCGGTCCGCCAGGCATTTGAAGCCCATCCCGATCGCATTGCCGCTCTGATCATCGAGCCGGTTGCCGGCAACATGGGTGTCGTGCCCCCGGCCGACGGGTACCTCGCCGGCCTGCGCCAACTCACCAAGGAGCACGGCGCCCTGCTGATTTTCGACGAGGTCATCACCGGATTTCGGGTCGGCTACGGTGGGGCACAGACGCACTATGGCGTCTCGCCCGACCTTACCTGCCTGGGCAAGATCATCGGCGGCGGACTGCCGGCAGCTGCGTTTGGCGGCCGTGCCGATATCATGGATCACCTCGCGCCCGACGGCGAGGTCTACCAGGCCGGCACTCTCAGCGGCAATCCCATGGCCATGGCGGCCGGGATCAAAACCATGGAGATTCTCCGCAGACCGCGTACCTACGAGCGCCTGGAAACCCTCGGCGCCAGGCTCGAACGCGGTCTTCACAGCGCCGTGCAGAAAGCCGGTGTTAAGGCCTGCATCAACCGTGTGGGATCGGCCATGACCCTGTTCTTCACCGCCGGACCGGTGGCCGACTACGGTTCGGCCAGGCGTTCGGATACCGAGCAGTACGGGCGGTTTTTCTCGGCCATGCGCCAGCATGGCATCTTCATAGCCCCGTCGCAGTTCGAGGCCATGTTCGTGTCGCTGGCCCATTCCGACAATGATATCGACGAGATCGTGAGCAAGGCCGAGGACAGTCTGCAAGTTGTCGGGTAGCGGTTGGTCCGCTTCGCATGGTCGGCCGGAAGGCCGATCGAAGAGTCTCGCCGCGTGGGTAAAAATCGGGTGGGGACACAAAGGATTGCGAGAGTTTGCGATTGACGAGACTTCCTGCAGCGTGTTACGAGGCGGCCGATTCTCGAAGTACATCCAACCGTTCGGAGATGACGTCGGCAAACGAAAAGACCAAGGGCCGCAAGGCGTTTGAAGCCTATTCGCTGGCTTCTGTCGGGCTTGAAATGGGTGTCGCAGTGTTTCTCGGCTGGCTCGTCGGCCAGTGGCTCGACAAAAAATTCGACACCGATCCGTGGCTCATGTTGGTCTTTCTCCTGGTCGGTATCGCGGCCGGGTTCAAGGCGCTGTTGCGCGCGGCAAAGCAAGCGAAATCGAGTATTAGAGAATCGGATTAAATAGAGGCGCATGGCACCCCCGAGCGTGATATTCGACAAAACATCATTCGACACGGATTCAAGGCCACCATGGACGTCAACTCAATACGCAGGATCGAGCGCCTCAACTACATGTTGGGCGGCGTACTCATCGCCACAGCGGCACTCTTGATGCCGCGGGATACGGCGCTCGGAGTTCTGGTCGGGGTGGTTTTGGCATGCGCCAACTTCAGTATCATGCGCCGCGTGATCCCCGGCTGGATGCGTGCGGCGTCGCACAACGGCGGTGGTGCGCGCGGTTTGTTTTTGGTGCCCAAGATGGCTCTGCTCATGCTCGCGGTCGTTCTGGCCCTGGCATTTTTGCCCATTGCTGCCGAGGGGCTGGCCATCGGGTTTTCGATTTTTTTGCTTTCGATCGCGATCGAAACCGTTCGCTACATGTCGTCATCGCCGGCCGATCCCTCGCGTGCCGACGGCAACGACTCCGGAGCGGGCGATTCAGAGAGGTAAGCCATGGGCGAGCACGGAACCTGGTTCGATTACCTTTATAAGTTCGATTGGTGGAGCAACTTCTCGCACAGCTTGCAGGGCAGTCTGGGCCGCGACTGGGAGGTTGTACCGTTTGCCGGAACCCACTGGACACTCACCCACGTCATGGTGGCGTTCACGGTTGTCCTATTCGTCCTCTACGGCGCTCTGCGGTTTCGCACCTCGGTGGTCGGACGCGGTCGTGATGGGCTGATCCCGCCCGCCTCGTTTAACCTGCGCCACCTTTTCGAGCTCATCTGTGACGCCACCATGGGCATGATGATCAGCGTCATGGGCAGCGAGGAGAAAGCCAAGCGGTTTTTCCCGATCATTGCCTCGCTGGCGTTTTTTATTCTATTTTGCAATCTGGCTGCGTTGATCCCGGGCCTTGCTCCGGGCACTGATACGCTCAAGACCAATGTGGGTCTGGCCGTCATGGTGTTTTTGTTGACCCATTTTTACGGTCTCAAGGAACACGGCGTCGCCTATCTCAAACACTTCTTGGGGCCGATGATCTGGCTGGCGCCGCTCATGCTGCCGATCGAGCTGGTCAGCCACGTCGCCCGTCCGGTGTCGCTGTCGTTGCGCCTGATGGGCAATATGGTTGCCGATCACAAGGTCATTTTTGCCTTTTTCACCCTGGTACCGTGGCTCATCCCGGTGCCATTTTATTTTCTCGGAATGCTGGTCTGCGTGGTGCAAACGCTGGTTTTCTGCCTGCTATCGGTGGTGTATTTCGCTCTGGCCATCGCCCACGACCACTAGTCGTGGTCTACCGGCTCGCGGGCTCAGCACGACACATGGAAAATCGACGTCAAAGGGAGACAACGCTATGGTGAATCACACCTTCAAGTACTTGCTCATGTTGGGTACCGGTCTGCTGGTTCTGTGCATGAGTGCCCTCGCATTTGCCCAGGACGGTGCCACTACGGTCGAGGCCGCCCGGGCCGGAAGCGGTGGATGGATCGGCCTCGGTGCCGGTCTTGGCATTGGTCTGGCCGCATTCGGCGGCTCACTCGGCCAGGGCCGCGCTGCCGGCACTGCGCTCGACGGCATTTCGCGCAACCCGGGTGCGTATGACCGCCTGTTCACGCCCATGATTCTCGGCCTTGTGCTCATCGAATCACTGGTCATTTACGCGCTCATCATCTCGTTTTTGCTGCTCGGCAAAATCTGAGTACTGCGCCCGCAACCAGGGTGCAACTACGAAAGTTGCACCTGAGACGCGCAATGTACGTTCGGCGATCTGAACCTTGCGCCCATCGGTCGGGTGCATCAGACTGTTGGTAAGATGCGGTTGATCGATTTCGCGGACAGATCGTTGCATGGATGACGCGACGCTCATTCTACTCGGCACTGCGGCCTCGATCGGTTTTCTGCATACACTGATCGGCATCGACCATTCGCTTCCTTTCGTTGTGGTCGGGCGGTCGCGTGGATGGTCGCTTGGCAAGCTCCTGGGTGTGACAGCTCTTTGCGGTCTCGCCCATGTCGCATCTTCGGTCGCCATCGGTGCGATCGGATTGGCCATGGGCATCGCTGTCGACCGGATGGAGTGGATCGAGTCATCGCGCGGTGAGCTGGCTGCCTGGCTGCTCATCGGGTTGGGCCTGGCCTACGCCGTGTGGGGTCTGTATCGGGCGCGCAAGGGCCAGCTCCACAGTCATTTCCACGTCCACGAGGACGGAACTGTCCACAGCCACGAACACGCTCACGAGGGCCAGCACAGCCACGTTCACGCGCGTGCTCGTGAAAATGCCGTCACCGCTGCCATGTTGTTTGTCGTGTTTCTGCTCGGTCCGTGCGAGGCGCTCATTCCAATTCTCATGGTACCGGCAGCTACACAATCATGGATCGCGGTGGCGGCTGTGGTTTTTGTCTTCGGCGCCGTGACCATCATGACCATGCTGGTGCTGGTAAGCCTCGGCCATTTCGGCCTGCGCTGGCATTTCTCGGCTTTTTTCGAGCGCCACATGACCACTCTGGCCGGTCTTGCCATTGCTGCCAGCGGCATTGCGATGCAAGTTTTCGGAATTTAGCGTCGGCAATCGGGATCGGCGATCGGCAATCGGCTTCGGCCGACGCCGCATTGTGCTGCCATTTGCGGTCGGCCTGGTCCTGCTGGTCATTGCTACCGCGTGGCGCTATCCTACCTTTGCCATCGGAGATCGCGGCCCATGCATTGCGAGCCAACCAGTATTCCAGATGTAGAGCTGCTCCTGGCGACAAGACTGGGCGATCACTGCGGATTTCTGTCCGAGACGTTTCACGCCCACACCGTGCGCAAGTACGGTATTCACGACAGGTTTGCTCAGGAAAATCACACCAGGTCTATTGCCGCGGGGGCAGTCTTGTCAGATAGGGACCAGAA
The DNA here is from genome assembly GCA_022360315.1 of Pseudomonadota bacterium. Lineage (GTDB taxonomy): Bacteria > Myxococcota_A > Polyangia > Haliangiales > Haliangiaceae > JAKSDA01. The sequence continues at coordinate 57,458 of JAKSDA010000571.1, forward strand.
AAATCCATACGGGCGTGATTTTTCGTCACCTTTCGACTATCGACCGAATTCCTGGCAGCCGGGAAGCCCGTCATGACAGCGCGTATTCTCGTCACCGGCGGCGCTGGATTCATCGGCTCGTCACTCGTGCGCCAGCTCATCGACGAGACCGACTCGTACGTCATCAACGTGGACAAGCTGACCTATGCGGCGAGTCTGCAATCACTCGAATCCGTTGCCAAGAGCGATCGCTATCATTTCGAAAAAGTCGATATTTGCGCGCGCAACGAGCTCGTGCGGATATTTGCCACCTGCCGGCCGACCGCGGTGATGCATTTGGCCGCCGAGTCTCACGTCGACCGGTCGATCGATGGCCCTGCTGTCTTTGTTCAGACCAACGTGGTGGGGACCTATACACTGCTCGACGTTGCCACCGAATACTATCGCCAGCTCGGTGCCGAGGAGCGGGCTATATTTCGCTTTCACCACGTATCGACCGACGAGGTCTTTGGCTCGTTGGGCGCACAAGGGCTGTTTAGCGAAGAATCGCCCTATCGACCCAACTCGCCCTATGCGGCGAGCAAGGCGGCGGCGGACCATTTCGTCCGGGCCTGGCACCACACGTTTGCTCTGCCCATCGTACTCAGCAACTGTTCCAACAACTACGGTCCTTATCAGTTCCCCGAAAAGCTCATTCCACTGATGATACTCAAGGGCTTGCAGTGGCAGTCTCTGCCGATCTACGGCACTGGCGACAACATCCGCGACTGGCTACACGTCGAGGACCACGCCAGAGCGCTGCGTCTGGTTGTGCAGGAGGGCAGACTGGGCGCGAGCTACAATATTGGTGGTCACAATGAAAAAACCAATCTCGAAGTGGTTCATACTCTATGCGACCTACTCGACGAGCTGCGGCCGGAACCGGGCAGGAGCCGCCGCGATCTGGTCTCATTCGTCAAAGACCGGCCGGGGCACGATCAGCGCTATGCCATTGATGCCAGCCTGATCGAGCGAGAGCTGGGTTGGCGGCCGCGGTACACCTTCGCGACCGGATTGCGGCAAACCATCGCTTGGTATCTCGATAATCAGGGCTGGTGGCGAGACATACAGGAGCGGCAGTACCGGGGCGAGCGTTTGGGCCAGGGATAGAATCGGCCGGGGCAAACCCGGCTCGCCGGGTCGTGGAGACTCATGGAGAGAATGATATGAAAGGCATCATCCTGGCGGGAGGGGCGGGTACCCGCCTGCATCCCATCACCATCTCGGTGAGCAAGCAGCTCTTGCCGCTCTACGACAAGCCGATGATCTACTATCCGCTCTCAGCTCTCATGTTGGCGGGGATTCGCGACATTCTGATCATTACCACACCGCGCGACCAGGCTGTTTTTCAAGACCTCCTGGGCGACGGCCAGCAATGGGGTTTGCGATTCGAGTACGCCGTGCAGCCGAGCCCGCAGGGGATTGCTCAGGCCTTTCTCATCGGCGAAAAATTTATTGCCGGACAACCGTGCTGTCTGGTCCTCGGTGACAACATCTTTTACGGGCACGGTCTGGTCGACATCCTCGAAAACGCAGCAACTCTGCAAGCGGGCGCGCTGGTGTTTGCCTATTACGTGCGCGATCCTCAGCGCTACGGCGTCGTCGAATTTGATCGCGATGGCAAGGCATTGAGTATCGAAGAAAAGCCCGCTCACCCCAAATCGTCCTGGGCAGTGACCGGACTGTATTTCTACGACAGCCTGGTGGTCGATATCGCAGCCAGTCTCGAGCCGTCCGAGCGCGGCGAACTGGAGATCACCGACGTCAATCGCCGCTACCTGGACAACCAACAACTGCGAGTGGAGCAGCTCGGACGGGGATTTGCCTGGCTCGACACGGGAACCTGCAACTCTCTCCTGGAAGCGTCCGAGTTCGTGCGCACCATCGAGTCGCGTCAGGGACTCAAGATCGCTTGCCTCGAAGAGATCGCCTACCGCAAGGGCTGGATCGAGCGCGAGGCCGTGCGAGCAGCTATCGCCAAAATGGGCAAGTCACCATATTGTGAGTATTTGCACGATCTGCTCGATTCACCGATGTGATCTCGAGAGCGGTGTCTGCGCCGTGGCTAACTAGTTCCCGTCCCTAAATCCTTAATGTGCTGA
>JAKSDA010000074.1 GCA_022360315.1 Pseudomonadota bacterium
AGTGGCACCCCGGCGAGCTCGTTCACGGTGACCGACGGCGGACAGGCCGTGTACACGATCCCTCTCACTGTGCCGGCGGGAACCGCGGGGCTCACCCCTGGCCTGGCGCTGCAGTATAGAAGCGGGGCCGGACTCGGACTGCTCGGCCGCGGCTGGAGACTCACCGGGCTTTCCCAGATCGCGCGCTGCTCGAGATCGTTCGTGCACAGCGCGAGCGGCTTTCCCGAGGCCATCGCCGACGCGAGCAGCGATCAGTTGTGCCTCGACGGTGCGCCGCTGGTCGCGGTGTCTGGGGTGTACGGCCAAAGCGGCACCGAGTACCGAACCGAGGCCGAGAGCTTCTCGAGGATCGTTGCGACCGGCAGCTCGGCGCTGGGCCCGGATGGATTCGAAGTTCGCACCCACGATGGCCGCATCCTTCGCTATGGATTTCGCGACGACGCCCGAGAAGCCGCGGACAATGGCATGCGCCGGCAGTGGATGCTGGCCGAGATCAGCGACCGCAACGGCAACATCATCGAGATGAGCTACGCACGCGCGTGCCGATTCGACGACTGGATCGTCGAGTGCACGTTCAAGGCTCCCTCAGAAATCCGTTACGGGATCCATCGAGATGTGGGTCAAGGCGCGGGCAAGACCCAGATGGCCGATCGCCGCATTCAGTTCGTATACGGCGACCGCCAGGACGAGCGTATCGCGCTGTGGTACGGCGACCGGCGACTGGAATGGCGCACGCTCGAGGCCGTTCAGACCTATGTCAACGGGGCGATGGAGCGAGAGTACCGGCTCGCATACGGCTACCAAAACCAGACCACGGTGCTCGAGACAGTCAATGAGTGTGCAGGTGGTGTGTGCCGCACAGCCGCGACCATCACCTACGACCGAGACAACAGCGGTTTCGACCAGCTGGTGAGGACGGCCGACCGGGTCTCGTATGGGTTCGGCAACGGCGTATCCAGCGGTCACATCGGGCAGACCATCGTCCTGGACGTCGATGGCAACGGCCTCGACGACCTGCTCTTCCCCACGCCCAATGACCGCATCAGCGGATGCCCTCCGCCGTTCGACGAATGCCCGCCAGGACAGGACGGCGACTGGACGTATCACCTGGCCATCGCCACCGGCGACCGCAACGATCCGTTCGATATTGTCGATACGGGATTGGGGTCAACGACGATCTACGGATCTCCGTTCTGGTGCATCTCGCAAGCCACCGTGTTCGATTACAACGGCGACGGCCGTGACGACCTGGCGAGCACGTGCGGTGCCTATACTTCGAGAGCGGTGCTAGTGTCGACGGGAACCGGATTTGCGCCTGCGTACAACGCGCTGCCCGGCGAAAGCAACACTGGCGCGTTTTGGCTGGTCGATCTCAATGGCGACGATCTCATCGATGTGCTGACCTGCGTTCCCAACGATCGTCTTCATCTGTACAGAGGCCGTGGCCCGGGGCGAGGATTCGAGCGAACCCCTCGTGTGTTGCCCAACTACGGCCAGGGTGGAGTGCCCCCTCCGGGACAGTTCGCAACCCGACCGTGCGCGGCGCCGCTCATGCTCGACATCGACGGTGACGGTCGAGCCGAGCTGATGAAGAGTGAGTACGTGAGCGCCCGGGACGGTTCCATGCGAGATGCTGTGTGGCGCCAGCGCTGGAAAGCGCTCGACATCGACGCCACCACTGCGCGGTGGATCGACACCGGCCTAGAATTCGACGACAAGCTGACCACGGCCGAGGAAGACGAGATCTACCGCTGGATTCTGTTGGGCGGTATCGATGCGGCAATCGCGTTGCCGTATACGCACAAATGGCAAACCAAGACCGTC
>JAKSDA010000025.1 GCA_022360315.1 Pseudomonadota bacterium
GGCGGGTTCGATCATGCGGTTACTTCGATCGGTTGCGATTCGTTTGTGTTGTGAGCGGGCGTTCGGTTATCCATGCTCGTCGGCCGCGCTATCTCGTTGGCGGCCTCAAGGTCGGTGAGGAGCACGGTCACGTTGCCGCTGGCTTCGTCCACTTCGACGCGCTGGACCAGGGCGCGGACGAGGCGGGCGCGGTTTTCGACGCTCATCGATTCCCACACGGTGTCGAAGTGGCGCACGGTCTGCTCGACCCAGGTGGCTTCGAGTTCGTGCTCGTCGATGGCGTTGAGCGCCCGTTCGACGTCGGCGAGGCGGGCCTGTCGGCAGCCGAGTTCATCGGCGCGCCGCGCGAAGGTGCGCGTCCGCGAGCGGGACATCGCGGCGGCGCTGGACGTGTCCTACGAGCGGTAACCAACCCTCGTCAGCTATCGGACTTCCGCGTATTCGGAGGCAGACCCGCTACCGAGGGAGTCCCCGTCTCTGCTCGTGTCGCAACCACCGCGCGGTCGACCGCAGCAAGGATGGCGCTGGCGTGATCGCAGAACACGCGCCCTGGAGGAAGCAGCGTCATGCCGCGTGGCGTGCGCTCGAAGAGCTGCGCGCCGATCTCGTCTTCGAGCGCACGGATGTGCCGACTGATCGCGGGCTGCGCTACGTGAAGGCGCTGGGCTGCGCGCCCCACGTTGCCCTCCTCGGCAACGGCGACGAAGTAGCGGATCTGCGAGAGGCTCACGCCGATGATCGTATCGGTCGCCGCGAAGCAGATCAAGACGAAGCTGTCGGGGGAGCCAGATCAAAACGGTATTGGACCATCAGCACTCGGTCACGGCAGAAAGCAGCGATGGCCATCGAAATCCTCAGCCCCTCCCAAATCGAGCGTATGCGGCGCGCCGGCCGCATGGCCGCAGAGACGTTGGCATTCGTCGGCTCACAGCTTCGGCCTGGCATGTCGACAGCGGAGATCGATCGGCTCGTTCGCAAGGACACGGCACGTCGCGGCGGCCACCCAAGCCAACTGGGGTACAAGGGATTCCCGGCTGCGGTCTGCACCAGCCGGAACAATGTGGTGTGCCACGGCATCCCGAGCCCCCGCGAGTTCCTCAAGGCGGGCGACATCATCAACATCGACGTCACAACGAACATTGACGGCTACCACGGCGACACGAGTGCGATGTTCCTGATCGGCGAAGTCACTTCGGAGGCGAAGCGCATCGTCGACGTCGCGCGTCGTTGTCGCGACTCAGGCATCGCGGTCATCCGCCATGGTGCTCGCCTTGGCGACATCGGCGCGGCCATCGAGGAGCTTGCTCGCAAGGAAGGTGTCGGCGTCGTGAAAGAGGTTGGAGGACACGGCATTGGACGGCACATGCACGCCGACCCCCACGTGGCGCACACTGGCAAGCGCGGAACGGGTCGCCGGCTCAAGGCAGGGATGGCCATCACGGTCGAGCCGATGGTCAACCTCGGCAGCGCCGCGATTCGGCAGCTCGACGATGGCTGGACCATCGTGACAGCGGACGGAAGCCTCTCTGCGCAGTGGGAGCACACGGTGATCGTCACCCGCGACGGCCACGAGGTCATGACCAGCCTCTCGTAGCCGGTCCCTGGAGCGCGCTGCGCCAGAGCTTTGCCTCCCCGAGGCACTCCGCGTGGCGCTGCTCCCAGACTCCATCGACTACGCCGACCGCGGCTTCGACTCGATTCGCGCTCGGCTGAGCGTCAAACCCACCCCTGAACAGTTACGATAAATGTGGTACCTGTCCTGTACGAAGCAGCTGTACAGATTCTGCACCAGGCAAAGGGCGCACCGTGCAAATCGCCGATGATGAGCAGAGACAACAGCGTCTTCGAAAACTGCAGGCTACTCGAAAAGGCCGGGAAAAATTTCGAGAAAGAACCGCCATTGAGCTGTGCCGGCTCTTCGCGGCCTTTCCGCCGATTACATGTTCACCAAGTCAGCCTCTGGCCCAACTCAGCATAGCAAGCCCCTCAGCTGGGAAATCTACCGCTCACCGCGAATGCCTTGCCAGGGCGTTTGGCGCTAGCACGGGCCGTCCGAACAGCAGTCGCCATACCGTTCGCAGACGCTGTCACAGTAGCAGCCACCCGGGGCCCGACCGCCGCAGGCGTTATTGGCGACGCAACTGTTTGGGTCGGGCGGGGGTGGACCGCTCCCGATATGACCCTCAATCCAGCCCTTGGCACTGATGGTGCGGGCGTAGACGCCATACTTGTTGGGGCGGGCGCACCCTTCGCCCCAGCTGACGACGCCAACGCTATAGGTCTTGCCCTGGAAATCCACCACCAGCGGACCACCACTGTCGCCCTGGCAGGAATCCTTCCCCCCCTCGGCGAATCCAGCGCAGATCTCTGAATCCTCTATCCGGCCATTGTAGGCTTGCGGTGCGTTACACGTGCTGTTCGAGACCACCGGAACCGCGACCTCCTGTAGCACGTCTGAGCCGCGGCCGCCTTCGCTCGTGTCGCCCCAACCAGACACCTCTACGGTCTCGCCGGGCGCAGCCGGCCCGCTCATCACCTCCTGGGTGGGCAGCTCCAGAGGCGTGTAGTCCGGGCTCGCGGGGGAGGACAACCGAAGCAGCGCGATGTCCATCTGGGGGTGGGATTCCGTTTGTACCAACGAGATTATCTGACCTTCACTGCTGCTTAGGCGGTGTACGCCGACGCGAACTTTGAGAGTGCCACCGAGGCAGTGTTTGGCGGTGAGTACCCACGTGTCCGTAAGAAGTGCGCCGCCACACCAGTGGCCGCCAAACCTCTGCACGGAAACTTGATACGGTCGCGAGCCTGGCGTGGCGTCTTGGCCCCCGACGATCGGCGTCTGCGTCTGGTCCACCGCGCCCGAGGTCACGATGTCCTCGGGCACGGCATCCATACCGGTTAACTCACTGCAGCCGCTGGCTAGAACCAACAAGACGCAACCGGTCAGTATTTCAACGCTTCGCTTCATGGTTTCCTCCTGTGTGTGCTTAGTTTAATGACAATGGACGTCGAGTCTGCCCGACGGACACCCATCGGACACCGAACAGGGGGTTTTTCCCCCCTCCGACTCTTGCTACCCGCGTCAGTATGTTGACACCCAATCCGCAGGAAACGGGCAAGTTGTTCTTTGCCAATTCGGCAGCGGTTTGTTCGCCCACCGTGGTAGGTGCGGACGCGATCGTACCGCGCTCCGCCCCTCGAAGCCGCTGGTAAAACGTATCCTGCGGCGCTGCACGACCTCGGCGAACCGCACATCGGCACGTTGTAGTGGGCGGGGCCGACTCACCACCCGCATCGACTGTGTTGTCTACCGCTCTCTCATCAGAACGTCGTAACGTAGGGGCGTCGGTTTTGTGTCATCCTGTAACGGCTGCCAGCGTACGTCCTGTGCCTCCCCTGCGCACCGCCGGAGCATACCGGTTCGCCTCCTTTTTTGGCCAGTCGCTTCGCTCCCTTGTGCCCGGGGGGATACACTCCCCGCAGTTCGGCATCGACTTCTGTCTGCTCGTCCAGACTGCGTGGCAACTCGTGCGCAACACGAGCCCGCCCCTGAACCGTGAGCTCCTATCTTGAACGGCCGGGCAGACCGCTCACCCGCAGGACATAGCGCAGGCCCTGCTCGGCGTCGTTGGCCAGGGTGTCGACCGCGAGTGCAAGGCCCGGCCCTCCCGGATCGCCCGGTATATGGGTCTTTTGCTCCGGGTTTTTGGCCCGCGCCGGCCTGGTTTTGACCGGAGAATCGTCGTTGGCATACGGGTTCGTGTTGTAGAAAATGAGCGCTGCTGTCATGGCAAGAGCGGCTACCGAAGCCGCGAAAACAGCCCGGCGGCCGCGGTTTGCCGGTTGGCCCTGTCGATCGCCAGACTCGGGTCGGATCACTCGATCGTCTGGCTGGAGCAAAGCAGCAGGAGCTGCGGCTCGGCCCGAGGAGAGCTGAGCGCCGAGCGTCTCGACCCGATGCTGAAATCTGCGGCAGTCGGCGCAGCTCTCGACATGACGCCGCGTTCGCCCGGACAGCGAGCCGCCGTCATCAGCTGTGCGCGAGATGGCCCATCGAGAGAGTAGACAACGCATCAAACGATCTCCTGGGCCAGACGACGCCGGGCCCGATACAACAATACTCGAACGTGGATCGCGGTCTGTCCAGTCCGTTTTGCGATCTCCTTGACCGTCAAGTCCTGGCCGTAGCGCAACCACAGGACGTTGTACTGGGCTGGCTTGAGCACTGCGCGAGCGCGATACCACAGCCGCGCCCCGGCGTCCCGATCGGCCATTGTCGCCGATGGGTCCTCGTCGGGGCCGGCAACGACCTCGACATTGCCGGCCGAGCGGCGCTGGGCGCGATGGTGGCTCACCGCCAGATTGGACGCGATGGTGAATAACCAGGTGGAAAACCGGTAACGAGAGTCGTAGCGCGACAAGTTGGCCAGCGCCTTGATGAAGGTCTCCTGGACCAGGTCGTCGACGTCGTCGGCCGCATTGGCGCGGGTGAGTAGAAATCCCCGCAGGCGCGGCTGGATTCGGCGCACGATCTCGTCGAAGCACTCGACCTCTCCGTCCCGGGCACGAAGGGCGAGAGCCTCGATGGTCGGGGATGCTGGTTCGCTGATCGCCAAGGGGTGGCTCATCGATACAAGAGATGCAACAGACCGCGCTCAGGGAGCATTTCCCGTGACATCCGACCCGGCACCGTGGCCGCGCTCATGGTCGTGATCCTTTCGTTTGCTATCGATGACCGGAATGAGCTTCTCTATGGTGGCAAACGGCAGCGCCAGCGTAAAGGTGACTGTTGCGTTGCTCGACTGGATCTTGACCGCATCGAGGAGGGTGGCGAGGTCGGGGTCGTCAGAAGCGATGTCAAAGAACGCAATGGCGCCGGCGGCCAGTTTGTGCAGCTGATTTGCCCCCGCGGCATCGGAGGTTTCGATCACTGCCCGGGCAATCAGCTTGTCTGTGCTCTCCCGGGCATAGATCAAGCCACCCTTGAACTTGATCTTCTTGAAGATGCCCGAGTTCGCCTCGCGCTGGATCTTCTCGGCGATTTTTTGCTCAAATACTGCGGCAAAAAGCACGCCGCGCGCCTTGCCGAGGCGCGCCGCCTTGGCGCTGCGCGCCAGCGAGGTCGCCCGGCCAGCCAGCACATCGAGGCTGGTCTCCACCGACTTACTGTCATCGGCGATCACCAGGGTGGCCCCCCGGATGCCGATATAGGTCGTCTCGTCGCCATTGTCGATCTGGTGGATGGCATGGCCGCCGCGATTGCTCAGGCGGTAGCCCTTGACCGCCCCGAGAGCTGTGATCATCCGTTTTATGTCCAGTCCGCGGACGATGAGCGCGCCGTGTTCTGCCTCGTCGCCCTCGGCCCAAAACGTCACCCCGGTTGCCCGGGCCAGGTCGCTGACCTTGAATGGAATCCCTTCCAGGTTTAACTCGCTGTTGACCTCGGCCTTGAGGTCATCGACCTGCTTGTCGAACATCGCACGGGTTTTTGATTTTTGCAGTGCGTCCACATCGACGTGGACAACCACCTGAGCGGTGGCCGGAATATCGCCGGGCTCGAGTGGCCGCGCCAGCGCAGGAGCCGACATGGCAAGAATACAAACGGCGAAAATAACTGAAAGTCGCATGGTTCCTCCGAGCAAATCTGGCGCTTGTACGCAGTAGCTCGAAAAAGTGTTACAACAATTCTGACCGCCCGGAACTGAATGGGACGGGTGAGACGCCGATCGCGACACTTTCGGGGCATTCTGTCGCAGGTGTCCCACTGCCAGAAGGGCGGCCAGAGCCGAGAGCGTGCGCGACAAGGCGAACTGGCGCCGCAAGAGCGCTTTGTCGTCGTGCTGGTCGACCTCTCGGCCGATGGAAAACCCGCAGCTCTGCCCGCTCTCGGCCCGTTCGAGCATGCCCACGTCGCGGCCGATGACCGCTCAGTCCTGTCCGTGGGGCCGGGCATGAGCGACGAGCTGGCCTCGCTCCTGGCCACCAAACCGGGCCAGAACTCGCCGCTGGCCAGATTGGTCGTCGACCTCGACCGCCTCGCTAACGTGATCGAAAGCCAAGATCCGCGCACCGCAGCAATGCTGTCCGACTACCGGCGCGGCGAGGTCTCGTTTTACGTGACCGGCAGCGGCGTCGTGTTCCGCGTCCATGGGCTTGGACAGGCGCGACAGAGCCAGAAGACCGGCAAACGCCAGGTAGCAGGGCGCTGATTGTCCTCCGGTCCGCCCCACATCGAGTCGCAATGCGCTATCATGCGCCTTCCATGTCCTCCTGCACCGCGCTGATTTCGACAACCGAGGCTCATTCACCTCTTCGCCGACCGGCGTTGTGCATGGTCTGATCGAGAGATTATCCATGCCGCGCCTGGATCCCAATGACATCAAATTCCGCGACGCCGGCCATGGATACGATATTTTTGGCCTGAATCCGCGTACCGTGGCTGCTGCGACCCGCATCGCGGGGTTGCTCTACGACCATTATTTTCGCGTCACCTCCCACGGGGCGCACCACATTCCCGCTGGCGGCAGCGCTATCCTGGCCGCCAACCACAGTGGTACATTGCCACTAGACGCGGCGATGCTGTACATCGACGTTCTGACCCACACCGATCCCCCGCGGGTTCCGCGCGCGCTCCTGGACGTATTCGTCCCGCGATTTCCCTTCGTGGGGGCGTTTTTCGCCCGTGTCGGAGGGGTTGGCGGCACCCGTCGCAATTGCCGCCGACTGCTCCAGGACGGCGAGCTCATCATGGTGTTTCCCGAGGGAGCGCCGGGCATTGCCAAGACGTTTAATCACCGTTACGAGCTGCAACCGTGGCGAGTCGGCCACGCCGAGCTTGCCATCGAGTACCGGGTTCCGGTCATTCCCGTGGCGATTATTGGTGCCGAGGAGCAGTGGCCGCTGATCGCGCGGATCGACCGATTCAAGGTCTTCGGTGCTCCGTACCTTCCCATCCCGGCGACCCCGTTGCCGCTCCCGGCGCATTACCATATTCACTACGGCGAGCCGATCGCGCTGCACGAGGACTACTCCCGGCCGGATCCCGACGATCCAGAGATTGTCGCGGCGGCAGCGGCGCGCGTCGAGTCGGCGGTGCAGGTTCTCATCGAGCGAGGCTTGCGCGAGCGGAAAGGCATTTTTCGTTGACTCGGGTTCTGGTTACTGGTGCGACCACGGGAATCGGCACGGCGCTGTTGCAGCGCCTTTTCGCCCGGCCCAACGTCGAGCATATTCTGGCGGTTGGAATTGAAGAGCGCCCCTCTGCCCTGCCGCCGGACTCGGACCGCTTTACCTATGTGGTTTGCGACCTGACCCGGTCGCGCCAGATGCGGCAGTTGATTTTTGGCCCGGCCCGTACACTCGGCATCCACGTGGTCGTGCACAGCGCGCTCCACCGCAGCGCGCTCGATACCGGCAAGCACATTCACGCCCTCAATGTCGAGTGTACCCGCGAACTGCTCCGCCTGATCGAGCGCCATCCAACCATCGAGCGTTTCGTTTACCGGAGCGTTGCCGAGGTGTATCGACTCGACCACGACCTGCCCAATCTGATCGGCGAGGATCACCCACTGGAACTGTCGTCACGCGCGCCCCAGTGGGTTCGCGATCGGGTCGAGGGGGACCTCACTGTGTGTACTCAGATGGGCATGTCATCGGTCTCCATCGTGGTCTTGCGGTGCGCAGAAATTCTCATGCCCGAAGTCGGCAGCCAGCTATGGGACTATTTGAGGTCGGCGGTATGCCTGCGTCCCATTGGATTCGATCCCATGATCAATGTGCTGAGCGTGCCCGATGCAGTGCGAGCCATCGAGCGCGCCCTCACCTGTCGCGTCCAGGGTGTGTTCAACATACCCGGCTGTGACACCCTGCCTCTGTCGCGTATTACCAAGAACTGGGGTCGCAGAGATATTCCCCTGCCCGGTCCGCTCTTATCGCCGGCATACCGTTTGCGCACGAGGACCATTGGCACCGAGTTTCGCTACGATCTCAACCTTACCCGGTTTCACTTTAGCGGCGTACTCGACGGCACCCGCGCGCGCGACAAATTGCACTATGAACCCCAGCACAGCGTGCAATGGCGAAAAGCCGCAAGCTAACTCCGCTACGCATTGGCGACCGGCGTGCGCCATCGGGCGAGGCCGTGGTAGATCGAAGGAGCGCCGGCAAAGAACCACATGGCGATCACGGCATCGGTGATGGCGCACCCGGCCGATGACGTGGGTTCGAAGAAGACAATCGGATTGCCGTACAGATGATGGAGCACGTCCCATCCGGTGTGCATCAACCAGGCCACGCCGATGAATCGGTACGAATCGAGACCGCGATACGCGACGTAGGTCGCCACGCTGGTGTACAAAAACTCCCAGCCGCCCAGGCCGCCGTTCAGATAGGCTGCTCCTGCGCCGGCGACAAAGATCGCCATGAACTTGCGTCGTTTCGGCTCGGTGATGAGTGATGCGAGAAATACAAAAACAATAGCGATGACGACGGCCATTGCGACGTCGAGCGGACTCAATGATCGCGCTGCGGCGAGTGTTTCCATGGTTCTTGACTCCTAGGTCGGTGTGATGGTCTAAGTACCGCGACCCGCAAGTAAGTACCCATTACGGCCGACCAGCCCGCCGATGGCTGTGTTGCTCATCGGTCACGTAGGCCCACTATGCTCCCTCTTCGCGCCTTGCCCTCGACGCGCTGGACCGACCCTACTGGGCAC
>JAKSDA010000454.1 GCA_022360315.1 Pseudomonadota bacterium
CCAGAGCGCCGATCCATCACCGCCAGCGGGCTTGCTCGTCGGTCAAATACACCCAGTATTCTCCACTCCTCGCGCACCCACTGGCGGCGCGCCTCGTCGCTCTGGCTCGGTCCGAGGTTTTTGGACCGGCTCTAAACAGAAACACGGCTGTGAAGGGCGGTGCAGTCAAAAATGATTTTTGGTCAGCTCGGAGCTGATGGTGCAGGAGGAGTCGAGTTGCTTCGGTCGCCAGCGATGCGGGTGATGGGTATGAGCAGGGCGAGATAAGCGGCGGATAGTAAAGTGGCCAATCCATAGGCAAACGGATAACTGGTCGCATCGGCGATCAGGCCGGAAAGGGCCCCTGCGGCCATTTTGCCCAGCACCTCGATGGTGGCAAAAACCGTGAAGTGGGTTGCCCCGATACGCCGGTCGACCTGCGACATCATGAAGGCAAACATGGCGGTTGTGAGTGCGCCGCCGAAAAAATGCTCGGCCATGGTCACGCTGATCACTGCTTCGGCACTCGGCGCGGACCAGGTTAGCCACCACTCGCCGAATATCGGCACCACGCGCAGCACTGCGGTGATGCCGACAGCAGTCAAAATCCCGACCTGGCTGGCGATGATGCCACCCGTGAACGAGCCGATGATCGACGCGACCATGCCGTAGGTACCCACCCACAGTCCGATCTGCTCCTTGCTAAATCCCACGTCGACCAGGAACGGACGGAACAACACGTCGGCGACGGTCTCGCCCAGCTTGTAGGTCGCGATGAAGAGAAGCAGCCAGCGAGCCGATGGCGCGCGCAGCGCGATAGCCAGAATGGCCATGATTTTGCCGAAAGTAGCTGGGGCAGCGGACGTCCGACCGCCGGCCTCGGTCTCGGTCTCGGTAAAGAACAACATCGCGATGGCACCGAGCGAGACCAGCGCGGTCATGATGGCGAACATACCGGTCCAGGTGATGGCGTCCGATACGGCGAGCAAGATGCCGCCAGCGGTGATCATGCCCAGCTTATAGCCGACCACCTGAGCGATATTGCCGTAGCCGAGGTGGGGAGGTTCGAGCGTATCCACCGCCAGGCCGTCGACTGCGACGTCCATGGTCGCGGCAAATAAATTCATGAACAGCGCGAGGGTGAGCAGCGGGATCAGAGAGCCGTCGGGCTCGGCGAAGCCAGCCAGGGCACAGGTTGCGGCCAGGGCCAGCTGTAGGGGCAGAATCCACGACCGCCGGCGGCCGACTGCTGGCCAGTAAAAGCGGTCGACAACGGGGGCCCACAGCACTTTGGCCGTCCATGGCAGCGCGACTGCACCGGCGAGCGAAATGGCGGTGAGCGAAACCCCGGCCTCGCGCAGGTATACCGGCAAGGTCGCGCCCTGGAAGCCAAACGGCAACCCCTGGACGAAATAGAGCAGAAAGAGCAGGCCGAGGCGCCGTAGCGGTAGAGGCAGAGGTGTACGACTATCGGGCATTTGCTCGATCAGGTGGCATCTCGGAGTCCGGCTCGGCCGCGTATTGCATCGCTTTTTGGGCTCCATTGCCGAGCCCCGGTGCCGAGCCATGGGCGACTAGCCCACGAGTCACTGCATCGGCATATTCGCGAAAAATACTCGGTCGCCGCGCTCCAGCCACGCGCCGCAGGCCGGGATAGTCGCCGGCCTGGATGCGGGCAAAAACCTCGCGGTTGTTCTGCACGTAGGGCTCGAGATAGACAACTGGGCCGCGGTAGATCCGATTGGCCAGGAGATTGCGGGCCCAGATATACCCGTCGTCACTCAGGCGCCTGGCCGTGCGGGTATCGGCGGAACTCTTGCCGGGCAGGCCTGTGGCCACGGCCAGGGCCTCGGCCACGGATCTGGCCAGCTTCATCTCGACGCGGTGAGTGCGGCTGAGCAGTCTGTGCAAGAGTTCGAAGCGAACATCCTCGTATTCGAGCTCTTCCGCGGTATAGGAGCCGTTGACGATGATATGTGCGTGGTTTTCATCGGTGAGCGACGGTCGCGTAGCGCGGAGCCAGGGCGCCGCGTCGAAGTGAATGCACACGGTCAAATCGGGCCGTATGTCGCGATTGATGCGCCGGGCGCGGGCCCGGATCTCGGCGCTGCGATAGGCCAGCCGGGCGCTTTCCTGCCGGATCAAATTGCGCCTTTGCGCCGGCGAGAGGCCCTGGTAGAGCTCGCCGCGCGCGACCAGAGCGGCGCGGGCGATCGGCTCGAGCTCCACTGGATCGATCTCGGCCACCGGCTCGGCACCGGTGCGGACAAGCACCACGCGGGCGCCGTGCCGGGACAATCGATCGGCCAGCAGTTTGGCGACTCGCAATGTCAAATCGCCCTCGGCCACGGGCCTGGATCGGCCGATGCGAAACCACCGCCACTCGGTTTTGGCCCACGGTCCGCCGATATGACCGGGGTCGATAGCGATGGTAAGGCCGTCGAGAACGAGCGAGCCGGAACCCGGGCGACCGGCCCCGAGCGGTAAATCACCCATCGCGTTCGAGCGGCGCGTCCCCCGGGTCGAGGCAAACCGGATCCGATAGGTTTTTTTGGCGTCGAGCGGGGACACACGCACCATCACATCAGTCGCCCGGATGGAGACAAACGACTGGTAGACTTGTTTGGGCGCGTAGACCTGGTCCAGTAAATGGATGAAATCGGCCCGGGTCATCGAATTCTGGAACTGGTCGAGCTCGGACCAGTCGGGCGGCGCTTCGGCCAGTGGACTGAGCTTGTGACCCCGATGCGAGGGCAGCCAAACGGGACGTGGACTGCGTTTGGCCACGCTGTTCGAGGGTCGTCCGGGATCGCCTGTCAACCCGTCCGCCGAGCCGCCCTCACCGTCGCAAGCTGCAGCCGGCACAAGAATAAAGACGACGACGGAGACCAAGACAGAGAATATGGCAAGGACGCTCGCCATTGGCTCTCCGATCCATGCCATGTCTCTCGAACCATGTGAGACTGTATCCATCAGGTGTTCCCGTGCAGAAAACCGAGTACTGCGGTGTGGCGCGAAATACAGCATACCGCGTCTATTCGTGAGTGCTACCGCGACGGGACCGTGATAGCGTATTGGCTATTGTGTTGGCCGATGAACTGAGAGCTCTCCTCCGCGAGCTCGCCGAGACTACGAATGCAGTATCCGCCGCAGTAGTCCACGAACGGCCCTTGATGCGCGTCGACTCCGACCGAACGTGGCACGTCGTTCCGCTCGGCAGCGGTGCATTCCTATCGGTAGAATTCGCCATCCCCTCTATAACCGATATCCACCGGCCAGATTCCGGCGTCAGCGCTCGGCTCGACGACGATGCCCGGGCCCAGGCGATCGAGGTATGCGTTCGCTCTCTGCGCGCCAGCGCCCGACGCTGGGGGGAGAGTCGGGTGCCCAACATCGCTCTCAACAGTTCGCAGGCGCCCAACCGCAACCGGGTGGAAAAGCGTATCCGGGTTTTTCTCCAGGCGCTGGTCAACATGCAATACGCGGTCAATGCCGTCGTCGCAGTGCGCGGCAAGGTCGTGACCTCGGCGATGCAACTCGCCGACGAGCAACGGGCGAGCCTTTTGTTCACCCAGCGGCGGCTGCAGGCAGAGGCCAGCCGAGGCCAAAAAAGCTCGCATGCAGAGCTCACTGGCGACGATTTCTACGCAGTTTCGTTCTGGTACGACGCCTGCTTGATCGCGTTTTTCTCCGCCCCATACGCAGTCGATTTTGTCAGACACCGCGCCCGGCTGGTCACTCGCGAGATATCTCTGCTGCTGCCACTTCTGGATGAGCCACCGCCCGCTGGAGCGAGCGCCGCACCGATTCCCGAATGAGCCGGCGTCACCAACGTTCGGTTTCGGATGATCGCCACGCGGTTCTCTCGCTGCAATCTGGATGGACTCGATATACTCGGAGCTGGATCGAGCCTATCGAGGTTCTAGTGACCGATCGTTTGAGCAAGCAACCGCAAGACATGCAACCAAAAGACCTACAAGGGCTTCGCGAGGCCATCGAAAGCGTGGATCGCCAGCTGATGGCTCTGTTCAAGCAGCGGATGGAGCTCGCCGAGTCGATCGCATCGGTCAAGATCGAGGCGGCTTATCCATTCCGCGATCAGCTGCGCGAGGATCAAGTGATCCGCCGGGTTCGTCAGACCGCCGCCAACATGGGTCTGGACACCCACCAGATTGAGCAGATTTACCGCCAGATCATGGAGATGTCACTGGCTCATCAGCTTTCCCATCTCAAACACGCTGCGCCCACGCCGCTGCGCATCGCCTATCAGGGCGTGGAGGGTTCGTACAGTCACCTCACCGCCCAGCGCCATTACCGCGGCCGCAAGGGCGGCGTCTTGCTGACCGGATACGAGACATTTCACGCTGCGGCCGACAGCGTCAAAAACGGCACCGACGACGTCGCTCTTCTGCCCATCGAGAACAGCACGGCTGGCAGCATCAACGAGACCTACGACTTGTTGGCCGACGGCGGCATATCCATCCTCGCCGAAGTCATCAGTCAGATTTCGCACTGTCTGCTCGCCCTGCCCGGGGTACAGAAACGAGAACTCAAGGTGGTGATCTCACATCCCCAGGCGCTCATGCAGTGCGAGGCGTTTTTGCGCACCATGCCGTGGGTCAAGCCGCAGGCCGAGTTCGATACTGCCGGATCGGCTCGCAAGGTGAAAGAGGGCCATGATCGGTCGATCGGGGCGATTGCCAGCGAGTCGGCAGCGCGGGTCTTCGGACTCGAAATTCTCGAGCGCACCATTCAAAACCAGGAAAACAACTACACTCGCTTTGTCGAGGTCGCCAAGGAAGCGGCTAGCTGTCCGTCGGATCAGCCGTGCAAAACCTCGCTGGTCCTGGCTACCGGGCATCACCCCGGCGATCTCGGCGAGGTGTTGCGGCAATTTTCCAGCCGTTCGATCAACCTCACCAAACTCGAGTCGCGCCCGGTGCCCGATCGTCCGTTCCGGTACCGATTCTACCTCGACATCGAGGGACACGCTCTGTCTCTGCCGGTATCCGGCGCGCTCGCAGTGATCGAGCCGCTGGTCGCCGAATTGCGCATCCTGGGCACATATCCGCAAGCGGCGCCGGTCGAGAATCTGTCCACCGATGTTGCCGAGCCGGGGGCCGCGCCGAGTGATACAAGTTCACCTGAGCCGTGAGACCAGACGAGGCGAATGCGGGGAATCGCCGCGGACCGGCTCAAAGATGGCAAGCGATTTTTTGCCCGGGTCCAACGGTTGTGACCGTGCCCCGGCGATGCCAAACTACGCGCAATGTCGAGCGACGCACTGCGCTCTCTTCAAGGCGAGCGGTACATCTCCTTGGAAACCTACAAGCGCGACGGCAACGGAGTGAGAACTCCGGTTTGGTTTGCACCTATGGGCGACTCATTGGTCGTTGTGACCAACGGCAATTCCTACAAGGTCAAACGCCTGAAGCGCAATTCCACGATCAAGGTCGCCGCGTGCAACATGACCGGCAAGAAGCTGCGCAGTTCCTTTTATGAGGGCACAGGCGAAATTATCAGCGACCCGCAAACGCAAAAAGAGGCACTGGGCCTGCTGGACAAAAAATACGGCTGGCAGATGAAGCTGACTGCGCTCCTCGGGCGTCTGAGCCGGCGACGCAGAGATTGGACAGTACTGCGTTTAAACGTGTGAGCGCCGGTTCCAGGCCGGCACTTATTGTAGTGTATTTTCAGGCAATTACCCCCGTTAGGCCGGTAAATCTACAACCTGCTTTACAGGATTTGCCGGAGGTGTCAGTCCCGCGCGGTACAGTGCAGGGCCGATGAATGAATCCGATCGAAAAAATGGCCGCTCGGCTACTCCGCTCCGCATCAATTCCGCTTCGCATTCCTTGCCGAAACGTCCGTCTGACCACATCCCATTTACGATCTTGACCGGTTTCCTGGGGGCTGGAAAGACCACTGTATTAAACCGCCTGCTCGCTGCTCGTCAGGGCCGCCGCATCGCAGTATTGGTTAACGAACTCGGGCGCATAGCCATCGACAGTCGCCTCATCTTGTCGCGCGGCGGAGATGTGCTCGAACTGGCCGGTGGCTGCGTGTGCTGCAAAATCGATGTCAAAAACGATCTATGGGACGGAATTGCCGATGTGATACGCCGGTCGCAACCAGACCACGTGGTCCTCGAGACAACGGGCATCGCCGAGCCGCAAGCCATCATCGACGGCTTCGAGCGCCTGCCCGAAGCCGAGCGGAAACGCATCGATATCGCCGGTGTGATCTGCGTCGTCGATGCCGAGGCCGGAGTAGCTCAGACCAGACGGCGCGACGAGGCACGGAGTCAGATCGAGACGGCCGACAGGCTTCTCATATCCAAGCTCGACGTCGCGATGCCCGATGCGGTGGTCGAGTTGCACCGGCGATTGCGCGAGCTCAATCCCGCTGCCGAATCGGCCAGTTTTCCGGCTAGTGACGAGGGGGATAATGCGCTGAGTCATTGGCTGCTGGAGCGGCGCGCCCGGGTTGGCCATGCGGGTGGACCCGGCCATGTCCACCGGCAGGGCCAGCTAGTCGCAGCCAGTTTTGGTGATTCGGCGCCGCTTTTGGCCGAGCCGTTGCTCGAGGTGGTGAATCGGCTCGGCGATCGCTTGCTCCGCGTCAAGGGATTTGTGCATATTGCCGGCGAGGAGCGACGGGGATTTCTCGAGCGTGCCGGGATTCGAACGTCGCTGTCGTACGGCGACACATGGGACGGAGAAGCTCCGCGCACCGAACTGGTGTTCATCGGCGAGGAGCTCGACGAGGCCGCCTTGCGCCGGCAACTATGGGCGTGCCGGACCGCGAGCGACACCGATGCAGGCGCGGTCGTGGCAGCTGCAACCTAAGTACCGCGACCCGCAAGTAAGTACCCATTATGGCCGACCAGCCCGCCGATGGCTGTGTTGCTCATCGGTCACGTAGGCCCACTATGCTCCGTCTTCGCGCCTTGCCCACCCACTGGCGGCGCGCCTCGTCGCTCTGGCTCGGTCCGAGGTTTTTGGACCGGCTCTAAACAGAAAGACATATCCTTTCCAACGTGCTCGCGTATGGCCGTCTCTCTTTACAGCGGCGGAGAATCGTCGCCGAGCATCTCGCGCCGAATGATCGGTATAGGGGCGCAGCCATAGGACAGGAAGGTATCGTGAAAGGCGCGCAAACTGTAGTCTGCACCGACTTTGGCCTGCCAGTCTCGGCGCAACTTCATGATCATTAGCTTGCCCAATGTGTAATTGAGATAGCCGGGATCGAATGTGCCGCGCACTGCCTGCTGCACGGCATTGCCTTTGTCCTTAAAGGCCAGTTTTTCGAACCAGGCAGCAACCTGGTCGACCGTGGCGTCCCCGGTGTGAAATGCGATGGCCGCCTTGAAGCGAACGTTGCGCAAAAGAGCGTCGCCGAGCTGACCCAAGTGCATCTTGGCATCGTTTTTGGACGAGCCGGCCTCCCACATCATCTCCTCGGTGTAGTGTGCCCAGCCCTCGGTATTGGTGTAGGTACAAAAAGTCTTGAGGATCTTGGATGGATTCTTCTTCTTGTGCAGGTGTTGCAAAAAATGCCCCGGCCACAGCTCGTGCACCGATGTGGAGAGTAAATTGCCATACGACGGTATGTACCCCCGCTGCTGCTCCTCGGGCCAACTCGGATCGGGCGGGCTGATGAAGTAAAAGCTGGGTAGAGATTGTTTCTCGAACAGGCCGGCAGCGCGCAAGAACGCCGAATTGAACCGCATGAAAGGCGGGCTTGGCCGCACTTCGGCCAAATCGTCGGACGGAATGGTCACAATGTCGCGGTCGATGAGAAACTGCCGCAGCCTGGCCGACTGCTCGGTCGCAGTTGCGATCACCTTGTCGCCTGGTGGCTTTTCTCCGGCCACAGCCCATACCACGCTGTTCGGGTTGCGACTGGGATCGACACGCCTGGCCGCGATCTTGACCGCGGCCAGATTTCGCTGCAAATCGGCCTCGCCGACCGCGGCCAGCCGCTCCAGAGTGATGTCGATGGCTTCTTTCTCGCGCAACATGCGTATGAAGCGCTCCTTGCCCAGGGCAAAATCGTCGTTTGCCATGGCCATGCGCGCCTTCAGAAAGTCTCGAAAGCCGCCTAGCGCGGCGACGCATTGTTGTAGGCCGCCTTTTAGTTTTGCTGCGAGCTGTCCGTCGAGCCCAGTCATCGCTGTAGCGACGTCATTTTTGACAAACTCGATCATACCGCCGGTCTGTAGCAGCGCGATCGCGATCCACGTCCGCGGCATTACCTCGGGTAGGTTTTTCTGCGCCTGGGCGAAATACTGCCCGGCCCCGCCGCAAAGCTCGATGATGGCGCGAGCGCGCCGGGCAGCCGGCGCGTACTCGAAAGATACATAGGGCATCAAGCTAAACCCAAATGTGTACGCAATCGGGTTGCGATTCAAGAATTTGAGCACTTCGAGATCAAAAAGCTGCCGGCGGATCTCGACCAGCAGTACTTCGCGCTCGACTCGACTCTGCGCCGACAACTGATCGGCAGCCACGGTCGCAAATGTATCTCTGGCCTTCTTGTACATGTCGATACTGGCCGCAATGGCAGCTGGACTCACATCGGGCAGTTTGCCGTCGTACTGATGGTAGCCGAGCTGAACGCCGAGCGGCGGAAAGGCATTCAGATGGTCCCAGTAGAATGCCTCGGCGGCGCGCTGAAAGTTGTGCTCCGCCGCTTTGTCTGGCCGCGTCGTCGTGTCTGGCCCGGTCGTGGCTGGTGAGCCTGCGCCGGCGCAACCGGCGAGAAAACATGCACAGAGAACCGAGAAAATTCGCATGGCCAGACTCTACACCACGAGACTGGCCTCGATCTCGGCCCACAGGCGCTCCCGTTCGACGCCATCCTCTCGTGTGCCCGGCAATATATGGCGCGGTACCGCGGCGCGGTCGAACACGAAGCTGCCCGGCGGGACCGGTAGCTCGCGGCACGCAGCGAGCCAGAGGGCAGTATCAGCACCCTCGGCCGGAGAGCGAAGCCACGGCCTGGTCGTCTTGTAAAAAACCGGCAACGCGGATTTCACTCCAATCGTGTCGACCCAGCCCGGATGCATGGCGTAGAAAGCCACCTGCGATTCTCGCGTCGCCCACATCTCGGCCATGACAACCTGAGCCCGTTTTGCCAGGGCGTAGGTGCGAACACCGTCGAACGGCTCGGGCGGATCGAATAAATCCGCCACCGAGAGGTGTTCGGTATACATGCCCCCTGACGAAATGTAGATGACACGGGCCGAGTCAGCCGCGTGGAGCCGGGTGAGCAGACCCCGGGTGAGGCACTCCGGGCCGACAACATGCAGGGCCGCGGTTCTCTCGAGCCCGTCACCGGTCACCAGGCGGTGGTCAAACAGAGCGCCCGCATTGTGAACCAGGACGTCGACGACCGAGACCTGCAAACGTTCGACCAGCGCTCGAATGGACCCGAGATCCGCCATATCGACGGTCTCTACGTGAACCGAGCCAGCTCCGAGCGTTGCCAGGCGGGCATGTGCCTCATTTGCCCGGCCACGACGGCGACAGAGCAGCCAAACATTGGCATGCCGCTCCGCCAGTCCCCGGGCGATGGCAAAGCCAATCCCGCTGTTGGCCCCAGTAACTAGACACACTTTCCCGGCCAGATTACTGTCGATTTCATCATGCGAGAAGGTCCTGGAACGCTGCTGATAGCCCAGCCGGCTGAATGACCAGGCCACCCCCGGAAATCGCAGGCTACCGACGAGTTTCTGAGCCGCGGTCATCAATGTCCGCCTCCCTTCGCCAATGCAGCAACTGTCCGATGCTCGGTCGCTCCCCGTGCGGCGGTGACCAGCTCGTCGATGGGTGGGTGGTCGCCGGTGTACTGGGAAGCGTAGCTGTAGACAATTTCTCCGCCCGGCACGATCACAAAGACCCCACCTTGCTGCCAGGGATCGCCCTGAATTGTGGATTGCCGGTTGCCATCGGCAAAAGCGCGCCAAGCATTGCGCAGCGTGCGTACGCTGAAACTCGAACCCATACTGCGATGCAGGTGAAGCGCGCGGTAGGTGTGCAACTCTGGATCTGTATAAATCTCGCCACCAAAGCCGGTTTTTTCGCGGAATCCGGCGATAAAATACGGCTCTCCGTTGCCCACGATGACCAGCTTTGCTCCGATCGTAGCGAAACGATTTTTCGTGTGATGCAACTGCATCACTTGCTGTTGGCAGAACAGTCAACCAAAATGGCGGACAAATGCCAGGATAACTGGATTGTGAATCCATAATTGCTCGAGTTCAAAAGCAGCGCCATGTTCGTCCATTACAGGGATGCCGAGCAGAGCATCGCTCGCGGAGTGCGTAAGACCGTAGGTTACTGATTGTTCAGACATGGATTCACCTTCGAGAGACTGACCGGGTACTACGGTAATGGTTTGCTGAGGCTGTGATTCCGGCTGTCACTGTCGAACCGAGCAAGCCTCGGTGTCACACCGGCCAGTGAGCCGCAGACGGTTCCTGGCGAATACGGTGTAGGCAATTCCGAGCAACTGGGCAATGCCCGGCAGGCGAGATAACGCGACCAGCCAGGAGAAACCCACCGCAGCATAGAGTCGGCGAAATACCTCGACACCTTGTACCAGAGTCCCGTCAGGTAGCTTGCCGTGAATGCGTGCCATCAGCTGCGCGTGATCGATACCCAGGTGCGACGCATCGAAATCGGGTGAGGCGATGTCAGTGAAGACAATGCAGCTACGGTCTCGATCGCGCCTCTTGAGAAAGTTGATCTCTCTCAGGCACAGTGGGCACTCTCCGTCATAAAAGACTTCAAACTCTGGTGATCTCATCTTCTCCTCCTGGCTGCGGCGCACTGCCAATTCTGTCGCCGCGGCACTGCACGAAAGTCACAGACCATACCCGTGCGCGGGCAGGTGTGCGCTGTGACCCAGTGCTAGCTCGACTGACATATGATAATTTTATGACAGATTTTTCTTGAAAGGCAACATTTCATGGTAATCTATCGGTACTATGTGATAGTTTTGATAGATTTTTTCTTGACATGAAGGCCCTCCTACCACACCTTACGAGGTGGATGTTGCAGCGATGGATGTGAATCGGACAGGTCTTGGTCTGGTTGAGCAGAGCAGACCAGACCAAAACCTGTCCGCTTTGCCACGCGCGGGATCGTGACCGGTTATCGGCCGCTGTTGGTGGTGAGGTATTCTCGTGCGATCATCCTTCAAGTCACCCATGGACCCAGATAGCCAAAAAACGACTGGCCAGGAGGCCGACCATCGGACGGACGACGACCAGGCGATACGCATTGGTATTTCTGCATGCATCCTGGGACAAGAAGTCCGCTTCAACGGCGGCCATAAGCTGGACCGATTCATTCGCGACACGCTCGGTTTATTTGTCGAGTTCGTACCGGTTTGCCCCGAGGTCGACATCGGGCTGGGTACTCCCCGCGAGACTCTGCGTCTGGTGCGGAGCAGCGAGGATCATCCGTCTCTAATTGCCCCCAAGAGCGGCAAAGACCACACCGGCACCATGCTCAAGTATGCCCGCAAAAAGTGTGCTCAACTGGATAAACTCGACCTCTGTGGCTTTATCGTCCAGAAGGGGTCGCCGAGTTGCGGTATGGAGCGGGTGCGGGTGTATCCAGCCGGGCAAGGTGCTCCGGCCAAAGACGGTCGCGGACTTTTTGCTCGGGTGCTGATGGATCGCTTGCCGCTCCTTCCGGTCGAGGAAGATGGCCGTCTCAACGACCCGCTTCTGCGCGAGAATTTCATCGAGCGGGTTTTTGCTTATCGCCGTCTTCGCACCCTGTTTCAGGGACGATGGAAGATCGCGGACCTAATTCGCTTCCATTCCAGCGAGAAGCTACTCCTCTTGGCCCACGATCCAGTCGCCCACCGCAACCTGGGAAGACTGGTCGCCAGCGCGAAGGGAATGGCCAGGAAAGCCCTCAAGGAAGAATATCAGCGCCGATTCTTGAAAGCCCTGTCCAGGCGTTCCACTGCGCGCAAGCACTTCAACGTGATGCAGCACGTCGCCTGCTATTTCAAGAAAGAGCTCGATCCATCTGACCGAGAGGAGCTTCACGATCTCATCCACGCCTATCGGCGGAGCCTGGTTCCTCTCATCGTGCCGATGACACTCATTCGACACCACGTGAGGCGGCTCGAGATCGAGTATTTGAGCCAGCAGTCGTATCTGGACCCCCACCCGAGAGAGCTCATGCTCAGGAACCACGTCTGAGGGCCGACGATATCGATGCCGGCCAGTGCGATGAGGGTTCATCCTTCAATGGCGTCCATTCGGTCGAATAGCGGTCCAAAGCGGCGCTCGATGAGCAGATCGGCGTCGACCGGGGCATAGAGGTCGTCGAGTTGGGTAATCGGGCCGTACAGCGAACTGAATCCCATACCTCTGGCCTTGAGCTGCTCGACGATGGCAAAGATCGACTTGTCGGGGTTGTAAAGCTGTTCGAAAACCGCTTCACACGGCAATAAATACTCGTGTGAGGAGCCGAGCAGATCGGCGATCAAAAGGCCCAGGTACTCCAATGCGTCCGATTGCGACCACGGGGCCAGCTGGTAGCGCGCTTTTTGTTCCCCGGCGCTTATCACTGTCGCGGGATGCGAACGATCGGTTGTGATACCGGCGGCGGCGAGAGCCAGGTGATCGATGAAGCCGCGCAGCCCGTGCTTTTCATATACCTTGGTGCCGTGGACCAACACCAGTGAGCCCACAGTCTCCACATCCATGGCCTCGGTCTGGCCGAAAAGCTCGACCTTGATCGGTCGCTCCTGTCCGGCGGCATCGGGCAAGGCTATGGTCAAGTCGATGGGCGGAAGCAGTACACCGGGGTCCGCGTTCTCGCGACCCCGGCCAAAGCTATAGGCGCGGAACGATCCCGGCTGTCCATCGGTCAGCTCGTGCAAATGTCTGTGCCAGCGCCCCAATATGTCGATATGGCATTCTTGCTCCAGCTCGGAGAACAACCCAGTAGGTGCGCTGCCACCGAGTTCGAGGTGCTGAGCCCGTTTGCGATAGCGGTGGAGCAAGGCGTCTATATCGCGCTCGCCGGCGATCAAATGAGCGGCAAATACTTCGCGGAGCAGGCCGACCATGGGGCCCACAGCTGTGGCAAATGCCTCGTCCTGACGCGATATCAGATCCTGCATCTCACTGTCGCGCAGGCGCAAAACTGCCGCCGCCCACGCTTGCAGCGGGCACTCCAGGAATCGCCGCACCATGGCCAGCGAGATCGCCACTTCCTGCCGCGTCGCACTGTCCCCGCTGGCTACGTCGATGGTGAGTAAGCCGAGCCGCTCGCGCAGCCTGGCAAATCGCGGTGCTTCGAGCACCCGACGCAGGTCGGCAAAGCTGGGCATGTCACGACCCCGCTCGCGCAACTTGTGCTCGAGGTGGCGACGCAGAGCGAGCGCGTTGGCTTGCCGGTGTGCGGCCGGGGCAACACTCACCATCGGCGCCTCGCGCTCTGCCGGCAAATGCAAACCACCATCAGAGGCAACCGAGCCGCCCGGCTTGTGGCTTTTGTCGGCGGCCTCGCCGTGGATAAACAGCGCCGGAAAATACCGCGGGTCGTAACGGCGCAGAGGATGGTTCACCGCAATGTGCTCGGCGGCCTCGCCCGATGCATAGCCGCGCTTGAGAATATGTGACAGCTCGAGCACGACCGATGAAGGCTGCAACGCTTCCCCGGTCTGTTCGTCGCGCGCGACGTACGACAGATACAACCCTTCACGTGCCGACAACAGAGTCTCGAGAAATAGATAGCGGTCGCGCTCCCGCGGAGTTACGTCACCGCGCCGCCGCTTCAATACACGCAAATCGAGTGGATTCTCGCGCTCGGATGCGGGAAACCGCCCCTCGCCGAGTCCGGCCATGAAGATGACCCGATAGGGTATCGGCCGCATGGGCAAAAGTGGCGCCACTGTAACTCCATGGGCGAGATATTCACCGCTGGCACCGCTGAGGCCATCGAACTCGCTGCGCAAGAATTCCCGGGCAATACGGTAGCTCACCGGCCGATGGTCGAGATCGCGGGTGGCCAGGGTCTCGATGGCGTCGCGACAGCGGGCCAGGTTTCGCTCGTCGTCTTCACCGGTCGGTGCGAGATAGCTGCTGAGCAGGACCTCAAAAAATATGCGCCATTCCGAGAGTGGCATCTCTGTGCGCTGGCAGTAGCGAGCATCGCTGATCAGAGAACGGGCGATCAGGGCAAAGCGCGCCGCGCTGGGCAAGAGATCGGACGGCAGCTCTTCGGGGAGATACGCGGCTTCACCGAAATTGATCGAGCGCGTTTCACCGCTGCGCTCGCCAGCCATGAAGGCGCCCAGTGCCAGCCGCCGAATACCCTGCTGCCAGTTGAACACATCCTTGGAAATATAAGTACTCAGGTGATCGCCGTGGTCGGCACCGTGGACGATTCCCAGTCGTTCGCTCCAGTGCACCCAGTCCGACGGGTCGACGTCGGGATAACGGGCCAGTACCGAAGGATGGGTGAGGATGCGCAGGAGCTCGGGTCGGGTGAAGCGGCCAAACGGCAGGTCGAGCAAGAGGTCAAACGCCTCGACCACGCGGCTCTCGCTCTGCAAGGGCACATCGACGAGGTGATGGGGTATGTCCTGCAGTTCACCGAAAACCGCCGGAATATGGGCCTGGTACATCTCCTGGTCGGCTCGGCTCAAGAGCACCGCGATGTCGTTGAAACGCAAGGTCGGGTCACGGTGGACGAGACGCCACATCTCGTTGCCGATTACCTCGAGTTCGCGCTTCACGCTGGGGCAGCCGAGAATGCGGACGCTGTCGTCATGGGGCGAGATCTGCTCGGCTACCTCGTTGTGGGAATCGGTGCGTTCGGGATGGCGAAACAATATGTCGCGCTGCAGCGCGACAAGCATGGTCATGTCACCGCGGCCAGGCTCCGAAAGACGGTAGGGCGAGCAATGAGAAGCAGAGTTTGGCCGGGACAGAGAGGCCGTGCGGGCCGTTTTGAGATCCACTGGATCGACAAAACGGGCGTCGAAGTCGCATTCGGTGAGCTCGTTGAGCAAGCGGATGTTTTCGCGTCCCGGCCTGCCCCACAGTCGGAGCGGCGGGGTATCCTCGCCGTCGTTGAACGACAGCTGGATCTGCGCCTCGGCACGCTTGCCGAGCTGGCGCCCGGCCAGTCGCTCTTCCCAGCCAGACCGCAGGTCTTCCCAGAATTCCATGCACGGGTTGAGTGCGTAGATGTGAACGGTAGCCGCCCTGGCCATGCGGGCGAATACGCCATGATACGCCCATTGGACATAGGAAAATCCGATGATGTAGATATGGCCGGGCAGGCCGAGGTCTTTGGCCAGCTTGCGCTGGAACAGAGCCGGCCCGCTCACCCATTCGATGCCCGAGTCCCGCGCCAGCTGGCGCAGCACGCCGCGGCGGCCAAAAATCGCCAGCCACAGCTCGCGTTGCCAGGCCTCCATCGCGGCACCCCGGCTGTCCTCCAGGGTTAGACGAGTGGGCCATTCGGCGACCATCTCGGGCCGGGAAAGGCTGTAATCGGAAAATAACGTGGCCAGCGTTTCGGCCAGTTGATAGCGCCGCAGATCGACCGAATCGGGGTCGGTACCACTGGCGTGGAGATAACCCCTCACCGGGGCCAACTCCTCGCCAGCCAGGAATTCCCGGTCGCAGAGTACGCTGCACAGAAGCGCGTGCAAGTGGGACTTGTCAAGGACGCGCAACTGGGTTTCGTCGTCGCTCGACTCGCTGCCCGATGGGCCGGCTTGCCGCGGAATCCGGCTGGCGATGAACGACGACAGGAACTGAAAATGCAAATTTGCCGCGATGCCCAAACGCTGGGCAATGGCAAATTTGAGATATGCCGATACATTGTGATTGGGGACGATGATTTCGCCCGGGCTAAACACATTGGCCGCGCTGCGAGCGCGGTACTCCTTTACATCGGCACAAAGGGCATCGACCAGCTCTTCAAAACAATTGCTATAAGTGAGGCGAAGCAAACCTATGTGGTTCCCTTGCCCGGCAATACCGCGGTCGATCGGCGGTCCTCATCGCTTTTGATAAAGCGCTTGCGGCCGAGCTCGTTC
Source organism: Pseudomonadota bacterium (assembly GCA_022360315.1). Taxonomy (GTDB): domain Bacteria; phylum Myxococcota_A; class Polyangia; order Haliangiales; family Haliangiaceae; genus JAKSDA01. The sequence goes on from JAKSDA010000454.1 coordinate 16,069, forward strand.
CACCAATCGAGCCAGCGCTGGCGAGCCTGCTCGCGCTCTTTTCTGGGCATATCGTACCGGTAATCGAAATATTCGCCGGTCACGTTGCGCAGGTCCTCGGCCGCCGAGCGGCGGAGATTATCGTCCTTGTTGGCCAGACCCTCGATGAGCCACTCGACACGGTGCTTGTTCTTGTGTTTGCTCCACCACCCTCGCCATTTGCGGTGGCTCGAGCCAAAGTTCTGCTTTGTTAGCTGGATGAGTGCCCGACGCGCGGGATCCGAGCCCTTGTCGCCACGGGCCAGTGCGGTGAGCAGATCAGGGATCGCGCGAATGTCGCCCAGGGAAGCCAAGGCCTGGGCCGCCGCTTGAACACGGCTACTGTCGTCGCTGTGCAGGGCCTGGCGAACCCGGGTGAGAGCCTGGTCGAGATCGCTGTCCGGAAACGCAGATAGAGCGTCGATGGACGCGCTGCGGATGCCGTAATCGCTGTCGAAGAGGCGCTCGATCAGGGCGGGAATCGCGGCGCGCGGGTGTAGTTCGACGACACAGATCGTGGCGTAGTAGCGGACGTCGCGGTCGGAATGGCGCATCTTGTCGATCAGCATGTCGCACGCCGCCTGCCCGATGCGGATCACCATATCGAGAATGGGCCCGTGTTGCTCGGGAGGTAGCGCACGGCCGCCGAGTTCATAGCGGTCGATGTGTAGTTTCCCGGGAAACCGGCCTGCGGAGAGAGTGGCGAGTGTTTCCTCGACGCGAGCGAGAGCTGCGGCCTTGGCCTGAGTGGAGTTCTGTGGGTCCGGGGACTCGACAGCGTCGAGCACGGCTTCGATCGGCTCGGGCTCTACCGTTTCCATGGTCATCCCGAGAGCGTCGCCGTCGCCATCCTCGAACTCCGCGTCGGAGTCGACGTCGTCGGCCTCGAGGCGTGTAAACGGTGTGGTGGGAAGGTCGTCGATGGGAGGTTGGTCGCCTCGATTTGGCGCGACTGTCTCGGGCTGCACGCGGACCGCTTGAAGCTCTTCGGCCGCTCTGGTCTTGGCCTTCATGATGACGCGCGAGATCGCTGCGGCGGCCAGGCTGGCCAGCGGCAGAAGCTGAGACACTTCATTCACATCGATCGGGTCCTCGCCATTGTGGCCGACCGCGATCGCCACGACGCGATTGCGCAATACGACCGGCAGAAGCAGCGCAGAGGGCGGCAAACAGTTCCCCATCCGCGTGATCATCTCGTCGATCTCGGTATCCCCTGTGGCCACCGGCCCGATGTGGGGCGCTCCAGATGCGACCACGCTGTGAAATGCCGACGCGCTGTCGAGCGGAATGAGCACACCGCCGATCTCCTCCCGGTCGAAGTGCTCATAGCTGAGGGCGATGCGGCCAATCGCGACGCCGCCCTGCACAGTGAGCAGGGCCGCGTACTGCGAGCGCTGGTAGATAGCGCGCAAAAGCACGGAGAAGATGAGATCTCGGTCTTCGGCTGTGGCCAGTGCGTCGCGCGCTTCGGCCGGAGACAGCGGACTGCCGAGAAGGTCCTCATCGCGGTCCACCCGCGGCAAGGTAGCGGACGGGCGCGCCCGGGGCTGGATCACGCGGTCTTCACCGGTAGGCGCGTTGCGGCTGCCCAGTGGAGACGTGGTGGGCTGCGTGGTCGAATCCCGTGGCAGCCCCACAGCTCCGGCCGGAACACTGCGGGCGGGCTCGCCATGACTGCTAACAGGCTCGCCATGACTGCCCTCGGCCTCGCCGTAATTGCCCTCCGGCTCGTGCCCGGGCAAGGCTGGCAGCCTGGGCGGTTCGCCTACCCCTGGCCTGGTGCTGCGCGTACCGCTCGGCCTTGCCGGGGAGTCCACTGAATTGTCCGTGGGCATCGGCTCGGTGTGAGCCTGGCCGAGCAGCCGATCTTGTGCGTGATGCTCCGGACTCGGCGAGGAATGCGAAGCAGAGTCATACGGAGCGGCGCGACCGGGCGTTCCAGGTGCATGGCCCGCAGAGCGGCTGTCCTGTTCGACGCCGTGCTCGAATGGTCCCGAGCCCGGCTTGCTGACCAGCCCAGACTGGTCCCGGTGTGTTGATGGCGGTATGCCTACATCGACTACAACATGCTCCGCAGAATCCTGGTCGTCGTCGGCATCCCTCGATGTGGGGCCGGGATCCTCGATGATGACACTGCGCGCTTTGCCCACCGGTGAACTGGTTGCGCTCTCTTCGGACCGTCTGGCCAGCTCGGTGAAACGCGCATTCGGTACACCTCCGTACATCCGGGAGAAAACCAGGTGAAATCGATACTCGGGTACAACCAGCGGCTGAATGGGAAACTCGAGCTGATTGGCCAGCTCTTCGAGCAGACCGAGATCGACTGGATCGTGGACCAGTACGCGCAGGGCGCCTTCCTCGAAGCAAAGTGGTACGACGCGATAAGCTTTGGCCAGATCGGCCGAGCATTTCTTGACCGCCTCCGGGTCGAATACATTGGTCTCATTGCGCGTCGCCGGCGGTAGGCCGGTGGCCAGGGATAGGTATTGCAGCAGGCGTTCCTCCGGCACCAAGCTCATTTCGAGCAGAATCGTGTCGAGACAGCCTCCATAGATGACCTGCCGTTGAAATGCGTGCTCCATGCGCTTGACCCCGACAAGGCCGTCACGGACCATCAGTGAGCTTAAGCGGGAGGGCATGGTGGGTCAGGTCTTGACGACGTAGGTCCCTGCAATCCAGTCGTGTAATCCACGTTTCTCGCTATCAAAGCCTATCCATACGAAGCCCAGTCCGAGCGTCAATACGGAGGCGAGATACCCCGACGTTCGAGCGACGGCACGGGGCGTGGACGGTGGATCACCGTACTGGTCGATGATACGGAGTTTCATTAAACGCATTCCGAGCGTGCGAGCCAGAGTTATCTGGAAAACTAGGACATAGAATGAAGCGATCGCCAGGACTATAACTGTAATACCGATGAGTGCGGGGTCACCGGCCAGTATCAGGTCGAGCCAGAAATCGATACCCCAGTGGCGACTCGCCGGTAAATGCACGCTGGCGAGCTGACCAGCAAGCCATGCCATGAACGTTGCCACGGGCAGAATGATAGCGAGATCGATGCCGGCTGCGACCAGTCGACGCCAGAATCCCGCGACGTAGAATGTCGGCCGGTAGTCCACACTGTCCTGGGGCCCGGAGGATTGTGGTCGAGCCGGTAAGGGGGGCGGCGATCTGCCAGTAGTGTTGGAATGCGGGGGCTGGCGATCCCCGAATCGTGCATTTTCCGACCAGACGGCCGAATCGTCCGATGTCGGCCCTGCGGAGATATCACTCTCCAGGTCAGGCTCGGCATGGACCGGCTTCTCGGCTGAATCACCTACAGGCTTGCCTCGCAGCATCGAGAGCTCGCGCTCCGACATACGAGCGTTATAAGTCTGCGGGGTACGTTCTGGCAAATATGCCCGGCTTGTTGCCCGAATGGGATTTTTCCCGGACAGCGCCAGCGCAAATTACTCATCGCGGCACCGTCGCGAGGTTGCAGCTTCTGAGGAAGATTCGTGATGAATAATCCGGGCTAGTTACCCGAGGTCACCAAAGGCAAAGCCGATCAGCGCGGCCGCGGCGAGTGCGGCGGTTTCGGCCCGCAGGATGTGCGGCCCCAGCCCTACTGTGACAAATCCAGCCGCCCGCGCCTGCACCATCTCCGCCTCCTCGAACCCTCCTTCTGGTCCGACCAAGAGAACCACTCGAGACGGTGATGTGTTGGGCAGTGCCGACACCAGTGTTCGCTCTCGCTCTCCTTCCCACAGGGCCAGCTTGAGCTCGGTTTCATTCCTGATGAGCGTCCATAGTTCATTGATATTTATTATTTTATTTACATCAGGAAGCCATTTGCGAGAGCTTTGACGCGCCGCATTGGCGGCGATCGAAACATAGCGTCGATGACGTTTCTCGGCCCGGTTCTGGTCCAGGTCGACCACGGTCCGAGCAGTTTGCAGTGGAATGATTTCGGCCGCTCCCAGTTCGGTGAGCTTCTGGATGCACCAGTCCATGCGCTCGCCCTTGATCAGTGCTTGAGCGACAGTGAGTCGGCACGAGGCACCAGGCGGCCGCTGCCGGGGCTCGCTCACAGCGAGGGTGGCGCGCCGAGCAGCCACATCGGTCACGGTGGCCTCGGCTTCGTTGCCCGCTCCATCGAACAGAACGAGCGCGTCGCCGACTCGCAGCCGGCGAACCCGGAACAGGAAATGATAGTCCTCGCCACTGAGCACTCGAATTCCAGCAGCGAGTGATCCGGGCTCTACATAGAGGCGGCACCTCATGCCAGTCATGGCTCCAGGCGGCGGAGTCGAATGCTGCTCCACTCGGCATCCTGGCGACCCGGCTGCACCGCTCTGCGAGACCTCGGTTTTGCATCCGTTGCCGGGACGTCCGGCCGCTCGGCAGAGAAATGCGAAGCAGAACGTGGTTCTTCGACCGAGAACAGACCGCTGTCTTCGTATCTGGCTGTGACGGAGTCGACCTGCGAGACAAGCACGCCGGACAGAACAATGACACCTCCAGGCACCGCTCGAGATGCGATCACCCCGCAAAGGTCGAGCAGTACATCGCACTGGATATTGGCCATGACCAGATCAAATGCCTCGGTCAGATGCGACGCCTGGTTCAGAGAGCAGGCAATGCGGTCACCGACTCCATTGGCAGCCGCATTCTCGGTGACTGCTGCCACCGCAAGAGGATCGACGTCAATGGCGTATCCGCGACTGTGCGGCCACATCATCGCTGCTGCGATGGACAGAATGCCGGAGCCAGTGCCCAGGTCCAAAAAACGCGACACTGGTGTACCGCGATCGGAAAGTTGCTGAATCTCGTCAAGAACAAGGCGTGTCGAGATATGTAAACCGGTACCGAACGCCTGACCCGGATCGAGATGCAGGACGAGGTCGTCGGACTTGGGCAGATAATTCTCCCAACTCGGCACCACCACGAGCTGTCGGGTGAGGCGAGCGGTATGAAAATGGCGTTTCCACGAATCGCGCCATTCCACCTGTGGAGCGGCCGGTCGGACCGATATACTCCGGGCATCGACCGCGAGGCCTCCCCTGGCCAGTTGAGCAACTGCGCGTCGAGTCCCGGAAAGAGCGTGCTCGAGGTGTGCAGTCCGAGCCCATAAGATGACCTCTCCATTCCGGATCTCTGTTCCGGCGCGAGCGGCATCTACCTCTTCTGCAATCAGGGCTGCAACGTCATCAGCATCCCGTACCGCCACCGGGATCACGATTTCCATCCATTCGGACACGAACCCTGATCCTCTCCTTGCTAATTGACCTGATAGGTCACGCTGCGCGCGCCTGTCCCGACACGGAAACCCAGACATGTGTAGTCCGACCGTACGGGATGATTACAACTGCTGATATGACGAGGAGTTACTTCGAAACCGGCGAATGGGAAAACAGGCATCGGGAATGATTAGCGATTGCCGTTGCGACGCTTCATCTCCCGCCGCAGCCGCTTGCGCGCCTCGCGCTGCTTGCGCTTGCGCTTGACGCTTGGTTTCTCATAGAATCTTCGCCTCTTCAGCTCTTGCAGGATTCCTTCCTTAGACATCTTTTGTTTAAGGATTTTCATGGCTTTCTCGAGGCTATCGCGTACCTCGACTTCAACTGGCTTTCCAAACAAGGGCTCCATAGGTGCGGAATAGCTACACGAGACCGATTCTCTGGTCAAGCACTTGCCCAAATAGATGGATGATTCGGACGGGCGATAGATCTCGATCACCATCATTTGGCCGCGCCTACCGCCGAATAATTCCTGTATTTGTGCAATTTTCGTACCGCGGAGGCTTTATGTGTTCCTCCCGGACCATTTTTCCCCTTAGCTCTGGTAATTTCACGTCTCTTTCACTTGACCCCTACCTTTCGGGCAGAGATATTCCGTGGGCTAGGGTGCACATATAAGAGCAAGTATGACAACTGTAACCTCAACGGATAGTTGAAGAAAAAGGAAGGTGACAGAGTGTACGTAACCGGGGTGAAGGTCTTTTCAGCGACAAAAGCAAAGGAACGCGAAGGTCTTGGTGAGCAAGTCACCAAATGGATCAGAGCAAATCCCGATCAGGAGATCGTGGACAGCATTGTCACGCAGTCATCGGACTCTGAGTTCCACTGTTTGACAATCACACTGTTTTTCCGTCCCAGAAACGGCAGCGGCTCCAGGCAGAGTTGATGTAACTATCTAAAAGATATAGCAAATAGTGATTTCGCGGTCGGGGCCCGACCGCATCGCGGCGTACATTGCAGGGTAGTCATGCCTCATCGATGTGCGCTCGTGTCCTTTTCGGCCCCGGCAAGATTCGTGCCATTCCCGTAATCGGCGACGAGGTAAAAATTTGTCCCCTGGGGGTCAGATTTTTGTCCAATCGCATTCATCTGGAAGATCATGGCTCACGTCCCGCTCGTACCGATCGGCGATCCGCTGGAACGTATCGCGGACCGGCGCACTTCTCAGGAACACCGGGTTGCACTGGCCACGTTGGAGGAGCGGCTGCACACGCGCCGCTCCGAGGTACACCGTGGTTGGGGCCAGAAGTATATCGAGCGTGTGCACAAGAAGGGCAAGCTCACTGCGCGAGAGCGCATCGAGCGACTCAAGGACCCGGGAACAGAATTTTACGAAGTTGGCACGTTTGTGAATTATGGGGAGGTTTTTGCCAGCGAGTTGCGTTCTCCGGGGGCTGGTGTGGTCACGGGTTTCATCCGTGTCGAGGGGCGTTACTGCATGGCGATCGCCAACGACAACACTGTGGCATCGGGCGCCTGGTGGCCGCGCACTCCCGAAAAGATCGAACGGGCTCAGACCATGGCGCTCAGGCTCAGGTTGCCCACGATCTACCTGGTCGATTGCAGTGGGCTATTTTTGCCCGAGCAATCGCGCAGTTTTCCCGGCGCTACTGGAGCGGGCCATATCTTCAAAATGAACAGTCTGCTCAGCGCCAGCGGTGTACCTCAGATCGCCGGCGTTTTTGGCGACTGCATTGCCGGTGGTGGATACATGCCGATCATCAGCGATCGGGTGTATATGACCGAGCAGGCCTACATGGTCATTGCTGGAGCTGCGCTCATCAAGGGTGCCAAGAGCCAGAAAATCACCTCGCTCGACATTGGTGGTGCCGAGGTGCACGTTCATCGCTCGGGCTGTGCCGACGTGCGGGTGCCCTCGGACGAGGTCCTACTTTCGTGCATTCGCCGCGACGTGGCCCGATTGCCCAGTTCGGCAGTCGAATTCTACCGAGGCGATCACGGTTCCATCGAGCCGCAGTATCGCACCTCTGAACTGGCCGGATTGATCCCCGTCGACCACCGCGAGGCCTACGACGCTCGGCAGGTTCTATCCCGCCTCTGCGATCAGAGTCTGTTCTGGGAGCTGATGGCCGAGGTCGGCGAGGAGATTATCTGCGGTATCGGCCGGCTGGGCGGGCTCTATGCCGGTTTTGTGATCAACCGGCAGGGTCTGTCGGGCGACCCGGAACGGCCCGATCGCCAGCGTCCGGCGGGCATTCTCTATCGGGGTGGCATCGCCAAGATCAGCGCGTTCAGTCGAGCGTGCAACGACGATGGCATTCCACTGATATGGCTGCAGGACATCTCGGGGTTCGACATCGGCCACGAAGCCGAAAGGCACGGCCTTTTGGCCTACGGGTCCAACCTCATCTACACCAACAGCACCAACCAGGTACCGATGTTTACAGTGCTTCTGCGCAAGGCCTCGGGTGCGGGCTACTATGCCATGAACGGTTTGCCCTACGATCCGGTGGTGCAGCTATCCACCTGCATGGCGCGCCTCTCAGTCATGGAGGGACGGACCCTGGCCATTGCCACCTATAACACCAAACTGGACGACAACTTCGAAATCGTGACCGCGGACCAGGACGAGCGGCGCAAAATTGCCAATGGCATGCGCGATGTCGAGGAGCGTATCGAACGAGACATGGATCCGTTCGTCTCTGCTCGACAGATGGACACCGACGAAGTGGTCGAGATCGCCAGGTTGCGGGCATGGCTGGTCGCGCTGGTCGAGATGAGCTATCAGAGCGTGGGATACCGCCGGGTCAAGAACCCGCGAATATGGAGTATGCACGATCTGCGCGAACTGGTGAGTGGACTGCGATGACTGTGACGGCCTCGATGCGAGATCGGCAAAAGCGCGACGGACGGGTCTTCGAGCCCGAAATCGTCGCTCTTTCCCGACCGGCTGGCGCCGCTGGGCGGGCCGGACAGCCGGCCCATCCCAGTCGCGTCGAAATTCTGGCTCCCGCGGTTGGAATGTGGCGCGGCGGGCCACCGGCCGGGACCCTGATCCGGCCGGGCGACTCGCTCGGCGAGATCGAAGTCCTGGGCGTGCTCCACCGTCTGGTCGCACCGCAACGGACTCACGGCGTGGTGATCGCATCGTCCGATGCCGGAGATAACGCCGACCTGGCCCGCCGCCCGGTGTCCTACGGTCTGCCCATCCTGGTTGTCGATGCTGAGGCGACCGGGCACATCGACGCCGGATCGATAGATGGCAAATTTTCGGCCTCTGAAGATAGTGCAGAAAACGGCGGCGATGACGCCGCTCGTCTGGTCTTTCGCGCGCCGACCAGCGGGCGCTACTACGGCCGGCCCGGACCCGACAAACCGCCCTTTGTCTCGGTTGGTGACGAGATTGCGGTGGGCAGCACCGTGTGCTTGCTGGAGGTCATGAAGACATTCAACCGCATCGCGTACGGCGGTGCGGGAGTCCCGGACCGAGCTCGTGTCGTCGCGATCGCGCCCAGCGAAGAGGATGATCTCGCGGCCGGAGACCCGATTCTCTACCTGGAGTAGGTGGCGACAGTGATTGATCCGGGCTAGTCTGCGCGAGATGCAACGCTCGGATGGCAGAAAGAACGACGAGCTCCGACCTATCGAGATCATTCCCGGCTTTCAAAAACACGCCGAAGGCAGCGTGTTGATCAAGCTCGGCGACACCTGGGTTCTGTGCTCGGCCACAGTGGAAAACCAGGTGCCTCCGTTCTTGATCGACCAGGGCACCGGGTGGATAACCGCCGAGTACTCGATGCTGCCTCGGTCGACTCACACCCGCACTCGGCGCGCGCAGGGAGGACGCGGCAAAGAGATCCAGCGTCTGATCGGCAGAGCGCTACGCGCCGCGGCAGACATGTCCCGGTTGGGACCGCGTATGATCACCGTCGATTGTGACGTCCTGCAGGCCGATGGCGGCACCCGAGTTGCGTCTATCACCGGCGGCTACGTCGCTGTTGCAATGGCTGTACAGGGATTGATCGACTCCGAGGCCCTGGCCAAAAACACTGTGTTGACCGATGTGCTGGCCGATCCAGTAGCGGCCATTTCGGTCGGTATCGTGCATGGCGAGCCCCGTCTCGATCTGGCATACGAGGAGGATTCGGGAGCCAGCGTGGATATGAACGTGGTCATGACCGCCAGCGGCAAGCTGATCGAGGTCCAGGGAACTGCTGAGAGAGAGCCTTTTGGCCGAACCCAGCTGGATGCCATGCTCGACCTGGCCGCCTCGGGCATACGCCAGCTATGTGCAGCGCAACAATCTGTGCTGGACAGGCGGGACCGGATATGACCTCCAGGCCCGCGAAAGACTCGGGTGGCCCGAACCAGTCCGAAGCATCGAACTGGTCCGATCATCCAATCCCGACCCGGGTGGACGTCGAATCCTCGATACCGCGCCTGGTATTTGCCACGCGTAATCGGGGCAAGGTTGCCGAATTGCGCCAGCTTCTGCGCGATCTTCGAATCGAGGTTTTTTCGCTTCACGATCTCGAAGCACTCGGAGCGAACGTGTCTGATGTAGTCGAGGACGGGGATACGTTCCTTGCGAACGCGACCAAGAAAGCCCGCCAGGTGTCGCGTGAGACTGGACTGCCCGCCCTGGCGGACGACAGCGGTCTCGAAGTAGATGCCCTGGGCGGTGGTCCCGGTGTACACAGTGCTAGGTACGCCGGGACCGGAGCATCCGACGCCGACAACAACACCAGGCTACTCCACGCCTTGCGCGATGTGCCCGACAATCGGCGCAGCGCTCGTTTTCGCTCCAGCCTGGTTCTGGCCGACCCGACCGGTCCAATGGGTGACGAACTCATGACCGCCGAGGGCGTGTGCGAGTGCCGCATTCTGGACCGGCCGCGCGGCAGCGGTGGCTTCGGCTACGATCCTCTGTTCTATGTACCCGAACTCGGTGCCACATTTGCCGAACTCGGGATCGGTACCAAAAACCACCGATCGCATCGCGCTCGTGCCATGGCAGCGTTAAAACCTCGACTCGTCGGGTACTTCCACCTTGCCAAGACCGCTCGTTCCGGGTAAATCTCACCACAGCAAAACGGGGTGTGGCGCAGTCTGGTAGCGCACCTGCTTTGGGAGCAGGGTGTCGGAGGTTCAAATCCTCTCACCCCGACTATACAATTCACGGGTACAATGCCTGGTAACCGAGACAATGTGATTTGAGTGAGCGCCTATAGCTCAGTCGGATAGAGCAAGGGCCTTCTAAGCCCTGGGTCGCAGGTTCGAATCCTGCTAGGCGTGCAACAAAACGACTCGTGAGACTCGACCTCGGCGACAAACAGCTGTATATCAAAGATTGCTCGATATGGTGGGCGTAGCTCAGTCGGTAGAGCACCAGGTTGTGGCCCTGGTGGTCGTGGGTTCAAATCCCATCGCTCACCCCAGTTAACTTGCTGATTTTTCAGCAAAAGTGCCTTGGTATCGACACGCCGGCCAGGATTCTTTGGTGCGATCGAGCGCGGTCTCATCAACTATACTGGTCGAGAAGTGCTGCCGAGTGCGAGGTGCCGGTGGTCGTACGACCACCCGGGAACGACCGTTCTTCCCTGTCGCGTCGGTGGTCGGTTACTCCGAGCGAATGGTCGGCTGCCCCGGCCGCACTGCTCGGTATGAACTTCGCGTCGCGTTCCTCGCCAGAACGTCTTCTCCGCGACCTCCGACCGACTCCGGCCTCTAGCCCCTCTAGCCGCATTATTCGCCACGGCATCGTCGCGAGGTCGCGGCGAGCCATTGCGCCACCTTGTTGTGCGCCTGCATTGTCATCGGCTGCCGGCATTGATTTATGACATTCCGCATCGCCATCCAGGTATGCAAATCCAATATACGAATCTGAATACCTCAACCCATATATACGAATCTGATCCGAGTATCTGAATCCGACTATCAGGCTCGGATCGGCGTCGTATGGCTCGGTTGTTGTCAACAACTTCGACACCAGGTTTAGATCCGGATACGGAACTCAGGTATCTGAATTCGAGTTCGAATCGCCTGACTCGGAGTGTTTCAATCCGACACGTCTCGCCTTTGGCGCGCCGTCCCGCGTGGGATGCGACGCCGAGTTCAGCGCGGGCGGTGCGGCCGGCTATTCGATTCGGATGGGCTCGCTGGCCAGGGCACGCGTCGATCGCCCTATGGCAGGACATTGGTAGGGGATCGAAGCGGATGAGCCGCTTCTCTGCGACATCAGCAGCCGACCTGACTGCGGGGCGGACATGCGTGCTACACTACAGACATGTAAGGGAGATCGCTGTGAACGAGGAAGAATGGGGATCTCCGACGCTTCTCTACACGAGAGGGTGAATCAAGCCGGGATCTGCGATCTCTGGCGCGACGGAGACTGTATACTCTGCTACTAAGCCTGTATGGCACCATTTCCCTGTGCTGAAGACTTGTTATCGTGAGCCGTAACCGCAGCAATGGAACCCTGGTCCTGACCCGACCAGACATCCCTGCCAAGCCAACATCGACTGGTGATGGCGAGGCATGCATTGTGCTATTGCACCCACCTGGGCCCGACATCGGCAAACGAACGCGATTGATCCACAACGCCTATGTTGTCGGTCGCGACGCGGAGGCCGATCTGGTGATCAATCGCAACGCTGTATCGCGACAGCACTCACGTCTTTTTTGTGCCGAACGTGGTGTGTGGTGGATCGAAGACATGGGCTCGACCAATGGAACCTTCGTCAATGAAGCTCGAATTACCCGAGAAAGGCTACGCGACGGTGATCAGATTCGCTTCGGCGATACGATTTTCAAGTTTTTGAGTGGCAGCAACATCGAGTCAGCCTATCACGAAGAAATCTACCGCATGACCATTGTCGATGGTCTGACCGGTGCCTACAACAAGCGCTATTTCATGGAATTCCTGGAACGCGAACTGGCTCGTGCGACGCGTCACAAGCAGCCGCTCACGTTGGTGATGTTCGACATCGATCGATTCAAACGCATCAACGACGAGCTCGGACATCTCGCCGGTGACGAAGTGCTCAAGGAGCTGTGCAGTCGGGTCAGGCCGCGGATACGCCGCGAGGACCTGATGGCCCGCTACGGCGGTGAGGAATTTGCTGCCATCCTGACGGTATCTGGACTGCAGGGCGGTGTCCGATTCGCTGAAAATGTGCGTGCGATGGTCAGCGACGATCCATTCACATTTGGCGATCAGCTGATCCCGGTGACCATCAGTCTGGGGGTGAGCAGTGTGGTTCACGAGCCGGGTCTCGATATTGCCACGCTGATCAAACGGGCCGACGAGAACCTCTACGAAGCCAAACGGCGCGGCCGCAACCAGGTCGTGCCGTCGCTGGCCGAACTCGGGCTCGAGCCGTAGGCTCCGCCCGGAGGGAATCGGGGACAGCGATGTCCATTTCAGCCAAGACACTCGATGATCTGGGCTGGTCTCGACTGGTCGAGCACGTATGCCGGCGGACCCGCACTGCATGTGGCGAAGCGGCGGCTCGGTCTCTGGCTTTTTTCGACCAGCTCGAGCCAGCGGCACGGCGCATTGCCGACATCGCCGAGGCGCGCCAGCTGGTCGCCATGGAAGCAGCTCTGCCCTTTGGCGGCATAAAGGACATCGTGACCGCAATCGGTCGGGCCGAAAAGGGCGGTGTACTCGAGTCTGCCGACCTCATCGCCGTGGCCGACACCGGACGCGGACTGGGTCGGTTAAAAAAACATCTTGTCGACCACGCCGAGGACGCGCCGGGTCTGGGCGAGATCGCTGCTGGCATCGCCGATCTGCGCCACATGTACCAGCCGATAGCCGATTCGTTCGAGTCCGACGGACAGCTCGCCGATCACGCCAGCGACGCCCTCGGCCCGCTCCGTCGCAAACTCGCTCAGCTGAAAAACCAACTCGAGCGGCGCATGCGCAGCGTGGTCGAAGATTCCCGCTACAACCGCCACCTGCAGGACCGCTACTACACCATGCGCGAGGATCGCTACGTCATCCCGGTGCGAGTCGAGGCCCGGTCGGCGGTGCGCGGCATCGTGCACGGCACCTCGCAGAGCGGCCAGACTGTATTCATCGAGCCCGATGAGATCGTCGAGCTAAACAATCGGGTCAAGCTCGCCGAGTACGAAGTGGCCGACGAAGAGCAGCGCATCTTGGCCGAATTATCGGCCCTGGTGGCGGCCGATGCCGAGCCACTGCGCGCCGGTGTGGCGGCTGCCGCAGACCTCGATCTGATCGCCGCAGCTGCAGCTCTGGCCGATGACCTCGACGCCGCAAGGCCGGTCATCGACGAGAGCCACCGGCTCCATCTCGAGCAGGCTCGACATCCGCTCATGGTGTTGTCGGAACGCGAATGCGTGGCCAACGACATCGTACTCGAACCGCGTTCATTGCTCATCCTGTCCGGTCCCAATGCCGGCGGCAAGACCGTCGCCCTCAAAACCGCCGGACTGGCTGCGCTGATGGTGCGTGCCGGACTGCACATCGCTGCTGCCAGCGGCAGTGCCGTGCCCTGGTTCACTTCGGTGCACAGCGACATTGGCGACTCGCAGAGTATCGAGAACGACCTGTCCACATTCAGTGCGCACCTGGTCAAACTGCGCCACTACCTGGACGGCGCCGACCAGGGCACCCTGCTCTTGATCGACGAGATCGCGGTGGGAACCGAACCCGAGCAGGGCGCCGCACTGGCCCAGGCCGTACTCGAGGCACTGGTCGCGCGCAACGTGCCGGCCATTGTCACCACCCACTACGAACGGCTCAAAGCCCTCGGCGCCCGGAGCAACCAGTTTGCCAATGCCTCGGTGGGCTTCGACCTGCAAACCATGGCCCCGACTTTTCGTCTTCACCTGGGCGTGCCCGGCTCGTCCGGTGCACTCGCTGTTGCCCGGCGTATGGGCTTGCCCGGCTCGGTGGTGGATCGCGCCGAATCACTGCTCGGCGAACGTCGGGCGAGCATCGAGGAACTGCTGGCCGAAGTATCGGACGAGCGGCGCAAGTTGAGCGAGGAGCGGGCCGAGGTGGCCGAACTTCACCAGCAGGCCGAGGTGGCCAGAAAACAAGCTGAGGTGGCCAGGGAGTCGGCGCGCGAGTACGAGCGCCGACTCAAGCATGGAGCTCACAGTGAAGCGGTGGCTGCGCTGCGTCGAGCCCGCGCCGAGCTCGACGAGGTGCGCAGTGCTGCGCGCCAATTTGTCAGACAGGGCGAGCTCGGCCAGCTCGACAAAAAAGTCAGCCGGCTGGCCCGGACCATTGTTAAGCACGAGACTCCAAAGCCCCAGCCCGACGGCAAAGTCGCCACAGAAGCCACGATCGAATCCGGCACTCGGGTCTACGTGACCAGCCTGGGCCAGAGCGGCGAGGTCACTGGCAGTCCCGACCGGGGCAAGGTCACGGTACAGATCGGCACCATGCGCACGGCCGTGCCGCTGAGTGACCTCGTGGTCGAGCGCACCCACAATCGGCCCACGGCGACCGGCAAGGCCAAGGCCAGCGCTGCCCTGGGCCGAAAGGCGGGCAAAAAACCAAGGCAACCGCGCGGCAGGCGCGATGGCGATCCTGCCGGCGATGGCTCGTCCGGTCAATCGGGCGGAGACCGGACGATCGTCCGCACGCCGGACGTCACCATCGACGTGCGCGGCGAGCGAGCCGACGAGGCCGTGACCTCGGTCGATCGCTTCATCGATCAATGCCTGCTCGCCATGCGCGACGTGGTCTTTGTCATTCACGGTCACGGCACTGGGGCGCTGCGTTCGGCCATTCGCAGCCATTTCGAATCTCACCACGCAGTGTCCGATTGGCGTGCTGGCGAGCGTTCCGAGGGCGGCGACGGCGTTACAGTTGCCTGGCTCGATCTCAGTTGACCGCATGTTACCACCGGTCATTCTCGCTTGCCTCGACGGCTCCGGCCAAGCCGCGCGATTGCTAATTACTTGTCCGGCGCCCCGGCCAGAGTCGAGCGCAGGTACTCGGCTACATCGTCGACAAACCGATGAACCGAAGCCTCGGCAATGCGGTGTCCAACCAGAGCATTCACGACGCTGCCCAGCGCTCCCATCGGCGGTTCGTAGGTTCCCGCAAAGTCGAGTTGGGTCTCGGTGGCAGTCAACGGGTAGATGGACAGCTCCGCCTTCATGAATGGGAATAAGTGGGGCGACTTTGCAGCCTCCCACTCCAGCTGCAAGCGAGTGACCGGCGGCGACGAAATCTCGCGCGTGCTCTCCTCGATCCGGTTGACCGAAATCGCGATTTCAGCACCAACCTTGATCCCACCGACGTTAACCCGCAGTTCGGCCGCCACCGATCGCGCACGGGATGCCGCAGCTTTGGTGGCCTCCTGAAACACGGCAGCCGCATCGCCGCTCAATGCATCGCGAACCTCGTCATAAGGATGGTTTACATAATTGTAACAGCGAATGTCGCGGCCCTGGCTCATCGGACCCCTCCGTACTTGTCCGACCACCACAGCGGCCGGATTATCTGATTGTCCTGAAAGCAAGTGAGTAACCGAGCCCGCAGCATACCAAAACCGCGAAGAAAACGCGGCCAACCGCCATCTCATGGCCAACTAACATCCCAAGTCCTGTATGCTGGCCTACGCATCCATGGTGCGGCCCAGCCTTCGTTTGCTCACTCCTGGCGGGCAGGCAGGGCTGGCTTACGCCGACCTCATCATGTCCCTGGCCATGGACGGCCCGGCCGCCGGCCCCCCCGGGTCGTTCCGGTGCTTTCGGACCTGCGCAATATTCTGCAGAATTCCTTTTAGACAGATCAGAATAAAATAAACTTCTAAAACAATCCAAACCGCTTCATCGCGGAGTGCAGCGTTTATCAAGAGCAGCGATCCACCGATAAAGTTCAGACAATTTAATATAAGCGCCAGCGATTCTCCAGACACTCTGGTGGAAAGCGCCTTCTGCAGCTTCCTGCTGTTGAAGCAGGTCACCGCCAACATGATGAAGAGAGCCCCTACAGCGCCAAACGGCTGCATAAAAAAATCAATGATAAATTGATTCTGCATGTCGTTTTCCTGGCGGCAGTTCGGGAAAACTCCCAATGCCGCTGCCATGGTGGGACAAAGCCCTGCGGCGGAATCTGGTCTTGGCCGGGGTCACCCCGAAAAGCGGAGATCGGCGAAGCGCCGGTCCTGACATCGCGTCAAACACAGCAACGGCGAATGGTGTAGCGCGTATCATTCAGCGATGCACGCAGTTTGCAACTGCTCTGTTTTCTGCGTGCTCCCCGATGCATTTGTCGCGACAGGCGATCGGCCGGCGAGAGACCAGATCATCGAGTCGTGTCGTCGGAACTGGTGTCGTCGCCCGAACTGGTGCCGTCCGAACCGGTATTGTCCGAGCCGGCATCATCGGCGCTGGCCTGGCCGGCATCATCGGCGCTGGCCTGGCTGGCATCGCCGCGCGGGTCCGCCGCGCTCGTGGTTTGAATGAGCCGGGTGTAAGCGCGCGAGGAACGCTTGGCAAGTTCGCCGAGTTTTTTGGCCGCGGTGCTGTCGATCGCGCCGTGGTTCTTGCCGTGCGCGTAGATCAAGTTGACGACACGTCGCCGCACCACGATGGGGACAACCAGCATTTCCACAGGCTCGTCATTCATCTGCAAAAATCGCCACAATTCGCGCTCGATCGGCCTGCCCACAGATGTGGCTCCACCGCGATACACAGTTCCTGAATCATGTGCTTCCTGCAGGGCCGAGGCACCGCCCAGAGGCAAACTGAGCGTATCGATGCTGGCGACCGCGGCGCCAGTACTGCCGGCAGATTTCGGTGCATTGGTTGCTGCGTTGTCGGGGCTGGTGTCCGCGTCGCGGTCGGGACCATCGGCGGCTCCGCCCTTGCTGGCCGCTGATGAGTCCCGATGGTCGTGAATCTGCCCGATGCGCAGACGCCAGCCGATTGCGTTGGCGTCGCGTACGATAAATATCGCAGCCACCTCGAACCGGTCGCGGGTGAACTCCATCAATACGTCGGCGATGGCTTCTCGGCTGCCGGCGCGGTCGATGGTCGAACACGCGTCGCGATAGCTCATACCCAGCCGGTCCCCGGTGGTGCGCGCTCTTCGTCTCAGCTGAGACCGCCTTATTTCTGGCTGCGAGAGCGAGTTTTTGGCCCGGGGCTCGAAGCGGATCTTGGGCGGCAAGGCAATGCCGCGCAACGGCTGGGTCCGGCGGCGCTCGACCTGATCGGTCGGTGTCGGCCGGTCGCTGCCCTCGCGAATAAAACGGGCTTTGCGGGCGATGCCATAGTGCTTTTCCAGGTAATAGTAGATGCGAAGTTCGGGTGCGACGTATGCCACGACACTGTGTCCGCTCTCTTGTGCCAGTTCCTCGATCGCGTTGCTGTCGTCCGGGTCGACGATCGCCACGGCCAGAGCACCCGAGTCATCCCCGGCCGGTCCCAATGGAAATGCGCCAAACCGCTCGGCTCGATTGGCGCCGAACTCGTCGATGATCGACTTTGTCGCCGATTCGAACATCTCTTGTGTGGCAGGCGGCAGTCCCCGAATCTCGGCCAAATAGCGGGTTAGCGTGTCGAGATCGATATAGTCCAGTTCGACCAGATTGGTGCCCAGGCGACCGCCACAAAGAATTTGATTGCGCAGCGCAGCTTCTAGCTGGCCGAGGCTGATCGCCGCATCGCGTAAGAGCAAGGTACCCAGCTTCATTCGTGTCGGATAGTATCTACACACTTTCGCATTGCAAAGGATGCAACGTGACCGCGCGTGGCCCGACCGCTTCGCACTGGGCCGGTCTTTTGGCAGAGCCCTCGGCCGGCCGGACTCCCCGGCCGTTGACCTCGCAACAGAAACACCTCGTTTTGATCCACGATCAATGCGTTTCGGTTTGATTTCGCGTTAGGGTGAAAGCCTCTTGATTCATCGACAGGTGTTCGTCATCACTGCCCTATGCGTCATTGCCTGTAGTGGTGGACGCGAACGGCCGAGTGTGCCGAATCCCGGAGCGATGGCCGGTCCACCCGATCCGGGCCAGTCCGGGGCTAAGCCGTCTGAAAGCAGCCATGGGCCGCCCGCCTCTGAAGCGGTCGCACGCACGATCCTGGCCCGGCGTTTTCGCGCCTCGGGCTTCCGCATTCTCCACGACGTGCGGGTACGCAGTGACGGCGACCGGGCCTTCGACCTCACGGTGGATGGCTATGACCCTGACGCACGGGTTGGCTATGAGTACATTGCTCCAATCGAGGTGGGTAGCGACGTGGGGGATGGCGAGCGCCGGGCTCTCCACAGCGACGAGACCTACCGCATCCTGATCGTCGATCCGGTTCCGCAAGCTCGCCTGATCGAATTAGCCGACAAGTTCTTGCACCGCGTGGCAGCACCGTGATTGCGGCAGCGCCGCAAGTTCAACGGGTCAGCAGCTCGCGCCATACCGTGTTCACGCGGGAGAAAACTGCTTGCCAGGTAAAAGCGGCCAGGACCGCGCCGAGCCGATCGGGATCTTGAAAGGGCGGAGTGCGGGACGTGTCGGAGGTGTGGGCCGCCGCGCGGTAAAGAGCGCCGGCGAGAGAATCGACGAACGACGGCAGGTCCTCGGCTGCGGGACGGTCGACTCGGTGCATTCGGGGCGGCTCGACGAGTTCTAGCCAATCGCCGACGTGGGGCGCAATCTCGCTCTCGATACCCGGCAATCGAGTGGCGACCAGGCGATTGCCGCATGCCAGAGCTTCGACCAGGACCAGCGGCAGGCCCTCGTACAATGACGGCAATACGAACACATGGGTCCGGCTCAGCAGGGCGGCGAGCCGGTTTTGATCGAGATGGCCGTGCTCGATCACGTGCTCGCCCATGGCGCGCATGCGCGTGCGCAGCTGGTCGGCCTGGTCACCGGAACCGCTGCCGGCCACGTGTAGAGTCAGGCTGCGATGGAGGCCCCGGGAGCGGTCATCCCTCACCAGTTGCTCGAACGCATCGAGCAGCCAGGGCAGTCCCTTGGCGTGACTCAACTTGCCCGCATAGGCGATATGGATCCCGCCGTTGAACTCCTTGCGGTCGGCGCTTCGATCGCTGGCGCCGCGCTCGACGTCGATTGTGCGGCCGGTTTCCCGGCCTCGAAGAGAAAAGAGATCACTGCGATAGCCGGCGCCGACGACCCGAACCCGCTGCCGGGAAGTACTGATGGCCCGGGCCAGTTCGGTCTGGTGGTCGCGGTGCAAGACCACAAAGCGGTCATTGCGGGCACACCCCCGACGCACCTCGACGGCCAGGTGAGGGCAAAGAGACATCTGTCGCAGGCCGGTGGCGTGGCAGTGGGTAACGACCGGAACGTCCGGTGCCACATCCTTGATCAGCGAGCTGAGTATCCAGACGTGGTGGCAGTGGACCAGTTGTGGCCGAAATTCGGCCACCACGCGGGCGAGGTGGCGGCGCCAGGCAGTGCGATAGTGGTCGAGCTGGACGCTGCTCATGTGTGAGAATCTGGTGCTGCGGTACGGCATGACGTCGCTCATGCCCGGTACGGGAAAATCGAGCTCGCCCTGTTCGAAGCGAAGCGGCCACATCGCATCGTTGTCGAGTCCGCCGACCCGAATACTGTCATCGCTGGCGGGAACGCCCACCACGGCAGCCTGCTGATATCCCGCTCGCGCAGCACAGCGGACCAGTGCATCCAGGGTTACCCCACTTCCCGTCAGCATCGGGCGCTGAGATAGAACGTGTAGTACTCGAATCATTTGAGGTCGGACACGGCAGACGGCGCCAGGTTGATGGGCAAGTGTACACTGTCGCCGTCAAGACCGAGCCGACGAGCCGGAACTGCAGCTGCGAGTGAACTGCAGTTGTGAAGGTTGCTACAGCCGACACGGTCAAGATTTTTGCGTTTTTCGATAGGGGATCGAGAGGCTTTTTGCGTGGATCCGGGTGAGGGCTGCGATGCAGGCTCTCGTCACTGCGTGGCCTTACGCGCAGTGTCCTGGAGTATATGGCTAACCCAAAGCCCGCAGTTCTGTGGGAGGAGAGGAGATCTGTAGTGTCTGGTTGTGCAGCATTGTCTGATGGCTGCTTTGCGGCCGTGAAGGTTGCAATGATAACGCGCAGGCGTTCCAGCGACGACAGTGCGCTCCAGGCTCGAGCATGGAGCAAACTGATCGAGTTTTTGGGACCGGACTTGGACTCGGCTGCAATGCGCTATGAAGAGATCCGCAGACGCCTTGTCGCGCGTTTTCGTGCATGGCGATGCACCTCGCCGGAATGTCTGGCCGATCGGACCATCGACCGAGTGGCCCAAAAATTGGTGCGTGGAGAGAGCATTTGTACCAGCGAGCCATATCACTACTTCGGTGGGGTAGCCCGCTACATATTCCAGGAGGCCATCCGGGGGTATGTCCGCGAGAACCACATCACGCACGTCACGGCTGATCTGCGGCTGGATTCCGCCACTGGCCAAGAAGTCGACACCGAGCGGCTGCTGAGGACACTCGAGAGCTGTTTGGCCGAGTTGCCCGAGGATAGTCGAGCACTTGTCCTCGAGTATCATGCTTGCGCCAAGAGCAACAAGATCGCCCGGCGAAAACAGCTGGCCGAGTCTCGCGGAATCGCCGTGAACGCCCTGCGTATACGCATGCACCGGCTGCGCAAACAGCTCGAGTTGCGGGTGCGGGAACGGATATGAGAGATTCGGCGACGGCTGGCTCTAGCCAGAGCTGGTCCGCGTTCCCAGGTAGTATATTCCCTCGGAAATGATTCCGATCGGTTGCGCTCTTGTGGCGGGCGCTGCCCGGGCCGTCGGTCCAGGCTAAAAGTAGTACCTGGCTAAAAGTAGTACCTGGCTCCGACGCCCAGGTTGAGCGCGAGGCCGATCCCCTCGTCCTCGGCGATATCGGAAAAGACGTAGTCCACAACGCCAGCGATCTCGACGAATACGTCGAGTGGAAGCTCTTTGAAGTCGAAGAGCATCCCTCCCACAGCGCGCGCGCCGATGTGAAAATCACTGTCGCCTCCGCTGCGGTCGCGCTGAAACAGGCGCCCGCCGACCCCCACATAGGCTGGCAAGACGAACATGTCGCGCTCTTCGAGCACCCATGGATGCCACAGATAATCGCCGTGTACGTGAAGACCGCCGCCAATAATGGCCACCCCGGCAGCACCGTCGACCGCTGTCGAATCGTCGAGATACAGCTTGGCCGAGATACCAGTGGGTTCGCCGAGGATGAGTCCGAGGCCAAAAGCGCCTTTCTCGGCGCCGATGCTGGTTCCGTCGGCCCATGCCGGCTGGCCACTTGCCGCCACCAGCCACGACACTGCAGCAATGGTCGAACAGAGCCAGCGCAGCGCCATTGGCGAACGTCCTGTCCGCCGCAGTGAGCATTCTGCTCTGTGGTTGCAGATCCTGGACGTCGAGCTAGCCGTCGCCATGGCGCGACCCTATCCCGGATCGGTCGCTGTCGCCACTTCGAGGCCGACAAACGTCTTCAACTGTGTGTTCGACCGATCCGCCGGCCCAATCCGGACTATTCGCCCGGCCGCGCGGCGATGCACCGGCCGAAGCGGCTTTTCCTCAGCTGTGATTTGGCTACACTCGGCGGTGGTCATCTCGTGGCTGGCATCGCCGTCCGCGCAGTATGATGGTCTCCCACGCATATCCGACATGACACCTGTGAGCAACGCCAAACCCAAAGGAAAGAGCACTCCCCGCAGTGACCGCGCCAAGCGCTTGCTCGACCTGGTCATGCTGCTTTTGCGCGCCCGCTCGCCGGTTGCTTTTCGCGAGATCCGCGAGCAGTTCACGTCCTACAAGACGAGCAACGCAGACGCCGGGCTGCGCGCATTCGAGCGCGATAAGGCCGAACTGCTCGATCTCGGCGTGCCCATCCGCTACGTCACTCCAGAAGAGGACGAGGCCCTGGAAGAGGGGGGCTATATCGTCGATCTGAAGAGCTACCGCATGCCCGAAGTCAAGCTGACCCCCGACGAGGTATCAGCCCTGGTCCTGGCCGCATCGGTGGCCCGCGCCGTGCCTGGCGGCAGCTACCCCAAGATCGTCGATCTCGCGCTGCAAAAACTGGCTTTCGACGTGCCAAAAATGCATCGGCAAGAAATGCCAGACACCCCGGTCGATTTTCCTCCCCAGCCCAGCACGGCCAACCGGCCTGGTCCGGTCCTCGTCCACTTTCCGTCCCACAGGTCGGCCCATGCGCGAGAGCTGGGCGACCGATTTGCCCTGCTCGAAGGCGCCACCCGCAATCGCAAACGGATATCCATTCGGTACCAGAATGCCTCCACCGGCCTGGTGCGGGATCGCGACGTCGATCCCTATGGGCTGGTGTATCGCCAGGGGGCATGGGTCGTGATCGGCTATTGCCATCTGCGCAACGACGTGCGCTCATTTCGCATCGATCGTATCCTCGAGCTCAAAATCGCCCCCAGACCCAAATCGCCCGACTTCCAGCGGCCCGATACGTTTGACGTGCGCGCCTATGCCAGCCGTTCGCCGTGGACATTTGCCACCGCGCCGGCTGAAGATATCGAGATCGAGATCCGGCCCGACGCAGCCGATACCGCCAACGAGGATTTTGGCCCACACGCCTCGCGCCGTCGACTCGAAGACGGTTCCACGTTGATCAGCTTCTGCTGCAGCAATCTCGATTACGCAGTGTCTCGCGTCCTGGCCGCCAAGGGCAGCATTCTGATCCGCCGCGGCGAGCGTCTGCGCAGACGTATCGCTGATGAGCTGACCGCCATTCGGGAGCACTACGAACGGTGAGAGATGTCGGCCAGAGATTACGCCGTCTTCTGTACGTGGTCCCGTATGTGGCCAAGCACAGCCAGGGCGTGCCGGTCGAGGATCTCGCCGCAATGCTCGATGTGAGCCGGGACCACCTGCTCAAGGACCTCGACATGCTCACCCAGGTTGGTCCGCCCGATGGCGATCCCGGCGAATATCTCCTGGTCTCGGTCGAAGAAGGGCGGGTCTTTGTCGATCTGCCGCAACGGCTGACCCGCCCGCTGCGGCTGACCCCGGCCGAGGGTTGTTCGCTCCTCCTCGGTATCCGCACCCTGCGCGAGAGCGGAATCGCCCCCTTTGACGATGCCCTCGCGTCGGCCGAACTCAAGCTCCTAAAGGCGCTCGGCCGCGACGCCCAGGAGGCCAAAAAATTGGCAACGGGTACGATCGTATCCGAACCGGATCAGGTAGTCACCGGACACCTGCGCAAGCTGGTCACTGCGGCCCGCATGCAGAATCGGGTCGAGATCGATTATGTGTCCGCTTCCCGTCACAAAGCCGAACACCGCATGCTCGACCCCTACGGCATCGTGCACCACGCTGGCGAGTGGTATGTGGTTGGCCACTGTCACAAACGCGGCGATACCCGGACGTTTCGCGTCGACCGAATCGCCGCGCTCACTGCTACCAATGCCCGTTTCGCCATCCCCGACGACTTCGATCTCGAGGTTTATCGGCGCGAGCATCTCTATGTACCGTCGGCTGACGCAGTATCGGTACACGTCCACCTCGATCCGCTGGCAACCGCTCGGGTCGGCTCGGACTGGCCGCTCGGCAAGGTGGTATTCAACCCGGACCGCAGCGCCGATATCGTGATCGATTGCGAGGGGTTCGAGTGGATTACCGGATGGGTACTGGGGTTTGGCAAACACGCGTCGATCGTGGCACCCGGTGAAGCGCATCGGGCTATGCGCGAGCGTGTCGAGCGCACCGAAAAAGCCCTGGGCTCTCTGCACAGCTGCACCGAAGAGCCGGTGGCGACGTCCCCTGCCTGGCCGCTTTTGTCAGATGTCGCAGCACCCGCCACCGCGCACTCCGAAACGGTCGAGCCCGACTCGGGGGATCGCAAAGCGGCCGATGGCCGAGATAGTGCCGCTGCGCCCGATCGCTCCGGCCCGGAGTCGATCAATGGAGCTGAAAATACGTCTCCTGAGCAAGCACGTGATCAAGCACATACGAATATAGCGTTTGAAGCCAACGAGGGGGCATCCGGCAACTCACGTGCGGAAGCGAAGAGCGAGACTGAAACCGGGACAACAGCGCACGGGGACAACATGCGCTCATCCGACGCCGGGGCAGGTGCGCGCGATCAGACCATGGCCGCCGATAGCGCTGCATCGACATCTTCGATAACCGATGGAAACATCGCCTCCCCCGCCGAACCTGTGGGCTCCGGAGCGACGCCAGGCGATTGATAGAGGGCTCGTCCGAGCCGCACTTCGAACTTCGAACTGGATGTTTTGCCCGAGTCGACAATCGCCGAAAAGGCTGCCCGGTAGGTGCAAGTGCAGTCGGTGCTGTGGTGAATAATCCGGTTCAGGCACGGCGATTGCCGCGCTTGCCTTTTGGCTGCGGCACCGCCGGCTCCGTTGCATCAGGAGCTCGTCTGGTGGCAAGTGGCTGGGTTTCGCCAACATCCGCGTCCGGGTCGAGGCCGCTGCCCATAGCGGCCGCTCTCATCTGTTCGATCCGACTCAAGCTCATCGGCTCGGATGCCCGAGTCGAACCCTGTAGCTCAGCGTCCCGATCCGAGCCTTGCGAGGCCAGAAGAGCTTCGCCGAGGTCGCTGTCGGTGGCCCCGTGGCCGGTATCACTCGCGGCTTCACCAGCTTCGCTAGCAGCGTCGCCTGTGACAATTCGCTCGCCGATCTCGTCCTGTCCAGCCTCGCCAATTGCCTCGTCAGTCGCCGGGGGAGCTTCGCTGGCTGCCCCGGCAATCTGTGGGGTGTCTCCGGCTGTTTTGTCGGTCTGTGGGGGGGCTTCCCTGTCTTGCGCTTCGCTGAGCTGTCCTCGACCGTCGCTTGCTGCTGGTCGGTTGTCGCCGGTCTGTTCGCCAGCATCGCCGGCTGCCTCATCGGCTGCTTCTTGAAGTGCGCCGGCCTTCTCGCTTGTCTCGGCGGTGGTCTCATGCGCCGTTTCATGGCCTTCGTCGGTCTGTGAGTGAATATCATTGGCTGTTGCCGGAGCAGCGCTGCTCTCTGCTCGAGAATCACCCGCGCCCTGACGCGTCGTTTCCCGGGATGAGCTGTCGGACTCTGCTTCGCGATCGGTCGGCTCCTGCCACCATGGCTGGCCGTCTCCCGCCGGCGCGACCGGGGTTACCAGCATGCCAGGCTCTGTTTCAGAGCCGGCGATCTTTTCGTACACCTCACGGACGCGTACCGAGATCGCCACACCGCCCTGCGTCGAAATCGCGATCTCGCTTCCCATCGGCATGGGCTTGTCGGTGTGTATATGGGCAGCGTCTGAGCGTGGTGAGAGGCGAAGTTGGCGACCGAGAACAATACCGCGGTAGGTGACATCAACGAGCTGTTCGCCAACCATATCGCCATACTACCATGGTCCCCTCACCGGGACGTCCCGGCGCGGACTGCGAAGGGGAGTTCTTGCCGGGCTGCGGAGCCAGGCCGGCCGACTGGTTGAGCAAAATGAAGCAACACAGTCCTCAGTTGCACATTGACACCCCGCATGGCCACCATTAGGGTCACGACAATGAGAGCTGTGGATTGGCTCAAGAACCGCGTGCATCAGCTGGTCGATCAACGTCTCGGCTCGGACACCAGAGATAGATGCGAAGCGCTCACAGTACGGCAAAACGAGTACGGATATGACGCTTTTGGCTTTAGCCGCGATAGTTTGCGTTATCCACTTCTGTTCACGCGCTGGCTTTATCGCCATTACTTTCGGTGCGAATCGCACGGGCTAGAACACATACCAGCGAACGGGCGCTGCCTGGTGGTTTCCAATCACTCGGGACAGCTGCCCTTCGACGGCGTGGTCATCGGCGCTGCGCTCTTTTTCGATGCACCACACCCCAGACTCATACGCTCCATGCTGGAGCGATTCGTCCCGACCTTGCCATTCGCTTCATATCTCTTCACCCGCTGGGGTCAAATTACCGGCACGCCGGAAAACTGCCGCCGACTCCTTCAACAAGATGAGATGATCCTGGTCTTTCCCGAGGGCGCACGCGGCATTGCCAAGCCGTTTTCTCACCGCTACCAACTCGCCGAGTTCGGCCACGGATTCATGCGATTGGCTCTCGAAACCGATACACCCGTCGTACCGGTGGCGGTGATCGGAGCCGAGGAGCAAGCCCCTGCGCTCAATCTCAAACCCATAGCCAAACTCCTGAGAACGCCGGCGTTTCCAGTGGTACCCTATCCGCCATTCGTGCCGATCTTGCCCCTACCGGTCAAGTATCGACTGTACTTCGGACCGCCGATTCACTTCGAAGGCGACCCCGATGATGAAGAGGATGTGATCGAAGAAAAGGTGCGCGCGGTCAAGAACCGAATTCAATCCATGATCCATATTGGTCTCAGGGAGCGCAAAGGTGTCTTCTGGTAACGGAGTGGAGACGGGCGATAAAGTAGTCATCACCGGCATCACAGGCCGTCTGGGCAGGATTGTGGCCCAGCGCCTGCACCGCGATCCTCGCTATCGCGTCGTCGGAGTCGATCGCCGTCCTTTCTTGGGCAAGCCCAAGGACATCGAGCACCACCAGGTCGATCTGCGAAGCAAAAAAGCGCAGGATATTTTTCGCGCAGGCGACGTCGCTGCTCTCATTCACATGGGACTCATGCACGCGCCAAGAGCCTCGAGCGCTGAACTGTACTCGTGGAATATTCGGGGCACAGCACGGCTGCTGGAATACTGCATGGCCTATAACGTGCCCAAGGTCATCGTGCTCTCCTCGGCCAATGTCTACGGCCCCCGTCCCGAAAACGCTCAATTCTTGACCGAGGAAGCCCCTCTTCTGGCGGCCCAGCGCTTCCCTGCCATGCGTGATCTAGTTGAGATAGATCACATGGCTTCGTCATTCTTCTGGCGGGCCCGCGATATTGATACGGTAATTTTGCGACCGGTCCACATTCTCGGCGGCGTACACAACGCACCGTCGAACTATCTGCGCATGAAAACGGCGCCGACACTGCTCGGTTTCGATCCCATGGTCCAGATCATCCACGAGCGCGACGTTGCTGAAGCTATCGTTTGCGCCCTGCCGCGTGGCGTTCGTGGCATCTACAATGTTACCGGCCCGGGTGAGGTACCCATGTCCACAGTTCTAGACGAACTCGGCCGCCAGACCATTCCGATTCCTCACCCGCTGGCCAAGCCGATCTGGTCCGCGGCTTTTCGCCTCGGCCTTTCTAGCTACCCGGTCGATGAGTTCGACTTCATCCGCTACATATGCATGGTCGATGGAAGCCGGGCAGAAAGGGACCTGGGGTTCCGACCACGCTATTCGCTCAAAGAGACCATCCATGCCGTCGAGGCATACAGTTGAGTGGCGGATGTGACAATTTGTCACATCCGCCACAATTCGTAAGTTTCCTACATACCTTGCGGGTTCGAAACGACTCGAGTGTGAAACCCTGGCAACATCCTCGCGTGAACCGGTGTTAACGAAAGGCTCGCCGAGCAGAGCCTTTCTGGGTAGAATGAACAGGCGCGTGGGACGGGAGCGAAGAGCGAGAGGCCAGCTGTCGCGACCGACCTACCAGATCTCGGACAGTTCTGTCAGAGATCTGGCAACAGTGCCCAAGTCCTATCACCAGAATAGGTTTGGATTATTCGTATTCTCTGGCTTTTTCAGTCAATGCCAATATGGCACAACAGATGCTTAGGCAGCACGCAGACCCTCTGACCACGCAAAGCAGGCAAAGACCCGGAGGAAGGCATGTTTCGCAAGACTCTTCTGATGCTGACGGCTGCGTCGGCAATCGCTCTCTCTGGCTGTGACATTTATTTCGGTACCGACTCCGACAATGCCGACAGCCCGAGTGGTGATAATGGAGACGTTCCCTCGCCTGGCGAGCCAGGATGGGATTGCAACAACAACTGGGAGTGTATGAGCGGTTGTTTTTGTAGTGCAGCAGGCATTTGTGAAGAGGCTGGTTTCTGCGAGGTCAATATCGATTGCGCCAACGGCTTCGAGTGCCAGGAGGAGCGTTCTTCCTGTGTTCCCGAGGGAACTGCGGCGCCCTGTAGCACCAGCAGTGATTGCCCGACCGGCACCTATTGCGAAGCGGCGTTCGGCGAATGTGTTCAGAGTTGGTATTGCCGAAGTGACGATGAATGCGGACCGGGCTGGCAGTGCAATCTTGAAAATACCTCATGCGAGCCCATGCCCTGCGCTACTGACTACGATTGTCTAGAGGGATGCACGTGTGATATTTCGATCGGTCAATGCGTCGAAACCGGCTTCTGCTCCGCTGACGGCGACTGTTTGCAGGGCTGGAGTTGTGACATCGACCGCAGCACGTGTGTCGATGTCCCGCCTCAGATCAGTTGTGAAGAGGTTTCTGTGGAGAACGAGTGTCTCGATAGAGCCGATTGCAGCGTGGTCTACAGGGGAATCAACTGCACGGATCCGAACGGAGGAAGCTGTACTAGCGGCTCGGCAAACTGCGACTGCACCGACTTTGTCTTCGAACGGTGCGAAGTCAAGGCCACAGACCCACCCGTCTGACGTCGATTTTCTGATGCTCTGATGCTCTGCCGGGCCGGTCGGCCAGACGTCCCGGCAAGCGATGCGAAACGAAGTTCATGCGGGCGGGCGGCGCTTCGGGTCCACACGGGTCGAGGTCGCACTCGCTGCTGTCATTTTCGGCTTTTCTGCCGGACCAACGTCGGCCAACCTTGCATCATGGGCATCGCACAAGGATTCCGATTCGACGAGACCATGTCGGGCACGTATGCCCTCGTGGAATCACCTTCACAGCATCGACCTCTGTCTTTCTCGGTCGAGGCGCGCGTACCATCTCTGTGGCGCTACCTTCGCGACCATCGGGCGACGCTTCGCGGCACTCTCGAAGCGGTGGGGTTTGCCGATTACGTCCCCATCGAAGGCACGATGCTCCTGGCTCCGCTGAGCGCCAGAGTGATCGGCTACGAATTCAATTTCACTGGCAACGATGGCAAACCGTACCGGTTTGCTGGCCACAAGACTCTCCTTCTCAATGACCTGGTCCGCAGTCTCACCGAGCTGCCTGCAGAGATCTACAGCAGTACCGGAACGGTGGTGGCCACCAGTACGACTCGGTTCAATCTACGGTCGGATCTACTGCAGTTCTTGGCGAGCTGGCGCCTCACCCGGGCAAGTTGATTCGGCCAGCCATTCGAGCGGCTGGTGATTCGAGCGTCATGTGCTGTGGACCCGAGATGACTGGCCATATTGGCTTGATTTTTCGATGTCGAGAGCTGGGGTCGACGTCGACCGGGACGACGAATTGTCGGCGTCGATTCTGCTGAGAACCAGGACCAGAAGGACCGCGAAAAGAAGCCCGGCTGCAACACCGGCAGCCAGCGCACCTGCAGTGCGCCAGGTCGAACGAGGTCTTGCGGGAAACGGAATCGGGTTGTTCAACCTCATCGGCGGTGCAGCTACGAGCGGAGGAGATGGCTGCCGCTGTTGTGGAGAAGCCGGATAGAACGGTTCTGGCTGCACGGTACGCTGATCCGGACGTCCCGGACCGAAAGGCTTGGCGGAATTCTGACCAAACGGAGTGGCCGGGCGCGGGGAGGGTACTAGTGGCGCAACCTGCGCCGCAGGCGGCAGTACTTTGGTCATGTGTACCGGCTCGCGCCGCGACCCGGACTTCGGCGGGGAGGGTTGCAGGAAGAGAGTTTTGGCATCCTCCAAAAGCGCCCTTTCTACGTCGTCCGAACCTGCATCAGCTGGTAGTTGAGAATTGGCAGAAGAGGGCCAGTAGGACTCTGCCACGCTGTAGAGTTTTTCGTAGCGCTGGGGTGAAATGCGCCGGAGCACCGCGCCAGCTGCCTGTGCGTCGGCAATTTCACCGTCCAGAGCGGCTTCGATGGCAAAATGAAAGAGCACGGCAGGATTGTTCGGAGCCATTTTCTTGAGCGACCGAAGCGCGGTGAGCCGGTGTTGACGATCCTGAACTTCGAGGGCCAATGCGAGATGCTTGCCCACACTTGGGCCAGCAGAATCGCCGCCTTCCGAGGGAGGTCTGGCATTGTCGGCGGTCGACGAGGGTCTCGGAGCACCGGCCGCCGATGCGGACCTCGGAGTGCCGGCCCCGGGATTGTTGGATGGGGACGGCCGGGCCTGAGAAGCATCTCCATGGGAAGGCTTCCGCGCTGCGCTGGAAGGTCCGCGATCTCGAGGCGATGGACCCAGTGCAGCAGGTTGCCGCTGGCTCGGCTTTTTCTTGCCGTTTTGCCAGCTGGACACGTCGATACCAGCTTTGTGATAGCGGAGGACGTTGTTGAGCTTGCGAGATACATTCCGCTGGAGATCTGAGTCCAGGGACAACGCGCGCTGCGCCGCGGCCAGCGCTTCTTCGACGCGCCGCGCCTCGATGTGATCCTCGGCCAGGGCCAGCCAGGCTCGTCCATCATCGGAATGCTCACGGGTGAGCTCCTCGAGCTTGCGTCGCCGCTCGGAAGGGTTTTTCAGCGCCCGGGCCTTGGCCAGCTGCACCGCCACCTGGCCGATCTGGCGGACACTTTCCATGCGCCCGTAGACCTGTCCACGATTCCCGGCCGCCGGCGTGGTCTTGTTCTTCTTGGGCTCGGGTATCGATGAATGCGCGACAGGCTCCAGATCTGAATTGAGAAGAAAACTCTCACACACCCCCCGCAGGTCGGGCGAGAATCGGTGCAAGATCGCGCGGTCGGCCTTCAAAGCCCGCTCGCACGCGTACAGCGCCTCTTCTTTGCGGCGCTGTTTCAGATGCTCTTCCGCCAGCTCAGCCCATATAACTGCATGGCCTGGGTACCTCTCCGACAGCTTGATGAGTTGCTCGTGCCGGACCGCTCCGCGCTGCTGAAAGACGCGACTCAATTCGACATCCGGACCGGACTTTTTCAGCATGCGAGACGCTGGCATCGTCGTTTACATTATCTATGCAAAGACGAGACCAAGACACTGGCGCGGATAAAAGCAAACGTCGAGAAGGGAAGCAAAACAAGATCGAGTAGATCAGTTTGGTCGTGGGGATCAATTCAGTACCCAACTGGAGCCTGTACCCCCACACTAACTGACACCTTTCGTACTCAGTCCGGTCGGTCGCCCGGATGGCCGGACGACCAGGTCATTACAGTGGAAGCGACGCGTCCTCTCCCTGTTCGCGTCGTTCTTTTCGCCACTCCTCGATCACGCGCAAGAACACCTCTGCGATTTCGGGATCGAACTGGGTACCCTTGCAGCGCTCGATTTCCTCGACTGCAACTGCGTGAGGGAGTGCGCGCCGATAGGCGCGGTCTTTGGTCATCGCGTCGTATGCGTCCGCAATGGCGACAATGCGGCCCTCCAGGGGAATATTTTGTCCGGATAGGCCGCGCGGATATCCATTGCCATCAAAACGTTCGTGGTGGCACCAGCATCCGTTGATCAACCCGTGCATACACGGCACTGGTTCCAGAATGCGTTTTCCCTTGTCGGGGTGCTCGCGGAACTTGCGCCACTCTTCTTCGGTGAGTCTGCCCGGCTTGTTGATCATGTCGGAGGGGATGCCGATCTTGCCAATATCGTGCATCGAGCCCGATTTGACGATCTGTTTGACCTCTTCTTCGGGCAGGGAGAGTCCGTGTGCGATGAGGCCAGAATACTGTGCCACGCGCTCGCTGTGGCCACCGGTGTATTCATCGGCCTCTTCGAGGGCCATGGCAAAGCCGGCCACAGTCTTCTGAAAATTTTCCTCGAGTGAGTGGTTGGCCGAGATGAGCGCGTCGTTGTTTATCTGCAGGTCTTCGTAGAGCTGAGCGTTTTCGATTGCCGTGGCCGCGCGCGAGGCCAGCACGGTGAGCATTTTGCGGTGGCCTTCATTAAATTTCTTGCCGCGCGTGAACGAGTAGACGTTGAGCATGCCGATGATCCGCGTGGCTACCTGCAGCGGCACCGAGGTAAAGG
Source organism: Pseudomonadota bacterium (assembly GCA_022360315.1). Taxonomy (GTDB): domain Bacteria; phylum Myxococcota_A; class Polyangia; order Haliangiales; family Haliangiaceae; genus JAKSDA01. Next base: position 48,189 of record JAKSDA010000454.1, read on the forward strand.
AGACCAGCGCCTGCTTGCCATCCGGTGTGAAGTATCGATTGGCCTTGATACCATGGGCCAGTATGGGCATGCCCTTGTGAAATTGCAGGAGCACTTCCGACAGTTCGGGCGTGGGTAGCGTGAGGTTGTGGTCGAGACCGCTCTGCGGGTTGACCAGCTTGACCGATTCCTCGTAGCGGCTGCCCTTCTTGTCGTCTTTGGGGTCTTTGAGGTGCAGGCTGGCCACGTCGGCTGCAGCCTCGTCGAGCGCAGCGCGTAGGATGACATCGAGGACGTGATTGAGATCGAGCGAAGTGGCGATGGCCTCCGATACTCTGTAGATCGTGATGGCCTCGCGCAGGCGGATATTCTCGGTCTGGAGCCGCTGGCGTTCCAGACCGCGCTCGACCACCCGCATCACGGCGTCGACCTTGAAGGGCTTGAGTATGTAGTCGTAGGCGCCCTTCTTCATGGCCTCGATCGCGGTCTCGACCGTACCGAAGCCGGTCATGATGATGGCCAGGACGTTGATGCGTTCCTCGGAGATCCTGTCGAGCAGATCGATCCCGCTGATGCCCGGCATCTTGAGGTCCGAGATGACCAGGTCGTAGGGGCGCAACCGCAGCTCGGTCAAGGCGCGCTCCCCGCTCTCGACGCTGCGCACCACGTACCCTTCCATGGACAGGAATTCGGACAGGATATCCCGAATTACCTGCTCGTCATCGACGATCAGAATCCTCGCAGCCTCGCGGGTGCTGTCTTCCTCTTGCTCGGTGAGCGTCGCCATATTGCTCATCATTGAATGCTTTCTTCGCTACTAGCCGCGCCGGCCATTTCGCCTTTGGCCTTCCGCGCATCGGCAGCCCGGCGCTTCCATTCGTTCTCGAGTTGCTCAACTGTGGTTTTTCGACTCTCGAGCCTGGCCCGACTCTGCTGGGCGCGGGCCGAGCGCTGCTCGTTCTGCTTCTCGTAGTCGGCAATAGAGAATTTCTGCGGTCTGATGTTCTTCGCCTCGGCCAATCGGGCCTTGGTCAACTCGTAATGAGCCTCCTTGGCATACATTTCGTCCTCGGCGTAGAAAACCTGTTCTTTGAGATAGGCACGGCGTGCCTCCATGTATTCGACCTTCTTGTCTGCAGCTTGACGGGCCAGTTTGGCTGCTCGCAGAGCCAGGCTCGCCGTGTTGATCTCGTTTACGTCGCCGCGCTTCTCGGCGGCGTCTTTTCTGCTCTTGGCCGAATCCTCGGATAAGATGGCCTGTTTGGTCTCATTCTTGGCGATATCCACATTGATCGACGACTGTTCGAGGTCGGCTCTGGCCTTGGCACGCATGGCTTTGGCCTTGCTGAACTCGGTTTGCGCCCGGAAAACCGCCTGCTGTTCTTCCATGGGCACCTGGGCGATGTACATGTTGTCCAGGTGAAACCGGAGTGGGCCAGGTCGAGACTCGCCACCGAAACAGGCAGAGATCAGGGGAAAGGTAACGGTAATGACCAACCAGGATAGGGAGCTAAACCACCTTGTCATCGAAAACTCCTGTAAGTTGCCACGCATGAACCAGCCATGCTGGACGGCTCGCGCCGTATGATCCTCGAAGCACCGCGTCCGAGTCGACGAGGTTGGAGAGATTCTACAGGGTGAACGCGGGCTTCTACTATTTTGCCCGATGGACTAACTACCCCTAATGTAGCATTGACCCCGACATGGTACTACGGCTACAGCGTAGTGGCTACCTTGCCTCAGATAAGCCGGGATGGGTCAACCGGAGGTGCCGGCAAGAGTTCAGACCGCGCGGAGGGGCCGGGCGGCCGGTTATTTGATCATCAGCAGGGACCGCGTGCGTCGACCCTGGATTGGAGTAGGATACGGTTTGCTTCTCCATGACCCGTCTCCTGGCCATCGACGTCGGCAACACCAACACGGTGCTCGGCTTGTTTGTCGACCAGACACTTGTGGTCGACTGGCGCCTCCAGACCAGTGAAGACCGCACCGGTGATGAGTATGCTGTCCTTCTGAACGCCCTGCTGGGGCTGGGTGCGCGAGGTGGTGAGTTTCTCCCGGAGTCGATCACTCACGGCATCATCTCGTCTGTAGTTCCCCCGGCGGTATCCGGCTTGAAGAGCTTTTTCCACAAACATTGCGATATCCCGGTCCTGGTCGTCGGGCCCGGAATAAAAACCGGGATGCCAATTCTCTATGAAGATCCGCGCGAGGTCGGCGCCGACCGCATCGTGAATGCTGTGGCCGCCTATGAACGCTTCCTGTGCGGCTGTATCGTCGTGGATTTTGGCACGGCGACGACCTGGGATGTCGTCACTCCACGCGGGGAGTACCTGGGTGGAGTGATCGCTCCGGGAATTTCGACCAGTGCAGAGGCGCTTTATCAGCACGCGTCCAAGCTGCCCCGTGTCGAGATCGAACGGCCGGGCAAAGTAGTTGGCCGCAATACCGTGGCATCGATGCAATCCGGTCTGCTCTACGGCTATGCCAGCATGGTCGATGGAGTGGTCGAGCGCATTCGCAGCGAGGTTTCCTGGAACGCCCGGTGTATCGCAACCGGTGGCCTCGCGCCTCTCATCGCCGCCGAATCCCACACCATCGAGACCACGGATGAGATGCTGACTCTGCGCGGACTGGCTATCTTGTTTCAGCGAAATCTGTAGGCTGCTGGATCTGGGATTTCGATTCATGACGACGGCTCTCGAACGCACCCCCATCGACCCATCCCGCCTGAGTCAAGCGGCCCAGCGGGCACTTATTCCTGGTCCGGCCAAAATGATGGCAGCGCGGGGACTAGCTCCTCTGCCCCATCCCGGCGAGCTGATCTCGGTACTGTACCAGCTGACCCTGGACCCGGAGCCCGAACTCGCTCGATCTGCCGACAAGTCGGCCAGGGAACTGCCGGATCGCATTCTCGAGGGCGCCCTGGCCGATGCGTCTGTCGACCCTCGCGTGCTCGATTTCTTTGCCGAGGTGGTGCAGGGTCGTGCCGAGCTTGTCCAGCACATCATCCTCAACCCGGCTGTTGCCGACCAGACCATCGCGTCATTGTGTCAGCGAGCAAGCGCATCCGACATCGATCTCATCGCACAGAACGAAGAACGACTGCTGAGGCATCCCGAGATCATTGGAGCCATGTTCAATAACCGTGAGGCGCGCATGTCCACTGTGGATCGCGCCATTGAACTCGCTGTGCGCAACGGCATCACGGTGCCGGGGATTCCGTCGTGGGACGCCATGGTGAACGCCATCATGGGAGGCGGCCGTGAGCAGGACAGCAAGGCCCCCGCCGAGAAGAGCGACGAACTCTTCGCCCGGGCGACCAGGGATGCTGAGGAACAGCCGTCCAGCCCCGAGAGCGATTCCAAGACGCCAATATCGCAGATGACCGTGCCGCAAAAAATCCGTCTGGCTACGCTGGGTAGCCTGACCGCTCGCTCGGTACTCATCCGGGACCCCAATCGGGTCGTGGCACTCACGGCCATCAAGGCTCCGGGCGTGAGCGACATCGAAGCCGGCAAGTACGCCGGTAACCATTCTCTGACCGACGACGTAATCAAATACATCGCCAGCCGCCGTGATTGGACGAAAAGCTACGGAGTCAAGTTATCTCTGGTACAGAACCCAAAGACGCCCATTCCCGCCGCAATCCGACTGATGCCTCATATCCGCGAGAAGGATCTCCGGAGCATCGCGCGCTCCAAGGGCATTCCGTCGGCCGTGGTGGCGCAGGCGCGCAAGTTGCTCATGCAGCGCACTCGGCAGCCCGGGGGCAAGAAATGAGCCCACCGGAGTTGGCCAGGCGGCCGGCTAGTCGATCAGGCATGGCGGAAAATAGCGGGTCTTGCGGGTGGCTGCCGCGCGGGTTCCTCGACCGGGTCGGAGCCGCTCTGGTCGCTCCTCGCCACGCTTTGCAAGCGGCCGACCGCGCCAGCGCCGAGGGAAAAACCGCCGGGGATGCCATGGTCCTGGTAGCCATTTCTTTCGTCGCCATCTATACCCGACAGATTGCGGTTGCTCTGTGGATCAGTGCAGCCGACAGCGTACAGGTGGGAGTTCAACTGCTTCTCGGCACGCTCAGCCAGGCCTTGGCCATGAAGCTGGCCGCTCTCTTCCTGGCTGGCCTCACCCTCACCGTTGTCGCGGGGCGAAGGCGTTCGCTCGGCCGCGACTTCGATCTCGCCTGTGTGGCGTTTGTTCCGCTCATCGCCATCGAACTGGCATCCGCACTCTTGGTTCGAGGAGCCGCTGTTCTCGGCACAAACCTCGGCCCGGTATTTCACGCTTCGGCTCAGGCTGTCGCCTACGGATGGGCCATCGTCGTATTGATACTGGCCTGGCTTCAGATCCGCCACCGCGTGGTTGCCGGACAGGCGTCACCTCCGATACACGCCTCTGGCAAGGGAGTGACGACGTGAACCGGTCTCCGTCGCCAGATAACGGGGAGCGGCCAGATCCTCTGAAGCTTCGCTCCGCTCTGACATCCAGCTCGAGAATCGGATCGAGACGGGCTGCAGTCCCCTCGGGCCCAGCTTGGCGTTCCAGACGGGCCGGCTGGCTGGTCGTGGCCCTGGCAGCCGTGCTCACGATCTTTCACGGGGCCTGGCTCGTCAATCACAGTGACTATCTCGAGCCGGTCACAGCAGGCGATGTGGCTCCGTCCTTTGCGCTTCCCGCGGTCGATGCCAAAGGCGAGCTGGTACCCCATGCGGTGGATTCAGCTACACTGCGGGGCAAGGTGGTGCTGGTCGATTTCTGGGCGACCTGGTGTAGGCCATGCCGCGAGTCCCTGCCCGCTGTGGACCGAGTGTACCGGCGCTACCGAAGCTACGGTTTCGAGGTATTGTCGGTCAACACCGACAACCCTGCTGACGGTCGAGCCATGTTCCAATCCATGGGGCTTTCCCTGCCGCTCTACTTCGACAATGGGACCGTATCGGAGCGCTTTCAAGTCACCTCGATCCCCCATCTAGTACTGATCGATCAGTCTGGTGTAGTACGTCACGTTCACCGGGGCTTCGAGAGCGAAGAAGAAATTGCCCGCCAGGTACGGGCACTTCTGCCTCCTCGTTGATACAGAAAACGATACGCGAAATACGACCATTCAAGAACACAATGATGCATGTAACTCAATCGTGTACCCACGCGTCTGTGGATTTACCTACCAGTCTCCAGGAAACATGTCGATGAACAAAATCAAGCTGATTCTCGCCCTCGTTGCTGTCGCGGCCCTACTCTTCACCGGTTGCAGCAAGGCCCAGGAAAGCGCCGAATCTGCCGAGAAGAATACTGCGGCGGCAAAAGCCACTGAAAAAGCTGACAAACAGACTGCAGAAAACCAGACCGATAGCAAAATTGGTAAGATGTCGGTCGAACAGCTCGCCTCCGCCATCAAGGCCGGCGAGTGCACGGTGTTCGACGCCAACACTGCTCAAGTCAGATCCGAGTTCGGCAGCATTCCCGAGGCGAAACTGCTCTCGCACTACAAGGAGTACAAGCTGGACGAACTCCCGGCCAAAAAAAGCGCTAAACTGGTCTTTTACTGCTCGAACGAGCAGTGTACCGCATCGCATCGAGCAGCCGAGAGAGCCCTCCTGGCCGGCTACAGTGACGTTCACATCCTGCCTGCAGGTATTGCTGGCTGGAAGAAAGCTGGCATGAAAACCGAGGCCCTTCAGTAAATACAGTCAGCCGATCCGCCTCGCCTGAGCCCGCTCCAGCGAAGCACTATTATCGTTTATTCCAACCGGGTTCGCGGTCGTGAATCTGATTTTGCTCGAGCCCCACGAGATCGATGGGCGCGGCCGTGTGGTCCTGATCGACCGTCGGGCGCGCCACATCTGCAACGTATTGCGAGCACGGCCGGGTGATGGAGTGCGCATTGGTGCCATCCGCGGTCCCCGGGGCACTGGAGAGATCATCGATATCAACAGCAGTCCCCGGGTCGAAATGCAAGTGCACTGGAATCGGTCGCCGAGTCCGGTGCCGCAGATCGACCTCGTACTGGCCGTGCCTCGTCCCAAAGTACTGGCGCGCACTCTCCGCGCGGCAGCATGCCTGGGAGTTCGACGCATCGACCTGGTCAATGCCTGGCGTGTGGACAAAAACTATTTCTCATCCCACGAACTCAAGCCCACATCGCTACGCGACAACTTGCTGCGCGGTTGCGAACAAGCCGAGACGACCTGGTTGCCCGACATTGACGTACACCGCTTGTTCACGCCATTTGCGCAGGGCCCCCTGAATGCATCGGTCGGCCCGCAGCGGAGGTCTGATGAAGCGGAGCGACCAGGCGACCGAACATCGGATCGAGTTCGCTTCGTGGTAGCTCATCCACCTGCTGGACGGACCATTGAAACGGTAATCGCCCCTGGCACCTCTGCATCCATCGTCGCCGCGATTGGACCCGAACGTGGCTGGATCGATGGCGAAATCAAAGCGTTGGTCCAACTGGGAGCAGTCCCCGTCACGTTGTCTGCCCACGTTCTCTCGGTGGAGACCGTTGTAGCTTCGCTGCTGTCTCAAGTAGAGCTACTGAGGCGTCTTCCAACAAGCTCGGATTACTTGCTGGACAGTTGATCGACAGTTAATCAACAGTTGATGGACGATTGATCGAAACTTGATCGTCAGTTGATGAACAGTTGATCTTCTTGCATTTCAGCTAATTATGCGCGGGTGAAATGCCTGTGAGGTTGGCAGCGGAATTAACCCGATTCCGATAATTTGTTTGATCATAGATGGTTAGACGACAGTCTGACTCATATTGGTACTTTTCCGCTGTTGATGGAAATCGGCATACCGATTGCTTAGACAATATATCGATGCTGCTCAACAAAGCTCTCGATAAGGCGCTGTCAGGAGGAGAGCGAGGATGGTCGGACAGACGAGGAGGGCGAGGGTCTGAGGGAGCCAGTGAAATCGTTGGAACGGTAGTCGCGACGTGTTGGTCGAGCAGGCTGGCGGATGCGGCATACCGTCCAACGATATCGCTGGCAGGGTGTCGGGGTGGCGAGGGCTGGCAGGCAGCTCGAAGAAGGATGAGTGCAGGGTTTTGGGATATTTCAGGCTGGGTATATGTATCGGTAGGCAAAGGACGCGGGAGGGGCAGAGTGGCGCTGGAGGGTAGGTGATAGCAGGTTGGCAGGAGGTCGTGGCCGGCGGACGATTGGCGGTCGGTGATGGCCAGGTGGCAGAGGCGGTGGTGTTTGGGTGGACAGAGTCGTTGGTGGCAGGGTTAGCGGTGGTCTGGTGGCAGGGCCGGGGTTGGTCGTTGGCAGTCAGATGCGGGTCCGGTGATAGTTTTGTTTTAAGGGCCGGGGGTGGTAGTTGGGGTTTGTATGGCCAGTGGTGGTTTGCTGGCCGTCGGATACGGGGTTGGTGGTCATTGGCAGTTGGTCGCAGGCGGTGATCATTGGCGGTCGACTGCCGGGCTGATGGTGGGTATCGGCAGTCGGTGGCAGAGTAGGCGGTGGTTTTTGGCGGTCGGTTGCAGGCGGTGGTCGTTGGCAGCCGACTGTAGGCGGTGGTTTGGCGGTTGGTGGCAGGCGGTGGTCATTTGCAGCCGGCTGTAGGCGGTGATTTTCTGGTGGTTGGTGGTCGTTGGCAGCCGGCTGCAGGCGGTGGTTTTGGCGGTTGGTGCAGGTGGTGGTTGTCGACAGGTGATTATAGTTCAAAAAGGAGGTGAGCGTCGGCGCTCACCTCCTCGGCGTCGTGGTCGAGGATGAGATCAACCCTGTTTTGGGCAAATCTACGCGCAGCAGCGCTGGCGCGTGGTCCGCGATGGTGGTCGAGGCACCATTGAGCGTGGTGGGTCAGCAGCGTCAATTCGACTGTCCGGCCGATTGTCATGGCGAATCGGCGCGCACCGGCTTCGAGGACTGCGTTTTTTCCCATGGCTCGAGTCAGCCATTCAGTGGCGTGCCCGAGGCTGCGCTGTGCCACGTTCGCGGGATCGCCGAGCTGAGCGGCGCGGACTTCGCCCAGCTTTTCGGTGACCTCGGCAGTGAGCGCTTCAAATGCGCCCTCTTGGGCCAGGGCGCGGAGGGTGTCCAGCGACAGCACATTGGTTGTGCCTTCCCATATGGGTAGCACTTGCGCATCGGCCAATAGGCGGGGAAGTCCTGTATCTTCCACATAACCAGCCCCGCCAAAGCACTCCAAGGCCTCGGAGGCCACTGCCACTGCCTGCTTGCCGGTGGTGAGCTTGGCGATAGGAGTGAGAACCCGCGCCAGGAGCTGCTGATGGTGATCGGCTTCACCGGCCTCCCGATTGCCGAGCAACTCAGCTGTGCGAAGTGCCAGCAGAACAGCGCCTTCGGTCTCGGCCTGAATACTGGCCAGAGTGTCGACATGCAGCGGCTTTTCGCCGAGCGTGGTGCCAAATGCACTGCGCCGCCTGGCGTAATCCTTGGCCAGGGCGACGGCCCGGCGCATTCCACTGGCGGCCATCATCGCGTTCCACAGTCGCGTTACGTTGAGCATGGGAGCGATGTGCCGCACTCCGTTTTGCGGCTCGACGACGAGCGTCGCCGGGGTTCCGTCGAGGGTGAGCTCGGCAGTGGGCACTTTGCGGGTGCCAAACTTGTTTTTCAGCCGATTGATCTGGATGTTGCGCAACCTGCCGCTATCATCGTGTGCCTCGACATAAAACAGTGCCAAACCGCGTCCACCTGGCCCATTGCCCTCGGGTCGGGCCAGGGTGAGCGCCATCTGACCCGTTGCCGCCGAGGTGAACCACTTGGTACCAAACAGACGCCAACGGTCATCGCCGCCGTGCGGCTGGCTCCTTGCCGCGACATCCGACAGGCGGGCGACAGTTTCGCTGGTGCCGACATCCGAGCCACCCGTTCGCTCGGTCATCCATTGTCCAGACGTCCACATCACCGCGGGATCGCGTGAGGTGAGCCTGGGGATCGCGCGCTCGATGAGGTGTTGATTGCCGCTGTCGAGCAGGGTGCGCGCTGCGCCGTCGGTCATGGCCAGCGGGCACGAATAGATGTCGAGCGATGGGGCGATCAAGTAGTTCAGCAAGCACTGGTGAACCCGCGACAAACTGCCGTAGGTGCCCTCGTACGCGGCAGCGACCAGTCCGCGTTGCGCTGAAAGGACCTGTGCACGACGCCATAGAGGGGAGACGTCGATGCGGTCGACGCGGTTGCCCCAGGCATCCCACGGAACGTGCACTGGCTCATTGGGCAGGTCTTCGAGCTGGGCTCGATAGTATTCGCCGCCGCTGAGCTGGCCCACATCGTCGTACTCGTCCTCGAGCCGGGATAACGCGTCAGGCGGCATGACTCGCGCAACATACTCGGTGATCAGCGCGTCGTCCCTGTACTGGTTGCCAAGCTCGGGTGGGGCTTGAAAAAACGCCATGGTTTTACTCCAGCAGCGTTCGGGACAAATACCGAAACGCCACTACAATCGTAGGGTAAAGGCCTCGGGCAGAATTTCGCCAGGCGGCCCAGATGCCGAAACCTGCGTCTCAGTTGCCCGGTGGGGGCGGTGGCGGGGCCTGAGAACTCGGCGGCGGCGGGGTTGGCGGGACCGTACCAGGGCCAGGTGGAGGAGCTGAAGCGTTGCCACAGACATACTTGATCCGCCACTCTGTGGCCTGGCGTGTGTGTTCGCCGCCCTCGTTGACAACCGTGCCGTCCTCGGCGACATAGCTCTCGTCACTGTGTATCGTATCCGTGCCGACCACGACCTCGCCTTGCTCGACGATTGTGTAAGGGCCCTGGCAGTGTGCCTGCATCTGCGCGTGGGCATCTTTCATCGCTTCATTGCGATCGCCTTGCAGGGCGATCTCACCACCGGTTTGGGTCTGCCTAACCACACGGGACGTGCCGCAACCGGCAGCGAGTAGCATCGCCCCACAAACGAAAAAAATAGTCGATGTTCGTACCATTGACTTCTCCTCGTCTGGCCTGTTCCAAAATCGAGATTTACGATGACCGCCACCAGAGTAGCCCGACCGCCGGTGCCGCAGCAATTGCCAGGGCGGGATTGATCGAACACTTTGAGCGGGATGCTCCTGTGCTCCGCCTGCTTTCGAGACCCCCTTGCCAGATGTGTCCTGAACAGATCAGCCGTTGCCATCATGGCGAGACGCCAGCTCGTATCGATTGACAAGCATTTGATTTCGTGATCCTCAGAGCGGCCACTAACTCGCCTGTGGCTCGACCACAATGCACTGCCACGTTCTATCGTCGGTCTTGTTACCGCACACTTCTCACTGCACTTTGGCGCTCTGTACTCACCCGGCAGGACTGCCCAGGTCGATGAGCTTGCGCATCGTGTCAACCACCTGGCGCAGGCGCATGGGCTTCTCGAGAAAGAAATCGGCTCCAGCGGACAGCGCAGAGTCGCGAGCGCCTTCGCCTCCGGCAGAGACGGCCATAATGGGGAGTTGACAGAGCTGGTCGTCGTTGCGGATCTGCGAGATCAGATTGGCGCCATCCATGATGGGCAAATACACGTCCACGATCACAGCGTCGAACGGCTCGCTGCGCAGCACTTCGAGAGCCTCTCGACCGTTGCCCGCTGTGCGAAAATTGAATGCCACCTCGTCGCCGAATTCTCGCCGCTCGCTGCCGCGCAGGCCGTTGCGGATGAGTTGGGCCACGTGCGGATTGTCCTCCACGACCAGAATGCGAATCAGCCGGGAGACCACGTTGGGGTCACGCATGCGCACCCGCTCGACCACATCGTGGAGCGATCGTCGGCCCTCGCCCTGGTCGAACTCGACGCCAACCCCGCGTTCGCCCCCGCTGTGGTTGCGGGTCCAACGAACCGTACCGGTAATATTGATGGGTTTCAGCAGGCCGGGAAACGACAACACCAGATGCACTTGAGTCCCGACCGCGAACTGGCGCGTAGTATTGAGAAAGACTCCGCCGCAGGACAGATTCTCGGTGTAATCGATGACCAGATCGTCGGCGCCGTCGTAATCGACGACAAGAGTGACCGGTGAGCGCTCGTGCTGGCGCCGATCACTACTATCCAGAGTAGCGTTTTTTTGGTCCACCACGGGTTACTTGAATGTTACCCGCCTTTTCAGGAAAGAGCATTATCGAGTAACCCGGAAAGATTTCTCGAGTTGCCGAAAGTGTAACGACGAAGATATAAGAGGATATAAGTGGCTCCAAAACAGCACGGAGCAGCTGTCAATCGGGATTGCGGCTGGCGGGCAGAGCGATGACAAAAACGGCACCGCGGTCCGATGCACTCTCCACGCGGATCTCACCGCCGTGTTCGCGAATGATCTGATGGGTCAGCGCCAGGCCCAATCCCGTACCGCCCTCTTTGCTCGATACAAATGGGTCGAAGAGCCTGGATATGATCTCCTCGGGGATACCAGGTCCTGTGTCGCCCACGCTGAGCTCGACCAGGTCAGCCTCCTCATCGCGAATTCGGCGCGACCCCAGGGTGACCGTGCCGCCGCCGTGCTCTGCTACCGCCTCGGCAGCGTTGCGCAGGAGGTTTAGCAAGGCCTGGCGGAGCTGGTCGTGATCGACTCGCACCGGGGGCAGATCATCGTCCAGCTGGCAGACCAGATCCACTCCTCGCATCGCCAGTGGCTCGCGCTGAAAATTGGCCAGGCTGCGGGCGATTGCATTCACATCCTCGACTTGCAGCTTGGGCCTGGGCAGGCGCGCGAACTGCAAATACTCTTCTGTAATCGCGGTCAGTCGATCGACCTCTGCGGTGATCGCCTGGCACAGAGCGCTCATTTCGTCGGCGCCGTCCAGTTCGCCGAGTTCTTCCTCGAGAAGCTCTGTATTGAGGCCAATCGCCGATAGCGGATTGCGGATCTCATGGGTGATCATGGCGGCCATCGCACCCACGGCAACCAGACGCTCTTGCCTGACCAGTTCGCGCTCGCGCTCTTCGATCGCCTGGCCCATGATGTTGAATTCACGAGCCAGATCGGCGACCTCGGCAGGCCCTTTTTCCAGAATGCGACTCTTGTATTCTCCCTCGGCGATTCGACGCGCTGCGTCGCGCAGCCGGTGCAGCGGGCGCAGTGTCATCGTCGCCCATATCGTGACCAGAAGGCCGACCGACACGGCGAGAAGTCCCATAATGATTGTGAAGACGCGCAGTCGCCGCTCATTGCTTTCCAGAGTGATTGCGGTCTTCTGCGCCTGCTCGTTCTGCTCGCTGGCCAGAAAGCCAATCTTGGTCCACAGGGCGGCCTCTGAAACCCGCAGTTCGGCTGCGGCCTCCTTTGCTTTTATGTAATGATCTCGATTGATTGAGTGATTTTGCAGAGTTTCTTCCAGAACTGCCAGAGGCGGCGTGGTCTGAATGAGTCGATAGCGCTGCGCATGGCTATCGATTTCGCGGCCGATTTCGGCAAACAGCTGTTTGGTGCCGTTGATCTGCGATCGGTGATGGGGCGGCACGGGCGGGAGGTCTTCGAGGACTTTCTCGGTCTGCCGCAGCGCCCACTGGCGCGCCCGCTGATACTTGATGATGCGCCACTGGGCGCGGTCGGGGTCGTTCTCTGCCTCCAGCTCGTCGGATATGTAAGACCTCAGGATATTTTGTTTTTCTTCGAGATCCTTGGCGGCGAGGGCGAGCGGGACATAGCCGGTGCGAATGAGGCGTATCTCGCGGCTGAGAATCTCCATGTAGTAGACAATGAAGGCGGAGATGGTGCCAAAGGTCAGGGTGAGAACCGTGAAACCCAGGATAATCCGGCCCGACAGAGTTTGTAGCAGCGGAATGCGCATTCATGGGCAGGGTACTCCATGCGCGACCGGTAGGCCACGATAGTGAGCCTCGGTCACTGGCGAGGGAACCGACACTTTGTCGAAGTATGTATATACTATGGCCAATTCGAACTCTCTGGAGTTTCTATGCACTTCCGAATGTACTCTGCGGTTCTAGTGGTACTCATTGCGCTCGCCGCGTGGGCTGACAGCGCGACCGCTCAGAGCAAAAAGAAGATCGCTGTCCTCGGGCTCGAGGTCATCGATGCGGGTGGAGGCATCGACGCCAAGACCACACAGCTGGCCAACCAGATCACCGATGCGCTGCGCCGGCGGCCCGAGCTGCAGTTGGGGCCGTACGCACTGGCGCCGCACAGCAAAAAAGACCTTCTCGAGATGAAGCTCCTGTCGGGCTGCAACAACGAGGCAGAGAGCTGCATGGCTCGGATCGGCCGCGACCTCAAAGCCGATGTTCTGATGTACGGCAAGATCCAGCGACTCACGGATGGTTTTCAGGTGACCCTCACGGTGCTGACGGTCAGAAGCAGGCAGAAAAAGAGCACTACCGCCAAGCTGCAAGCCAGCGAGTCTCGGACCAATTCGCGGGTCACCGAGTGGACTCGCAAGCTGTACAATCGCATCACTGGCGTGCCCGAGCGAGGCATCCTGGTCGTCAAGGCCAATGTCGATCGCGGCAAGGTCTATGTCGACGGCAAGATCAAGGGCAATCTGAGCAAGAAGACCGTGCGCATCAAGGGGCTGAGAACCGGTACTCGCCAGGTTTCGATCGAGGCCCCCGGCCACCAGACGTTTAATGACGAGGTGAGGATCAGAGCCGGCAAATCGGTCTCTCTCAACGCTTCTTTGGATGCGATCGCACTCGGCCCGCAATCGGGCCCGAGTGATGATACGCCGAAAAGCGGTGACTCGAGGCGCATGTGGCGGATCGCCACCTGGGGCGCGGTTGCTGCCACAGCGGCCAGTGGCGTGGGCTGGGTCATCGAGTGGCGGCAGATCAAAGGGACCCAGGACGACACGGAGAAGATACGCGATGGCCTGAAGATGGAACTAAAAATGATGCTGGAAGAGAATAACGTCTGTACCGGTATCGATGCTCTCGCCATGTCCGATACTGCATTTGGCGAGCTAAAATCGAAATGCGATGCCGGAAAACGACACGCGCGAAATACCCAAATTCTGGTTCCCCTGACCTTTTTGGCCGGCGCGGCAGCTGCGGTCAGTTACTATTTTGGTTATCTGTCCGGCGACTCGTCGAACAGAGAACGGGCTCGACTGCGCGGCAAATCGGATCAGCCCACGGTCGAACTCGTACCGTCAGTAACTCCCTCATCGGTGGGGGGAGCGGTGAAGATCGAGTTTTAATCCCCGTTCAGAGCGCGCTCGAATGCGACCAGGCTGGGCCACAGTTCGTTTTCGAGCAGCTCGTCCAGATGCCAGATGTTGACCGATCGATCCTGCTCGTAGAACCAGGCGAGGACCAACACCACGAGATCGATGCAGGCGGCAGGACAGCGCCAGCGCGGTATATCGGGACCGCGCCGGGCGCACATGTCGCTGTAGCGCTCGTCGCCGCGGACAAGAAATCGGTCGAGAGCCGCGTCAAACGTGGCCACGCCCAATACAATGCGCTGGACAATGTCGACTGGAATGGTCTGTTCTTGCGCTCGCGCCTCACCAGCCGGTCCACCACCAATCACCCCGGCGTGGGCTTGGCCGGCGCCCGCCTCACTCTCGCCCAAGCTGAGAACAGACCCGAGGTTGTCGACAATGTACTGAACCGCAGCGGCAATCGCCTGGTGAAGACCAATCGCGTCAACCCCTTGCTGGCTCAACTGGTCGGCCAGAGCACGCCTGGCCTCGCTGTTTTCGGCCAGCCGGCGGTACGGTCGACTCCACAGCCGTCGTATCCGCTTGCAGTCGATCAGACTCAAGTCCATCTTTAACGGCGCCTCGGGCAAAAGAGACGAGGTCGGCAATGCCTCGCGATACCTGGAAAATTTATGCTCCATCAAATCAGCCAGACACTCGGCAACCACCAGGTTGAGCCCGATGGTGATGCGGCGGCGCAGGTCATCCTGAGCAATGGACAGGAGCTTTTTGGCCTCTACCACGGTCTTTCCGCCTTCGACGCCGAAAGCCGGGGCCAGCGCGGCCGCCGACAGTGGTTCGCCCAGCTCGTCAAAATCGTGAAATAACCACTCGAATTCGCACAGGCTCTCTTGCCAGCCGTGACCCCAGCTGTCGTGGATCAGATACTTTTCGGCCTCGGAGGACGGGATGAGAACCACCATGGTGGCAAAGCTCTGAGCGACAACCCGGTCGTCGACCCGCTCAAGACCCGGTGTGCGCCGAACCGCAACGGTCAGCTGGCGCAACAACCCGGCATCCACAGCGTCCCTGTCGAACAGGCCAAAGGCCGGAAAGCGGACGTTTTTCGCGCTCATCGAGGCTTTTTGCATGCGCTCGATAAACCGTTCGACGGCCCGCCGTTCGCCGGCTTTGCGCGCCGGATAATCAGCTGTGGACAGCTTGCCGTGCAAGATGGGCAAACAGAAAAAAATGCTCGTCGTGGTGATCACCAGGTCGACGTCGCCGGGGCGCCAAATGAGATCGTCGCTCCCGCCATAAACACGTGACATGAGCTGGGCGACTTGTGCCAGAACGGCCGAATGCCCGGCCGCTCCTGCCGCCACTCCCCGGGTCGGGGCACCGATGATACGGCACAATTCGGCTGTAATCGCGCCCTTGACCCGAAGATTAGATATCAAATGCTGCTGGCGGTCCTCGATCTCGCCGAGCTGGTGTCGAGACCAGCCAAAGGCCCGACATAACGCTGCTCGCACCTGGCCGCGCACCTCGTCGTCGGGATCCAGATCGACGGGAAATCGGCCCAGGGTCTCGCTGCCCAGGGTATCGAGGCGCACCTTGCCGCACGACTCGGCAAAAAACAGCCACAAAAGTGCCGCCTCGGTAAACCAGCGCTTGTGTTCGGCGCTGCCGGTGCGCAACCGGGCAGGTGCGTGCTCGTGGCACTTGCGCGCCTCGTCGATGATCCGCTCGCGCAGGATCGCGGCCCGCTGCCGGCGCGCTTCCGTGACTCTGCGGTCTGCCACCTTGCCTGCGTTGCCCGGCTTGTTGGAGGCCAGCGTGTCGAATTCGCTGATCAGATCGACCACATGCTGCCACGAGGCCGGCAGGCTGCCACTAAAAAGCCGATCGTCAGATAGGACCGATGACGTGGAATCGGACATGTTGACGCCTTTACTGGTTGCGTTGACTGACCGCTCGCGTCCGCTGTCGCACCGCAGCGTCCGGGTTGAGAATATTTTCGAGCAAGTGCTCGGCCTCCAGGGAACCCAATGGATCGACCAGGATTTCGTGCCGTTCGACCATGTCGTCGAGGTAGGCATTTACGTCCATGCCCGGGTCGGCCAGGACCTGGCTGTAGATATTGCGCATCTGGTACACGATGGTCTCGGCCCGGGTGCGAAACAATTCGAGAGTGGCCTCGATCTTGGGCAAACGCTGCCGGCGAGCCTCGCACAGACGCTTGCGTTCGGCCAGCACTGCGCGCAGCTCCGGGTTGGTGGTATGGGTCAACTTGGCGTTCACCTCGTCGAGCTCGTTTTGCAGCTGGTTCTGGTCCACGTTGTGCAGCGCATTGGCAAGGGCGCGACAGGCGATGACAAAGCGCAGATAGCCGTTGACGACCTGCTCGAGGCGATCGAACTCGTGCTCGCGGATCGACACATCGCGCAGCTGGCGCAGCTCGCGCAGTTTGGCGATGATCTGACGCATCTCGGTGTACTCGGCGTACGACTTGCTGTCGCGCTGAATGATCCGGTCGTCGAGGCTCTCCTCTTCGATCTCGGTGAACAGGCCGAGCAGCTTTTGGCCGAACGATTTGGGCCTGGGCGGAGTTAATCCCCACAATTGCTGCATGTAGTAGGACCGTTCTTTTTGCAGTTCTCTGCTGGCCAGCTGCTCGTCGACACCGGCGCGAAACATCTGCAGATCTGGTACCACCCACATGGCACCGGCCTCGACTGGAAGCACGACGAGAAGTGCGGCCGGGCCAAACACGACCGCTGCTGCCCCGCCAGCGAGGAGAAACCCCAGGTTTAGCCAGTGGGTAAACGCGTATCGGCGATAGGGTCGTGTGCTCTGCTCATCGGTGGTCACAAGGCTCGCAAGGCTCACAGCATCACCTCAGACATCGATCTCCATGCGGCCATGAGCACCGCCGCTGGCTGCTTGGCGCAACCGGGTCAAAATGCGTTCCTCGAGCTGGCGATACTCGGCCGAGCGAATCCAGTTCTCCGACCGCGGTTTGGGCTCGGCTATGGTGAGATCGTTGATCACTGTGGCGGGCCGGGTCGACAGGACAATGATCCGATCGGCTATGGACAGGGCCTCTGACACATCGTGAGTCACGAATAGAGCCAGGCACGGAAAACGCTTCCACAGCTCGATGGTGAGCACCTGCATCTCGTGACGGGTCTGCGGATCGAGAGCCGAAAAAGGCTCGTCGAGGCAGAGGATCGGTGGCCGTAAAACCAGGCGTGCTGCCAGCGATACCCGCTGCATCATGCCGCCCGACAGTTGCCTCGGGCGTAGTTTTTTTGCCTCGGTCAGACCGACCGCTTCGAGAACCTCGTCGGCCCGTTTTTCGCGCTCCTCGGGCGAGACATCCTCGCCCCACAGGCCGGTCTTGAACGGCAGGAGCACATTGCCCCGGACATCGAGCCAGGCCTTGAGCACCGGTTTCTGAAACACGGTCAATACTTGATCGTGGGGCCCGGTGACCTCATTGCCCTGGATTCGCACCGATCCGCTGGTCGGCATGGCCACCTTGCGGTCGTGCATACCCGAGACCAGGCGCAAGATGGTCGACTTGCCGCACCCGGACGGACCGAGGATGCAGATGGTCTCGCGACGCTCGACCGTGAATGAAACATTATCGAGAACTCTGGTGGTCGACCCGTCCTGCTCCGGATAACTCTGACACACACTGGTGAATTCTATAAAGGGCGGACGAGGCTCGCCCGATGGCGAAGCAGTGTCGTCGCCCGCAGCTGTATCGGTGGCCATATCGGTTTTTTGGGCCATCGAATCAAGCCTCCCAGTTGAAGAAACGTTTCCGCACAGCACCGAGCAGGTAGTCGGTGAGGACACCAATGGCCAGAATGACGATGATTCCGGCCCACACTTTCTCGGTGTTCTGAAAGCGCTCGGCCCGTTTGACCACCGCACCGAGTCCGGTGGTGACGTTGGCGATCTCGGCGGCGACCAGATAGGTCCACGCGATACCGGTACACACCTTGATGGCATCGAAGATGCGCGGCCAGGCCGCCGGTATCAAAAAATGAATCATGGTGCCAAACGGCTTGAACCCATAGTCGACCGCGACGTCGACGTATTCGTCCGGGATGGCGCGGATGGCATCAAAGGTGAGTGGAATAATGTATACCACCGTGCCGAAGAATAAGAAGCCGACCTTCATCTTTTCGTCGATCCCCCAGATGAGGAAAAAGATGGGAATGAAGGCGATGATGGGGGCGGTGCGGAAGGGAAAGATGACCCACTTGAGAAACGCCTCGACGCGGCCAAAAGTGCCCATCAAGATCCCAATGGGAATGCCGACCAGCGAGGCCAGCACAATGGCATAGAGCACTCTGCGCACCGATGCCCAGCCGTCGCGCCAGATAGTGCCGTCCTGGAACATGCCGATGAACGCCTCGACCGTCGCCTGGGGCGAGGGAATGTAGGCACTCTCGACAATGCCGAACGAGGTGACGAACCACCACACGAATAGGACCGAAAACACGCCTGCAAAAGGCAGAATCCTGGCCATTGGACCGGTGGTGGGAATGGCGACGTATCGTGCTGACATGGCGACCTGACGGTTGACTATTCGACAGCTCGGGCCTGAGTTCTAGGAACCACTGATAAACAGGATGTCGGTGCGCCGGTTGGCGGCGCGGCCGTCACTGGTTTTGTTGCTGGCCACCGGGTTGGCGCTGCCATTGCCCTTGGCGGTGAGGCGCCGTTTGTCGATGCCCTTTTCGATCAAATAATCCACCACGGACTGGGCTCGTTTCTCGCTCAGCGATTCGTTGAATCGCTCTCTGCCCACGTTGTCGGTATTGCCCTCGACTCGCACATACATGGCGCGGGCCATCTCCAGCTGGGGCACGACCTGGTTGTTGAGAATGTGCATGGATTCGGCGTCGAGATCGCTCTCGCCTGGATCGAAGTTGATGGTGACCGGTTTGGTGAAAACTGCCCGGCCGGTTTTGGCCACTTGCGGCTTGTAATCGGGGGTTTTAGTCTCAGTGATCTTGGCCGTGGTCGCGCTGCGCAATTTCCTGATGATGCTGTCATCGCGCAGTGCTGCCGGTGCGAAGCGGTCGGTGATTTCGGCCTCGGGATAATTGGTCCAGATGGTATCGGCCTGGTTGTACACCCGGTCGAACGAGGCCCGACCGCCCTGCAGACCGAAAAAGCGCACGTTTTCGGCAAGGTCGGCCCATTTGACCCAGTTAAACGCGGCCAGCGTGCCCTTTGCGCCCAGCTCGTCGCGGAAGCGGGGCACGACCTTGGCGATCATAGCTGCAGCGGCCTTGCGATCGGCCTCGGCCTTGACCACGCCAGCGAACCAAACCCTGGCGATTTTTTCGGCGACCTGCGGCTTCGTTTCGAGCGTGTTTTTTCTGGTCAACAAGACGTCGGCGATGAGCTCGGTGGCGTCGGCAGTCGAAAATAGCCGGTGGGCGCCGGCCCGGCCCTGCAGCGCGAGAGTCACGTCGGGTTCCCACAGACAGGCGACGTCGACCTTGCCCTGGGTGAACAGAACCCGGCCAAAGGTAAAGTCATCCATCGAGAAACTGGTATCGGTGCGGACCTGCAGGATCTGCGCGGGGGTCAATCGCGAGTTGTTGAGCATGAATTCGAAAACCGTGTGGTCGGGCGAGAACATCATCATGGCCGATTTGCGGCCCAGAATGTCCTCGACCTTCTGCACCTCCCGGGCGGCGACGCAAGCATCGCCTCCGCGCGACCAGTCGATCTGCAAGAAGGCGCGCACCTCGACGCCGGTTTTTTTGTAGCTGCCCATATTGATGGGCATTTCGTCTACCACTTGCCACACAAAATCGACTGCGCCGGTTTGCAGGGCGACATTCTTCTTGATCGGATCTTCGATGAAGACAATCTGCAGGGTGAGCCGCTCGGCGGCAGCTGCCGAGCCCGGCTGCGTGGTCAATCCACCATTGCCAACCACCATGGGCATATGCCCCGGCCACTCGGACAGGGCCATCTTGTAGGTGTTACCGGAAGGCGTGTCGACCGTTCCGGCAGTCCCGCCAGACCCCGGGACTGGCGTGGGGCGGTCGGGATTGTCGGCGACCCGGCCGCTCTTGTCCACGATCACCAACTGATAGACCGCAAATCCAGCCCCCGCGAGGATGAGCAAAATAAGGATTTTCGCCGCCGGCTTTAGCTTGACTGCCATGTTACGACTCCATGTACAAGATTGCGCTTGGCTTGATTGCGCTCTGCTTCACTGTGCTTTGCCATTCCTTGCCGGAGCGGCCTGGCCATCCGCAAAAAAGCCGAGCAAGCTCGATAGAGCGTTGATCACATGAGTAATGCCATGACGTGCGTGCTCGGCATGGGTCTCGACTTCGCGCTTTTGTTGCTCGAGCTCGTCCACCGCGTGTGTGGTCTCGGCGATGGCTGCTTCCCGCTGGCTTTGCAATTCCTGGATCTGGCGATCGATTTCGTCGAGCACCTGGGCACCGGTCTGCCGGGTGTTGTCAATGCGGGCGTCGATGCTCTCGAGCTGGTGATTGCGTTCGTCTTCGAGCACCTGCAGATGACTGCGCAGGGCCGACTGCCGTGCCCGCGCATCGGCGAGCACTTCGGTCTCGGACCAGGTTTCGTCGGCCGAGTCCATGGCGCGCACCATGATGACCTGCTGCTCGGGTGGAAACATGGACAGGCCGGCGATGAGCTTGAGAACTCGCGAAGCCGAATTGGGACCGTCCTCGATGCCGGCGCTCAGGAACACGTCCTCGGCAGTCATTGCCATCACTGCCGATTCGACCCGCTGCGCCGTCGCGTCGGTCCCGCTGGCCCGGGTCAGACCGGCGGCGAGGGGCGGGGATGGTGGCCGTGCCGGAGCGACCGGGTCCGGGCTCGAACCGACGTCCGGCTGACTTGGTTCTGGTATTGGCTGGCCGGACTCGGCGGCCTGAATTCCCTCGAGTTGGGCCAACAGCTCCGAGGTGCCCCTGGTAATGTCGTCAAAGGTCGCCTGGGGGGCGCTTTCCCTGTCAGATTCATCGTCTTCGAACTCCACGAATGCGGAGGCCACCTTGCGGAAGAACCCGGCCATGCCGTCACTCTATAGCGTCTGTTTTATAGCTGCAACTCGGTGGGAAACCAAGATTGACAGCCATTTCCGAGCAGACTTACAGTCCGGGAATTCTCCTCGTAGCGGAGCAAGGCATGGCAAACAACGGCTTTTTGAAGCGATTGGGCAATTTGTGGCGGGGATTTGTGTCCCTGTGGATTTCCGACGTCGAGCGCAAGCACCCCGAGATCGCCTATGAGAACGCGATCAACTCGATGGTCGAGAAGTATGCCCAGCTCAAGCGGGCCACCGCGGCGATCATTCGACGGCGTGACGAGGTGGGCGCGCGCCTCAAGGAAAAGAGCAATGAACTCGCTCAGGTAGAAGCTGATCTGCACACTGCGGTGGAGACCGATCAACAGGAGCTCGGGCTCATTTTGGTGCAGAAGCAGAAAGCGGTTGCCGAGACGGTTGCCGGTCTGCAGGCGGAGCTGCAGACTGCGGTCAACGACGCCGATACGGCCAAATCTTCACTGATTCAGGTCCAATCCGAGATCAAGAAACTCAGGGCCGAGAAGGACAACATGATGGCCAAGATGGCCTCGGCCAAGGCGCGCATTCGGGTTCAGGAACAGCTCGAGGGGCTATCGGTCGACGCCGAGGTCAAGGCACTCGACAATGTGCGCGAGCATGTGAAGACCACGATCGCCCAGGCCGATCTGAACCAAGAACTCAGCGAGACCGACCTGGACGTGCGCCTGCGCAAGCTGCGCCAGCAATCGGGCGACGTGACCGCAAAATCGGAGTGGGAGCGTCTGCGTGCCGCTTCTGCGGCCAGGAAAGCCGCAGCCAAAAAAACCCTCTAGGCCATGGACAGCCCGACCCTGTTCCCGCCGTGGGCGGAGGAGCTGAGGCGCCGTTATCTGCGCGGCGAGGCCTCTCTCTTCATCCTGTTTGGCAACGTTCACGATTCGGTCATCCACCGCGGCGTACTGATCGGGGTATCTGATTTTCTGGCCCAGGTAGTGCTGGCGAAAAAGAAGACTGTTCTGCGCTACAACGTGTCGACCGGCTGTCGTTTTGTCAAGAAGGGCAAACCTGCAAAGGGCAGTGTCAGAGGCGATGTGAACGTATTCGAGGAGCTTCTGGTCCAGCGTACTCCGGCTCGGATCCTGCCGGCGATCGAGCGCCTGATGCTCTCGCACGACAATGTTGCGGCACTGATCGACTACGTCGAGATGGTGGCACCGGCGGGTGATGCGGCGTTTCTGTCCGAGCAGGATCGCCTGGCCGTGGTCACTTTGCAGCGGTGGTCCCTGTCACCCCAGTTCGAGTCATCGGACAACATCGTGATCCTGATGACCGAGGCGCCGATCGAGCTTCATCCCAAGATCGTGGCCAATCCGCGCGTGGCCGCGGTCCAGGTGCCGATGCCCGATCGGGCCACCCGGCGCCGGGTGGTTGAACTGGTCAACCCGGCCATCGAAGACGAATGGGTGGATAAACTAGCCGAGGTCACCGCTGGTCTCAAGTCGGTGCAGATCGAGTCGATCCTGCGCCCCCGGCCAGCGGATGAGGAAGACGCCGAGACCCGCTTCCGGTTCATCAAATCGCTCATCGGCAACGACGGGCGAGCGCGCAAGTTCGCGGCCCTTACCCAGGGCATGGCGCGCGACGAGATCCAGGAGCTGATCGGCGTCGATGCTCCGAGCGAGCCCGACGAGCCCGACGACCAACGATTTGCCGAGGTCCTGCATCTGATCGGGCGGCGCAAGCGCGAGATCATCGAGCGCGAGTGCTTTGGATTGATCGAATTTGTCGATCCGGACCACGATTTTTCGATGGTCGGCGGCATGGACGAGATCAAGGAGCAACTGCTTCAACTGGCTAGAGACATCCGGGCCGGCCGGCGCAGCCGGGTACCCATGGGCATGCTCTTCACCGGCCCGATGGGTACGGGCAAGACATTTGTTGCCGAGGCATTTGTCAAAGAAAGCGGTCTCACCGGCATCAAGCTCAAAAATTTTCGCTCCAAATGGGTCGGAGCTACCGAGTCGAATCTGGAAAAGATTTTGGATGTGGTTCGCGCCATCGGCAACACCATTGTGATCATTGACGAGGGCGACCGCTCACTGGGCGCTGGCGACGGCGACGGCGGTACCACCTCGCGGGTCATCGCGCGGCTCAAAGAGTTCATGAGCGACACGTCCAATCGGGGTCGGGTTCTTTTCATCATCATGACCAATCGGCCTGACAAGCTGGACATCGACATCAAGCGGGCAGGCCGTCTTGATCGCAAGATTCCATTTTTCTACGCCCAGTCCGCCGAGCAGGTCGAGCCGGTGCTGGAGGCTCTGTTTCGCAAACACTGCATCGATCACAACATCGAGTTTTCGGACCACCGCAAGCGCCTTTTGCACCCCATTGTGGGCTACTCGAATGCGGACCTCGAGGCGATTGTACTCATGGCGGCGAGTTATGCGGCCAACCAGGCGGCCGAGCTGGTATCTGCCGAAACCATGATGCGCGCCATTGCTGACTATTTGCCGTCGCGCAATGCCGAGATGCTGGAGTACATGGAGCTTCTCGCCGTGTTCGAGGCGTCCAATCGGCGCATGCTGCCGGAGAAATATGCCAGCGTGTCGGTCGAGCAGTTGCAGGCCCGCCTCGGCGAGTTGGAGCTGGTGATCGGAGGGCGTCGCTAGCGGTCGGGAGGCAGCGCAAGCATTTCAGTGATGAGTTTCTGATTCCGTTCAAGGAGAAATGAGACATGCAGGAGTTTTTTCCCGAGATCGAAGTTCGCGAGGAACACGCCGAAGCCATCGCCCGAGGGCTCATTGCCGTGGCCAGGGCCGACGGCGAGATTCACCCGCGCGAGGCCGCCATGATCGGCGAATTTTTCGCCTCGATAACCGATCGAGTGTCCGAGTGGGGTGCATTCGAGCGCGAGGACAACGTGGCGCCCGATCTTCTCGCCATGCAGCTGCCCAGTCCCGAGTTGCGCGCGCTATTTGTCAAGACCGCCCTGCTTTTGGCTTATGCCGACGGCGCCCACGGTCCCGGCGAGGCCAAACTCATCGCCGAGTACGCGTCGGCCATGGATATCGCAAAGGATGAACTCGACGAGCTGGAACTCCGGGTCAAGGAGTATTTACTGTCCCAGCTGAGCCATCTGGCCAACGTCGAGGCAGTCGCCGAGGTCGCCAAGGAAATCGATATTTGACCGGACCGAAGCTCCGCACCGGATGACCGAGTCACCCCCTTGAGTTCGGAGTGCGCCCCCCGCAAAAACCCGGCAAGCAGCCTGAGGCCTGCCCCATTTTGCCGGCCCTCAACCTTGTCTGCCGGTCGAAAACTTCCTACCTTGGCAGTCTTACCCCATGCGAAGGTTAGTTCAGCGAACCGGCCAGACGCTTCGCCGCCTCGGCTTGGCCGCGGATGAAATCGCCTCGCGTCGCTCCCGCCATCTGCCGCTCTATTGGCGCATTTTTGCCTACGCCCTGGCGGCCAGCGCAGTGGTGGGACTGGCCATCGTGCTCTTTTTCCCCGCCGCGTCGGGACTGTTCTTGTTCGGGCTTTACTCCATCCCGTCCAATTCGGCGATCCCATTGCCCCATGAGCCCGGCCTGCTTTTCTTTGCCAAGTTCTATCACCCGGTTTGGATCGCTCTGGCCGGCACCTTGGGCACCGCAATCGCGGCCTTTGCCGATTACGAACTGGTCGGACGCGCCATGCAGCATCCCAAGATCAGTGGCGCACGCGAAACCCGTGTCTATCAATGGGCATGCCGCTGGTTGATGGCTCGACCATTCGTCACGGTAGTGATCTTTGCAGCAACGCCCTTGCCGGTGTATGTCGTGCGTGTGTTGGCGCCGGCTTCGGGTTATTCGATCGGGCGTTACGTTGCTGCCATGATGGTAGGTCGGTTTCCGCGATTCCTGGCCGTGGCCTGGCTCGGCTATGTAGTGCCCATTCCGGCCTGGGTGCTGGGTCTGATGTTTGTCATGCTCGTCTTGCCGTTTCTGTTCACCAGCCTGACCAACCCGGATAGCGAAGAAGGCGCCGGCGATCAAGAGAGGATCGCCATCCTCGACTCACTGGAGATGGAACTGGAGCCCCAGGCGAGTTCGAGCACACGCATTCCAGCAGCCAGCCGGCTATTCGACCCGGTCGACTGAGTTCGCGCCCGGTCCGATACGCCGCCGGCATGGCAAGCCATTATCCGGATTCACCGGGATCGCCCGAAAGTGCCTTCGGCGAGCGGTTGGGATGTCTGTATGGACAGATTTCGCCGTCTGGAGCTGCTGGTGCAAACGAACGTTTTCCCGGCGCAGAGTGGTAATTCGCCGATGCAACGTGCCGATCGTGAGTTCGGCGTTGACCGTTTGCCTGCGCAGATTGTCCACCTGGCTCTGTTGCTCTCTGATCCAGCTGTTTATCGCAAGAGCGAGGAATAGCACAGCCACGATGAGACCTACGACCCAGCACGGTCGGCGCTGGTGAGAGTAGGGGACGCGTACTTCAGGCCCGATGAGCCTGGTTGAGCTTGATGAGGGACGCCACAAAACACCCATGCTCTCAGCGTACCACTCCGGGCAGTCGGCAGTCGACAGTGGCCAGTTGGCCGAGATCCAGCCGTCCAACGTCTGTCGACCGGGAACATCGCCAGGTCAGGGCAGGATGGCGAAGATTCGCGCCTGGGCCTGACTGCCGTCTTTGACCGGAAGCACCCCGATGATCACCAGCGCTCCGGTCGGCGGCAGTATATCGAGATTGGCCATATTTTCGATCTGATACTTGTTAGCTCGGAGCATGACCTGGTGAGTGATGAAGTCCTTGGACGGCCCGTAGTCCAGGCTCAGAGTGTCGATGCCGATCCCCGCAACATCCCGCTGAACCAGCAATTCGGCGCTTTCCCTGGCAAAACCGGGGAAGTGCATGGTCTTGCTCTCGTCCATGTTGATGTACTTGGCGGGATCGCCATATCGCGCATGCCAGCCCGTGTTCAAGATGACCAACGAGCCGGCCGCGATCTTGCCGTGCACAGCTTCCCAGGCCACTACGTCAGCGACAGTGAGCTGATAATTCGGATTCTTGGCCACCCTGTCCCGGACGTCGATGACCGCGGCATGGACAAACAGATCGGACAGTGGAATCGCTTCGATCGAGCGTTTGCCGGGCACGAAGTGGGATGGTGCGTCCATGTGGGTGCCGGTATTTTCACCCATTTCGAACTTGTGCAGCCGGTAGCCCTTGTCGTAGTCGACCAGTCGAGTCATGGCAAACGGCACCCCGCCGGGCCAAAAGGCCATTTCTGGATGCATGGGATGGGTGAGATCGACGAGCTTGGCCGGATCGAGCTGCAGCGGCCCGGTAGAGCTGGCTGGACCCGCGGGCTCCGATTTGACCGCGTTCGAGCGGTCGGGACCGGGGGCTGCTGGCTGAACCGCTGTGGAGTCGGCCTGCACTGGCTCCGGCTGGACCGCACTCGGGCCGGCACACGCCACCGTACCGGCCACTGCGATCGACAACGCAGTAAGTCGTTTACTCATGGTTATTCTCCTCGTCATCGACGTACATGGCGTCAAATGGGGCCGTGGTATACCACAGCGGATATGTAGTCCGCTGGAGCGCTTGCCCGCTTCTACTGCAACTGACTTGCCGCGATGGCATTTGCAGATGCCCGCGGGAGAGTTGCAGCACGGCAGCGCCAACGCCTGCGGGTCATAGCATTGAGTTGCCGCCGCATTTGAGTGTCCGTCCATCGGCAATGGGGCTGGGCTTTGACAACATCGCGGCCAATAGCCTACTGTCTGCGCCACGAGAGGACTGGGGCCATGACACGAATCATTCCTGGCGTACAGGTAGAAGTCGTCAAAGAAGTCGTAGCACCGCAACTGGCGCCCTCGGGAGTGCTGGGTCTAGTCGGGCTTACCGAGACCGGATCCGAGGGAATCGGCCGGGCATCCAGCTGGAGCCGTTACGTCGAAACCTTCGGACGGGCCAGTGCATTCAGCATTCCCGCAGCCGGGCAAGCACTGGCCAACGGGGTCTTCGAGCTGGTGGTGGCACCGGTGCAGTCCACCACTGCGGTGGCTGCTTCGGTCGACATTCCGGATGCGAGCGACGAGGGCAAGACCGCCCTGACCATCAAGGCTCGGGTGCCCGGCCCATGGGCCAATGGCATCGCAGTGCAAATCGCCTCGCGCCAGACCCTCGGCGGCGACAAGGTCTTCGATCTCACGGTATTGCGAGGAGACAACAGCGAAGTACTGCGCAAGCTGGCGGTCGATCCCGAGACCGAGCGCCCGGTTGCTGCCATGCTCCAGGGCAGCTCGGTGTACTGCACCTGCGAGCTGGCCGAGGGCCAGCAGGCGCTGTGGCCCAAAGATGGCGAGTACGAACTCGACAACGGCAGGGACGCCAGCTCCAACGAGTACATCGATGCCCTGCGCACCCTTGCCAACGAGGCCGATGTCGACCTCGTCCTGGTCGATGTGCAAAGCCTGTCCGACGCCGCCCGGGTCGCCAAGATCTACAGCGAAGTCGTGGCCCACTGCGAAAAGATGAGCAGCGAGAGCAAAGGCCGCATCGGTTTTGGCCAGCTCGCTCCCGGTGCTGCGTTGAACGACTACGAAGAAATGGTCGGAAATCTCGTCTCCGATCGCTTTGTCTTGCTCGCTCCCCACGGCGTGGCCGGCGCAGTGGCCGGCATGATCGGCAAACTGCGCTACTTTCACTCGCCCACCTTCAAGACCGTGGCCGGCCTGGGTCAGCTGCGCCGCAACTTCGGGGTCGAAGATCAACGCGGCCTGCTCAAGGCAAACGTGGTGCCCGTGGTCAATCAACGCGGCCGGGGCAACATTGTCCTGCGCGGCCTTACCTCGGATGGCGACCAGATCAGCGTACGTCGGGTCGCCGATCGCGCCGTGCGCGGAGTACAGATGCTAGGTGAGCTATTCATCGGCCGACTCAACAATGAAACCGGCCGGGCCGCGCTCAAGCAAAAACTGGTTGAGTTTTTGGTTCAGATGGAAAAAGACGGGGCTCTGGTGCCCTCTACCGACGGCTCCGACCCGGCCTTCAAATGCGACGTGTATTCCTCCCAGGCCGATTTTCAGAAGGGCATCGTGCGAGTCGATCTGGCCGTGCGGCCGGTTCGCGCCATCGATTACATCTACGCGACCATTCTGGTCCAAGCGTGAGAGAGACCATAGACCATGCCGACCGTATTTTCCGCCAACAAGAGCAATGTGCTGATCGACGGCGAGGCTGTCGAGGGCCTGCAATCGCTGGTCTTTCGAGTGGTCACCGAGCGCGAAGATGTGCGCGCTGTGGGCAGCGACGAACGGGTCGATGTGAGCTTTGGGCTGCGCACAGTCCAGGGCGAGCTGATCGTTCGCTCGGCCAGCTTCGTGCTGGATACTCATCTCGGCGATCGGTCGAAATTTCAGCTGGTCGCCGATCTCAAAAAAGACGAGGGCAGCGAGGCAGCCAAACGCACTCTGTCGTTTGACGATTGCTTTGTCGAGGGCAAGTCGTTCGGCATGGACGCGGGCGGCACGGCAGTGACCACCTACGCCTTCAGCGCCACCCGAGTGCGCGAGGAGTAAGCTGTGCCGGCGCGCGATGCCGGACATGTGGAGCGGGAGCCGATCACGATCGACAGTGCCGCATTCGAGGCGGGATTTCGCGGCTTCGACCGGCCGTTGCCGGTGAGCAGCCGCGACGGCACCGAGGTCGCACTGCAACCGTGGCGTTTTGGCGATCACTTCGATGCGCTGCGCTCGAGCCTGATACCGGGCCAGGGCACCCTGGAGCTGGATCAGTCGGCGTTTGCCCGCCAGGTGCTCTACCGCTCGGAGGTGCCCATGCACCTGCACGACGAGCTGGCTCCGCTGGCCCTTTGGTGGGCAGCCGGCGGTCACGGCTCGCAGTTCTCTCCACAGGGCGAAGGCGAGCGCGATTTCGACAGACGCGGGGTCGCCAGCACCGACAGCTGGCAAACCATCGGTGCCGTGGCCGTCCGCCTGCGCCGGTGGACCGAGGGCGAACGGCAAGCGGCACTGGCCCGGCACGGCGAAACCCGGGGTGATGTGCCCTGGCTCGATATTGCCGGCTATGTCGAGGCCATGGTGCGAGCCAGTGTGGTCGCCATCGCGCCCGAGCGCGAGCTCGATGAGCTCGACTCGGGAGTCACCCCCGGGCTCATCGATAGAGTCGTGGCCGCCAATGTGATCGATCCGGCCACCGAGCCCATGACCAGCTGGGCTGCCAGTGTGCACAACGCTGCTGCCAAGACCCTGACCCTGTGCCGCGTGCTGGGCTGGACTCCGACGCAAGTATGGGCCACGCCAGCCGCCGAGATCGACCGCCTGCTGGCCATCATCGACCTGGTCGAGAGTCCACCAAACTCACCGGATCGGGCTGCGCTGGCCACGACCCCGCATGCTCACGCCCCGCGTCCACACCGGTCTGCCATGCCGGCCAGCCGGCTGGCCGCATACTCCGACGCGGTCATCGTCGATATCGAGGACGACGGATGAAACCGCCCAGCGGCCCATACGCCACCAGCGATGCTCTGTGCAGCCGGATTTTCGCGCCCGTGGCCCGCGCCATGGTCGATGCACTGCGCATCCTGGACATGGAAATCGCCGTGGATGCAGCTGCCTCGCCGGTCGCAACTCACGATCCGGCCGACGACAGCGCGCAACTCGCTCGATCCGACCACGCCGAGCGCGGACCATCGGACAAACTCGACGCCGTGGCGTCCACGCGATCGGACAGGCTCGAGGCGGGGGAGCCCGGGCAGACCAAGCACAAGATACCGACCATCACCGGCCTCGCGGTCAAGCCATCGCGGCCTGCCCACGGGCTGCCCGAGCACCGGCACAATGCTGTGATCACGCCGGCACATGCGGATCTGCCGGCCCGGCCCAGCCAGGGCGAGAGCCTGGCCTGGGCTCCGGAGCTCGACCGGCCCGGCCCAGCTCCCCCACACGTCGGCGCTGCGGTGTCGACACGCATCCAGGTACCGGCGCCGCAGAGCACCGACGATGCCCCGGCTCGATTGCCCGCCCAGCCGGCCAAGCGCGACCAGCCCGGACCCGATCAGCCAACAAGCCAGATTGCTGCACCGGCAGACGCGCAGATACCGGTGCAGCGGAGCGCGGGGGAGTCCTCGGCCCGGCCGCTCGATCTCGCCCGACGCGAATCTGCCCGGCCACCGAGTGCACCGGACCGACCGGACCGACAAACCGCGGTTCTGGATTCCCGTGTCGTCGAGTCGCGGCCATACACCGATCCGGCCGGGCCGCGCCATGACCCGGCTCGGGCTCGGGTGCCGATGGTACCGACTGCTCTGCCGGCGCGCGAGACGCGCCAGACCGGCGAGCGGAACGTGCAAATCGAGATGCATACCTCGGGGGCAGCTCCTGTCAGTCGCGAGCGAGTCCGGCACTCCCGGCCCATGGCAGACCTCGCGCAGCCATTGACTGCGCCCCCTGAAGCCGTTTTGCGCACCACCGGCGTTGCCCTGGTTCCGCGCTCGCAGCGGACCACCGTGGCAAGCGCGGTGGCCGCCATCGAACCGGTCCTCGAACGGGCCCATCAGCTGACCATGCGCGCCCTTGAAGGACCGGCCAGGCCAGCGCCACAAGTGCCGTCCGGGCCAGCCAGCCCGGCGCCCGATCCGGAGCCGGCGAATCGGGTACACAATACATTCAACGTAAAGGTTGCGGTGACCCCCCAGGATGGGAGCGGAAAACTGGACCACGACACTCGCGATGCCCTAGAAGAGGCGCTGATCGACATTCTGCGCGCCGCGGCCCGGCGCCACGGACTGGACGTGTAAATCGATGGCGCAGAAAATCGGCTATCACGCCACTATTGGCAGCCAGATCGCGAGCAGTCGGCCCAACCAGGGCGAACGCCAGCTGCTCGCGCTATTCAGCGAGCTGAGCATGGACAGCATTGGCGGCCGCTGCCGGCTGGAGCTGGGCGGCAACCGAGTCGAAGCCCCGGCGCCCGGCGATGCCATCAGCGTCGAGCTGTCGGCTGGCGAGAGCTCAGCCGCGGTGTTTACCGGCGAGGTCGAGGCGGTCGAGGTCACTGCCACGTCCCAGCGCATTGTTGCCAGTGACGGACTGGTCAAGCTCGGTCGGCTCGATATCGAGGTCACCTACGAGGATGTGAGCGTTGATTTCATCGTCAAGGATCTGCTCGATCAGGCCGGGATATCCATCGGCACCATCGACACCGGCCCGGATCTCGCCGTCTACGTGATCCATCGCGGGCCGCGCGCTCTGCACTACGCGCAAGAGCTGGCCGCTTTATGCGGCGCCGACCTGTACACCGACGGCCGTGGTGCCGCGCATTTTGCCAGTCCCAGGCAAGGTGCGGCCGATCACCGCTTTTCGTACGGCGAGAGCGTGATCTCCCTCGATCTCTACCGGCCTCCCCTGGTCGTCGACAGCATCGCTGTATGGGGCGAGGGCGCGGCTGGCAGCAAAGGGGCGGACAAGACACACTGGCTGGCCAGCGATCTGGCCGGAGTGAGCGGCAAGGCGGCCATCGATGCCAGCGGTGCCACGACGAGTGGTTCGCTCGGCCAGAGCCCGCGCCAGCTCAAGAGCGGTGCCGTGCGCACTGGCGAGGCGGCCCAGGCCTGCGCCGACGGCCACATGGCTGCTCTGGCCAGCCGCCGAGTGCGCGGTCGCGTGGACATCTTCGGCACTCCCGGGATCGAGCCCGGCGACCTGATCGACATCGCCGATCTGCCCGACCAGCACGCTGCCACCAGCGCCCTGCTGAAGAATCACACCCTGCGGGTGCGCCAGGTCCGCCACCTGATGAGCCGGCGGCGCGGCTATATCACCCGATTGGAGTTTTGAAATGGCAGTGCGCATCGGCAATATCGAACTGGTCGGGGTACAGGACGTGTACACCGATGAGGCCCGCACCCTGGTCGAGCAGCGAGTACCCGATCAGCAGGGTTCGGTGTTTCAGGATCTGGGCCGAGACCCGGTTACCATCACGCTCGAGGGCATCCTGTTCGACCGCTACCAGGCCGGGCAGAGTGCCGACGACCGGACCGACGCGGTTCTGCGCATTTTGGAAGCGCTGCGCGCGGCCCAGGCCGGAGCCGAGCCGCAGTCGTTTGCCGCCGACATCGCGGTGGGCACCGAGCTCACCGATGTGGTCATCGAGGACGTCAAATTCATCCAGGTCGCGGGGTATCGCAGCCGCTATCGCTTTACCATCCGGCTGCGCGAGTACACTGCACCGCCCGAGCCTGCCGGGACAGCGATCGCGCCGGTCAATGCCAATGTCGAGGCCGATGCGGCCGCCTGGGCCTCGGGCGGACTGGCTGCCGGGGCGGTTTTGCAGGATCCCGGGTCGCTCGGCGATGCACTCGCCAACCAGCCCGATCTGCTCGATCACCTGAGCATGGACGACCTCGGCGCGAGCATCGCGCAGAATGTCGATTCTCTGACCGGCGGCGCGTTCAACGACATCCTCGACGCGGTGTCCAGCGTCGATCTCGAAACCGTCATGGATCTGGTCCAGGCTGTGCGCGACGCTGACAGCCTGGGCGATTTTTTGACCAAGCTGGCCGACGAGAACCTCGACCTACCCTTTGATATCGGCACGGCCACCGCCCTGGTCAAGGCCCTGGCCGGCGGCCTCGACTTTCTCAAGAAGCTCAAAAACGTCTCCGACCAGGCCAGTAAACTGGCCAATGATCTCACCGATTTCGACCCCCTGGCCGGCCTGCGGCCACTGCTCGATTAGCGAAGTTCCGCCTCGACGCAGGAGATGGAGCCATGCTCCATGCTGCCTCACCTCGACCGTCTGCCTCGAACCGCGGTCGGCCAGGACCTCTTATCGGCTATCCTCTTTGCTCGAGAATTCTATGGCCTTCCAAGTGTCGGCCAGGTCAAGCTCGCTGACCCAGCGCTCGATGTACTCGATGTCGAGCATTGCTCCCTTGACCTGGATGATTCCGGCGATGTCTCGAAGTTGCCGCTCGGACTGCCCATGGCGGGCCCATTCGAGCTTGGCGATGATCGTGTCCTCTGCGGTCGCGACGTAGATGTCCTGTCCGAGCAGGGTGACGCGTTGACGGCGACGGAGTTCCTCGATGCTGAACGGGCGCTGCTTCTGAATGACGAGATCGGCTTTCCACCCGGTCTCCATGTCGATGATGTTGAACTGTGAGCGGCGTCGTATCGCCTCCCTGGCCGCTTCATCGCTCACATAGTAGTCATCCGGAGAAAACCCATCGAGTAGAGCCGGCAGCTCCTGCGAGGAGAGCGCGACGACGATGTCGATGTCGTGAGTCGTCCGAGCGATCCCGTGGGCTGTACTGGCGAGTGAGCCCACAACCATATATTCGACGCCAACTCGCTCCAGAATTGCCGCCAGACGCCCGAGGAAGCTATCGAGGCTCATGGTTCGAGTAATGGCAAGTTGGGCCAGGCAGCTCTGAAAAGCGCGTCTCCAAGAGTGAGGCGAAATAGAGCCAGTCGTACTTCTTCCTCGGTGTATCCGGGGTGCCGCATGCGAATGCCGTCTGCGGCGACCTGGCGAATCTCGCTGGACATACGCAGTCCGAGCTCGAGTCGCTTTTCGACCCCGATGCGGCGGTAGAATTCAATCTGCGCGGCGTGGGCCTCGGGGCTTGTATCAGCGGGTCGCATTGCGTTCACAGACTATCGTGACGTTTCGCTGTTTATTGCGCAACGCGACAAGTTAAAAAGCCTGGACGACGATCCCCCGGCTGGCAGTCGGCATCGGGCCGGGCAATCGGCGTCGGACCGGGCAATCGGCGTCGCCCGCGTCGTTCTGAATTGGCCTGCTCCGGGAAAAGGGATAAAACCCGGTTGGCCCGTGGATTCTCTCCTGGAGCATGCGACATGAGCTCTGCCGTGGATATCGTGCGCGACCTGACCGGCCTGGTCGGCAGCGTGGACGAGCTGCTCGACACCGATACGGCCAGAGCGGCTCCGACCCTGGCCATCGAACTCGGCGCACAGAGTCAGCTCAACCAGGCGGTCGACGTTTTGAGCGGACTTGTGCAAGAACTCCGCTCTCTACTGGCCGAGCTGCGCGACCCCCTGGTCCATGTCGGCGCTCTATCCGGAGTGCTCGGTCTGGTCGAGCCGTTTATCGAAGGCGTCGAGCAGATCGTGAGCCTGTCCGGCGAACAGCTGGCCGAGGCCGGACTGGGCGCAGTTGTTCAAGTAACCGACCCGGTTGCCAGCGCCGTGGATCTGGGCGGTCGGGTGGTTGCCAGTGGTCGGGCCGTGCTCGACGATCTGCCGTCGGCCCAGGACCTGGATGATCTGCTGGCTCGCCTTGACGGGCTGGCTGGCACTTTGCAAGAGTACAAGGCGCCCGCATCATGAGTACTGCAGCTTCCATGGTTTCTGGCGCGACTCCCAGCCCGGTTGCTGGCTCGGTGTTCGGTGCGGTGGCAGCCAGTCTGCAAGCGGTCAAAGTCGCGACAGAAGGTGAGTCGGGCGCCAAGATCTCCGAATTGGGCGATGCTCGGGGGGTCCTTCCGGATCTCGTCCGCAACGTTCTGAGCGCCATGGCCGAGGTGCTGGTGTGGCTACACCAGACCAGCGTCGCAGCCGAGAGCCAGGTTATCGGCGCAGATGCCATGCTGGCATCCCTAGAAGTCCTCAGCGAAGCCATCGAGGCCGCCGGTGAAGGCCTGTCCTTTGGTGACTTGCCCGAAACCTGGGGCCTGCCCAAAAAACCCTTTGAAGTGGTCGGCAATGGCCTGCAACAGGGCAGCGAACTTCTCGACAAGGGCCTGTCCATCGGCAAACTTCTGCCCAGGCCCGAAGAACTGAAAGCCATCCAGAGCGCTGTCGAGGGCTTGCTCGGCCAGCACATCAAGCCCGATGCCGAGCCGCCCGGGCCCGGTGCACTGGGCAACGTGATGGCGGATATCGGAGTGGATGTACCAGCCTAGACCGGCCTGACCCGACATATCAAATCCGTTGGTCGGGCCACATAGTGACAGCGGTGTGAACGCAAGGACAGGATCATGAACGGAGACCAGCAACCGGATACCACCACGGGCAACCCATTCCAGCTCATCGCCTACTTGTTGTTCAAAGTACGGCATTCGCTGGAGGATATCGACGAGCCGGGACGGCCGCCCCGCTGGGTGCGCATCGCCCGGGCGCGGCAAGCCCAGGGCGAATCCGATTATATTGGCCGCGGGGTCAAGGCCGGCATCGACGGCTTTTCCACTGCCCTGTCGTACATGATCGAGCTGACTCTCGACATTCGCGAGATCCTCGTCCAAACCGACGCTGGCAAGGCCCTGGTCGAGGTCAGCGCCGATCTCATCAAGGCCGCCACCGACGACAACTTTGTCAATGGCGTGCGCGCACTGGTCGGCCAGGCGCCGGGCTCCAATCCGCTCTCCGGGGTCGGCGCCACCATCGACGATATCAAGAAGTACATAGACTATATCCCCGATCCCGAGGATGTGGCCGGTATGGGACACGAGCTCTATCGCCTCATGTGCATCGAGCAGCTGCCCTTTCCGCGCAACCCTGCCGGCGATATCAATACCGGCGAAATCTCGGCCGCGACCAGCGAACACCTCAATGTCGACAGCACCGGCAAGGTCCGGCTCATGCAATGGGCGTTCAGCTCGGATACACCGGTGTACGGCCTGGGTAGCAAAGAACAACCGGAAAGCGAAGAGCACGCCATTTTCAGGCTGGGCAGCCGCCGGACGTGGCAGACGGCCACCGACCAGCTGCCCGGAACCACTGTGGTCACTCGCGAGATCAGCGGCGCGACCGAAACCATGGTCGAGTTTTTCTTCGACAGCCGCGAAGACGATGCCGACAAGCGCACAGTCGATCTGGTCGAAGTGCACACTCTGCTCGAAAAACTCGGCTACGGCGAACCCGCCCTGTCGGGCGACGCCGAGCGCAAGAGTTTCAGTGACAAACTGACCCAGCGCCTGCGCCGGTTCCAGATCGTCAACGA
This sequence comes from Pseudomonadota bacterium, assembly GCA_022360315.1. Taxonomy (GTDB): domain Bacteria; phylum Myxococcota_A; class Polyangia; order Haliangiales; family Haliangiaceae; genus JAKSDA01. The sequence goes on from JAKSDA010000454.1 coordinate 84,279, forward strand.
CTTGCCAAAATCGGGCGAGCTCGACAACGCGACCCTCAACCGGATGCTCCATCTCGACTTCGACGGCAAAAACCTGATCCGAGCCAAGCCCTTCGATACAGTCCGGCTGCCGCCGTCCGAGGTCGTGGACGATCCAAAAATCATTTCGCGACCGCTCCGCCTGGTCAATCCCGCTGCGGATACGCCGGAGGAAGAAAACATCGCCATCAAGCGCGATCGGCCCAGATACGCCTACTACCTGGCCGGGCACACGGCCAGCGGATTGGGTCCCATCGCCGAGGTGGCCGCGACCGGGGGGTGGATATCGGATAACAGCGAAGAGCTCACGCCCGGCTTTGTGGCCCTGCAATCCCGGCTGGTCGCCGGTGGCAGTGACGAGGGCTGGTACGACGGCGGCCGCTGGTCCGAGGGCGAGGCAGCCAGCGGCTTTCTGTTCTTTGCCGCGCGCCATGTCGAGCCGTGGCGCGGCGGCCGCCAGGGCACTCCAGGCGACGGCGCTTTATTCGGCGGACAGCGCCCGACCCAGGGCGCCATCTCGCGGATGTACCAGTGGGTCGACCTCGCTCCGCTGATGAGTCAGCTCACCACCGGGTACGAGCTCTATCTCAAGGCCACCTGCATGCGCCGGTCGCTCTACCGAGACCGCGCCAACAATACCGGCTTGCCCGACGACGGGCGCATCGTGCTCGAGATTTACGGCAGCGAGGGTTTCGGCGGCAACCTCGGCACCCAGCGCGATGCCAGCAAGGGCCGCCTGGCCGAGGACAGCTCGGCTTGGTGGCCCGATCAGGTCGCCACCGCGGGCGAGCTGACCATCGATGCAATCATGCGCAAGCGCAACTGGAAGCCGCAGACAACCCAGTTCCTCAAAGTGCCGGCCGGGGCCACCGGGGCCCTCATCGCACTCGAGGGACGGCATCAGTCGGCCTACGATATCGACGCCTATTTCGACAATGTTCAGCTCACCTACGAGTTTCGTAAAACCGCATGACAGCCAATCACAATAGCGGCGATCTGGTCGGCATTATCCGGGCCATTGTCCGCGATGAGCTCCTGTCCTTGCGGCTGGGCGACGTCGCCGTGGTGACCAGCGTATTTCCCCACGCCGACGGCGATACCCACAACTACGAATGCAACGTCGCGCTGCGCGAGAGCCAGCTCGAGCTGCGCAAGGTGCCCATTGCCACGCCTCATGTAGGCATGGTCAGCGCGCCCCGGGTCGGTGATCTGGTGTTGATCACCTATGTCGGCGGCGATCCCAATCGGGCCGTGGTCATCGGCCGGCTCTATTCGGACGAGGCCAATCCGCCTGTTCACGACGAAAACGAATGGCGGGTAGAATCGCCGTACCAGGGCCAGACGTCCATTGCTCTCGACAAAGAAGAATCAGCGGTGATCACGACTGGTCAGACCGTTTTGACCCTCAAAAAAGACGGCAATGTCGAACTGGCCGGCGAGGCCGACCTGGCCATCGAGGTCAAGGGCAACGCCGAGATCAAATGCGCTGACTGCACCATCGATGCCTCGGGCAATGTCGAGCTGGGCACGGGCGGCGCCGGGGTAATTACCGAACAGACTCATAAATGCTATTTCACCGGAGCTCCGCTGGTCGGTTCCGGATCGGTCAAAGCCAAGGGATAAGCCACGAGGTGCGCATCATGCCTGCTCCCACTGCCAGTCAGATCGAGTCGATTGCCACCGGTGCTCTGCAGGCGGCCGGTATCCAGGGCGAGGATGCGCCGGGACTGGCCAAAGCCCTGGCCCAGGTCACTGCGCAAGCTCTGACCCTGTTTCTCGGTCAGGCCCAGATTCTGCCCGGCATTCCAGCAGCCGCGCCGCCGCCACCGGGCAGCGGCAGCACGGTCGGCCCAGGCATGCTCTTGCCACCGCCGGCCGGCGGTCCGGGCGCCAGTCAGCTCGAAGGCCCGGCCCAGTCAGCCCTGAAGGCCGAGGGCATCCAGGGTGAGAACGCCGGCGATCTGGCCAAGGTCATCGCCGCCAGCCTGGCCCAGGCGATCACTCTCTTTGCCGCCCAGGTCAAAGTGGCCCCGGGCATTGCCATTGCCGGCTTCACCACCACCAGCCCGGGAACGTTGGTATAGCGCACCATGGGACGTCACCGCGCCGACAGAGGTCTCGATCGAATGCCAGCTCCAACCAAAGCCCAGCTCGAGCCCATTGTTTCGGGTTTCATGCAACAAAACGGCCTGCGCGGCGAAAATGCTCCGGATCTGGCCGGCGCCATCGCCGACGTAGTGGCCCAATCGCTCACCATGTTCATGTCCCAGGTCAAAGTGGCCCCGGGCATTCCCTGCTCTCCGGCGGCCACTGCCGGCCCGGGTCGCCTGATGTAGTAACGCAATGGCAGATCCGTACGGCACAGATTTGCGGCTCGTGTTCGTCAGTGGCGACGAGGTCGACCTGGCACTCGGCGCAGGCGACGTCGACACAGTGAGCGGTACCGACAATCTGGTCCAGGCGCTCACTCTCCGCCTTGTGGTCGACCGCGGCGAACTGGCCGGACTGGGCCATCCCCGCTACGGCACGCGCATCCGCGAGCTGGTCGGCGAGCCGCTCGATCGGGCCAATCGCGAGCTGTTGCGCCGTTTTGTCCGCCGCACATTGCTCGACGACTGGCGGGTCCAAGAGGTGACCCGGGTTGCGGTGAGTCAGCGTCCTCGCACACCCGGCGTGGTCGATGTCATCGCCCATGTGGTCGCGGTGAGCGGCGAGCAGGCGGTGATCGAGGTGGCCCTGCATGTCGACTGACACGCCGTTTTCCAGCAAGGACTTTGCCACTCTGGTCAAGGACTTGCTCGAATTTGCCGGCAGCGGCTCGGGCGGCCGCACTGCGCTCACCGATGTCACCGAGGGCAGCGTGGTCCGCACCCTGCTCGAGGCGTTTGCCCGCGAGCTGGCCGTCTGTTACGAGCAGCTCGATATCGTGTATCGCTACGGCTATCTCGATACAGCCGAGGCTAGCGCGCTCGACAATGTCGTCGCTCTGCTCGGCATGACTCGGCGCCGGGCCGGTCATGTCGAGGGCAGCGTGCTTTTTTCGCGCAACATACCAACCCCCGACGATATCAACATTCCGGCCGGCACCCTGGTTGCCGGCCGCGATGTCCAGCTCTTCGAGACCGCCAGATCCGTCACCTTGCCCAGCGGCGGCACAGATGTGATAGTCGATATTCGCTCGGTCGAGCCGGGAGGCGACAATGTCCCTGCCGGTGGCCTCTCGGTCATGCCGCGGCCCATTCTGGGCATCGAGGGGGTCACCAATCCCGGCGAGCTGGTATTGCGCCAGCGCGAAGAGACCGACAGCGAGTTGCGCGAGCGCGCCCGGCACATTCTCGAACACAACAATCTCGGCACAGTGCCGGCGCTGGCCCAGGCCGTGCGTTCGACAGGCCTTCACGAAGTGCAGATACTCGACGCCATGCCCGATCGCCCGGGCGAGGTCGAAGTGATCCTGGGCGATCCCGATATCTCGCTCGAACACGAGAGCCTGGCCCGCGAGGCAGTTCTGGCCGTCCGTCCGGCCGGTATTCGCGTCACGGTCAAGGCGGCCACCCGTATCTGGGTCGAGCTCAAGGCCACTCTCGAGCTCGATCAAAACTATCCCGAGCACGAAAAACAGGCCATTGCCGGCGACATCGAGCAAAAGCTCGCCGCCTATTTCGACGACCTCGGCATCGGCGAACGGGTGCGCTGGACCAAGGTCAGAAACCTGCTCACCAGCCATCTTGCCGTGACCGAGGTCCATGCACTGCAAGATGCGCCGTTCATGACCACCTGGGTCGATCCGGGTCAGGGCGAGGATGGCGGCCCACACGATCGTTCGCCCGACTATCGATTGCGCAACGGCGATCTGCGCTTGGGTGTGGACGAGCGGGCCGGAGTCGACCGCCAGCGCTGGCCGATTCAGCTCGCTCTCGAGCCGCCTGCTGTGGACCTGTGGGTCGATGTCGCGATCACCATTGCCGCGGGCCAGACCCGGCCGGCCGACGATGCGGTTCGCAATGCGCTGAAACTCTTTCTCGACGATCTGGCCAATGGGGTGGACAGCGGCGAGCGCGACTCGGTGACGCACGGCGAATTCGCGGCGTTTTTGCGCCAACAGAACATTGTGGGCGGGCACGAGGGCGAGGCGGTCACAGTGCGCTTGACCCATGACCGAGACGGTCGCGAGGTCGAGCTGAGCGGGCCCGATGACAGCGACCCGCTCGGCAAACGAGAGCGTCCCACGCTGCGCCATCTCCTCATGGGTGAGGCGGGAACTGGCGAGGAGAGCGGTGGTGGCTGAGTCGGCAGCCGGCAATACCACCACGGCCAGGCGGCCACAGGGGCCGGCCAATCCGCGGGCCCGGCGCGAGCGGTTGCTGGGCTTGTTGCCACGGGTGTTCACCGCCCAGCCACGGCACAGTGCAGTCGGCGGAGTTATCGAGGTGATGGCTCGCGCTCTGGCCAGCCTCGACGCCGACCTGCAGCGCACTCTATTCGATCGCTGGATCGCTCTGGCCAGCGGCGACCCACCGGCCCCGGGTGCGGCCAGCGCGGTCGCGCTACTGGGTCATCTTGTGGGCATACGCCGCCTGCGCGGCGAGGCCACCGAGGCCTACCGCACTCGCGTGCTGGTCACTGCCCGGGTGGTCACGCGCGGCTTGACCACCCCGCGGGCGCTTCTTTCCCTGGCTGTGGCCGCGCTCGGCACCGAGCCGTGCGTGCACGTGAGCGCGCAAAAAGACGCCACCCTGGGCTGGGGCATGGCGCTCGGCACCACCCGGCGCTGCGCTGTCTGTCAGGGCCAGAAAAAGGGCCCATGCCCCAATGCCGGGCGACGCATTGTCGAGGCCTGGATCACCGATAACCCGGTGATCCTGCGCCAGCAAACCCTGGCCGGGTTGACCCCCGGAACCGCGTTATCCCTGGCCAATCCCAGCCTGGTCGAGGACCGGCCGGTGGTCGAATTGCGCGTGCCGGTGAATTCGAGTGCCCGGCCGGTCAGCTATCCCGCCGTTCAGAACCACGATACCCGCGAGGTAACCCTCTATGCCGGCACCTTGCAGCCAGGCGAGGTATTGCGGGTGCGTCCGGCGGTCACTGAAAAAGAGCTCGCGCCCTTTGATAGCCACGATTCCACCGGCCACCATCCCTGGCGGGTACGTCAGCCCGGGGGCAGTGCCATGGTGACCCGGCCCGACGGCAGCGTCGTCGATGTCACGGCAAACATGTACTACATCACCGGCATTGCTTTTGACGACCCCGGCGAGGCCATCTTTGGACCACTCGATGACGGCCAGCCAGCCCGTTTTGGTGTGCTGGCGCAACAGGTTCGCACCCCGCTTGTCCGCCGCGCGACCAACTCCTGGCGCTATCGCGTGCTCACCCCGGACGATGTTCGCGCAGTGGCGGGCAGCGACGCCGGCGAGCTTGCCGACAACGCGCCCGAGCAGCCCGGCGATACTGCGGTACGGATCACCTTTACCTGGTGGGTACGGCCGCCTGCGGCATTTCGGCTGCGCATCCCCAAAAGTCCGTGGGTGCGCCAGGCTCAGCTCGAGCGCGGTGCTCTCGAACTGGTCCGCGACAGCATTGAGAGCGCCCGGGCCGCCGGTGTGCTGGCCGTGATCGATTTTCCCGAACCGGCGCTGATCGAGGCCCAGCCGCTCGGCGATGCGCCGGTCGGTATCGGGGCCGAGGCGGGCTTTGCCGAGGCCGAACCCCTCGGCGATGCCGCACCCGATGTGCAGGCTCACGCCGGCGCTCGCGATGATCACGCTCTGACCGAGGAGAGTTTTGCATTGCTCGGCCTGTTCGACCACACCCGGCTCGACTGGAGCCATTTCGAGCGCGCTGATACACCTGACGATGAAGGGGGCGACGGCGGCAACACCTAGCCGGTGATCGATGCGGCTAGCTCACGGAGCATTCTGGCAAGCGAGGAGAGAGAGTATGGCAATACAAGAGCAACACGGCCTGGCTGGCCAGCTGACCATTGTGGTTCGCGATCGCGCGGGCCGCGAGGTCGATCGGCGATGGGTGAAAAATCGCATCACCACGGTCGGAAAAACTCTTCTGGCGCAGATTTTTGGCGGTGTTGCCGTGGGCAAGCCGACTCTGGCCATTGCAGTGGGCACGGGTGGCCCGGCCGACAGCGAGGGCCAGGTCGCGGCACCGGCCGACGGCGATACCACTCTCGTAGAACAGCTCGACCAGGCCCTGGCCTCGGTGTTGCCGGTCCGCACCGAAAACGCCGCAGAGCGGCCCAAGGTGATCGCGACCGTGACCGCAACTCTGCCGGTCACCCCCGACGGCAGCGAGCAAGCCCTGCGCGAAGCCGGCATTCTGATCACCCTGCCCAATCAAGAGCCCGTCCTCTACAACCGGGTAACTTTTCCCACTGTGACCCGCACTGGCAATCTACAGCTGACATTGACCTGGGAAGTGAGCTTCTGATGCCCGATCGACCGATTCCGTATGTTCAAAAAGACCCGGGCGACATCATCCGCAGCGGCGACTGGAACGAGCTGCAGGTACGCGCTCGCGAGGAAGTGCGGTCCCATCGCCACACCGGCGAGGCAGACGGCAGTCAGGTGCCCCGCACTGGCATCGAAGAGCACGCCGTCGACGGCACTCGCATCGACCCGGCATCCGATGTCACCATCACGAACCTGCGCGTGACCGGCGATCTCACCGTCAACGGCAACGCCATCATCGGCGATATCGAAAATCTTCTGGCCACGATCAACGACCTCGACTCCAGCAAGGTCAATCGCACTGGCGATACCATCAGCGGTTCTTTGACCGTCGAGCAAGATATGATCGTCACGGGCAAGCTCGGTATCGCCACCGCGGGCGCGCCCGCCGTGGCACTCGACATCAATGGTTCGGTGCGGGGCGATCAGGCCGGTGCGCTGCGCATATCTGCCAATAGCGGTTATGTCGATGTGGGTCCCAAAAGTGATGCCTGGTGCCATTTTTACACCGATCAGCCGAAATATTATTTTAACCGAGAAATTCGAGTCGATTCCGGCCTGATCGGTTCGTACGACGAGAACCTCCAGCTGTGCACCGCCGGGACCGCGCGGATCACAGTGGACAGAACCAGCGGCATGGCGACGTTTAGTGGCCCGATCCGCGGCAACCAGAGCGGTGCGCTGCGCATATCTGCCAACGGCGGTTATGTGGATGTCGGCCCCAGGAACGAGGGTCTCTGCCATTTTTACACCGATCGGCCGAGTTATTATTTTAACCGAGAAATCAGGGTCGATTCCGGCAAGATCGGTTCGTACAACGAAAATCTCTCGCTGTGTACAGGAGGGACTGCACGCATTACTGTCAGGAGTGATACCGGCCGAGTAGGCATTGGAACCACCGCCCCCATCGACTTATTCGATGTGTATAGCGCTGGAGCCTCCGGATCCCACATTACCATGGGCTCGCATCATATTACCCTCAGAGGAGTCAATGACCCCAAGGGGTACGCACCGCGGCTGCCGTACATCGAATGGCGCACCGCTAGCAACACACGGGCCATGTTTCTGGGATGGGGAGATACCGACACCAAAAAATATGTCAATATGCGCCTGGAAAATACCTATGATCTCGGCATTACAGGTGGCAGCGTTGGCATCGGCATTAATGAGCCAACAGCTCCTCTCCATGTACCTGGCGGAGCCATCATGAATAACCTGGCAATTGGCTACAAACCCGCGGGTGTCAATCAAACCTGGCCATATGAGACAATCAGTACCACAAGCTCTAATCGCAATCTCAGACTGCATTCTCACGGTGGTATTTTCTTTCATGTAAACAACAGTAAAAATGCCTCCAGAGGGGTCGACAGAAACGGTGGCTGGTGGTCTGGCTCGAGCCGAGAGCTCAAGACCATTCTCGATGAATTTACCTACCAGCAGGCCGCCGCCGTGCTCAATGGGCTCGAGCCAGTACAATTCTATTATCGCGCTGATGACAGCAAAAAGTTGCACGCGGGATTTATCGCCGAGGACGTGCCCGACCTCATTGCCAACTCGGATCACAAGATGATCAGCGAGATGGATATCATCGCAGTGCTGACCCGGGTGGTAAAAGCGCAGCAAGAAGAGCTGGCCCGTCTCGCGGCAAAGCTGGATATCTCGCTCGACCGGGACGGCGGAGGACAACCATGAAAGAACGGATCGAAGCGCGGCTTGGCGAATTGCGCCGGGAATTTGCCTCGGGTCAGCAAGTCATGGCCGAGCTGCAGCGCAAGCAAGCCGAGCTGCATGAAACTCTGGCCCGCATTGGTGGGGCGATCCAGGTTCTGGAGGAGCTTCTCGCCCAGGAACCAGGCGAGCTCGCCGACACCGGGCGCAGCAATGATGCGGCGCCATCCGCAGTAGAGGCCTGAGCGTCACCCGAGCGTCCCCGTCAACATGCCCGAAAGTCCGCCCATACCGGTTGTTTCGCTCGATCCTGCAGATCCCGCAGCTGCGGTCGGGACTGTCGTCGAGATCGGCCCGGCCGGAATGGAGTTTCAGCTTCATCTCGATCCGGGCCAGGAAATCGGCCAGATTCGCCTGGCCCTGAGCGCAGTCGATGGCGACGAGACTCTCGATGCAGCGATCGCCACCGACCTGGGACCGAGGGGAGCGGCCTGGCCGAGTGAAGAGATCGCCTGGATCATCGCGGATTGGGGCGAAGAGCGGCCACTCCATGCAGTGCATGTCAAAAAAGGCCCAACCGGCGCTGCGCAAAGGGCCCAGCTCAAGACCGCAACCGGCGACAGCTGGGTGCCGCTCTATCCGGTGGACAGCGTGGCTGTCGATGCCGAGCAGCGCTTTCCGGCCGTACTGACCAGCAGAGTCATGATCGAGATGAAGGCTCCGAACCCCAGTGTGCCCGCCATCCTCGAGCCCAGCACAATGGCGGTGACCGGCCTGACCGTGAAAGCAACCGGCCAGCCCCACGATCTCACTGTCGAGTTGCCCGGCGGAACCGTGGTCTTCGAGCACCAGGGGACATTGCCGGCAGGCCGCGAGCTGACTGTGGATGGCTTGACCGGAGCCATCAATACCTATTTGCAGAGCCGCGACGGCCAGCGGCCAGTATCGCTGATCGCACGGGCCCGGGTGGCCGGCAAGGCCACGATCGCGGCATTCGAGGTCGAAACTCTGCGCGTTGTCGACCGCCTGAGCCGTGGCGATGGCGACGATGGCACGGCCATATTGCATATTCCCTGGCAGGCCGAGGTGCGCGGCCAGGTGAGCATTGCGAGCGGCGCCACGGTGATGGCCGTCGAGCTGGCCGTCACCGCCGAGCTGGCCCGCGAGCGACTTTATCTCGTGCCTGACTCTGTGGACAGAAAGCTGGCTCATCTATGCGATGCCCGACACTCGGCAGCCCAGGGCTTTGCCGCCCTGCCCGAAGGCACGGCACTGGCCGGATTCGACCTCTACCTGCGTCCCGGAGCCGAGCCAGTTGCCGGCCTGGTTCAGCTCTATCCCGACCACCACGGCCGGCCTGCCGATGGGCCGTATCAGGGTGCCGACATTGCTCTGACCATGCCGGCCAGCGAGCCGGGCAAGCCAGCCGAGCCGGGCTGGGTATCGGCCCAGCTGGACCGGCCGACCGCGTTAACCGAAACATTCTGGATCGTCGTGCACATCACTGCAGGCGCTGCTGCCTGGCACACCAGCGCTCACATACACCACAGGGTCACTCGTTCACTGTACCGAGTGGGCGGCGGTCCCTGGCTCGAGCGGCGTACTCCGGCCAGCAATCCAGACCATCGCGCGCCGGTATGGGCCTTGACGCGCCTGCGGGTGGCCGATCCCGCGCCCACACCGATAACCGCTCATATCCGGCGCGGCTCCGAGCAAGTGAGGGCTGACATGGACGCCGATGGCCGGATCTCGCTCACCACGGCCGAGGCCCTGATTCCGCTCAATGCCGCCAGCGCAAAAAGCGCTGCTGACCTGGAACTGGTCATACAAGCCGACTCGGCCGGGACAGCGAGCATTCGCGATCTGCGGGTACGCTACGCCGAGGTCAGCTCGTGATGCTGGGCTCTGTGGAAAACCATCTGGTCGCCGCCATTGCCGCGATCCACCCCGCCGAGCAGGCCATCCACAGCGGTCCGTTGCAAGGACCGGCCAGCGATGCCACATCGCTCATCGCAATCATCGCCACTTCATTGCGCACCATGCTCCCAAAGCTCGGCGAAGGCGCCGACGACGCTCGCGAACCGGCCTACTCGGTCACCGGCGTGCCGTTCGAGCCCGATGGCACAACGCTCGACTTTGCTGTACCCGACCATGTCCCCGGCGCGGTCACCGAAGTCGAGACGCCAACCGGCCAGTGGGCGCGAGTGGGCGACGACTATCGGGTCGACGGTCGCGTCGTCAAGTTCTACCGCGCCCCGACCGAGTCCCTGGTCATCCATGTTCGCGGCGACCGCATACCAGGATATCGAGAAATCGGACCATGTCAGGTCACAGTCGACATCATTGCCTGGGCCGAGAATCCGGCTGCGGCCGACAACCTGTTGGTACCATCCCTGTCGGCCGCACTCGCTACCCTCGATGACGTCGACCTTGTAACGTTGGGCGAGCATCAGCAAACCGGTGCCCGGTATCGCCTGCTCGATCCAGGCGCCAGACTGCAAGCCATCGAACGGACGACTCGAACTGTGAGCGGCAAATCGTGGATACACGCGCTCGCCCGCCTCGACCTCCGCGCCCGGCTCGAAGTGCAGCTCGGCACTGGCGACCGCGAGCCCGGAGGCACGATCGAAGACATCGCCATCACGGCTCGAAACAAATAACTGGCCCCGACTCGAGCCCGGCGACCAGGCGTGCCCAAAGAACTTGCCAGGTCAGGTAATCTTGATGCTGACGTTTGGGATGGATTGCGGTGTGCTAACCTGCGTTTCATGGGCAGTGCTGCTGTCATTGTCAAGCCCATTACCAGCCCTCCCGGGCCGCCGCATCTCATCTGTCCCCACGCGCTCGAGGGCTTGCGCCGGGGCGATGGAACCATCGACTGGTCGCCGTGGTATCTGACCGACGAGGAGGATATGGGGCAGAGTGGCGAACGTTGATCCACAACGAATGCGTTCCTGTTTGGTTTGAATCAAACCAACGCCTCAGCATCCTGCCCGCTGCAGTGGCGTCGGCTCGATTCAATCGCGGTTCACGATTTGTCGCCGGGGTTTTTGAGCACCTGCAGCAATTGCTTGCCGAGTTCTTTGGCTGACGCGGGGTTTTGCCCGGTGATCAACTGGCCGCTGACAACCACATTGGATTGCCAGTTGGCGGCGGTGCGTATGCGGGCACCGCGCTCTTGCAGACGCGACTGCAATAGAAACGGCACCACCTGGTCGAGTTTGACTGCTTTCTCTTCATCGTTGGTGAAGACGGCGACCTCATGTCCAGAAACCAGGTAACTGCCGTCGCTGAGCTTGACCTCGGTGAGTGCAGCCGGACCGTGACAAACGGCGGCCACGATGCCACCGCGCTCCCATACACCGCGAGTCACTCTCTCGACGTCGGAGTTGCCGGGAAAGTCCCACATCGTGCCGTGGCCGCCGGGAAAATACACAGCGTCGTAGTCCGACGCCCTGGCCGCGGATAGCGGCATGGTATTGGCGACCGCGCTCATGACCTCCGAGTCGTCGAGAAAGCGAGCATTGTCCTCGTCCTTGCGGTCTGCACCGTCGATGGGCGCCTTGCCGCCACGAATGCTCGCAAACGTAATGTGGGCGCCGGCTTGCCGGAGCTGGTAGTACACATGGCTGACCTCGGACAGATAAAAACCGGTTTCCTTGCCCGTGTCGCCCACACGCGAATGACTGGTCAGTACAAAAAGAATGTTCATGGTTCGATTTTGTCCTCGATCGATCTTAGTGCTCGTTGTGCTGGCACTGGTGGGCTCTTTGCTGGATGGATCGACTGCCTGCGGCTCCACCTCTCGGTCGCCGCGGCTGGTATTGCATCCCACCGATGATGCAAGCCAGAAAACGGACACACAGATTAAACTGTTTTTCAGCATGGAATCTCCTGATTTGCGCCGATTGGCGCCGTCACGACATCGGTACTTTGACGACGGCTCGCCACCCTGTCCAATGAGTTAACTCCCATCGACCCATAAAAAAAGTTATGGTTGAGGTGGCACGATGGCTGACCTCGACCTTTTGCGCACCTTCGTCGCGGTCGCGCGCGCGGGCTCCATGACCGCCGCTGCGAGGCAGCTCGGGCTCACCCAGGCAGCAGTGTCAAAGCGCATACAGGCTCTCGAGGCGGCGTTTCAGCGGCCGCTGTTTCAGCGAGCGGGTCGCCATCTCGCAATGACCGAGGCAGGGCGCAGCCTGACAGCCGAGATCGGACCCATGGTCGACGATTTGCAGCAGATCTTTGATGCGGCCGTGCGCGGCAGCGAGAGCCGGGGCGGTCCGCTTTTGCTCGGCGGTCCGGCTGACTGCCTGTCCGAGCTTGTTCTGCCTGCTCTGGCTCCACTCATTGCCCGCGGATTGCGGCCAACCTGTCAATTTGGCGTTCCCGGCGAGCTTCTCCCCGCGCTCAGCGCCGGAGAGCTCGACCTTGCCATCTCGTCTGTACCGCGCCGCGAGCCCGGCATTGAGCTTTTGCCCTGGCTCGAGGAGAGCTTTGTCCTGGTTGGAGCACCGCGGTGGCAGCGCCATATCGGGCCGGGCAGACCTGGCGCAGCACAGCTCGCCGACTGCCCGATCGCAGCGTTCGACAGCGATTGGCGCATTGTCCGACGCTATTGGCGAGACGTATTCGGGCAATCGCCACGCCGCAAGCTGGCTCTGGTCGTGCCTGATTTGCGCGCCTTGAGACAGGCTGTCCGGGCCGGTGCTGCAATCTCGGTCCTGCCCGACTACTTGATCCGTCACGATCTCGAATGCGGTGATCTGATCGATCTACTCCCCGATCACCGCCCGGTTCCGAACATGCTCTATATCGCTCGTCGCCGGCGCGGACCGCGCGTCGACCGGGCCAGTCAGGTTGCGGAGTGGCTGCTCGAACGCTTCGCAACGTCAAATCGGCGCAGCTAACAGAAACCCATGCGCGGTAAATCAACCAATGCAATGCGTTCTCAACACCGGCGGCTGCCCGGGCCGGAGTCCTGCCGAAAAAAACTTGACAGGACAGGTAGAATTGATGCTGACTTTGGGGGTAGATGTCAGTATGCTAGAGTCCATCTCATGGCCAATGCCATTGCCACCGCCAACACCGTTACCATTGCCGGGCAGCCTGTGCCGCCGCATCTCATTCGTCCCCACGCGCTCGAGGCATTGCGCAGGAGCGACGGAACCATTGACTGGTCGCCGTGGTATTTAACCGAGGAGGAGGATATGGGGCAGAGCGGCGAACAGGGGCAGATCATTGATGTGCTGCAGTCCTCGCTGCGAGTGCTGGCCGAGGAGCGTGGCTGGTCATCGGTCTTTTTGGGCAGCGACAATTTTTTCGCCTGGGTCGACGGCGAGCCCTATGTACAGGTCTCGCCAGATCTGTATATCCTGGACGAGCCACCGAGCACGGACGAGCCGATGCCGACCCGCTGGGAGGTTTGGCGGCCTGGTCACAGAGCGCCACGATTTGCGGTCGAAGTTGTCTCGGCCAGGTGGCAAAAGGACTACGACATCAATCCACCGCGCTACGATCACCTCGGAGTGAGCGAGTTGGTTTTGGCCGATCCAGACGCATTTGCCCGCGACTTGTCGGACAAAGGCAGGGCCGCGTTTCTTGTCTATCGACGCAGTAGCGCCGACAGGCTCGAGTTGACCTATCGCGGCAACGGACCGGCGCTGTGTGCCGAACTCGACGCACATCTGTGTTTCCGGTGGAGCTCTCCCGGCAGACCCCGGGTGCGCATTAGCCGCCAACCTACTGGAGACGACATTGTCCCAACGCTGGCCGAAAAGACTGCCGCGCAGGCTGCCGAGATCGCCGCGCAGGCTGCCGAGATCGCCGCGCAGGCCGACGAGATCGCCGCGCAGGCCGACGAGATCGCCACATTGCGCGCCCGCCTGCGCGATCTGCAGAACTCGTGAGCCCCATGCACTGGCCAATTCCGTCACCGGCGCATGTATCGGTTTCGGCTTGCGGGGACTGTCTCTACGCGCGCCGCAGAATACCGAAGAGGCACAGTACAATATGGCGTATCTCCTTGCCGCGGCGCTGACCGATTGCATCTGGCGAGTGGAAACCCTTGACAGCATGGCACCGCTGATTCACTGGCGGCGCGCCTCGTCGCTCAGGCTCGGTCCGAGGTTTTTGGACCGGCTCTAAAGCGAGGCTAGCGAAAATCGCGACTCTGCCCGGCCGGCGGCACAGCCACATCGGGTAGCCACAGCGATTCGGCGATCAGGTGTACGAGACTTTGCTCGATTTGCAGTTTGCCAGTAATACCCAAAAATATCGCCGATTTGACCAGTATTTTGAATTTGTCGAAAACCTGCTTCCACAAAACCACATTAACAAAACCGGTTTCGTCTTCGAGGGTCATGAACGTGACCCCACCGGCCGTACCGGGGCGCTGCCGGCAAATGACGATACCAGCATAGCTCACCCGTGCGCCGTGGCGCATTTGCTGGACAGTGCGGGCGTCGGGCAGGCGTTTGTCGCGAAGCGCTCGGCGCAGCGGCTCGAGAGGATGGCCGCGCGCGCTGTGCCGACTGGAATCATAATCCCATATGATGGTCTCCAGAGCGCTGAGACCGGCAAATTCCGGCGACTGCTCGAAAGATGGCACGTCCAGACGGTCGCCCTGTTGCCGGTGATAGCCGCGCACTTGCCACAGAGCGTCGCGCCGCTTGTCGGTGAGCGACGAGTATGCACCGGCTTCGGCCAGTCGAGTCTGGATGCCCTCGTCGAGTCGACTGCGCCGGGCAAAATCGGCCAGGCTGCGAAATGGCATGTCGGAGCGCGCCTGATCGATGCGCTGCCACGCCGCCAGGCTCATTCCCTTGATAAAGCGAAACCCCATGCGGATGGCGAATTCTCCACCCACGGTCCGCTCCAGCGCACATTGCCACTGGCTCTTGACCACGTCGATCGGACGCACCTCGATGCCGTGCCGACGCGCATCGCTCACAATGGTCGCCGGGGTGTAAAAACCCATAGGCTGGGCGTTGAGCAGAGAACAGGTGAACTCGATCGGATAGTGACAGCGAAGATAGGCCGTGGCATAGGCGATGAGCGCAAAACTGGCCGCGTGGCTCTCGGGAAAGCCGTATTCGCCAAAACCCCGTATCTGCTCGAATACTCGCTGGGCAAATTCCTCGCTGATACCCTTTTTGGTCATCGCCAAAACCAGCCGATCTCGATGTTTGTCGATCCGGCCACTGCGCCGCCACGCGGCCATATCGCGGCGCAACTGGTCGGCCTCGCCGGGTGTATAGTCCGCCGCCACCATGGCCAGACGCATGACCTGCTCCTGAAATAGCGGCACTCCCAGGGTCTTTTGCAGTACCGGACGCAAACTCTCGTGCGGATACTCGATCGGTTCTTCACCGCGTCGCCGGCGCAAATACGGGTGCACCATGCCGCCGGTGATCGGCCCTGGCCGCACGATGCTGATCTCGATGACCAGGTCGTAAAAATGACGCGGGCGCAGCCGGGGCAACATCGACATCTGCGCCCGGCTCTCGATCTGAAACACCCCCACCGTGTCGCCGCGGCAGATCATGTCGTAGGTCTCGCTGTCGTCGGCAGGAATGGACGCCATGGTGAGCGATTTACCGCGGTGTTCGGCGATCATGTCAAAGCAGCGATGCAAGTGATTGAGCGCGCCGAGTCCGAGTAAATCCACTTTAAAAAGACCGAGATCTTCGAGGTCGTCCTTGTCCCATTGAATGACCGTGCGGTTGGCCATGGCGCCGTTCTCGATGGGCACGATGTCGTGGACCGGCTCGTGGCCGAGTAAAAAGCCACCCGGGTGGATCGACAGGTGGCGGGGAAAATCGAGAACCTCGTTGCTCAGGCGCAAAAAGTGCTGATGTACCGGCACGTGCGGATCAAGCCCGGCGCTGGCCAGAGTGTCGGACTCGATACCCTCGTAATGGGATAACAGCTTGGCCAGGCGGTCGAGTGTCGTTGCTCCAATGCCCAGAGCCTTGCCGATGTCGCGTACCGCCGAGCGCGCGCGGTATCGGATCACTACCGCCACCATGGCCGCATGAATCCGGCCGTACTTGTGATAGACGTGCTGGATGACCTCTTCGCGGCGATCGTGCTCGATGTCGAGGTCGATATCGGGTGGCTCGGCGCGCTCGCGTGAAATAAAGCGCTCGAACAATAGCCCCATGTGCACTGGATCGATGGCCGTAATGTCCAGGCAGTAACATACCGCCGAGTTGGCCGCCGAACCGCGCCCCTGGCACAGAATACCGTTTTCGCGACAGAATCGCACGATTTCGTACATCGTGAGAAAGTAGCCGCAGTAGTCGAGCTCGTCGATGAGAGCTAGCTCCCTGTCGAGCTGAGTGGCGACGTCAACAGGTATATTGCCGCCATAACGCCACCGCGCACCGGCAAAGGTCAACTCGCGCAGCCATTGCGACGAGGTCTTGCCGCCGGGCAGCCGTTCGGACGGATAGCGGTAGCGCAGCTCGTCGAGCGAAAACGTGCACTCTCTTGCGATCTCGCGAGTGCGGGCGATGGCCGCGGAATCGTCTTCAAACAGGGTGGCAAACGCAGCCGGCGATTTGATGTCGTGCTCGTTGTTGGGCCAGGTGATCCGCCCGGCAGTGGCCAGGGTGACACGATGGCGCAAACAGGTGAGCACGTCCTGCAGCGGCCGGCGCGCCTTGCTGTGATAGAGCACCTCCACCGCTGCTACCGTGGCCAGGCCATAGGCCGCGGCGCGCTCGCGCAGGCGAGCCTCGATGGGGACCTCCTCGGCCTGGCGATGGCGCGCGATCAGGGCAAAGAGATGGTCGCCAAACGCATCGCGCAGATTTCTCGCGATCGCTTTGGGATTCGATTCAGCACAGATCAAGCTGGAACGACCGCCCCACAGCGCGATGAGGCCAGCGGCGTGCTCGCACACCTCGGCCCAGGAAACCCTGGACTCGCCCTTGGCCGAGCGCCGCCGCCCGGTAGTGATGAGACGGCATAAATTGGCGTAACCCGCGCGATCCCGGGCCAGAAGGACGATCGAGGTCCCGTCTGTGATAGTGATCTCAGACCCGACGATGAGCTTGAACCCGAGCTTGTGGGCGCAGACGTGAGCTCGAACGATACCGTAGACCCCGTCCCGGTCGGTGATGGCGAGGGCCCTGATGCCCAGGCTCTGCGCCTCTTCGATGAGCTCGTCGGGGTGGCTTGCGCCCTCGAGAAACGAAAAGTTGCTCTTGCAAAAAAGCGGTACGTAGTCTGAACCCGACATTGAGTGTCCGGATCGAGCGATCGGCCGGTTATTCGACCTGTCCTTGCAAAAACCAACGCCGGCGCTTGCGGTCGTAATAGATCCACAGGCAATCGCCGCGCCGGGTCTCGACAAAGTGGTACTCGCGGTGTACTTCGCTCACCCACCAGCCACCCGACACGATGTAGGGACCGACCACCCGGATGACCGGCCCTCGCTCGAGATCGCCGAGGAGCCAGCCGTCGTCGCGAAAGCGGTGCTCTTGCGGCGGCAACATGGCGGGCCGGGCGCGAATCCGTCGAACCAGGGGGCGATCATTTTCGCCCGGTGAACTGGGATTGGGCAGAGATACCCGATCGACCGGCTCCCAGCTGTAGCGCGCCTCGGGCAGATGGCCGTCGCGCAAGACGGCCTTGACGACCGCGCCATTGCCAAACTCTGCGCGCAGTCGGGCCAGGGCCTCGTTGGCCGCGTCGAGATCGCGGCGCGGTCTCTGCGCAAAAAGCGCCAGCTGTTCGCGAGTGGCCGGCACGTCCTCGACCGCGAGCACGATCTCGTTCACCCCGGCGTCGGGCGGGTGGCTTTCCAGGCGGAGATGAACCAAACGCAACAGGGTGCGGGCGTCCAGCGTCGGCTCGGCTGGCTTGATGATATCGCGGCGTCTCGCCCTCTTTGCCGCCTTGCTCGCCGATCCCCGCGTCTGTCCTTTACCGCGCGCTCTCGCCACCCTCCGATCGAGCTCGAACTCGATGATCAGCGCAGTCAGGGCACGATACTGTCCGGCCAGCTTGGCCAGCAGCGGGTCGAGCGCGCGCTTGATGGCGAATAAAAGCCGATTCGAATCGCTTTCTGGGTCGTCGAAGAAGATCCGCTCGACGGCTGGATCGGGCGGTGGCACGGGCCGGAGGGGATCCCATTTCTCACCCGCGGCCAGCGCGTGCAGCTGATGCGCTGCTCTGCCAAATCGCGTCAAAATTCCCCCGGCCGGCAGGTGCACAAATTCGCCCACAGTGGTGATGCCGAGTCGGCGCAGAGCATCGCGCAACTTCGGCGATACGTCGAGTAGCTCGAGCGGCACGTCGCGGGCCGTGATGCGCTCGGACGGCTCGTCGCCAAATACCGTCACCCCGCACCCCCGCGACCGCGCTATCGCATAGGTGCCAAATCGAGAAAAACCGACAACCAGCGAGGCCATCCAGCCCTGCTGACGCATCTCGCGGTCGATGGCCCGGGCCCAGTGGTGCAGCGATCGGTACAGCCGCTCCAGACCAGAGGCGTCGAGCCAGAACACCCCCGGCTCGTCGCGACAGGGTTCGATATGGGGCGAAAACGCGCGCAGTTGTTCGGTGAGAGTGGCGACTCCCTCGGCGATTTCAGCACTGGACACCACCCCGGCGCGCACCTCGGTGGACAGTGATAGAGCGTGGGCATAGCGCTGTCCGGGCAAAATGCGCGCGCGGCGTGCCTTTTCGCAGGCCCACAAAATGATGCCCTGGGGCTTGTCCTCCGAGATCACCACCACCGGCATGCCACGCCACTCGGGATGCCGACAGCACAGAAGCTGCAGCGGAAACCCGGGTAGATCAACGCAGGCCAGCTGGCGCACGGACCACCTCGCTGTGATTCCAGTTGGGACCGCGACGCTTGTCCTTGAGCACCGATACATTGCAGCGAAAGTGGCCATCACTCCCCCGCTCGCGCAAAACCTCGGTGCGCAGCGACACCATGGAACCCAAAGAGGCACTCTCACTGCTCTTTTGAGTCAGGCACACAATCGCGGTGTCATGGCGCTTGGCCAGACCGATCAGGCGTCCTTGCAGGGCGGTTGAAATACGAGCATCTCTGCCCATGTCGAGGACGATGAGACCAAACGCACCCGAACGGGCCAAACGGTCGGCTGCCCGCGCAAGTTCCTGACCAGCCGAGACTCTCACCACGACCAGAGCGTCGAGGTCGACGCCACTGTCAGCCACATCGGGCGGATAAAACGACGTCGTGGGCAGGGACACCCAGGCAACTGGCTCATTGTGGATCTGCGCATCGAGAACCAGTCCGATGGCCGACGTGAGCGACGCGACCGCACCGACCCCAGAGATTTCGGTCAGTCGACCCGACAATAACTCACGGTTCCAGTGTGGCTGGCCGACCTGACAGAGCTGCTGACTGGCAACCAGTCGGACCGCCGTGCCGGCAAAGAGCTCGCGTATTTTCGTAGATGATTGGGCAGAATTGCTGACCGGGCCAGTGCGAGCCAAGAGTCCGCCCCGGGTGGTAGGCCCGGGCGTCCAGCTTGTCTGCCCGGTTCCCGCCATGTGCTCAGACAAGGGCTTCCCGCTGTCCATATGTTCAGATACCAGACTCCTTGGGCGATGTCAAATAATTGATTTGATTGAGAAAAAAAGGAACATCGAGTACATGGAACGACCCCCCTACAAATGAGGTAGGGTCTCTGTCGTGAACGAAAACGGATTGCTCGAATGGACTGATATTGGACGCGGCCTGCTCACTCTGGTCGCCAAGACCGGGCCTATTTTTCGGCTTGGAAAGAATTTGCTAACGCAGAAGCGCGACAAGCGCCTCTCGCTCGGGGCGATGCTCGCCCAGATGGCGCGGCGTTATCCCGACCATGCAGCGATCAAGTACGAAGGCGGGTCGGTAACCTATCGCGAGCTCGACGCCTGGTCGAATCGGCTGGCCCATTATTTTCTGGGCGCGGGTTTGCCTCGCGGCGGCGTGGTGGCATTGCTCATGGAAAACCGCCCAGCTCTTCTCGCTGTGGCCACAGCTGTCGCCAAAGCCGGTGGAGTGACCGCGATGCTCAACACCAAGCAGCGCAAAAAAGTGCTCGTGCACAGTTTGCGCTGCTGCGAGCCGGTGTTTTACGCGGTCGGTGAAGAGCTGGTCGACGCCATTGAAGAGATCCGCGGAGAGCTCGGCGACAATGCGCCCGAGCAGCTGTATTTTGTGAAGGACAGCGGCGAGTCGCCCGTACCCGAGGGGTATATCGATATCGACCGAGCCGCGCGGCTGGCGCCCGATCACTGTCCGGCCATCTGTGACGAGATCACGCTCGGCGACCCCTGTTTCTACATATTCACCTCGGGCACGACGGGTTTGCCCAAGGCCTCGATCATGAGTCACGACCGCTGGGTCAAGGCCGGTTATACGTTTGGCGGCATGTGTCTCGAACTCGCGCCAGGTGACACTCTGTACGCGCCGCTGCCGCTCTATCATAATCAGGCGTTGACTCTGTCGTGGAGTTCGGCATGCGTCACCGGAGCTGCGCTGGGCATACGCCGCAAATTCAGCGTGAGTGCGTTTTGGGACGACTGCCGGAACTACGGGGCCAGCGCGTTCGTCTATATCGGCGAGATTCCCCGTTACCTGATGAACCAAAAGCCCGGTCCCGGCGACCGCAACCACGGGGTGCGCAAGATCGTCGGGGTAGGTTTACGGCCAGATATCTGGCAAATTTTTAAGGATCGCTTCGCCATCAAGAAGGTCTACGAGCTGTACGGGGCCAGCGAGTTCAACGTCGCGTTTGTCAACGTCCTCAACCTCGATTGCACGGTCGGCATATGCCCACTGCGGTGGGCACTGGTTTCCTTCGACGTATCGGCCGGCACGCCCATTCGCGACCAGCGCGGCCGCTTGGTCCGGGTCGGCAAGGGCGAGGTTGGCCTGCTCATCGCCAAGGTCGGCAAGCGCTTCAAGTTCGATGGCTACACCGATGCCAAGGAGTCGGAGAGCAAGCTGTTTCGCGATGCATTTGAAGACGGCGACGTATGGGTCAACTCGGGCGACCTCATGCGCAACATCGGTTTTGGCCATTTGCAGTTTGTCGACCGGGTTGGTGATACCTTCCGATGGAAAAGCGAGAATGTATCGACCGGTGAGGTCGAGAGCATCATCAATGCTCTCGACAGCGTGGCCGAGTCGTCGGTGTACGGAGTTGAAATCCCGGGTGCGGCGGGACGCGCCGGCATGGTTACCCTGGTTCTGGCCGAAGGGGTGAAAGAATTTGCTCTGGACCAGATGCTGGCCCACATGCTGGCCGAGCTGCCGTCGTACGCAGTCCCGATTTTCGTCCGCGTCACCGACTCGCTGGTCGTTACTGGCACGTTCAAACACCGCAAGGTCGAGCTGCGCGAGCAGGGCTATGATCCCGGCGTCAGCGACGATCCGATGTACGTGCTCTTGCCCAGGCAGCCGGCCTATCGGCGCCTCACCAGGGAGGTCCATGCACGCATCCGCAGCGGCGACTATTCGTTCTGAGCGCCGTAACCGCAGCGATCGACGCTGCTTTCACCGTAGCCGGAGCATCGCGCCAAAACGCCCTTTGTTTTTGCCGCGTGAGCTGCTATGTGTGAGACATGATTCAGGCTCCGCGGCGACTCATTGTCGAGCTATGCCGGCAGTTTTACCATCAGGGGTGGGTATCGGGCACTGGAGGGGGCATCAGTATTCGCGATGGCGACCGGGTGTACATGGCTCCGAGCGGGGTACAAAAAGAGCGCCTGGCAGCTGAGGATCTCTTCGTTCTGGACAGACGGGGCGAGGTCATCGAGGCCCCGAGCAATCCGGCTCTGAGGGTGAGCGAGTGCGCGCCTCTTTTCTTCAACGCCTATCGCATGCGCAACGCCGGAGCGGTACTGCACAGCCACAGTATCAACGCCCTTTTGGCCACCTTGCTTTTCGACCGGGTTTTCGACGTCACTCACCTGGAGATGATGAAGGGAATTTCGGGAGTCGGGTATCGCGATCATCTGGTCGTACCGATCATCGAGAACACTGCGCGCGAGTGTGACCTAGCCGATTCCATGGCCGAGGCCATGGACGCCTATCCGCAGACTCAGGCGGTGCTGGTCGAACGCCATGGCGTGTACGTGTGGGGCAGAGATTGGGTTCAGGCCAAGACTCAGGCCGAGTGTTACGACTATTTGTTCGACGCCGCGGTCAAGATGCGACAGCTGGGGTTTGAGCCGTCCAAAGAACCGTCTATGAAACCGTCTGGCCAATCGTCCAAAGACTCTATCTCGCAGTCTACCAGCGGCGTATCTGCCGTCAAAAATGCAGGAGTAACTCGATGAAGGCAAACTGGCTCGATGCGAACGAACGAACGGGACAAGAGATCGAAGCGGCCACGCTCGACGTGCAGGGTGTCATGTACAAAGTTCTGGACACCGATCCGGCCGAGTACCGCGAGCCGCTCGATACGATCAAACGGGTGCAGGGCTACATCCAGGAGGACCAGATCGAGCTCACACCCAATACTCCCAATCTGGACGAAATCTGCGCCAAATTCGTCGATGAGCATTACCACGACGAAGACGAGGTCAGGTTTGTGCTAGACGGCGAGGGCATCTTCGACATTCGGTCGAAAGACGACCGATGGATGCGCGTCGTGGTTGAAACGGGCGACTTGATCATCGTTCCGGCCGGCCGGCACCACCGATTCACGCTCACCGAAAAAAAGACCATCCGCTGCATGCGTCTGTTCAAAGACCCCAGCGGCTGGGTCGCCCATTATCGGCAGTAGAGGCGGAGCCGTCATCTGTGTGGAGGCGGGCTCGCTGTGCCCTGTCTCTGATCGTCAATCCCAGTTGGCAATCAGTTGAACCGGGGACTCGGCAGCCGTGGCAGACCGCGACTCGGCGGACTCGGCAGCGAGGAAATCCTTCACAAATGGAGTCGCCGGCTGTCTTCTGAGCTCGTCGAGCGTGCCGACCTGGACGATCTTGCCCGATTCGAGCACGGCGACGCGACCGCCGAGTGCTTCGACATCATCGACATCATGGCTGACAACGATGGTTGGAATTCCGACCGCACGCAAGCGGGAGGCGAGAAAGTGGCGGACCTTGCGACGCGCGCCAGCGTCGAGTGCGGCCATGGGTTCGTCGAGGAGCAGTGCATGCGGTCCGGTGGCGAATGCGCGGGCGAGCGCCACGCGCTGTGACTCTCCGCCCGACAGAGAGGGGGTTTTGCGGTCGGCGAGGTGGGCGATGCCGAGGTCTTGCAGAAGCTCCATGACCCGCTCGCGGCGCTTGCGGCGATCGCGGTTGCGGACGCCAAAAGCGACATTGCGGAACACGGTCAGGTGCGGGAATAGCGCGTAGCTCTGCGGCACATAGCCCAGCCGGCGCTCCTCGGTCGGCACATCGACCCGCGAGTCGGCGCAGAAGAGTGGACGTTTGCCCAGGGAGATGCTCCCGCAACGCAGCTTGATGGCACCGAGCACGCTCTTGAGCAATGTGCTCTTGCCGGCACCGTTGGGGCCGATAACCGTGGTAATTCCCTCGTCGGCGGTTAGCTGTGCCTCGAGCTTCAGGGCTCCGACCTCGGCTTCTACATTGATTGCGAGCATGACACTACCTCCTGGACTCGTGCCCTCGTCCAGTTTTCAGCGTGAGTGCGTACAGAAGCGTAAATGCGACCGCGACGAGTACGAGCGAGATCGCCTGGGCGGCGCGCATATCGGACTCGAAGGTCGTATAGACGGCAAGGGTGAGCGTCTGCGTCTCGCCGGTGAGATTGCCGGCAAACATCAGAGTGGCGCCAAACTCGCCCAGGGCGCGCGCCCACGACATTGCAGCTCCGGCGATGAGACCCGGAGCTGCGAGCGGCACCGCGACGCGAAAAAATACCCCTGCCGGCGAAGCACCCAGGGTGCGCGCCACGGTGAGTTGAGCCCCGTCGATGCGGCAAAAGGCCGACGTCGCGGCTTGCAGAAAATACGGTGCCGACACGAACACCTCGGCCATGATCACGGCGGCCGTGGTGAACGGGATGGTCCAGCCCAGGCTGGCAAACCAGCTTCCGACCAGGCCCATGCGGCCGAAGGCGAGCAGAAGCGCTACCCCTGCCACGGCGGGTGGCAGCACTGCGGGCAGCCTGACCAGAGTTTCCACGATACGAACCAGACGACCGTCCTTGCGGCTGAGAAGCCAGGCCAGCGGTGTGCCGAGCACGACCACGATGACCAGGCTGGTCAGGGTGGTCAGCAAAGTCAGTCTCAGCGCGGGCAGCACGGTGGGGTGAGCAATACCGGCCCAAAATTCGTCCCAGCTGAGCGTTGCCACCAATGCGATGATCGGCAGCAGCATGAAGGTGAGCAGCATCCCGGCCGCACTCGTGGTCCCGACCTTCCACCCCAGTCCGGGGGGAAGGCGACGTCGCTGATGCTCCGTGCTTGGGTCAGTCAAAGCAACGACGTTCATCTGCCTTCAGCTTTTGCGTCGGCTGGGCGGAAACCGAAATCCGTAAGTCGCGCCCTGCCCACGTCGGACAGGACAAACTCGATGAACAGCTGGCCGAGGTGCGAACCAGGCGTCCCGCTGACCGCGGCCATCGGATAGGAGGCGATCACATTGTATTGACGGGGAATCGGGATGGTCTTGACCTTGTTGCCGACGGATGCGGCGTCGGTGGCGTAGACGATGGCCGCGTCGGCCTCGCCGAGCAACACTTTTTGCAGCGCCTGGCGTACGTGGGTTTCCTGTGACACGACCCGCTCTTTGACCCGGTCGGCGAAATCGGCGCCATAGCCCGATGACGCCGAGGATGCATTGTCGAGCATGGTTTCGGTGTAGGATCCGGCCGGCACGGTTGGGCCGGCAACGACGAGTCGCCGGGCCTTGGGCAGGTCGGACAGTGCCGAGATTCCTACCGGATTGTGGGCGGGGGCCACGATGACCAGCTCGTTGTGGACAAAGATCGTCGGCTCGTCGACTAGCTGCTTGTCGTGAAGCGCCTTGATGTGCTTTGCATTGGCCGATGCGAACACCTGGGGTTGCGCGCCGTTCTCGATCTGAGTGCGCAAGCTCTGGCTGCCGGCAAAATTCAGCTTCACGTCGACGCCGGGATATTTGGTGCCGAAGTCCTTGGCGATGGCGCCAAACGCATCGTTCAACGACGCGGCGGCAAATACGACCAGCTCGCCAGCCGGGGCGCCCTCTTTCGAGGGCGCGATGTCCTTGTCCGAATTGCACCCGGCAGTGAATGCGACTGCCATTACCACGATGCTCAGACGAGACATCTGGGTCAGGTGGGTCATCATCGAGGTCATCTTTTGAGAACTTTCGCTGCCTCCGCTGGTCTCGATGGGTTGGCGCGGGCGAC
Source organism: Pseudomonadota bacterium (assembly GCA_022360315.1). Lineage (GTDB taxonomy): Bacteria > Myxococcota_A > Polyangia > Haliangiales > Haliangiaceae > JAKSDA01. The sequence goes on from JAKSDA010000454.1 coordinate 109,773, forward strand.
TACAACACCGCCCGCGCCAATTACCGAAATCGAGCAGAGGAGGCAGAATGGTAACACTTGAGCGACTACTGCAGTGACAATGCCAGCCCCGGCAAGCTCGCGGATCTACGACCCGATGACAGCCCTGTAGTACCGATGTATTGGCCATGTCATCGGCGTGTAATGGGTCACTGGGGGGCCGGATTCCGCAGTGGGGCGCGCGGTCCCAGGATCGCGGTCCCAGGATCAAGGTGCGCATCGCGGTGGCTGTCGAGAGGCGCGCGGCATTACAGATCGATGACATCGGTGACCGCATGTGGTTCACGATTGTCGTGCCCGGTAGCCGAAGCCGGGCACGGTTTCGATCTGATCGGCGCACGCTCCCAGGTTTTGGCGCAGCCGGCGGATGTGGACATCCACGGTGCGCGGATTGCCGCCCCCTTCCATGTCCCACACGGTTCGGAGCAGTTCTTGCCGGCTGAACACCCGACCCGGCTTGGCCAACAGGGTGACGAGCAGTTTGAATTCCAGCGGGCGAAGCTCGATGGTTTGGTCACCCAGGCGTACGTCGTGAGTGATTGGATCGACGATGAGCTGCCCGGACCGGAACAGCGTGCCGGGGCGCTGGTCGCGTGCCTGGTCGCGCTCGCCGATACGGCGAGCCAGTGCACGCACGCGCAGGACCACCTCGTCGACGTTAAACGGTTTGACCACGTAGTCGTCAGCTCCAGCGCTGAGTCCGGCGATGCGGTCTTCATCGGCGCCGAGGGCGGTCAGCATCAGGATACCGACGCCGGCCAGATCGCGGTCGGCGCGCAGCCGCCGACAGACCTCGACTCCGGACAGATCGGGCAGGCCGACGTCGAGTACGACCACGGTGGGGAGCTGGCGGCCGGCACACAGGAGCGCGTCCGCTGCAGTGGCCGCGGACTCGGTCTCGAAGCCGGCCCGCTCCAGGTTGTAGCTGAGCAGCCGACACACGTCGCGTTCGTCATCGACCACGAGGACTCGTTCACCCATACGGTGAATCCTTTACCATGGTTGGCCGTGACGATCTCGTTCCGCGTCAAGTTGCTGGCTTCGCACGCCGCTGTTGCTATTGCTGTGGGTGCAGTGACGCTCGTTGTTGTCGAGCGTTCGGTTTCACAGCGCATGGAGGCCCAGGTCGACCGGCGCCTCGAGGCTCAGGCCCGGGCGGTGGCGCGATGGATGGAACGGGCCGCTCACCCCAACCGGCTGGCCGGGCGACTGGCCGGAGTCGTGGGGGCGCGCGTAACCATTCTCGACCGGCGGGGTATTGCGGTTGGAGAGTCCCGCAGCCAGCCAGTTGGTGGGCCGGAAATGGACACCGAGGAACAGTCGGCCGAGGTGCGCGCGGCCCGCGCTGGCAATGTCGGACGGGACACGCGATTCTCGGCCCTCGAGCGCGAGCAGATTCGCTATGTCGCCGTGCCCGGGCCGGAAGACTCGGTTGTCCGGCTCGGCTTGGCGATCGGCGAGATCGACGAGACCAAGGCAGAGTTGCGCCGTCAACTCGGCGTTGCCGCCATCGCGTCGCTTCTGGTGGCGCTCGCCCTGGCTGCGGTTGTTGCCGGGCCGCTCACGCAGAGGCTGCGCGATGCCACGGCGATCGCGCAGCGCATCGGTGCTGGCGACTACGACGTGGCCCCGCCGTCGAGCGCGCGCGATGAAGTTGGCGTCCTGTCGCGCACACTTGCCGGCGCAGCCGCCGAGTTGCGCGAGACCGAGCATCGCCGGCGAGAATTTCTCGCCACCGTGGCCCACGAGATTCGCACTCCGGTCACCTCGATCCGCGGCTATGCGCAGACTCTGTCCGGGTCGCAGGTCGCGGCCGAGGACCGCGACGAATTCTTGCAGACGATCCATCGCAACGCGGTGCGGGTGGGTCAGCTGGTCGAGGACTTGCTCGAACTCGAAGCGCTTCAAGCGGGCAAGGGCCGTGCGCTGGCGGCCGAAAGCGTTGCGCTCGAACCAGTCGCGCGTCACGTCGTCGAAACTCTGCGCGCGCGGGTTGCAGAGGTCGGCGCCGAGGTGACCATCGATGTTGCGGGGGAAGCCACGGCCCGCGGCGATGCCGACGGGATCGAGCGCATCCTTCTCAACCTGACCGACAATGCACTGCGCCACGGCGGGCGTGGCCAGCGTGTGGCCATCGTTGCTCGGAACGAGGTCGGCCGGGCCATCGCGACCGTGAGCGACGACGGACCGGGGATTCCCGCCGAGCAGTGCACGCGGATCTTCGAGCGTTTCCATCGCGGGGCCGCCGGCCGCCACCCCGATCAGCGCGGTACTGGCCTCGGCCTGGCCATAGCCCGCGAACTGGCCCACGCCATGGGCGGAACGTTAGTGGTGAGCAGTGAAGAAGGCGCTGGCGCCACCTTTACGCTGGACCTGCCCGCGTGAACCGACTGGCGGTGTGGTTTGACTGGCGCAGTTCGTGATACCCTTGCCATGATCGCGAGTACGCTGGAGGCAAGCTGGGTTTTCAGCCATCCCCAATGTCCAGAGAGCACTTCACAGAGTCCGGGTCGGACGATTCGAATTTCGGCCTGGGCGACGACACTGCAGTGGATATGAGAGAGACGCGCTTTGCGGGCGCGACCTGCGCGGTGAGCCAGCGTGCCAGCGGCGATGGCGCGCCGCACACGATCGGGCGATTTACCGTCATCAAGCGGTTGGGCGCTGGCGGCATGGGCGTGGTGTATTCGGCGTTTGACGACGAACTCGAGCGCAAGGTGGCCATCAAGCTGGTCCGCCCCGAGGCTACCGAATCGCGCGACGCTCTGCGCGCGCGGTTGCTGCGCGAAGCCAAGTCCCTGGCTCGGCTATCGCACCCCAACGTGGTTGCGGTCCACGAGGTCGGTACTCACGAGGACCAGGTGTTCCTGGTCATGGAGTTCATCAGAGGTATCACGCTGCGGAGCTGGCTCGGCGAGCGAAAGCGTTCATCGGCGGAGATTGTCGCCATGTTTTTGGACGTGGGCCGCGGTCTGGCAGCGGCCCACGAACTCGGCCTGGTCCACCGCGACTTCAAGCCGAGCAATGTACTGATCGATGCGAGCGGCCGGCCGCGAGTGATCGATTTTGGCCTGGCCCAAGTGGCCGCCAGCCTGCGTAGCAATGGTGGCAGTCATGGTGATGACGGTGTTCGTGACCATGGCAATGAGGGTGGCAGAGACGGTGCGTCGCGCGGTTGCAGTGGCGAGCCTCCCACAAGACCGATCGCACAGAGCGCCTACAGCCGTTCGTTGACCCAGACTGGCGTGGTGTTGGGGACGCCCAACTATATGTCGCCCGAGCAATTTTCCGGCAAGCCGCTCGACGTCAGCTCGGATCAATTCAGCTATTGCGTCGCGCTCTACCAGGCCTTGTACGGCCGAGATCCATTTGGCGGCAACAGTATTCCCGAGCGCATGCACGCTGTGTTGACTGGAGCACTGGTCCCGCCTCCGGTCAAGCCACCGGTTCCGCCGGCCATCAGTGCTGCGCTCGAGCGTGGCCTGGCAGTGCAGCCAGAAAAGCGATGGCCGACCATGGACGATCTTCTGGCTGCGCTGGGCTCGATTCTCTCCGATCATGAGCCATCCCGCCACGACCCGGGGGTGCGGCAGTTTTTGCGTCGCTACATCTTGTTGAATGCGCTCATCATTGCCTCCATAACCGGCCTGCTGGTTTATCTCGACCATACCTACCAACAGGTCCGGGTGATCACACCGGCGGGAAGTGTGATTTCACATGTTGTTGGCGGCTCTATTTTGCTCCTGGGCATCTGGCTCACGCGGTCTCAGTGGCGGCGAGCGCTCTTTCATCGCCGGCTGGCCGCGTTGTTTGCAGTGATCGTCGGTTGCTCTGTGCTCAATCAACCCATCGCCTACCTGGTCGGCTCCACGACCACGCAAATGGTTGTGCAACAGATGGTCATTACCACTGCGCTGTTGACCCTGGCATCGCTTCATATTGCCCGCTGGCTGTGGTGGACGGTGGTCATTCACAGTGCGGGAGTCGCGGTCACAGTCATCAGTCCCGGAGATCACTTCGTGGCGGTGTACGCTCTGGTCGATGTCGGATCGCTGGCTGTGGCCGCCGTCGTGCTGCGGCCGCGGCGCTGAGTTGTTGAATCGCGGCCGATTGTGGCTTCGCATTCGACCTCGGAATCATTATCCGTATTAGAAATCAATATAGTTCACAGTAACTCCGCGGCGTCTCCGTATTCGATAAGACTGTGGAGAACCACTTGTGGGCCGGCAGCGGTCGGCCACATCCGTGGGCAGAGTGGACGGCCGCGGTCGAGCCCGTCCACCCTGTCTGCGCGCATAGCGGTAGTCCACCACGTCGGAGTCGATCTCGCACGGAAATACCCGCTCGCCGACCACCTGTACCCGCACGTCCATTCCCGGCAGGTAGACCCGAAACTGGCGTTCTTTCCGGTCATGGACTCTCACTGTCAGGCTTTGTGACTCGACAGCTGGCCCTGGCGCCGTGTACGGCAGCCTTGTCAGGCTTGTGCCTACCCTGGTAAAAGCTCGGCAATGCGAAGAGAGCTGTGCTTTATTGCCTGTCTGGCCACGGCTGCGTGGAGCGCGTGTGTCGACCAGGGGCCGGGCCCGACACGTAAAAAAATCGACCCTTCGTATATCAAGCGAAATCTCCTGTCACAGCCGCCCGTCCACATGACGAATCTGGTCCATGCCGATTTCGATGGCAAGGTCGTCTATCTCGGCAATGATCTGCCGAGCAATATTCTGATCCCCGGACAGCCAGCCCACATCGTCCACTACTGGCAAGTGGTCGAGCCACCCGGCGGCCAATGGCGCGTGTTTGTTCACCTGGAAGGCAAACCGGGCCACGGCAAGCCGGCAGACAGCAAGCTGCAGGATTGGCTCAACCTCGGTGCCTCTGATATGCGCATCGGTTATGGCCCCGACAAATGGCGTGCAGGAGACATACTTCGCGACGAGCAGGAAATTCGCCTGCCGACCAGCTGGTCATCGCCCGCTGCCCAGCTGGTCGTCGGTCTTTTTCGCAAAGGCGGTCAGACCGTAGCCGACCGCATGCCGGTGCGCAGCCAGCCAAAAGGCCAGCCCGCGCGCGTCACAGTGGCGCAGTTTCAGGTCGACAAAAGCAAGACGCAAGCCCAACAAAACCCGAATATAAAGGCCGCCAAAAAACCGACCAAACCCGTGTACGTGATCCGCAAGGCTCAGGGACCCATTATCCTCGACGGACGGGCCGATGAAGACGCCTGGAAACGCGCCTCGTCGAGCCCGGCCTTTGCCACTGCCGAGGGCAGCCCGGCGATCAAGGGCGAGACCAGAGCTCGCCTGCTGTGGAATGAACAAACCCTTTATCTCTTTGTCGAAGCCAAAGACCCCGATGTGTTCAGTCAGTATCGCAATCACGACGATCCCCTGTGGAAAGAAGACGTGGTCGAGATCTTCATCGACGCCGATCGCAATCACCGGGGCTACGTTGAACTACAAGTGAATCCCAACAACGCCCATTTCGATTCCTGGTTTGCCACTACCCGCGCCAGTAAGGCCGACCCGGCCTGGAATGCAAATATGCAATCAGCTGTCTTCGTCCACGGTACTGCTGATAACCGCGACGATACCGATACCGGCTGGGACGCCGAGCTGGCAATTCCTCTCGCTGCAGTCAAGGGTCGTGACTCCGCGATGGCAGTACACATTCCGCCGCGCCCCGGCGATACCTGGCGGCTCAATGTCGTGCGCATCGACAAACCCAGAGGAGAAAAAAGCCGCCTGGCCGTGTCGTCATGGAACAAAATTACCTATCGCGATTTTCACGCTCTCGGACGAATGCTGGAGGTTCAATTCGGCGATCAGACAGGCAATACCAGGCCGCCTGCGCCTACGCCGCCGGCCAAGCCGCAACCCCGTGCCCGGTGAGCCGCGATTGCGGCCCTGTTAGCGAGAGGATCATGCCGTCGCGTTTCGCCCCATCCACGACGGGTCAGGCCCACCCCGGTACGCTATTGGCCGCGCTCTTGTGCTGGCTCGACGCCCGCAGTCGGGGCGACCGTTTGCTGCTTCGCTTCGAAGATCTCGACCCGACGCGGAGCCAGGATATCTATCTCGACCAGATGCGCCGCGACCTGGAATGGTTTGGCCTGGATTGGGACCAGGTCGTCGTGCAGAGCGATCTCGCCGACCAGCACCGCAATGCGCTCGACCAGCTGCAGGCGCAAGGACGCCTCTATCCCTGCCGCTGCACCCGTAGTGAACGCCGCCGTAGCGGGCGACGGTCGCTCGATGGCGGCTTTGCCTATGCCAACACCTGTCGCGATCGGCCGCTGCCAAATGGCGGTTGGCGCGCTGCTCGAGAGCCGGTCAGACTCCGACTGGACGACGGCCCAATCCGCATCATCGACGAGAGCGGCGCCGATCTGTCACAGAACCCAGCATACGATATGGGCGATCCGATCGTGGTCCGGCGCGACCGAGCCGTGGCCTACCACCTCGCCGTGGTGGTCGACGATGGAGCCAGCCAGATCGATCGCATCGTGCGCGGACGCGACCTCGCACCCAGTACTGCGACTCAAGTGGTACTGCAGCAGCTTCTCGGCCAATCCCGGCCGAGTTATCGCCATCACTTGCTCTTTCTCGAACCCCGGGGGGATAAACTGGCCAAGTTTCACGGCGCAGTCGGTACTGCCGAGCTCAGACGGCACTACCGCGCCGCTCAGCTGTGCGGAACCATCGCCTGGGCGGCCGGTCTGCGCGATCGCGACCTGCCGTGCCGGCCGGGCGAACTGCTCGCCGAGTTTTCTTGGCACCGAGTCGGCACCGGCGATCGCGTCTTGGTTTGGCGCAATGACCAGCTGATCGTGCTCTCGTAGTCAGCTCGGACGTCCTGGCCAGGGACTGCCGGCTATTCGAACGCCGGAAGGCAGGCGAAATTCTGCCATCGCCAGCTCAAGGCCCGGCCAGCGCGTCCGATTCGGTAGCTCAGAATCAGTTGCCTGTTGCCTGGATTAGTTATTCGATCGATCAAGACCGGCGCGAGGGGCGAGGCGCGAGAGCAGACCGGCCGGCGCGATGTGCACCGCCGTTCGTTCCGGTCTGTCGTTCAGCATTCATCTCAATCTGCGCACCGACTGTGTGGTAGCCCTCAACTCGCGTGCGTCGTACCCGACCCAAACCACCCGGAGACCAAACAACAGCTGCTGGCCAAATCCCGAGGCGTTGGCCCGTTGCTGCCCATGTCTATCCGGTGTGGCCAGCTAGGGCTCGATCCGGGTCAGGGCCAGAATGCTCGGTCGAGCCGCCGGTCATGATGGCGCCTATGCGCTCGCAGTCGGCCGGCGACGGCAGGCCCCACTCGGCCTCGTAGTGAAACGCTTCGCGCGCTGCTCGCGAGGCCAGATGATTGTCGAGAATCTCCCAGCGGTCGAGTGACACCAGAGCCGGATGAACCTCACCGCAGGCATGGGATAAGTCGACGAGTTCTTTGCGCAGGGCGACAAAATAATTGGCCAGAGCACCGCCTTGCTCGCCGGATCGAGGCCGTGCATCAGCCATCTATTCTGCGTGGCCACACCAGTCGGACAATGCCCGGTGTGGCAGCGCTGGGCCTGAATGCAGCCGAGCGAGAGCATGGCCTCACGCGCCACATTGATCAGGTCGCAACCCAGGCTCATGGCAAATAGCGCCTCCTCGGGCAAGCCCAGCCGCCCCGAGCCGATGAATACGATGTTGCGGTCGAGCCCGGTCGCGGCAAACTCGCGATAGACCCGGCTCATGCCCAGCTTGAACGGCAACGAGACATGGTCGGAAAACGTCAGCGGAGCCGCCCCGGTGCCGCCCTCGCCGCCGTCGATGGTGATGAAATCGACCCCGCGCTCGCCCTTTGACATCAGTTTTGCCAATTCGCGCCAGAAATCCAGCTCACCAATCGCCGACTTGATGCCGACGGGTAAGCCGGTTGCCTCGGCGATCGATTCGACAAAATCGAGCATGCTGTCCACATCGCGGAACGATGAATGGTGAGGCGGACTGACGCAGTCCACGCCCATGGCAATGCCGCGGATGCGGGCGATCTCCGGCGAGATCTTGGCCGCTGGCAACAACCCGCCCTTGCCCGGTTTGGCCCCCTGGCTCAGCTTGATCTCGATGGCCCGCACCGGCCGGCCGTCGATTCCCTCGCGCAGTCTGTCCATGCTGAAGTGGCCGTCCGAGTCGCGGCAGCCAAAATAGCCAGTGCCGATCTGCCAGATCAAATCGCCGCCCTCGAGGTGATACGGTGAAATGCCACCCTCGCCGGTATTGTGCAACGCTCCGGCAATGTCGCAGCCGCGGTTGAGCGCTTCAATGGCCCGAGCGCTCAGCGAGCCAAAACTCATTGCTGATACATTGATGACCGAGCGGGGTCGAAACGCCTTGGTCCGGCCGCGGTGACCGCCCATGACCTTGGCACACGGAACCGCATGCATCGGGTCGTAGCCGCTTTCACCGGGACTTGCCGAGGCGACTGGAAATGGACTGTGCTTGAGGATGAGGTAATTGGACGCGTGCTCCAGATCGTTGTCCGTGCCAAAGCCAAAGTAGTTGTTTTCTTTTTTGGCCGAGGCATAGATCCAGCGCCGCTGGTCGCGAGAAAACGGTCGCTCCTCGTCATTGCTGGTAACAATATACTGCCGTAATTCCGGTCCGACCGATTCAAACCAAAAACGAAAATGACCGATGACGGGGAAATTGCGCAAGATGCTGTGTCTGCGCTGAACCAGATCGTAGAAAACAACCGCGATCAGGACAGCTGCCAGGGCGATCAGAATCCAAGTTATCAGCATGGTGTTTGGCGCCATTGTACCGCTGGTTTTGTCCCGGAACACTGCCGTCCTGCCTTGACAGGGTTTCTCTCGGTATGTTTTGTCACAGATGAAGTACCTACAGAAGATGTACCCAACGAGGAGTGACACCAGGCCTGGCGAGGTGCTATCTGTTGACGTGTTTTTGGCTTTATTAGTCGCTGTCGGTCTGCTCTCGGCTTGTAGAGACAACGCGGCCCCGCCCGGCGACACGGACGCGTCCATGCGGGCTGGGCGACCGGCCAATCCAGCCCGACCGTTTCAGGATGAGAAGGGCCATCAACGCGGCGGTGATCTCGCTGGAATCATCCAAAAACTCGATTATATTCGGGGATTGGGTGTGACTCTTTGCGTTTCCCAACGGCATCCGATTCCACCACGTAGTACCGGTGCCCGGCAGCAACTGAGAAAGAGTTAAAGAGTTGGGGCCGGTGTACGCTTTTCAGCCTGGCGATGATGTGGGATATGTCTGGCCAGGTTGAAGAGTTAACACTGTGCCCAGTCAGGAGTTATGCCATGCCTGGAGATATGCCATCCGCGCGATCGATCGATCTATTTTTTACTCGATGTTTCGGTTTCATTTTGCTTTCTATCGTGGCTGTCAGCATTTTTCCCGCCTGCGGTGGCGGGAAAAATGCACCGGCTCTGCCGCCGGACCAAAACGGCGACAAAGTGCCGGGCGTGCGACCGGCCAATCCAGATCGGCCCTTTGAGGACGATATCTTCTACTTTGTCGTGGTGGATCGCTTTTTTAACGGCGATACGTCCAATGATATCGGCGCAGCTAGCGGGGTTAGCTCGGGCGGATTCGATCCGACCTCGAAAGCCCACCATCACGGCGGCGATCTGGCCGGCATCACCCAAAAACTCGACTATATTCGGGGGCTGGGGGTGACTGCCCTGTGGCTTACCCCGGTGGTCGCAAACCAGGCCATCAAGGGGTCGAGCACCTCGTACCACGGCTACTGGGGCGTTGATTTTCTCAACGTCGACCCCCACTTGGGCAGCAACGACGAGCTGATCGCGCTGGTCGACGCTGCCCATGCGCGTGGCATGAAAGTGTTTTTGGACATTGTTGCCAATCACACAGCCGACATCATCGGCTACCAGGAATGCGCCAAGTGCCCCTACCGGGAACTCGCCGGACCGCCTTATACCCCAGTGATTCCAGCTGGTCTGGAAAACGTCAAGAAACCGACCTGGCTCAACAATCCCACCTACTACAACAACCGAGGCAATTCAACGTTCGGGGGCGAGAGTGCGATCTACGGCGACTTTATCGGTCTCGATGACCTGGACACCCGGCAGCAGAAAGTGGTCGACGGCTTTATCGATATTGCCAAGCACTGGATCCAGACCTACCGTATCGACGGCTTTCGCATCGATACGGTCAAACACGTCAATATTGGGCTGTGGCAGCAATTTGCCCCGGCAGTGACCGAATTCGCCATCGGCCAGGGAATCGAGCACTTCACTATGTTCGGCGAGGTCTACGACGGCCAGCCGGCCAATGTGGCTCGGTTCACCACGGTGGGCAAGCTGCCCTCGGCCCTGGATTTTAGCTTCCAGTCCCGGGCCCGCAGTGTATTCAGCGGCAACGGTGCGACCCATGCTCTGCGCGATCTATTCGACGACGACGACCACTACGGCGACACCGACAGCGATGCCATGACCCTGGCCACCTTCATCGACAACCATGATATGGGCCGATTTGGCCATTTTGTCGCCAGCGATGGCAATGCTCCGACCGACGCCGACAAGTTGGCCCGAGTCCAGCTGGCCCATGCATTTCTGATCTTTGCTCGCGGTATTCCAGTCATCTATTACGGCAACGAGCAGGGATTTGCCGGCGATGGCGAGGATCAGGATGCGCGCCAGGACATGATGCCGAGCCAGGTGGTCTCGTACAACGACGACGATCTGATCGGTACCGACAAGACCACAGCCGACGACAATTTCGACACCTCGCATCCGATCTACCGGGCCATTGCCAGGTACGCGACTGTGTACAAGGCTCACGACGCTTTACGTCGCGGCCGCCAGATCGTTCGTTACAGTGCCGATGGGCCGGGTCTCTTCGCGTTTTCGCGGGTTATGCAGTCCGACCGCATCGAATACCTGGTGGTCTTCAACAGCGCGACCGCTCCATCCACTGCCAGTATCGCCACCAGCACGCCCGGCACCGGGTTCACTGCGCTCTATCCCGAGGGCGCGACTGACTTAAAAAGCGATGCGGGCAGTGCGGTGAGCGTCACGGTACCAGCGCTCGACTTTGCCATCTATCGGGCGGGAGCTGCCATTCCCACTCCAACCGGGACTCTTTCGATCAATCTCACGTCGCCAGTAGGCGGGGCAGAGCTGAAAAATATCGTCGCCATTGCCGCCGATGTCACAGCCGGAGATCTGGCCAGGGTGAGCTTCGAGGCCAAGATCGGCAGCGCCGAGTTTCGGCCCATCGGCACCGACTGGACAGCGCCGTACCGGCTCTTTTGGGACAGTTCGGCCATTACCGACATTACCAATGTGCAATTGCGCGCCACGGTTGATGATTTTCGAGGTGTCACTCAATCGGCTGAGGTCGCCATCAAGATCGACCCCCGCGTGGTGACCGACCTGGTCGTCCATTACGAGAACCGCAACAATCGCAGTCACGCGGTCGCGATCACTGATGACGGTGAAATACGCGGCCCAGTGGCTTTGGCAGCCGCGGCGAGATTCCCGATCAAAGACGACGACGAGTCGTTTCTGTTGGTCTTCGAGAGCCGGACTGGCGACAAATTTACCTTTGACCGGCCGATTTTTGTAACCGCTGCGCAGTTGTCCAGTTTCCGCACTGCGGGCACAGGTGGCAACTTGGTCTACCAGATCTATATCAATAAGAAGCGGCAGATTGCTGGCCGCAACAACTTTGTCGGTCGCGGCAGGCCCGACACTCTGCCGACCAATTGTACAGCGCCGCCTTTTGGCGCGACCAAGATGCACGCGCGGGGCAGTATGAACGGCTGGGGGACGGCTAATCCCATGACCTATGTCGCCAGTTGCACGTACAAGACCACGATCGCCCTGGACGGCAGCTCGATCGAGCATAAATTCGCCGATACCGGCTGGTCGGCTGCAACCAACTTCGGCGGGGCGTATTCGGCAAACGGCTTGACCGCCAGCGGCCTTTCGTCAAATTTGCTCTTTTTCCCCGCGGCGGCCGGAAACCACGACTTTTATCTGTTTGCATTGCCGGGCGGCATTCGCTTTCACCACGTGTTTGCCAGCGGCGACTGAACAGATCGGGGGGCTCCGGGTTGGCCTCATCAGCCAGTCGCATCGCGATCGGTGCTCGATTCGGCAAGGGCGGTCAGGATTTCTTCGTCTGTGGGAAACTTGCGCTGAAACAGGCCGCGTTTGCGCTTGTTCCACAGAGTCTTTTCGTCGGCGACGACAAGAAATGAACGGACTTTGCCCTTTTTGAGGGTTACCTCGGCATGGGGAAAGTTTCGGCGAATGGTCGCGGCCAGACCGGCCGCTCTGGCCTCGTAGCGTCAGGCCACACAGTGCTCGATGAGAATCTTCATCTCACCAGCATAGCAGCTGCCGGGCCGCCGCCACCCCATGCCGACACTCCACCACCGCGACACGGATCCACTCGGTGCCCCCATGCCTGGCTGCATCCCCCCGTAACCACTCGAAAATCTATTCCGAAGCAGCTCCGTATAGCCGTGTTACCTACTCGCCGTGGCGCCATTTGCTCGCTGCGGAGTATACTTTCCCTCGTGACCTTCCGACCCGATATCATCGTCGCCAGCCAGGACGGCAGCGATTTGGCGCTCGTCGTGGAGGTAAAGCTAAGTACCGCTCCCCGCAAGTAAGTACCCATTATGGCCGACCAGCCCGCCGATGGCTGTGTTGCTCATCGGTCACGTAGGACCACTATGCTCCCTCTTCGCGCCTTGCCCTCGACGCGCTGGACCGACCCAGCGGGGCACTTACTTACGGGTCGCGGTACTAAGCATTCAAGATCTCGATGAGATCGAAAAGCAAATCAAACAGTATATGTTCGGCGAGCGCTGTCCAGTGGGAATGATCATCACTCCCTATCGAGTGCTGATCTATCGAGACCAATACACGAGCTACAGCGATGCTTCGATCGAGCTGGTGGGTGATTACATCGGTCCAGTTTTCCAGGAAAGCAACCACTCAGAATTCTCTTCTCAGACGGAGCCGTCGGCGGTTTCCAGTTATCGTGGGTTCGCATTCGAGTCTGAAGTGCAGTACTGGCTGGAACGAATCGCCAGCCACATCGAGACGTTGGATTCCCTGCCGGGCGAGTTGCGCATTCTCCTTCAGGAGCACGTAGTTTCGGCACTGGGGGATGGAGAAATACGCGCGGCAGGACCCCGCTGGCGGCCCACATGGGCCCACGTTTGAACGTGCAACACGTTTTCGTAGAAACCAACTGGGTGGTCGAGTACGACCGGCGGTTGACACTAACGCCCCAGCAAGTAAGCGGCGAGATGGCGGCGGTGGTGAATTGCGTCGCCGAGCGTGGCTGCGCTCCACAGAGCGCGCTTGAAAAACCAATGGGCGTCGCAGTCCCAGGTAAAGCCAAAGCCGCCGTGTAGCTGGATGCCGCGATCAGCGGCAAAATTCAGCGCCTCGGTCGCCTGTGCCTTGGCCATACGAGCCGAGATTTCGACCGCTGGCGAGATCTCGGCGCCGCTCGGGCCATCTAGACCGGCCACCGCGCCGGCCACCAGACTGCGCGCCCTCTCCACTGCGATGAGTACATTGACCAGCGGATGCTTGACCGCCTGAAAGGCACCGATCGGCCGGTTGAACTGGATGCGTTCGCAGGCATAATCCCGGGTCAGGGCCAGAATGGCATCGGCCGCACCGAGCGTTTCGGCAGCCAGAAGTGCATAGCCGCGCACATGCAGCGCGCGCCACGACCCAGCATGGCCAGCCGAAAGACGAGCCTTTTCAGGTACACGAACACGGTCGAACACCACTCGGGCGGTCCGTCTTGTCGGATCCACACTGTTCTCGCTCTCGATGGCCAATCCGGTGGTTGCAGTCTCGATGGCAAATAGAGACAGCTCATCGCCGATAACAAACGGCGCCACGACAACATCGGCCCGGTCGGCCCACAGAACGTGGGTTTTTACTCCGTCGAGCAAATAACCGGCCCCATCGCCATCGCTGTCCGGGCTCTTGCCGGCCGTGGCGTTGACCCCATCGGGCTGCCACGAGCCGCCCGGCTCGCTCCATGCAAGGGCGCCAATCGCCTCACCGCGGGCCAGAGCAGGCAAAAAACGCTGCTTTTGCTCCTCGGAGCCAGCACTGTCAATGGCCAGCGCAGCCATGATCGTGCTCCACAGCGGCCCGGGCAACAAGGCCCGCCCGGTCTGCTCCAAGATCAGTGCCATGGACAGAGTATCCAGGCCAGCGCCGCCGTATTTCTCGTCAATGAGCAGTCCGGTCCAGCCCAGCTCGGCCAGTTCGCGATATAAGTCCGGGTCGAAACCGACCGGATCCCCAGCCAGACGGCGGACCTCGGACAGAGGGCACCTGTCGACCATCATGCGCCGCGCAGTATCGCGCAACAGGGCATGGTCGTCTGTAAAACCGAAATCATCGGGGATCTTGGCGGGAACCTCGACCGATACCGGAGCAGATACAGGATTCGACGTCGATGGGGGCGCAGTCATAAACTCGGCCTCGGGCAGTGAGCAGACGGGTTGGCAGGCGCTCTATACAGTCTCACATGATTGCTGGTTCTGTTTGCATGTCGTCGTGTGCGCGGTTATTTGCTCTTGGGCAGGCCGAGCACTCGCTCGCCCACGATATTGCGCTGAATCTCGCTGGTGCCACCGCCGATGGTAAAGCCGTACGAGTTCATCAGGCCGCGCGGCCATTCGGCGCGGTCGGGCGCATTGGCATCGCCCAGCCATAGCATGGCCTCGGGACCCAGGACCTCGCAGGCCAGACGATTGAGCCTCTGCCTGAACTCGCTGAACTCCACTTTGTGCATCATCGCCAGGGCGTGCGGGTGATCCGCAGTGAGACCGGCGACCGATGCGCGCCGCGCGCCCAGGCGTATGGCCTCGAGTTCGATCCACAGGGCGGCCAGGCGGTCGCGAAACAGCGCATCATCACCGACCGGACGACCGTCGCGCATGGTGCTGCGGACGAGCGCAACCAGTTCGGACAGCGCCCTGGCATCCGCTGCTGCGCGCTCGCGATTTTGACTCTGCGCTGCTCCCCGCTCGAAGGTCAGCGTGGTCATGGCGATCTTCCAGCCCTGCCCTTCAGCGCCGAGCAGCGAATCGGACGGCATGAACGCATCCTCGAACAGAACCTGGTTGAAGCCCCCCTCACCGGTCATCTTGACCAGCGGCTGGATGACCACCCCGTCGGTGTCCATGGGAAACAAAAAGTAGCTCAGACCGCCGTATCTGTCGGCTTCCGGGTCTGTGCGGGCCAAAAGGATCATCCATCTGGCAAAGTGAGCGAGTGTCGTCCACACCTTGTGGCCGGTCACTCGGTAGCCGCCTTCCACCGCATTGGCACGGGTTTGCAGACTGGCCAGGTCCGAGCCGGCACCGGGCTCGCTAAAGCCCTGGCACCAGATCTCGTCTGCCGACAACAGCGGCTGGATCAGGCGTTTTTTCTGCTCTTCCGTGCCGTAGGTAAGAATGGTCGGGGCCACCCATTGCAGGGCGATCTGATTGACAAAAAACGGCGCCCCGGCGCGGCCCAGCTCTTGCTGGACAATGCTCTGGCGGGCCGAATCCACGCCCTGGCCGCCGTACTCGCGCGGCACGTCAAAGCCGAGATAGCCGGCCTCGTACAGCTGTTTTTGCCACCTGCGCAAATAGTCAAACTGCGCCTCGGTCTCGACTTCGAGAAAACTCTGCGGCAGCATAAAATCGGGCTGAGCTGGCTTGTTGTCCGCAATCCACGCCCTCACCCCGGCACGAAATTGCCGGTGTTCGGCCGATTCGGGCGACCCCGTCGATTGTAACGACTGCGATGATTGCCGTGATTCCATGTGCATCGTCCGATCGTTGTCGGTGAGCGTGCGGCGTCTGCAGAGACAGCACGACCTGAGCGCGGCGAGCGCGCGGCAACTGGCTTACTTGGTCCTGCCTTTTGCCTGGCCGGCCTTTCCGGCCTTTTTGGATAACCTGGCCAGCTTGCGAAAATCGGGCAGTCTGGGCTCGAGGATGAGCTCTATGCGCCGATTGAACTGCCGTCCTCGTTTGCTCTTGTTGCTGCGAACCGAGTCGTACTGAGCATAGCCGGCAGCAGCGATATTGCGCGGATTGAGCCCGCTCTTGACCAGAAAACGCGTCACGTTGAGCGCGCGTGCCGTCGATAGCTCCCAGTTATCGGCAAAGCCGGTCTGTGCGGAGTCGACAATGGGCACATTGTCAGTGTGTCCGGCGACAATGAAGCGGCGATTTCTGAAATCTCTGAGTTTGCTCGCGACTTTCCGCAAGGTCTGCGAACCGCGCTCGGACAGGTCGGCCTTGCCCGAGGCAAAGAGCACGCTCGAGGGCAGCGATACGATCATGCGGCCGCGCCGCACATCGACCTTGATGCCCGAGGTGCTGACCATTTCTTTGAACCGATCGGTGAGCGACTGGTACTCGGCGAGCTGCTTGTCCAGCTCTTCGCGCTGTTTGCGCAGTGCTTCGAGCTCATCCCGACTGGCGTTCAGCTCGTCCTGCATGCGGGCTTCGAGCTGGGGCAGTTTGTTGCGCAGCGAATTGCGCTCGGCCGCGAGATCGTCGCGCTCGGTCTGGCACACTTGCAGTTCTTGCTGCTTGGACTTGTACTTGGACTCGGAAACCACGCAACTCGCGGAGACTGAAATGACCGCGATCACTCCGCCGAGCAGCGCGGAAAACGACGCTTTCATGCGAATGATCATGATGGGCACGCTATCATAGGTGCGCCGATGGCGCGACGGAATCACGCTTTTACAAACTTCTTACACGCGTTTTACAGGCCGCTGACCCACTCGTGTCCAGCTCTGGTCATGCTTTGGCGAGAAAGGGGTACACCGATGAACACCAGTAACCGACCGACCAGCTACCCGTACACCGCCCGACCGCACAAGATGCAACGAAAACGGCGTTCTGCACCTCATCACCGCTGCCTGATCAGCTGGCTTGCCTGTTCGCTCGTCGCGCTCAGCTGTGGCGATGCAGCTGTGGCCAAGAGCCACAAAAACCCATCCACGGCCGCGGCAGAGGTCACCCTGGACGTCGACCTCGGCGAGCCAGTCATGCTGGCCAGCAGAGAACAGAGAGCCTACCTTAAGATCTCACTCGTCGGCTTCGAGCTGCCGGCAGCGACCGAGCGGCCACCGATCAATCTCGCGCTGGTACTGGACCGATCGAGCTCCATGACCGGGGACAAAATCGAGAAGGCCAAGGCCGCAGCCCTGATGGTCCTGGATCGGCTCGGTGCCGATGACATCTTGTCGGTCGTCGCGTATGACAGCACGGTCCAGGTCCTGGTCCCGGCAACCCGAATTACCAACCGGGCGGCAATTCGCGAACGCATCCGAGCATTGCAGCCGCGCGGCGCCACGGCGCTCTTTGCCGGGGTTAGCCACGGCATTGAAGAAACCGGCAAATTCTTGAGCGACCAACGGGTCAACCGGGTGATCTTGCTGTCCGACGGCCAGGCCAATGTCGGGCCCAGTTCGCCCAATGAACTGGGCCGTTTGGGTCATGCGGCGGGCAAGCAGGGTATTGCGATCACTACCATAGGACTCGGCTTGGGCTACAACGAAGATCTCATGACTCAACTGGCCATGCGCAGCGACGGCAATCACGGCTTTGCCGAAAATGCCGACCAGCTGGCCGCGATCTTCAACTACGAGCTGGGCGACGTGATGTCGGTCGTGGCCCAGGATGTCGACATCGAAATCGAGTTCGAGGCCGATCTACGCCCGCTGCGTGGCCTCAATCGCGAGATCGAGATCCACGGCAAGAAAGCGGTGTTCTCGCTCAACCAGCTGTACAGCAAGCAGGAGAAATATGTTCTCATCGAGGTCGCGGTGCCGGCGACCCGGGCCGGAACCGCCCGCAATCTGGCCGACGTGGCGGTCGAGTACAACAACATGCTCACCGGCAAGCGACACACCCTAAACGATCGCGTCGGGGTTCGATTCTCCGCTTCCAGGAGCGATGTGGCACGTAGCGAAAACCGCGATGTCATGGTCACAGCGCTCGAAGCCCTGGCGGTAAAGCGGAACCGCGAGGCGGTCGCTCTGCGCGACCAGGGCAAGGTCGATGAAGCCAAAAAGGTCCTCATCGACAATGCCCGCTCACTGCGCCAGCAAGGCAAGCGCTATCGCTCCAAACGCCTGGACAACTACGGCAAGGATAACTTCGACGACGCTGCCAACCTCGACGGCAAGTCGTGGAACAAGCGGCGCAAAGCCATGCGTAAGAACCAGCATTCCATGGAAACCAATCAATCGTACTGAGTCGTATCGACAGCCATATCGATCTGTGCGCCCCGGTCACGTTGCCATTTTTTTGACCATCGTCATTGCGCCTCTGGCCATCGCGGCCTGGCTCGGCCTGAAAGTAACCCGGGATGAACAGAAAATCGGCCAGCACCAGTTTCAAACCCTGCTCGAGGGCCGATTGCGCGATGTGGACAGCACCATCGCCAACTCGGTACAACAAGCCGAGCGCTATCTTCTCGAACGGGTCATCACTGCCAGTGTCGTGAACACCGAGTCGTTTGGCCCGGCCGACGTCGAAACCTTGCGCCGACTGCGCCGCAACCAGCCTCTGGTTCGCGAGTTCTTTGCCCTCGACCGCAACGGTGTGCTGGTGTTTCCACCAGCTGATGATCGCGGCGACAGCGGCCAGGTCGGCCGGCCGGGCGATGCCAGCGTCGAAGAGAGCGCGTTTCGCGAGCGTACGGCTCCGATCTGGCGGGGACAGGCCGTTCTGTACGAGCCGCCGTCACCGGAACGACCGGACGTTTCGGCACAGAATGCCAGGCGGAGTTCTCGTCGGGGGGAGCGGCCGGGTACAGCGCACAAGTCACCAGGTACCCTGGTCGGCGAAGCGCCCATTCGCGGCGATACTGTGTTGGCCCTGGCCGCCACGCGCGAGCACGGCTGGATCACGTGGTACTGGGAGGAAGGTCTGCACTTGCTCCTGTGGCGTCGGGCCCGGGCTGGCGGCGTCATCGGCGTCGAGATCGAGCGCGTGGTCCTTCTGTCCCGCATTGTCAGCGAGTTGCCGGAGTCACGACTCGGCGATGGCCGGGTCGTGCTGGCCGATTCGCGCGGCGATCCCATTCATCAGTGGGGGCCGTACGAGCCCTCCAGCAGCGAGCGACCGCTTGCCACCACGTCGGTGCACTATCCCCTTCAAGCCTGGCGCCTGAATCACTATGCTTCGCCCGCCCAGCGCCAAGCCGTGTTTGGCAAGACTCTGCGGGTCAATCTGATCACCGGCCTGGCCGCGATCGCGTTCGGTCTCATCGCCATGGCGTTCTTGTTCTATCGCGACTACGCGCGCAAAATGCGCGACGCCCAGCAGCGGGTCAATTTCGTCACCCAGGTATCTCACGAGCTCAAGACGCCGCTCACCAACATCCGCCTCTACGCTGAGCTGCTGCAAAACGACCTGGTCGGAGATGACCACGAAAGCGCAGAAAAGTCCCATCACCGGGCCGAGGTGATCGTGGCCGAAAGCCAGCGCTTGACCCGTTTGATCAACAATATACTGACGTTTTCCAAACAGCGGCGCAAAACTCTCGAGCTGAGCAAATCGTGGATCGATCTCGACCACATCGTGACCAATGTGGTGGACCAGTTTGCGCCCGCCCTGGCCGCCAAGGGGATCGAGTACTCGATAACAACTCGATCGAAAGCCGAGGTATTCGCCGACTCGGATGCGGTGGGTCAGATCGTGGCCAACCTGGTCAGCAATGTAGAGAAATACGCAGCT
This sequence comes from Pseudomonadota bacterium, assembly GCA_022360315.1. Classification (GTDB taxonomy): domain Bacteria; phylum Myxococcota_A; class Polyangia; order Haliangiales; family Haliangiaceae; genus JAKSDA01. The sequence continues at coordinate 129,582 of JAKSDA010000454.1, forward strand.
GATGGCGGTGTGGTCGAGGTCACCACCGAGATTGCAGGACAAGGGGTACTGGTCCGCGTGACCGATCGCGGCCCGGGCATCGACCCGGACCACCGCGACCGGATCTTTCGGCCGTTTCATCGCGTGAGCAACAAACTCACCGACGGGGTTACAGGCACCGGCCTCGGCCTGGCCATCGCCCGCGATCTGGCCCGGCAAAATGGCGCCGATCTCCGCCTCGCGCCAGCCGAAACGTCGCACTCCGCAGCGGACATCGAGGCGGATAGCAATCGCCCGGTGGGAGCCTGTTTCGAACTGGTCTTCGACCGCCGCAGAGAAACGGCCATCAAGTCAATATCGCCCGGGCCCAGTCCGGTCGGGGCAAAACCGCTATCAGGAAAAGAATCATGAAGGTGCTCGCAGCTGAAGACGATCACCATATGTTGGCCGCCATCGTGGACATCCTCGAGGGAGAGGGCTACCAGGTCGTGGCAGCTCGGGACGGCCGCCAGGCGCTGGCCTTGTTTCGCTCCGAGAATCCCGACTTCGTGTGCCTCGATATCATGATGCCACACGCCAGCGGCTACGATGTTTGTCGCGAGATCCGCCAGCTCGACGCAACCGTACCAGTGGTTTTTCTGAGCGCCAAAACCGAGGAGATCGACAAGGTGCTCGGTCTCGAACTCGGTGCCGACGACTACATCATGAAGCCGTTCGGTATCAAGGAATTCGTCGCCCGGGTGCGTGCGATCAGCCGCCGCTGTTTTGCTGTCCGGCCCGAACCCGAGCGGGACCGCGACTTCACCATGGGCGAAATCGCTGTAATGCCCGGCCAGCTTCGCGCACGGCGCGCCGACGGGCACGTGGTCGAGCTGAGCCTACGCGAAATCAAGATACTGGCGACACTGCACGCCAACCAGGGCAAGGCCCTCAGCCGCGATCACCTGTTTCGCACCTGTTGGGGCGGCGATCACTACCCCAATAGCCGAACGCTCGATCAGCACATTTCGCAGCTCCGCAAAAAGATCGAACTCGATGTCAGCACACCAGCCGTCATCACCACGGTGCGCGGTGTCGGCTATCGCTTCGATCCGTAACTCGCATTCGCCGCCCTGGCCCATATTGCACAACCGAGAGCCGAGCGGCTGCTTCGCCGGCGTTTTGCGACGGCGGCGGTGGTGGCAGCAGTGCTTCTGTGTTTATCAACGAGTTTCACTACGACAACAGCGGCAGTGATCACGGTGAGTTTGTCGAGATTGTCGGTGCGGCAGGGACCGATCTGACTGGCTGGGCGATCATTGGCTACAATGGAAACGGCGGCGGCACGTACAAGACAATGGACCTCTCGGGCACCATTCCCGATCAGGGAGGCTGCATGGGGACGATTGATTTTTCGTTTTCGGCCATGCAGAACGGCAGTCCAGACGGGTTAGCGCTGATCGACGACAATGGCGCGGTCATCGAGTTTTTGAGTTACGAGGGTAGTTTTACGGCCAGCAACGGTCCGGCTGCGGGCACGGCATCGGCCGACGTCGGTGTGGCCGAGTCGAGCAGCACGCCGCAGGGGCATTCGTTGCAGCGAACGGCAGCCCGGCCGGCGAGGCGTTGATCGCGCCGGCCGGCGAGGTAGTCGAGTTCGTGAGCTACGAGGGCTCATTAACTGCTGTGGACGGGCCAGCTGCGGGCATGACCTCGAGCGATATTGGAGTGAGTGAATCGAGCAGTACATCGGTCGGCTATTCGCTGCAGCGCTCTGGCACCGGCTGCGCAGCCAATGACTTTTCGTGGTCGCCAGCCGCGCCCAATACATCTGGTAGCCCGAATACCGGCCAATCATTTTCGTGTCAGTGACCGGACTTCGGAGTCTGACCCGGGATATCAGAATCGCAAACTGACTCGGCCTTCCAGTCGAGAATCGGATATCCGGATCCGATGCTATCCCTGGCGAGACACTGTCAGCCGCGACCTGCGAATCCACAGCAGAACAACGGTGATCGCCAGAGCCACAATGCCCGGCGGCGCCTGGGACGTGACGCATCCGTACAGGGACGTTTTCTCATCAGGCGTATCGAGGTCCATGACCGGACCGCTGATCGCCGGATCGATTTCGGCCTCGTTGTCGGCGACTGTACTGCGTTCGACGCGCACGCTCGACGGTACTGCAGCGAACAGGCCCCCGCCGATGCCCGTGCCCGGACTGCCATTGTCGCCCGGGCTGAGTCCGCTCGAGCGCTTGCCCCGCGAACCGCCAATGCTGGCGTTGTTTCTGATGATGCAATCCTGCACTTCCACCATGCCACCCCGGACAAATACAGCCCCGCCCAGCGCACCGCCGCCGCCACCACCGCCGCGACCTTCATTGTTCGAGGTGCCAGCTCCGCCAGGACCTCCGGCAATGCCCGCGGTGCCGCCGTTCAGCGAACCGCCGCCACCCCCGCTACCCATCCCGGCAGCCCCGCCAGAACCGCCGCCCTTGCTGCCACCACCACCACCTTCACTGGCGGTCGGCGAACCCAGTCCGGACCCATCGCCGGTACCCATGCCGGTGATTCCCACACCGCCGTCTCCGGCAAACCCACCGCCACCGGCTCCTGCAGTGCCGTTCATACGACAGTTGGCGCCGCTGCCGCCGTCTCCTCCACGAGCCATGTTGCCGGTCAACGTCGAATCGATCAGGCTCACCTCGCCTCCGCTGTTAAACAGAGCACCACCAGCTGCTCCTCCACCGCCACCACCGCCGCCACCAGTCGCGTTGCCACCGGCGCCGCCCTGCGCGAGATTGTTGGCTATCGCGCATTGCCGGATGGTCAACTCGCCGCTGGCAGCGTTGAACAAACCGCCGCCACCCCCTCCGGCCTTGCCTACCATATCGCCCATTCCGCCGTCCTTGCCGCGGGCGGTGTTGCCCGATACCGCACACCCGGCCAGGGCTAGCACGCCGTCGTTGCGTATGCCACCACCGAAGTCACTGTGGCCACCGGTAATGGTGACATCCCGGATCGCGACAGTCGCCTCGGCCAGGACGTGAAACACTCGATCGTCCAGTGCGTCGGCCTGGATGGTGGTTTCTTCAGCCCCGGCGCCGACAATGGTCAGCTCGCCGGCCAGGTCCAGGTCGCCTGTGAGACCATCATCCTCGTCATCGCCTCGAATGGTCAGACTATAGGTCCCGGCAGGGACGGCGATGTGGTCGGCCCCGCTGCCCGCATTGCAGCCATCAACCGCCATATCGCGGTTCGCCGCGGAGATTGCCTCTCTCAGTGTGCAATTGCCGTTTGCCTCGACATCGTCGCCGGTCGCATCGACCTCGATGGTCGGCGTCGTCCCCCCGCACGCTCCGAGAACCAGTGCTGCGCCGAGAACTAAAAGCCCTCGGGAAACGTCCCGAACGCCGCTACCGTTGTCGAACAACGCCCTCGGGCGAAGTCCCGCCGGGGCACCTCGAGATCCCGAGATCGGCCTCTCGACCGGGTCTAAACAACAGAAACGAGTTAGATAGCACACACCAATATCGTACCACGTCATTGTGAGGCGGTGTATGTGGGTCGGCTTGACGGTAGTGTGGGTACCTTGCAGACCGATGCCGACGTGGAGTTGCAATACACGAGGCCGATGCTGACTTGCTGATGCCCGGGCTGGATTCGAACGCGGTCAGCGACTTCGATGAGCGACGCCTATTGCTGAATTCGATTTTTCGATGCCGGGTGATCAGCCGTTTGGGTCCGCGCGACTACTAGATGTGACTTATAGCTCACGATGCTGCGCTCGTGCATGCGCACATGCCACGGCACATTGTCGATCTCGGCCTCGAGCTCCAGGCCGGAGATTGAGCTCGGCAGCGCTCCGTCGGTCAAGAGCTGGCGTACCACGTGGGCGCTCGAGCCACGATCGTGGCCGCGTTGCGAGTGACCTCCGATCCAGGCTTGCACAGGAGTGACCGCCGGCGACCAGTCGTAGGGACAGGACATCATCGCCACGCCCCCCGGAGCGAGAACCCGGGCTGTATCGGCAAAAAGATCGACCGGCGAGCGCACGCTGTCGACCATATTCAGCCCGATGCAGGCAGTGAATGTGTGGCGGGCAAACGGCAGATTCGTCGCGTCACAAACCCATGTATCGGCGTTTTCTCTGCCCGGTAGATCGGCCGGAAATTCGCGGCGGTCGTAGACCAGACCGACCCGGCGGCGCGGATAGCGCACGATACCGCGGCGCACTACCTCGCTGGCCAGACAGAGGCTGGGATAGTGGAGATCCACACCCAAAACCAGCTGGCCGGTCCTTGCGGCCAGGTCCAGCATTGTGCGCCCGGCCGAGCAGCCGATGTCGAGAATTGGACCGATCGGCAGTGGCCCGGCCACCTCCAGGCCGGATTCGAGCATCCGCAGGCAGGAGCCCGGCCTGGATTCGCCCTCGGTTTGCTCGACTTCCTCCGGGTCGAGGTCGCCGTAGTGATCCCATGCATAAGAGCTGAGATGCTGGCGCATGGTGTCGAACGCCGAGCCGACACCGCAGCAATCGCCGACCAGACTCTCCGTGCTCTCGGACAGATCGCCACGCCGGTAGATGGCCAGAAGATTGTCCGCAATATAGGCTCGCAGCGGCGCAATGATCACCGGAATTCCATCGATAATGGGATATTCGCGCCTGCATGTCGAGTTGGTGCAGTGCAACACGCCCTCCACGATGTCCTCGGTGTGTCGTGGCGCGCCTTTTTTAACGTCGCTTTCGCCATCTAGTTTGCCGCCGTCTTTGCGGTCTTTTTTGACGTCTTGCTTGCGGCCTGGCCCGTTTTGCACACGGTCGACTCTCGCAATGGCCAGCCGCCAGCCGTCACTGCCTGGGGGCGCGGCTGTGTTGCAGACGGGACAGATCGGTTGCAGCGCTTCAAAATGGGCTCGCTTCACGCGACCAGGATTGGCCCAATCGCACTCTCTGTCAACAGCAACCCCCCACAACCCCCGCAACCCCCCCGCTCATGATTGATCGGATCTCCTCCGCAACCCCGACCAAAGGTCTCGCAACCGCGACCAAAGGTCTTGTTTCCGCAACCCCGACCAAAGGTCTCGCAACCGCGACCAAAGGTCTTGTTTCGCGCAACCCCAACCCCCCGCAACCGCCCGCAACCCCGACCAAAGGTCTCCGCAACCCCGACCAAAGGTCTCGCAACCGCGACCAAAGGTCTTGTTTCGCGCAACCCCAACCCCCCGCAACC
>JAKSDA010000045.1 GCA_022360315.1 Pseudomonadota bacterium
CGGAGCCGTTGCACGCGGCGAATGCAGACAGCGCCAACGCAAACAGTGCGGGCCTGCTAGCGTGCACACACCCAACCGCGGTGCAGAAGTAGCTTAGTCGGCAGGACAATTCGATCGCGCTCCGTCTCACAAGGCGCAGCACAATGCCTTGCCATGATGAGCGGTGCAAGGTGTTGCACGGGCGGGCCGCCAGAATAATACGAACTGGCCGGTGCGTACGATCAGTACATCGCCTGTACTGTAAGGCTATGCACCAACACAGTATCGGCAAAACCCGCCTATCGAGGCTTCTTTGAGCGCCTTGGGGTCACTTCCACGTGCGCAACCAGCTGAAACGGAATGATTTTCACCCCGATTCCGCGGTTACCAGTGCGATAAGACGGTGCAACGTTGTGACAGCGCTTGCGCTTACAAGGAGTATGTTTGACAACCGCGGCGGGTGGTAGGATTGAGAGTCGCCCGAGTTTCGCACCTGAACTCGTCTTGCCTCCCTCTCGTAATTTCTCCTACGCTGGAGCCTCACAGTACTCGACCTCGGGTCGGTTAGTGGTCCCTCGCCTCCAACACGAGGCTGGTATACTGGGCTAACATGGCGACCAACGCCATCGCTTGCGAGCGGGGACATGTATGAGCATTGGTAGAAAACGGCGGAATAAACAAGCGCAGGCCGAGCATCAGCGACAACAGCAGAAGAGCACACCTGCTATCGCTCCAGGCAAACGGACACGAACGTCCACAATGCTTCTTCAGCGGACTGGCGTCTCGCCCACCACAATACAGCAAGAAGAAGTCGTCGGTGAAAGCCTGGAAAGTGCGCGGCGGAAGCCGACGTGGAACAATGGATTGGAGGAGGACTGGACCCGAGTGGCGTTTCGTCCTGATTTGTACTCAAGCCCGGAACTGAAAGCGCCGCGGCAACGCGATCAAGCCGTAGGGCTACCAACGCAGCTGCAGCGTGCAAAAGCCGAAGACGCAGCCACACCTCAAGCGGCGGAGCAAATGCGCGCAGAATCCGCCGATGCCTCTCGAATGACGGGTGCCCGTACCCTGGACAAGTTCGACTGGGATGGGGCTGAATGCGCCTATGACGCCATTCGAGCCCAAGACGACGTCGTTGTAGTTGCACAGAATACAGGATGGCCGAAGCATCAGATTCAACGAATCAAAGATCACCTCTTCGACAAAAAACATATTCTCGACGATGGACTGCGCCAGTTCGATGCCGACCCGCAGATAGCGAATGCTTGGATGCGACTCCAAAGTGGTCAACATACAGCGGCGGATATTCAATTGTTACAACATGAACTATTTGAATCGAAGTTTGAGGGTATCTTCCGCACGGATTATAGAACAGCTCATGAGGCCGCCAATCGATCAGGACGGCCATCGGGACTAGAGTAATGGCCGTATATGTACATATTCGCAAGCAAAAAGAACATGACACATATGTCGAATACTCCTTTGGTGCTTCTGAAGAGAGTAGTGGGCTGCTGAGGATGGATAGGAGTTCTGGTGAAACGACACTGGTTTCACCCGCTGACAACGATCAGGATGACATGGCATTCATGCGCGCGTCTCGAAAGCTAAAACAACACTGGATGCGAGGAGAACTGCCAGACGTGACGTGCTGGGCATCATAAATCTATTCGGCGGAGGGTCGGCCTTTGCTTACCTACCTAGCTTAATGGAGCGACGTTTGGCTGTGGGTTTGGGAACCTCTGGGGTCTTCTTTCCATCTCTCGATCGACCGAACCTGCGATTGTTCGATACTTCCATACGAACCGGTGAGATTGTCTGGTCTCGGGGACCTTGCCTGCCGGGCTCTAGACCAGTAGCACATCCTTGCGCAGTCACGAGGACTATATGCAACGGACACTCATGCCGAACCGACACTGGTCTACATCGGTCAACCCTGCCGTCCTCGTCAGGGTCAACGCTACACGGCTGCAACCTGTGTAACCAGCCGAAATGGCAACACCTTCGCACCGCTCGAATTGTTGTCAATGTGTCTCTGCTGTCCTGGTGAGTGCAGTGACAACGTCGGCTGGCCGAGGCCACTGCGATGCCGCCGCGGATGTCGATCTTGCCGTCTGGCCAGATGGTGACGCCGTAGGGCTGATCGCCGGGGACAAGCGATTCGATGATGGCCTTGCGGTCCTTGGCAGCCGCGGCACGGACACGGGCCGTTAGCTGCTCCAGTTGCGTTTCTACCGTATCCCAAGAGAGAGCGGCTGCGTCGGCCGCTGCTAGCCGTTCGCGGGCCATGGTGCGGCGGTGCTCGAGTACGCGTCGATCAACTGCGATCTCTTTGAGCTGATCGCGCCAGGCTTCCGCGCTGAGTTCGTCGCGGCGAAACGCCCGTGAAATCTCGTTCTCGCTGGTGACCAGTCTTTGCAGCTCTTGCTCGCACTGCGCGAGTTCCTCGCGGTGCTTGTGGGCAGAATCGTCGTTTCCTGCCAAGCTCGCCCGCAAAAACCGCGGCTGGGTGATGGCACCGGCCACAGTATCCCATACGACTGGATCGATCTGATCCGCCCGATGCGATCCCATGTGCGCACACTGGGTTTGGCGTTTGCGATCATGACGCGTGGCGCAGTAGATGTACTCTTTGCCCCTGGCGAGTCGAATATACGCGCGCTGTCCACACGAACACCAGATGCGCCCGACGCACGGGCTTTGCGTGTTCTGAGCACGTCGCCGTCGTGGTCGCATATCCAAACAGCGCTGTACCGCGAACCAGGTGGTTTCATCGACAATCGCGGGAACCCGAATCGTCAAACCTTCTTGCGTGTGCTCGCCGCGATACGCCGGCAGGCGCAGCATTCTCGCCACCGTGGATTGATGCCAGCGTTTTCCCTGTTGGGTCGGTACGCCGTTCGCATTCAATTCGCTGGCAATGGTCGCCGCGGCGACGCCGTTCAG
>JAKSDA010000423.1 GCA_022360315.1 Pseudomonadota bacterium
CCATTCTTGCGCCGCACTGCGCAATCTGGCCAGAAATGCCGCTTCGTCCTCGTTCTCGCTCAACCAGCCGACCAGGGTCGGCCAGCGCTCGATGAGAGATTCATGGATGATCTCCACCGTATTGTCGCCTTGTCCGGTGCCCGCCACAGCGAGCAATCGGGCGTCGAGCAGACGCGATAAGACCCAGTCGAGCTGGGCCGCGGGCGATTGCGATGCATCGTCGCCGGCCGCCCGGTCCGGTCCGGCCATCTCGGCACTGGGGTCGGCACCGGCGAGCTCGCGCAGCTCGTCCATCGAAACCACGGCCCGGGTCCGCTCCGGGGTGACCAGACGCGCGAATATCGCCCGGACCCAGCGCCGCTGGGTCGGGGTCATCCCGGTCAGCACCGCATCGGCGTGGTTGGCCAGGGTGCCGGCCACTCCACCCAGCTGGCGATAGCTGTCCTCGGTAAGCACGCGCTGCTCGCGGTCGCGCAGCTCCCACAGCTTGGCCGCTGTAAACTGCAAGAGCGGCAGCGCTCCGGCTGTATGTTCGAGCGCGCCGAGAAACTCGTCGACCAGCGCATCGCTCTGAAAGCGGTATTCGACCCCGTCGGCCGGCTCGATCAGCGCCTGGCGCAGGCCGTCTCTGTCCATGGGGCGCAACAGGGTGATGCCGCGGCTGATCAGATTGCTGAAACTGGCCGACGACTCGGTCACCCGATCGAGAAAGTCCGAGCGCATGGACACGATGACGCGCAAGGGCGAGCCCACTTCGTCAGCAGCGCCGCGCAAGCAGTCGACAAAAATGTCGCGCTCGTCCTCGCTGGCCAGGGTGTAAAGCTCCTCGAATTGATCGACAAACACGAGGATGTGCTCGAGTTTTCGCCGCGCCCGGCTCCGCAACATGGCGCCCACATACCCCGGTTGCTCGCGCAGAACCGCGACCATCCGCTCGCGTTGCCCCGCTGCCGCCACTGCGTCGCCACCAGCCGTGTTGCCGGCATGGCGTCCGCCCGCACTGCGGTCGGTCCCCTCGCCACTGCCAGTGGTAGTATTCCACGAATACTGAAGCAGGATTTCGGCCAGCGCCGACAACGGCCGCGACCCCGGGCGCAGAACAAACGCCTCCCAGGACTCGTCGCGCATCAATCTGGGGATCACGCCAGCCCGCACCAGCGATGATTTGCCCGCCCCCGAGGCGCCGATCAGGGCGACCAGAGGTCGCTCGGCCAGGCGGATAACCACCTGGCGAATCACCTGCTCGCGGCCGTAAAAGCGATCGGCGTCGTGTTCCTGAAATGCCGCCAGACCCGGATATGGGCTGGTCCCGTCGTCGCGACCCCGGTGCGGACGCGATACCGATTCCAGCTCGACGAGCAGAGCCTCGGCCGACTCGATGCGATCGTCTCGCCGCTTGATCAGACAGCGATCGATGA
>JAKSDA010000210.1 GCA_022360315.1 Pseudomonadota bacterium
ACAATGAAGGCCGAAGGGCGCTCGGCAAATACCGGCCCAAAAGTGCTGTCAGTGATATTGAGCCAGCGCGCAAATCCACAGTGCAGCGGTTTGGCAAATTGCCAAAGCGGTTTGTTTCCGGCCACCGCCGCCCAGTGGATATGGGTGCTCAGCAAGGCATAGCCCAACAGGGTCCAATCCGTATGGGAAACAACCCGAGCTACTCGCGACAGGTAGTTTTCCCTCTGAGCATCGGTGTTGAGGCGATAAGCTCGGTTCACAAACCGTGAAATAATATGAACAACCGCACCTTGTGGAATTTGTCTCGCAATTCGGGGCATGTCGGAGTTATCGAGCACACCCACTGAATGTTGCTTGCTCTTCCGGAGAGCCCACATGGGTGCCCAGGTAAGTCCCGGGACTACTTTGACGCCAAGTTGAAAAGCGTACACCGTCCCCGCTATCGCCGTCCCCGCTATCGGCCTCGACTGTCAATCCCGTTGATGGCCCGTCGAGGCGACTATTCGTCGATGTCGTCGACCAGCATCATGGCGCCGAAGTGATCGACGAAGGCTGCAGGGTAATAACTGGTGTCGAACTCGTATCGGTTTCGCTGCTCGTCTTCGCCTTCGTACTCCGGGCCGCGGAAGCGAACCACCTGTGTACGGACGAGCCGGCCGGGCTCGAGTCGGTCGCGGTTGGATGATTCTTCGCCCGCCTTGTCGCGGATCCGGGCGGGCAGGGGATCCTCGCGATTGTAGGTCAAGAGCTCACGGACCTGGCTGGCCGACTCGCCGGCATCGACGAACACGGGAAAAGTCCAGACCTGTTGCTCGCCGGGGGTCGCCCGGATGTACTCTGCGAGCACCGGAGTCGCCCCCGGCTCCGAGGGATTGTCGCCATAGAAGTAGACGTAACTGTGCTCCACGCCAGCGTCCAAGTACACAACACGCCTGCGCCAGGGCAATGGCTCATCGGGGTAGCGCACTGTGTTGTCGCTGGTGAAGACGCCATCGCGGCGGTCGTAGACCACCTGGAAATCGATGCCGCGGCCAGAAAACAAGCCTAGAGTCACGCGCGCGCGGTCCTCGGTGGCCGTGATCGCAACGTAGGGCCTATCTGTTGGCGCGCGTTCGAGGCGGCCCGTGCCGCGCAAGGTGAATTTGTCATAGCTCTTGAAATACTGGGTATGCGCGTCGGCCATCGCCGGCTCCTTCGCTAGGCTTGCGGGTTGTGGACTCGCCTGTGTTGCGGGCGGGGCGGATGCAGGAGTGTTGCGCGAGCAGTCGCATGCGCACCCGGCAAGCAAGCTGGCCGCGGCGATGATCGACCCCTTACCTGTCATTTTCCGGCCTTGAGACCGGCGACCACGCCCAAATAGGCTGCCAGCTCTGTGGGGTTGAAGTCGGGAAATCGCGTGTCCGAGATGTCAAAGCCGCCGTCGTCGCGATACATCGGAGTGTTGATGACCCGTATTGTCGCCTTTTTCTCGCCCGGTGTCGCCTCGAGCCACTGGCCCAGGAACTTGTAGACGTTGGGCCGATCCTTGATGTCTTTGGAGCTATATTTGGTTGGGTCGCCAAAATACGAAGCGGGCTCATCATCGGTGAATTGCGACGTTGAACCCCGGCTCCAACTGCGACTGGTGTAGACGGTTATGCCGAGGGTTTGAGCCAGCTTCTGCGTGAACCGTCTGGCAGCTTTGGGATTGCTGCCCCCGCCAACATGGCACGCGTTCACCACCAACTTGGTATTCGGGGATAGCAAGTTGCGGAGGATTCGCAACCGAGTTATGTTTTTTGGCGTCACGGTCTCGTTGCCGATCACAAACCCCTGCCTGAAGTACGAGCCGTGTGAGGCGATGTAAAGCGTGTCGATAGAGATTCCCATGTCGTAATACTGCTGCAGGATCGCTGCGACATGGCGGATGCCAGTCGCCTTGATGTTGTCGACTGCCCCCGCGCTCGCAGCTGCCTCCCGATTCAGCGCAATGTAATCGTCGAGCTTATCTTTGTTTTCGTCCTCGACATAAGCAAGGGTATTCTTGACGGCCGAAGAGATGTCGGCCGGGCTGATGAGCACACTGCGGCTTTTGGCAAATTGTTTGCGTTTTCGCGGCGTCTCGTCCGGCTTGTAATAGGCATGGGTCAACGCTTTCCAGGTCGACTTGCCGACATCGATCTTTCCGTCGTGGTTTCGCCAGCGGGGAAACTTGCGCTTTTGAAAGTCGAGGATCGCGGTCAGAGTGGCGTCGTCCGCCTTGCCGGTGGGCTCAACGTCATAGCCCTGGTCTTTGAGCAAGATCTGGACGGTCCGTACGTCAGCCGCCTTGTTGGCGCCTCCCGCGCCGACCGAGTCGCCAATTGTCGGGGTAAACAGCTTGAACTGGCCCTTGATCTTCACCATGCCTTCGACATCGCGTTGCAGCGGCCTGGCCTGGGCGACGGAGCTGGACCGTCCGGAAGCGGACGAACGGATGGCCTGGGGTCGAGTGGTCACCGATGAGTGTACGGGCTTGTTGCCACTGAACGAGCGGCCAGCGTGGCCGGCCTCTCGCTCGTAGCGATCACCCGGGCCATGAACGTCGCCAGCTTCGAGACCCGCTCGTTGTTGCAAGACATGGGCAATTTCGTGGCCGATCAGTTCGCGTCCATCGGCGCGCTGCGGCTGATACGCGCCGTTGGCGAAGTAAATATCGTTGGCGACCGTGAAGGCGCGGGCCTGGACTCGGTTGGCGGCCCGGTTGGCCAGATCGTCGGTGTGGACCCGGACCGCTGGCATCGATTCGCCAAAGCTCGCGACAGCGAGTGCCTCGAGCGGCGCCGGTAGCGGGCGGCCGGCCGAATGCTCGATCTCGGGTACCTGCGCCGTGGTCGGCACCGAGGGCCTCAGGCCGGCCGTGTCGTCCTGCGTTCCAGCGCGCTGGATCGGCGTGCGCGGAGCACCGGGCCTCTGCGCCAGGACAATGATGCTGTCGTAGGCACTAGCCGGCCCCGGCTGGCCTGGCTCCCGGGTCTCAGGCTTTCGCTGCAATGCCAGACGCGTTCCCTCGAACAACGCAGCCCGAGTTGGCCAAATATCTGACCCCAAGTCGTGATGAGTGCCCACGGCGTGCGCAGCATTGGCGATTGCCGCGTTGCCCGCGCCCTGTTGGAAGCGCGCAATCTCTCTAGATTCCAGTTGAAGTACTGGTTGGGGCGCGGGCGCCGGTTGCGGGAACCACCGTGCCACTGGGCGAGTCGCGGGACCAGGCCTCCTCGTCTTCTGCTTTGAAATGTGTTTCATCGCTGATTCTCAATCTCTCCTGATCCTTGGCCGACCGCTGCGCTCGATACAAGCCGGCGTAGGGACGGTGTAATCTTTTCAACTTGGCGCCGAAGTATACCGTTCCCCTACATCGAGATCGTGCGGAGTCACCAGGTGAGCGAACAGTGCTCTTGATACCGGACCCTCACCGGGGACTGGGCCACCTTGGATCGAGCAGTCGCTTCGGGGGCGCTCTACGTGCCCGAGACGGGTGACTCGGCGGCCTAGGATGCCAGTGTTGGTACCTTTACCCCCACTAACCCCATCCCCCCCTTACTATTCGAGATCGGGCCAAACGATGAGACGCCAATATTTTCCGTCCGTTACAATGGTCAGTCGGCGATTTTTTACTTGATAGAAAAATCACGCTCGATAGGCTTAGCGTATGAGCCCGAGCCCTCAGATAGCGTCGGTTGGCGAGGAGTTTCCCAACGAGCTGCCCGAGCACTACGAGATCGTTTGTGGCAACTTCGTGCGCAAGGCAGTGACGAGCTTTCCTCATCAAGTCACTCAGCGGCGACTGAGTACGTTCGTGGACCCATTCCATGGTAGGCGAGGTGACCCGGGCGGATGGTGGCTTGCCACCGAGGGCAATGTCCTGTTCTTTTTGAAGCCTGCCAAAGAGCAGTATAGGCCGGACTTGGTGGGATGGAGGATCTCTAAAATGCCCAACCCACGCATGCGGGGTCCTATCAATGTCTGGCCGCAGTGGGTATGCGAGATCCTGTCGCCATCCACAGCCCACAAAGATAAGGGCGAGAAACTGGACGTCTATCATCGCGCCCACGTCGATCACTATTGGCTCGTCGATCCAGAAAAGCAGACTCTGACGGTGCTGGCCTGGGGTGAAGACGGCTACCAAACGATTCTCACCGCTGGCCCAGGCGATCGTGTTCGCGCCGAGCCGTTTGCAGAGCGCGAGCTGGATCTCGGATGGCTTTTCGACTTCGAGTAGGTCGGCGCCTGTGTGTCATGAGCACTTTTACACGTCAGCAATTAGTGCTGCGCTGACATAGTCATCGTGGTTGGTTCGTGTCCCGCCCGGCTCTTTATCGCGCAGTGTCAGTGTGTAGGTCGCACCTCCTTGGAGGGTCTGTCGAGGATAGCAATCGCTTGCATGTTCGTCTCCCGCTGAGTATCGAGATTGGCTTAACTGCGGAAGTTGGGCTAGTTTCGATACTCCGACAATACGGCATACCTGCTGGCCGAGGCGGTCTCGGCCGAGGCGGCAGCCCGCTTGCGGGGGCGTATCAGGTCAGAGGGTCGGGATTTTGGCCGGATCGAATCCAGCTGGCCAGATGGTCTGGTCCGAGTAGCGCACATTGCGCAGGTCGGCGCCGTCCAGGATGGCTCCGCGCAGATCGGCGCCTTCCAGGTTGGCTCCGCGCAAGCTGGCTCCGGTGAGATCGGCCTTGCGCAGTGTGGCTCCGGTCAGCACTGCGTCGTGCAGGACAGCGTCGCGCAGCGACGCCTGGGTCAGGTCGGCGCCGGTGAGCGAGGCGTTTTCCAGCCTCGTCTCGAGCAACAAGGCCGCGCGTAACACGGCACCGGACAGGCGACCGCCATTGACATCGGCCCGCCTCAGAATCGCATCGTCCAGATTGGCCCCGGTGAGATCGGCATTGTTGAGCAAAGCATAGGCAAACTGGGAGTTTTTGAAGTTGCTGTGCCTCAGCACGGCTCTGCCCAGATCCACAGCTCGCAGGGTAGTTCGGTGCAGATCCAGATAGGACAGGCATTGCAGCACTACCGGCCGCGTGTCCCCGGCCGCCTGGCCTTGCACAGTGCGCAGCCAGTCGCCAAAACTGCCCTTGGCGGGCCAGCGCACGGCACTGAGCGTCTCGGTGACCCGGGCGCATGCATCGAGTACGACAAAGAGCGCGGCTTCAGCGTTGCGGGCTCGCTTGACTTCGGTGGCAAAACGGACCCGTTCCAGGCGTTCCATGGGCATGCCCGTGCGCAACATGCGGCCGATGAGACGACCAAAAATGCGCTGCCAGCGGTGCAACACGCTGTCGTCCTGGTCGCCGATCTCGCCCCGGACAAAGGGCAAGAGGCCGTGATCGAGCTCTGCCGCTCCGCAGATTTCGACCCAGTGGACCAGGGCATCGCTCTCGGTCCAGCCGTCCTCGTCGCCCTCGTCGCCCGCTGTGACCCGGTTGACCATGCGCGCGCATGCCCTCACAATGCGCCGCCCGGCCAGATACTCGCCAAAACTTCGGTGGGTGAACTCGAAGGTGCGGTCGCCCCGTTCGTCGGCCTCGCCCTGGCGAAAATAAAACGCCGCCATCAGACTGGTCACCCCGGCCTCGGCGTCTTTTTCAAAACGGTCGATCAGTTTGGCCAAACGCGGACTGCGAGTGCAGTAGAGCCGTATCTGATCGAGTGTCGCCGTGCGGCCTCCACCGTGCCAGCTGGCCAGTCCGATCTCTTCGAGAATCTCGACAAACTGCCGCTCGCTTAAATTGCTCACACTCTTGTGCCGGCGACTGCCCTCATAGCCGCGCTCGTACACACTGTCCAGAAGATCGTGGTAAATCTCGTTCAAATTGACCTCGCCGCCGGTAAAATCGATGCGACCGCCCACATAGCTCAGCGCGACCAAGTAACACAGAAGCGGCTCGGAGGTGATCTCGTCGAGGTCGGCGCGGCGCAGTTCGTCGGGCATGGAACCGATTTCGAGCCCGGCGGCCCAGCCGTAACGCGCCCACCAGGTGTCGCGGTCATCGCGCGCCAAGAGATGGTCCGGATCGCTGTAACTGGCGCGTGCGTCTACCGGTACGTAATAGGGCAAGAGATGCAGTATCTGGCCGGGCTTGCGCAGCTCGGCTTCGGTTGCCTGCACCGCGATGTCTCGCCCGGTGACCAGGACGCGCAGGCGGCAGCGGTCTCGGTTCATATCGCGCACGCTGCGCTCGAGTAGGCGAACAAACTGCCGCACGGTCTCGGCGCCCAGTCGGCCCCGCAGCGACAGCTCGTCCAGACCATCGAAAATGACCAGCAGATCGCCTTCGCCGCGATCTGGGTCGAACAGGCCGGCGGGCAGGCCGAGCCGTCTGGCGTAGCTGTCCATGGCCGACGTCAAGCTGTCGGCCAGATCGAACTCGAAGAGCGGGACGTAGACCACGCGCGATGATCGCTCGGTCCACTCGACTGCGAACATACGGGCAAACGATGATTTGCCACTGCCCGGGCCGCCACTGATGACGCGGATCGCATCGTGCCGATCGGCGTCGTCGAGCCACCTGCACAGGTGCCCGGCCAGGTCG
Organism: Pseudomonadota bacterium; assembly: GCA_022360315.1. GTDB lineage: Bacteria > Myxococcota_A > Polyangia > Haliangiales > Haliangiaceae > JAKSDA01. The sequence goes on from JAKSDA010000210.1 coordinate 6,555, forward strand.
ACCACGTCCCGTGAAACCGCCGCGCTCGACACACGGCCATGGCTAGGACCGTCCTCCCCTGTCGCCGCTGCCCGGATGACGCCCCGGTCCCCGGGCGAATGCGCTCGAGCACGCTCGTCCCCATCCGGCTCAGGGCCGGCCAGCTCGCCCGGCTCGTCGCTCGCATCGGCCAGGCGCCCGCACGCAGCGCGTCGCCTGACATAGACCTGCTCGAGACCAAACGACTCGCCAAACATGCGCTCGTTGACCTGACGGCGCAAACGCGCGGCGTTTTCCTGCCACGCTTGCTCGTGTGCACTGGCCGCGGCAAACGGTGTGTCCAGGGCGTCGAGGATGGGCGTGTAGAACGCGCGACTCTCGCGCCATTCGGCGTTGAGAATATGGGCAAAATACGCCCGCAGCCGATCGGCGATGGCCCGCGTGTCGGCCTCCCTGACCCCATAACTCGACAACCACTGGCCGAGCAGCGGCGCCACATCGGCCACGATCGATAGATCGCCCGGACGGTCGACAAAATCGGGTCGGATTTCCAGCTCTGCCGCCTCGAGCCGGTTGTCCAGCTGGTCGGCCAGGACGAGCAGTTGCTTGCGGTCCGGCTGCTCGGACAGCTGATGGCGATACTCGGCCACCAGGTCGAATACGGCGCGAACCAGCGCGCGCCGGATCAAAAGCCAGGCGCGCTCCTCAGGCCGGGTGTCGAGACCAAACGACGTCAGCACTCCGGCCGCATCGTTGGCCAGCTCGGCCCACCGCCCGGTAATGCCGTGGCCGATCGCCCGGGTCAAAGCTTTAAAAAGTCCCTTGCCCTCGACCTCGAGCGGCTTGTTCCAGGCCGATACAGGCCGTCTGGCAGGAAGGCTGTGGGTCATTGATCAGAACAGTTCAAAGAGCTTGGAATCAAGATAGAGTGGGGCAGGTGGGACTCGAACCCACACGCCCTTTCGAACTTGGGATTTTAAGTCCCATGCGTCTACCAATTCCGCCACTGCCCCATGCCCACGGAATAGCACGTGCCGGGGGGTTTGTGGGATTTTTTGGCGACCGTATGGACGACCTGCGGTCGGGTTTGGAGAGTATGCGACGTGATCGTGCGCCGCGCGGGGCTCTGCGCCTGCACCATCGTTTTGGGCAACGCCCCGGCCGGCCGGACTCTCGGCCAGCTCGGCTGTTGGCCTCGCAAGCGAAATGCCTCGTTCGATCGGCGACCAGCGGCGCTCCGGTTTATTTGCGCAGGACCGCGGCGTAGTTCATGGGTCGTCGGTCCATGTCTGGGGTATCGCGAGGATAGACCGGCAAGACCAGCTCGTTTTCGATATGCCAGCCGGCATGGGCGACAAGGTCGCGGATCTGGTCTGCGTTCTCGAACAGGTAAATATGGTCGATGGCAGCGGCAAATACCACGGTGGTGAGAAAAAAAACCGCTCCGGGTCGGGCGACCCGCCACATTTCGCGCAGAGCACCTGCCGGGTCTTCGATATGCTCGAGAACCTCGCCCATGACCAGGGCGTCTTGTGACTGATCGCCGGCGCTCAGGCCGCTCGAAATGCTGTCGACGACAAAGTGGATATGGTCGGGCAGAGGAGTCTCGCCAAACACGTAGCGGCGGCAGTAATCGACCGCTTTTTGGCTCACGTCCACCCCGGTGTAGCGGACATCGGGGTGCACGCTCAACAGTTCGCCGAAATGAAAGCCGGTGCCCACGCCGACTTCGAGTACCCGGGGGGTGGGCGTTGGCAACTGGCTGGCAAAGCGGTCGCGAAACAGACGCCAGAATGAAAAGTGATTGGGCCACAGGGCCTGGGCCAGCAGCAACCCATTGAGGTAATAGCCCGATTGGCCGTAGGCGCCCTCGCGGTTGTAGACGTTTTCAAACGCCGTGCGCTCGTCGGCCAGTAGATACCGGCCAGTTCGCTCGAGTTCGCGCTGCAGCTTGAGAAATTCCAGACTCATCTCGATATAGCCCTGTACCGCTCCGGCCAGGCGGGCCTCGCGCTGGTCGGCATCGAGCCCGCGGATCAGAGTCGTGGCGACCTGCTCGAGCAGCCCGACGCGCTCGGCCATGGGCACCCGCGGCTCGAAGGTGGCCGCCTTGTACAGCATGAACATCTTTTGCTTCAAAATGTCCATAATCCGCGCGGCCTGGGGGAAGGCGTTTCGGTCGATGTGCATGGCTGGTTCTCCGGGCTATGCGTGGTTTTACTCTGGTCGTCGTGTCTGGCGACTGATATCTCAGAACTCGGTCGCCGGGTCGGAACATTGGTCCAGGAACGGCCGGCGCAGGCCGTTATCACCCCAATCGTAGTGGATCAGCCAGCCCGAGGTGTCGGGGTCGATGTCCACGGGGCGCCCCAGCGACCCGATGACTACAGGCGGTGCCCGGCCGGTCCGGCGAAAGCCGAAACGCTCGTACACCCGATCCATGTCCGGGTGACAGGACAGCAGTCGGACCTCGCGCCGCTTGCCGCGCAACACGGCGAGTACGCACAAGAGGATGCCGTAGGCCAGCATTTCGGCGCTGCTGCCGTCACAATGGGCCACGGTGATTCGATGCGGCGCGTCGTTGAGAATGGCGTAGCCAATGGTCTCACCAAAGAGCTGGATGCGAAACAGGCGATAGCGAACAAACGAAAGATCGGTCGCATAGCGCCAGGCCAGGTGGTCGAGAGTGGGCGTGAAGCGAAACACAAAGGGCGACCGCGCCGGCAAGAGATCGGCGGAAAACGCGTTTTCTTCGGCGATCGAGAGTGTATCGCGGATGTGGCGAGCAATTCGCCCGCGCCGCGAAATCGCGTGGATTCGCAGCTGGCCAGCTCGCCATAGTTGACGCGCGGCCAGCCGGGCAGCCCGTTCCCACAGCGGTGCCCCGGGGCCGGGCGCAAAGCTGCGATCGAGGTAATAGAGCCCGAGGCCCGAGAAATAGGTCCAGCGCAGGTCGCGAAAAATGCGGTGCGAATCCTCGCTGCCCCCGATCGCAATGCCGTAGGTGCACGACTTCATCCAGCGCCGGAACAAAAAACCGCCCACCCCGCTGGTCCGGGCATGGAAATTACTGCCAAATGCGAGTTCAAGTGGAGCCGAGTGATAGCGGAAGCGGGCCCGCTCCACGCCGAGGGAGCCGATGACCTGACCGGAGTCGTCATAGGCGAGATAGAGCGTGCAGAACGGCTGGCCGGTGTAGTAATGATCGACAAACGGCCGATGGCCGAGGGTGCAAGCACCGCCGATTTGGCGGGCCATGGCCGCCAGGGCGGGGAACTGATCTCTGTCGTATGGGATGATCCGCACGAGCGCTGGCCAAATTCAAAGCTCGGCGCCCGACAGGGCGAGCGCCTGACCCGAGACAAATGACGCGCCATCCGAGAACAGATAGCGCACCATGGCGGCCACGTCGTCGGGCGCGCACAGCCGGGCCATCGGAACGCGTGCGGCAAAGCGCTTGCGCGCTCGGTCGCTGACCTGCTTGTTTGCGCCCGCGGCGACGAACGACGGGCATACGGTATTGATGGCGATCGCCTTGCGGGCCAATTCGGGCGCGAGCAATCGCACAGTGCTCTCCAGCGCGCCCTTGGCCAGGGAGTACGGTGCCACGGACAGATTGGGATGATGGCTGCCCCACATGGACCCGAGCGCGACCAGCCGTCCGCCGCCACTGTCCACTCGCTGGAACAGAAACCTCGCCAGTCGAATGGTGTGGCTGGTGGCAAAGGACAGCTGCTTTTGCACGACATCGCCTGCCGCGTCGAGCAGCCCGCCAGTCGGCGCGCCCGGCCAGGCCGCGTGCACCACGCCGTAGAGCGGGGCACCGGCGAGACGCTCGGCCGTACGCTGTTCCCAGTCGGCCTGGTCGAGGTTGGCAGTGAAGGGAGTCACGCCGGGGTGATCGGCCAGATCGGCGGAAAGAGAATTTCGGTAGGCCATGGCCAGTATGTGGTATTCGCCGGCCAGATCCAGCGCGATGGCCGAACCGATACCGCCCGATGCACCGGTCACTAACACGGTTTTGCGCTCATCTGATCGTTTCGCCGGCGGCTGGGCGGTCGAGATATGGCCGGCTTCACTGCGGCCGGCAGACAGGTTCGAAGCCGGGCTTGAAGCCGGAGTCGATGTGATGCCAGGTGGCGGCACAGATGCAACCGGCCCGGGCTCGGTTTTTTGGCGGTGCAGGGTGACGCCACAGGTGATCTCGGAGACCGGCACGGCTTTTTCGGTTTCGGTAATGACGACCCGGATGCGGCCGGTCGCCTCGCCCGCGTCCCACGCTGTGATCTCGCCGCGCACGGCAACCCGACACGGGTAATAGAGCGGGGTCATGAAACGGGCGTGTATCGAAGCGAGCAGGGCCCGGCGGCCGGGCAAATACATGCCGACCAGGGCCGAGGCCAGCCCGACTTGAAAGGCACCGTGCACGATGCGCCCGCCGTAGTTGGTGGTTTCGGCGTACTCGACATCGACGTGGAGCGGGTTTTGATCGCCCGAGCCGCGGGCAAACGAGAGGACGTCGGCTTCGGTGATCGCGCGCTCGAACTGATCGGTTAGGCCGACGCCGAGCTCATCGGCCGTTCGATCGGCCGGGCGGCCGGCTTTTCGATCGCTGCGGTCAGGAGGCATTGTGCCCTTCGGTCAAATAATCCAGGATCAGATCAAACGAGATGAGCAATCCCAGCTCTTCATCGTCGATTTGAACCCCGAACTCTTCATCGATCAGCGACGATAAGTTCAAGGTGGCCACCGAATCCCACCGGGCCAGGGACGCCATGTTGGCCGACCTGATCTCTGCCCGGGACAGACCGGGAAAAACCAGTTCAAAGCAGCGGATCAGGCGATTCGAGACCTCGCCGGCGTCCTGGTTGTCGTTTTCTGTGTCGTCTTTGTTGGTGTGTGGGGCCTCAGCCATGGCTGCATTCCTCGACCGCAGAGTAGAGAGGGGGCAGTTTAGCAAGAAACTCGTCGCGCCCAAGCGAGTACGAGTCACGTCCGCGCAGATCGCCGATGAGCCCAGCCAAAAAGCTCTGTAATGGGCCGTTGCGTTCGGTTTCTTGATAATCGAATGTGATTCGCGCGACATCGAAACGCTCGAACAACTGTTCGAGACAGCGGTGCTCGATACGGCGCGCAAAGGCGCGACAGCTCATGACCCAGGTGTCGATGCACAGGTGTCCCGGAGCGCGATCGTCCCGGCTGGGGCCGGCCGCGGCGCCGGCTTCGGCAGGCCCGGCGATCACGCGAAAGGCCATGGTGGCGATGATACCCAGCTGGCCGTACTTATCGCGATATGACACGGTCAGCGTGCGGGTTTCGGCCCGAGTCAGATAGTCGGCCCAGGCCGATTCGCTGAAGCGGCGGCCGTTGAGGTTGAATTGATTGGTCTTGTTGATGAGGGCGAGGGGGCGGTCGCGGTCGGCGTTCTTGGTGAAGTCGAGGGTGAGCGCGGACTGCATGTCGGCCAGAAAGCGCTCGGAGGGAGCCCCGCGCTGGCCGAGTTCGCGGCGCAGAGATTCGCCGCTGCGGATGCTGTCGAGGCGAAGCGCGTCTTCTTCGCCCACGGTCGGCTTGCCCAGGCGATCGCGCAGTGTTTCCATCAGGGCGTAGAACCCGGCGGCATCGCCGGTGGGAAATCGAACGCACTCGAGGTCGGGATGGGCGGTGGCGACCTCGTCGAGCTCCATGGCACTGTCGTCGACGAAGAGTACGCTGTCGGCGCTCACATTCCAGGTAGCCAGAATTCGGGCTACAGCCTCGGACTTGGGGCCCCATCCGGCCTCGATGGGAAAGAACGTATCTGCTGAGACCAGGGCGTCGTCTCGGCCGAGCGCCTGGCTGACCAGGTCTGGGTGGTTTTTGCTGGCCACTGCCAGAAGGACCCCGGCCGCGCCCAGGGCGGCGAGAAGCTGCTGGTAGAGCCCGTGAATCTGGCTGTGATTGTCGATATCCCAGGTCACGCCGGCAGGACCGACCTCGCCCACAATACCCCGCCACAGGGTGTCGTCGAGGTCGGTGATCAGGCCTTTTTTGGCCGCCGGTGGACAGGCCAGTGAGACCAGTAGCTCGGCCAGATGAGCGGCGTGTGTCCGGCTGTAGGGAAAAGCCGCCTGCAGGTCCATGCCGACGTCGTGGCGGCTGGCCAGCGGCGACAATCGATGCAGACGCTGCTGGCCGAGCACGCGGATACCGCGAGAGCGGGCCACTCGGCGGGCGAACTCGGCGACATGGGCCCGCACATCGAGGGCAAAGAGATCGTCCTGATAGCCCGCGGCATGTGAGATCGGGACCAGCGGCAGAGTCGGCAGACTGACCGCAATGGCAGTTTTCTGTCCTGCGCGGGTAAGACTGGAGGCGATCTGATCGAGGCGTGTGGCGAGCCCGGCGACGACGTCGCCGAGCGAGCGCGGCGACCAGCCACCGAGCCGGCGCAGGCCGAGACGCGGATCGAGGTCAGACCATTCCACGGCCACGAATACGGCGTCGAGGGTCTGTTCTTCGATACCCAGCAAACTGCCGACAAGGTCGTCAAAGAGTCCGGTGTGGAAGACGATCGGCCGGCCGGGATGGCGCTCGCTCAGATGGGCCCGAAGGAAGGTGGCGAGATGGAGCGGAGTGAATCCGCACAAAAGGGCTGCGTTGAATGGCTGGCCGGTGATGTGGCGTTGCCGGCCGATGATTGCGAGCGCCGTGCCGAGTTTCATGTCTCGTGATCCACCTCGGTGGTTTGCCTGTCCTCGTGTGACCCTGGTGCCGCGGCCAGGATGGCCACGTTGACCGGCACCACATGGGTAAACGTGTGGCGCCAATGTGAGTGCTGGAGGCGGTCGAGCTTGCGCCGGACAGTCTCTTTGGCCCGGGCGAGCGTCGCGCGAGCGCTGTCATTGCCGGACGCTTCGAGCAGGCGGTAGTGGGAGTAGAGCAGTTCTTCCTCCGAGCCCTCGATGTAGATCTGCCGGTCGAGCATCTCCATGGCGCGCGACGACAGTACCAGTGCGCTATCGAGATCGCCGCTTTGCCAGGTCGCCACGGCCTGGCGCGACAGCCCGTGGATCTCGAAACCGGTCAGGGTGGCGGCCCGGGCGATGCTGACCGCGTTTTGTGCGGCTGCGCGCGCGGCCGTGCTGTCGCCGTGGGCGAGCAGGGTCCCGGCCAGGGCGAGAAAGGCGTTGGACTCGACATACGGTGCGCCGATGCGCTGTGACTCGGCCAGCGATTCATTCAGGTGGGCCAGGCCGCGGTTGTAGTCACCCAGGTAGGCCGCGTTGCGGCCGGCGTAGACCAGGCAGTCGGCCCGACTCCACCACGAATTGGTCCGCTCGAGAATGGACAGGGCATCGGTGAAATAGTGGGCCGCCTCGGCATAACAGCCCAGATGCATCAAGATAGTACCGGCGACCGACAGGCAATCGCCCTCGCGGGCGTGGTCGCCGAAGCGACGGCAGATGGCGATGGCGTGTTCGATCGAGTTCATCGCCTCTTCGAATTCACCGAGACAGAAGTGGATGACAGCGACGTGGTTGCGCACCACTCGCTCGAGCCAGGTATCACCGCTTTCCCGGACCCGGGCGATGATCTCGTCGTAGTGGGTGCGGGCCTCCTCGTACCGGTTGAGCACCACGTAGGTGCGCCCAATGCCGATCATCGCGTTGGTCTCCTCGAGCGGGGCATTGATGCGCTGAAAGATGGCCTGGGCCCGGCGAGTAATGTCCAGACTGCGTTCGAAGCCGCCGAGCCGCTCATAGGCCTCTCCGCGTATGCGCAGAGCTTCGCCCCGGGAGCGCTCGTCGTCGCAGGCCCGCGCTGCCGCCTCGGCGTGCTCGGACGCCGCCACTGCCGCCTGATAGTCGCCGAGGCGCAAAAACCGGGTCGCGCAGCGGTTCTTGATGTCGGCCAGCATTTGCGGGTCCCCCTCGGCGATCCGCTCCAGTCGCTCCAGGTCGCGGGCCGCAGCGTCGTGGTTGCCCAGTTTGCGGTAGGCGTGCTCGCGTCCGGCCAGCGCCTCGCGTATGCGTGCCCGGGACGCCGGCGATCGAGTCTCTTCGTCGCGCTTGTCCTCGATGGCGAGGGTGCGGCTGAAGCGCTCACCTGCAGCCGCGTCGTCTCCGGCGGCCAGAGCGACCCGACCGGCACGCAGCCAGAACGCCGATGCGGCCGAGTCGCGACCACCTTGCTCGAAGTGTTCGGCGATCGTCGCGGGCGGCTCGTCGCGGCCGGCGCGAAAGCGCGCGGCCAGAAGCTCGCCGAAGCGGCCGTGGGTATCGCGCCGCGCCCTGGCCGAGATCGACTCGTATACGACTTCGCGAATGATGCCACCGGCAAATGCGAATCCGCCCTCGTGGCTGCCAGCCGCACTGCCGTCGCTGCGCTCGAGCAAGCCGTCTTCGCACAATTCGTCGAAGGCGTCGTCGATGTCGCGGTCAAAGAGCGCTTCGAGCAGATGGGGACGAAACCGCAAACCGGCCACGGCTGCGTGTTGCAACACCGCCTTGGCGGCGGGCGATAGGCGGTCGACCCGGGCCACGATCATGGCCCGCGCGGTGGGCGGGATCTGGCCAGCATCGCGCGCGGCAACGACCAGCTGTTCGACCAGAAGGGGATTTCCGCCGGCCCGCGCGGCAATCGTCGAGACCGCCCGGTCAGTTGCCGAATTGCCCAGCTGATCGCGGACCAGCTGGCGTACCTCGGCCGCCGGAAGCCCGCCGATCTCGATCATCTGGTCGACCCACTCGGCCAGCTCTTTGATCGTCTTGTCGTCGCTGGAACCGGTCAGAATTACCAGCTCGGGTCGAGCATCGGCGATGGCGGCGCAGCGGCGGAGAATCTCCACACTGCTGGCGTCGGCAAAATGGAGGTCTTCGACGACCACGATGACCCGGCCTGCTTTGTGCGCAAGGACATTGCGCAGGGTGTGAACGGCGCTGGTGATGCGCTCGCGCAGATCGGTGGAAGCATGGGCCGGGGACAGCGGGGCGCCGTCGCGCAGCTCCATACCCAGCTCGATGGCACCGACCACCTCGTCGATATCGCCCGCTTTGATCCCCTGCGCCTGAAGGATGTGACGGGTGCGCTGGGCGAGTCGGCTGCGGGCAGCCTCGCCGCTGCCCGGGGGCAGGTTGAGCAAGGCCTGGAGCAGGTCGATGAGAAGGCCAAATGGCGCCAGCTGGCCCCCGGGGGTCGCAGCGGCTGCAATCAGCGCGGGTCTGTGCTGTGGCTCGGCCTCTTCCGTCGCCCGGGCCACAAATTCGGCGATCAAGCGGCTTTTACCCACCCCTGGCGGACCGATGGTGGCTACCACTACCTGTCGCGACTCGGCCACGGTTCGCTCCAGCGCACGCGAGAGCTGGTCGAGCTCATTCGTTCGGCCGAAAAAGTGGCCCTTTCTGGTGCGCAGTGCGCGGGTGCGCTCGTCGAAGCTGCGCGGCCCGATGAGTTCGAGAAGGCGTTGACGCCGGGGATGGTGCCGGCCGGGCAGCTCGCGAAATGCGTAATACATCGAGGTCAGACGGCCGGCGCCGCCGCTGAGCAGCGGCCGGCCGGGTTCGGCGCGGCGGGCCAGCGCGCGGGTTTCTTCCACTGCATCGCCGACCAGTCGATAGCCGCCACAATCGTCCGGAGCTGCCACGATGCCGGCGCGGGCAGCGAAGCGTAGAGTCAGGTCGGGATCGCTCGCGGCTTTGACTTCACGGGCAACTTCCACGGCGACCAGGGCGTAGCTCATGGCGTTTGCCACATCGTCCTCTCCGGCGACTTCGAGGCCGAAGAGCGCGACCAGACTGGTCAATGCCTCGCTGTGAATGACCGCACCGCGTTTGTAGGCGAGGTCGCCGAGAAGCTGGATGAGTTCGTAATGAGCTCCGTCGGACCCTCCCTCGACTTCGATCGCCGTGGCCACGACCCGCCGCTTCTCGCGCAAACCGGGCGGATCGGGCTCGTCGATGCTGTCGACCAGTTCGAGCATGGTCCGGGTGATCGTGCGCGTCGACTCGGTTGGCATCCTGGCGAAGAGCGGGCGTTCGGCCGTGGTTTCGGCCGAATCCCAGGGCTGGACCCGACTCTTGCACTGCTGGGTCGTGATCTCGCTGCTCGGCCGCTCCACGATCGCCCCGCCGTCGGCAGCTGTGGGCTCGATCGCGCTGGCAGCTGTGGACTCGATCGCGCTGTTGTTGGTCGGCTCGGCTGTGCTGTCGGGGTCGTGACTCGCTGCCAGTGCTCCGTCATCGCACTCCCGTTCGGGATAGACCCGGTGCAACCATTCGGACAGTGAGTACGCGTTCGCCCGCGGCGTGGCATGCTGAGCTACGTGCTGCATGACCGCGGCAAAATCGCCCGAATTGCCGCGTTTTTCCGGTTTGGGTGCCAGCGCCTGCGCCACCGTGGTGGCCACCACGGGCGGCACTTGGGGATTGATCTGATCGACCGGTGGGGCATCGACCCGGCGCACTGCTGCGAGAACGGATTGCAGATCGCGACCGTCGAACAACGGCCGGCCGGTCAACAGCTCCCAGGCGACGATGCCGAGCGCGAACACATCGGTGGCCGGGGTCGGGGGTTCGCCTCGGGTTTGTTCGGGCGCCATGTAACGCGGTTTGCCGCGCAGCTGGCGACTGTGCTGCTGTGCCGTGAACCGAGCCCGAGCAACGCCAAAGTCGAGAATCTTGACATAGCCGTCGTAGGCCAGCATGACGTTGGGCGGCGACACATCGCAGTGCACGATGCCCAGGGACTCGCCGTTCAGATCGGTTTTTCTGTGGGCGTATTCCAGGCCGGCCCCGATCTCTCCCAGGATGTAGCAGGACAGCAGGATGGGCAGCGCAATTCCGCGCTTGCTGGCATCCCCGACCGCGGTGCGCAGATCGATGCCGTCGATCAGTTCCATGGCCAGGTACAGATCACCACCGGCTTTGCCGAAGTCGAATACCTGGACGATGTTTCGATGGCTCAGCTCGACCGCGATGCGGGCCTCGTCTACAAAGCTGCGAATGAACCGCGGCTTGCGGGCATAGTGCGGCCGGATCCGCTTGAGCGCCTGGACTTTTTCGAACCCTGCGATACCGACGGTCTTGACCTTGTAGACCTCGGCCATCCCTCCGCGCGCGATTTGCGAAAGTACGTGATATTTACCGAAACGCTTGAGAAACCGTGTCACGCAGTGGAAAGAGATAGTATCACGAACCGCACATTGTCGCGGGCAGCAGCAGCTCGCAACGAGACGATCGAATGCCCGTCGGGTTCGCGCAAGAGTCCGACTTCTCGTCTCGCGCTCGTGCAAGAGATGGGATACGGTTGCGGTACTGTGTCCGAAGAGCGAAACTTTGCGGACCTCGAGGCTGTACTCGGCTATCACTTTGCCGACCAGGAACTTTTGATCACAGCGCTCACTCACCGATCGTTTGCCAACGAGCACTCGGGATCGGGCCGATCGGACAATGAGAAGCTCGAGTTTCTGGGCGACGCAGTTCTCGATCTGATCATCGGTCATATGCTCATGGAGCGCTACCCCGATTTGCGCGAAGGGCAGCTGTCAGTGACCCGGTCGCAGGTGGTGAGCGAGGACGGGCTGAGCGAGTTGGCGATCCAACTCGGCCTCGGCGAATGGCTCTATCTCGGCAAAGGAGAGCGCCGTTCGGGGGGAAAACACAAGCCGTCGATCCTGGCCGACGCCATGGAGGCCGTGACCGCGGCAGTCTATCTCGACGGTGGCTTCGACGCCGCGTGGAAGCTGGTCGCCCGACTGTTCACCACCAGCATCGAGAGCGTCGAAGAGACGGGATTTTACGACTTCAAAACCCGTCTGCAGGAGCTGGCTCAGGCGCGCCTCAAGGCGACGCCGGTCTACCGTGTCATTGCGGACCGAGGACCGGACCACGCCAAGATCTTCGAGGTGTCGGTCGAGATCGATGGCCGCGAGTGGGGCCGTGCAACCGGCTCGTCCAAAAAACGCGCCGAGCAGCTGGCCGCGGCCAATGCCTCGTTTCTTCTCGAAGGTGCCGACCTCGAGCAGCTCGATTGATCAGTTTCGGATCGGAGCCAGATCCGGACAGCGATCAGATGGCCGGCCGCATGTTCGTGGCCGGGATGTGAGACCTCATACGATGACCAGCGGCCATTCGAGAGAGGTCAGCTTGGGCGCGATCTCGAGCAGGCGGCTGCGGACGCGGGTGATCTCGGCCCGATCTTCGGGACGCTGGCGCAGTCCGGCGCTGAGGGTTTCGGCCAGCCGCATGAACGACCCGAACCGGCCCAGGGCCTGGATACGGCGCGGGGTACCGTCGTGGGAGAGATGAGCGCTCACCACGTCGACCGCGTTGTCGCCGGGAAAGAGCAATTCGCTGGTCAGCAGCTGGAACGCCAGTGCCGAGAACGCATAGACGTCGGCGGGTCGGGGATCGATGGACTTGAATGACTCGGCATCGAGGTCTGTCCGCCATATTTCGGGAGCACCGTAGTGGGGCGCAGCGCAGCCCGGGCGCAGAGTGCGTCCGGCCAGGCCGTAATCGACCAGGACCGGGACATAGTGGTTTTCCTGGTCGCCGTCCGGCCGAGTGGACGACCGGGGGGTGTCATTGCGCAAGACCACGTTGGCCGGGTTCACATCGAGGTGAGCAATGCCAGCTCCGTGCATGGCCTCGAGTCCCGAGGCGATACCGTCGAGGATGGTAAAGACCTCTGCCATCGACAGCTCCTCGCGCTCGAGGACGCGTTCGATCGTTGGGCCGGACACCAGTTCCATGATCAAAAAGGGCTTGGGCCGGTGTTTGGCGTCGAAGGTGACGAATCGGGCCAGGTTGGGATGCTCGGGCAGATTGGACAGCTCTTTGGCCTGCTCGCAAAACAGGTCGTAGAACTGTGTTTCAGACAAGCTGTGTGCGGCTGCACCGTGGTACTCGGGCACCTTGAGGGCAAAGCTCTCGGCGCTCTCATCGTCGCGGTTCCTGGCTTGCCGGGCCGCGAACACCGAGCCCACGTCGCCCCGACCGATGGCGTGCAGAATGTAGAAGCCGCCCAGGGTGCGGCCAAGAGGCAGCCAGGGCACCATGCGGAGAGCGTTTTTAACACTGGCGGCCAGGCCCTCGGTCGAGGCGCGCGCTTGCGCCGAGGCGGGCAGCGAGGCAACCCGGGCCAGGACCAGCGCCGCGCTGTTGGCCAGAACCGGCGGCAACTCGACCCGGAGCACCTTGGTCGCGGCCGATACCGCGCGCGACAGGCCCTTGGTATCGCCGCGGATGGCTCGCTCGAGCGCCGCGTCTACATTGCGCAGAGCCTCGCCCGATTGCGGCTTGGTCGAGCGCCGACCTCGGCCCAGTCGGCGGGTCGCACCAAAAACCAGCTGGGCCAGCCATTCGGTGCTGCTCTCGAGTCGGCCCAGACTGGAGGTATCGTCGGCAAACGCGGACAGCGAGCGCATGGCGCTCACCGCCACCAGGGCATCGGAAAAACCGAGCAAGGCGACGCGCAGGGCTTCGACCCGGGGTGATTGCGCGGTGGGAACTGCGTGGGCCAGGGTGCGCAGCGCCTCAAGGCAATTGGCGATGTTGCTGCGGGTCGAATCCGTGTCTGCCTCGGCAACAGCCCGTCCGGCCTCGAGATAGGCACCGACCAGTTGTTTGAACGTGGGCTCCATGCTGGCCTCGCCCAGAACGTCCATATCTCCGCTGCCCACGGCATCGACTGCCACCGAGATGAATACATCGGACAGTTCGCACAGTTCTTCGCGGACCAGTGCGTCGCCGGTGCGGGCCAGGGCTGCGCATACCGTATGCCGCAGAACCTCGGGCTCCTGTTTGCTGACCCGGGTCAGCAGAACGTTGGCCGTGCGCATGCGCCGATCGCGGAGCTTTCGGTCCGAGTTGACGGTGCCGTCCGCATCGACCAGATGCAGTAGCGCGCGCATGCGGCGCAGGCGCCACAGCGGATGGGCGATCTCGCCGTCTTCATCGGTTCCGGCATCGGCCTCGCGGGAGAGAAGCCAGTTGCCCAGCTGGTCGTAGAGCCGGGTCAGCGGCTCGAGTGCCGTGTCGGTCTGAGTGACCGTGATCAGGTCGTGCAGGACGGTACTTTCGAGCAGGCCGTGATCGAGCTCGCGCAGGGCCAAGAATGCCTGCGTCCGATCTTCAGGAGTATCGTCGCCGGTGCGCTCCAGGCTCTTGGCGATTTCGATGGCGGCTTCGAGCGCTTCATCGGCAGCTGTCCGTGCTGCGGTGGGGCCATCTTTGGCAAACGCGCAGTGGGCGACGCGCAACCGGGACAGAAGCGCGTCCTGGCCCAGTCCGCCGATTCTTCGGTCGGCCGGTGAAAGCTCGGCATAGAGTGCTTCTCGCAGAGCGCCCCTGCCGTCGTCGTCGGTTTTTTGCCGGTCGAGCAAGCTGGCCCGAGCATGGGCCGCCGCGCGGGTGCCAAACTCGCAGCCAATGCGCTCGCGGCGCACATCGGCAAGCGCCTCAATCGCCTCGATGTCGCCGCTGTCGATCACATCGCCGAGAATTTCGTCAGTCGCCTCGATCTCGGCCTCGCCGGCCGCGGCCAGGCCCGCGATCATGGCTGCGGCCACGCCGCTGTCACGCTGGGCGAACTCGCTGGCCAAAATATCCCGGCAGCGCGCGATCGCCGGATCGGGCTCGATGGCGACCCGCGCCGCCAACGAGGCCACCGAACGGCGCCATTCAGCTGGCCCGGTGTGATCCGAAAGGCCGTCTTCGATGGCGTTGTCCTGGTCCCGATCGGCTTCGGAAAGCAGGCCGCGGGCCACTGCCACATGGCGCCAGACCAGCGATTCGCGGTCGGCGAGCAGACGCTCGAACGCAGTGGCCACCGAGGGCACGCGAAATGCTTGTAGACCGGCGTCGTCGCCGACAGCGGCGCGCCGGGCGGCCTCGCGCGCTGCCCGTTCGAGCAGCCGTGCGGCCAGGCGCCGGGCTGGGAGCGAGCTGGTCGACGGCAGTGACAACCATTGCCGTTCGCTATCGCGATGCGAGATCAGAGCCAGGGCCAGGACATCGGCCCGGGTCGACAGTTCCACGGGCAAGAACAGGGACAGGGACAATCGGGCGCGAATCTGCGGCCCGCTCAGGCCACGGCTCGAGCCGAGCGCCAGCGCCGTGGCCAGGGCCACGAAGGTCTCGGCGTTGCCCGAGCGCAGGGTTCTGAGCACCCGGCGACCCAGATCGCGTTTCTCCTCGCTGCGCGGCAGCGCCGAGGCCAGCTCAAAGGTGGCCAGCGCAGCGGCGGGCGGGGAAAGAAAATCGAGGTCATCCAGCAGCCCGCTCGACAGTGCCATGCGCACTCCAGCCAGTAACTCGCCAGAGCCGAGACCCTCGAGTGGCACGGGCTGATGCTCGGAGGCCACAGCCGCGAGGGTGGCGATTCCACGTCGCCACAGGGCGCGTATCTGCGCCATGTCCTCGAGCTCGTGAATCTTGATGAGACCCGCCAGATCGCTGTTCGTCTCTCCCATGAAGTACAAACCTCGGGTTGGCCAATGTCCACAACCAGGGCTTGCGATTGTACCCGACAGAGCGCGTTCATGCCCCGCCAGCCCGGATTATTCATCGCGGCACTGTCCTGGGGGCGGCTGCCGAGGAAGAAATGGCGGTGGTGGTCGAACGGGCCGCCCGGACGCTCCGGCCGGGGAGAGGGAGGAGGAGATGGCCGGGGCGTCCGGATTGTAGGCAGGTGAGGAGTGAGTGAAGCAGAGGGGAGCTACTGCGAGGGAGGACCGAATTCGGCGCCGCAGGCGAGATAGACTCGGACAGCCTCGACCTGGGCGGAGTTGAGGGCAGTTACATCGCTGGTAGGGGGGGGCATCGAACCATCCTCGGCTGTGCGGTAGATGTCAGCGGCCATATCGCGGACAATGTCGATGACGTCAAAGTCCATGCCGTCAGGCACGCCTCTGCGGTCCGCGCCCTGGAGCTGAGAGGAATGACAGCCGATGCAGGTGGTGAACACGATCGTCGCACCGGTATTCTGCTGAGATTGGGAGGCCGGGGGGCAATCCCCTAGTCCATCGTCACCGCCACACCCGATCGCTACGGTCAGGATGGCGGCCAGTAGTCCGACCCAGACTATGCCGAGCCAGCGATGGGTACATACTGCAAGGACGTTGCGATTCATGATTCCCGGTCTTGCTTGGGTCAATACGAAGTGGAATGCACAGCCGATGTGTGGACAGACTGGCAAACTACGGCTGCACCCAGTTGACCTGCAGGGTGTAGTTCGCCGCGGTGTAGCCATCCACTGTGATATGGGCGGTCGTGGCGCCTGCCGGTACGTCCAGTGCGCAGATCTCGTTCGAGCTCACCAGATAGGGCCGGCAGTCGAACTGACGTCGCGTCGGTGCACTGTTGAATCGGACGTACAGGTCGGCATCGCCAGTACCGCTGAGCTGGGCGACAAACTGGCTGCCGGGCAGGACGGCCACCGGATCATATTGGTGGATCTGACCCTGGTTGATGGTGTCGGATTCGATTACTTGCTGGGGCGTGCCCTGCTGGGGAGGCGTTGGATCCGTGCTGCCGGCAGCGCCGTAGAGCCCGGTGGCGCCCTGGATGTCGAGCGCGGTGAGGCTCAGGTCCACACCGGTGCCGTTGCATTGCGGGTAGTGCATGACCGATGCGCTGTCGTACGCAGTAAGGGCGCGCCAGTTGTTATCCTCGAAGCAGGTGCCGGCTTCAGGCCGGGTGTGCTCGTGGCGAAAGCCCAGGGTGTGGCCCAACTCGTGGCGCAGGATGCCGGTGACCGTGATCGCGCCCAGGTTTCCGAACGAGCTCTGGTCGACCAGAATGTTGCGCGCCGAGCGGCGCTCGCCTGGGAAGAAAGCACGGGCCAGGTAGGGCTGCCCGGTGACCAGGCGTACGTCGAAAAGCACAGCCTGGTTGTTCGCGGTGCAGTTGGCGTCCTGGGCAGTGAGATGGACAAAGTCGACATCCGCAGCCGCTTCCCACGCCGCGGTGGCCTCGTTCATCGACTGCACTATCTGCGCTTTGAACTGGCCAAAGGCGTTGCTCACACAATAGGTGAGATTCTTTTTCTGCGTCGAGTTCCAGGCCGCGTCGGCGTTGCCGCTTCGGTGTACGAGCAGCGCGCCATTACTGCCGTACAGCGAGCCGTGAAACTCGCGCAGCTTCTTCTCGTTGGTGACCGCTTCGTCACCATTGACAATATAAACTCCGCCCTCCCAGGGCTCTTTGTAGATCGTCCCGACAAAGTCGTCGAAGCTGGGCGCGTCGTTGTTGCTCGCGACCGACGTGTCGCCAAGTTCGCAACCGGACAATGCTACGCCGGCTGCTACAGCGAGCAGCCACATCCGGTGACTCGAAATGGTGGGAAAGGCAGAATCATCTCTAACTGTCATGGTTTTGGTGGCTCCGTGTTCCATACCCGGCTGTCAAATCCCCCAGCAAAAGACGTGCCTAGATTTTCTGTTGTGTCAATTACGATCTTTGTCGATCTAATTCCATTATAAATTTATTTTTGTATTATTCTTAAAACATGAGGCGATACACACTGGGGAGTAGAGCCTCCTGCATGTAGGTTTAAGTGCTCACTCATAGCACCAATCTGACGTCACGCCGGCGATGAGTTGCGCCCAGCAGTCGGTGACGGGATGGTTGGCGATCCCCTGACCTCGGCGACGTTGCGCGCTCGGTTCCTGTCAAGACGTCGGGTTGTATTGCCTGTCTCGACTTCGATTCAAGTCTGCCGCCGGCCCGGGCGATCGGGTCTGCGCCGGGCTGCACGCGATCACCAGTACGCCGAGGCCACCTGCCAAAACGATTGGTGGCAGCGCCATGAGTCGTCGATATCGCGCTGAAAAAAAAATTTCAAAAACAAAATTTCCCCGCGCCGCAAACATGGCAAAAGAGAATGGCAAAGGCGAAATGGCGCAAGAAACGGCGAGCGAGGCAATGCCATCGGGCCGCAGGCACGCCTACACGTACTCGTTGTGCGAGGCTCGGATCGAGGCCCGGAGCTGGTCGAGGGCCCGCGTTTTGTCGGACAGGGCAAGGTCGGTGACCACCGCATTGATCAGCACCATGGCGCTCGACATCGCGTTGGTGAAGAGCACGTTGTCCGAGCAAGCGTGTAGCGTGGCACTGGCGAATGGGTGCAGCGGAGAGCGCACACTATCGATGATAGCCAGGATCGGGATGTTCTGCTCGCTGGCTCGAGTTGTGGCTTCCACGGTCTGCTTGCTGTAGGGGGGGAACGAGAACACCCACAGGATTGATCGCTGGGGCAGGATTGCGACTTGCTCGGCAAGGGTGAGGGCGTCGCGGGACAGGTAGTGGGCGCGGACTCCGATCTGGAACAGGAGATACTGGGCGAAACGCGCCAGCATGGAGCTGGCGCCGAGGCCCATTGTTGCGACGTGGCGCGCTTTTCGCACTCGGGCCACAAAGCGGCGAAACTCCTTGGAGTCGAGTTCAGCGACGGTGCGGGTGATGTTTTCGACCTCGCTGTCGGCAACGCGCGCTACCGTGTCACCGGGATCGCTGGGCGGTCTCTCGACGGCGAATCGGTCCTCGGGTGTCAGGTCGCGTTTGACCTCGTCCATGAGCGCGCTGCGCATCTCCTGATACCCGGCGTAGCCGATCTCGCGGGCAAACCGCACGACTGTTGCCTCGGATACTCCGGCCTGTCGGGCCAATTCGTTCACCGACAGGCTGAATGCAGTCCGGTGATGGCTCAGCAGATAGTCGGCGGTTCGCTTCTGCTGTGCGGTGAGCCTGGTATAGTGGTCTTCCACAGCCCTCCGCACGCTGGACGCCGTCGCCATTAATGAAAGATAGTTTTCACGAGCGGCCCGGTCAAGTCGGATGTTCAATCGAGCTGTCCGGATCGAGAGATGTCGGGATCAAGACGTCGGGACCGGGATGGCCGGATCGAGATGTTCGAATTGAACTTCGATTCATGCCGATTGCCCATCCTGGGTGCGCAGGCTGATGTCGACCATGAGATCGCCGGCCAGCGACTCCAGGTGGCCGCGCAGGTCGTCGAGGTCGACTGCGGGGGGACTTGCGATATCGGCGGTCAGTCTGAACAGCGGCTGGCCAGACATGGGTGCGCTTTCGACCACGGTGCTGAGCTCTTCGACGTTGATGCCACGCTCGGCCAGGGCGTGTGACACTTCGGAGACAATGCCCGGGTGGTCCTGCCCGACCACTTCGACGCGCAGATGACGCCAGTCCGTGTGGCCGGCCGGCTCTTCGGTCCGCTCGATCACAACGCGGAGGCCGTGAGTCTGCAGAGCGACGAGGGCGCGTTCGAGTTCCGCGGCCCGGTCTCTGTCCACAGTAGCGAGCAAAATGCCGGCAAAGCGGCCGCCCAATCGAGCCATGCGGCTCTCTTCCCAGTTGGCATCACAGGACGCGAGTGCCTGCGAGAGTCGCTCGACCAGGCCGGGCTTGTCGGCGCCGATCGCAGTGAGTACCAGTGCTTCCTTCACGGTCGTTCCTTTCTGCCCAAATGATAGCTCGAACGCCAGGCGGTCGGGCCGCGCGCGGTCACATTGCGTGCGTTGCCAGTGACCAGGTGTAGTATGGCGGCACGTCACCTACACATCGTTTGCACGTCATCTTGAATCGTCTGCACAGCACCTTGAGAGGCGGTTTGATTCATCGATGCAGCGGCGCTTTTTCGAGTCCGCGTCCGCGCTCGGAGACGTTCGTCGATTTCGACCGTCGTGCTGGCTTGCACCAGAGCGGCGAACCGGCCGGCGCTGGCGATATGGGGGCCGCTGAGATCCCACACTCGCACCGAGCGGTCGGCAGAACCAGAGGCCAGATACCTGCTGTCCGACGAAAACGCAATCGACCGGATCTGGCCGCTATGGCCGCGCAGAATCCGCACAGTGCCGCTGTCGCGATGCCAGAGCCGCACCGTTCGGTCGGTGCTCCCGCTGACCAGAAATCCGCTGTCGGGTGAAAAGGCCAGGGTGGTGGGTAGATCGCTGTGGGTACCCAGGTAGTGCATGACGCCGTTGGCGGTCTCCCACAGGCGAATCGACCGGTCTTCTTCCAATGCCACAGCCAGCCGGGAGCCATCCGGAGAGGCGGCTATCTCGGTGACCCGGTGGCGCTCGGTATCGAGTTCGCGCAGGGTGTCGGTGGCGAGATCCCATAACCACAGGCCGCGCCAGACCCCGGACACGGCGATCCATCGAGCCGAGGGCGAATAGGCGATAAATCGCCGGGTGGTCACAGCGCAGCTGCGATCGTCACCGGGCAAGGCCATGTGGGCCACAGTTTTGCCGCTGTCGATGTCGACGATGTCGACGCGTGCCGTCATCGCCACCGCGAGGCGCGAGCCATCAGCCGACAACGCGACGCCGCACATCGGCTGATCGCGCACCAGCGCGGTCGATGTGCCGCTCTCGAGTGACCACAGTATTACCACACCGTCGCGATCGACCGACGCCATGATCGCGCGATCGCGGGCAAACTCGACCGCCAGGACCGGTTTCTCGTGACCTGCGAGCTCGCGGTGGGAGCCATCCGCCAGGTCCCATAGCTCGATGGAGGGCCGGTCCGGGCGGAGCCAGACGGCAAAGCGGTGATCGGGAGATACCGTAGCGTCTGCAATGGTCGCCCGATAACCGCCCGAGCGCACGACCACGCTCTCGGTCCGAGTTGCGTTCCAGCGCCGTACCTCGCCGTTTCCGGCCAAGGTGGTCAGCTCGTGGCCATCGGCGAAGCGCAGCGCGACCGGCGTGGCCGGCTGTCCACTCAGACGTACGCTGTCACGCCGACCGACCGGCCAGATGCGCGCGGTTCCGTCCAGGCTGCCGGTAGCGACCATGTCGTCTGTGTGATTGAATGCGGCCGTGAACACATCGTCGGTGTGGCCAAGCAGTACCTGGACGTGGTCGCTCTTGAGATCCCACAGCCGGGCGGTGTCGTCGTCGCTCGACGAGGCCAGCATGGTCTCGTCGCTGGAGAATGTGAGCGACAGAAGGTGACTGGTGTGGCCCCGCAATACCCGCGGCAGGCCACCCTGCTCGAGATTCCACAGATAGACTGCCGAATTCCGCCCGGGCGCGGCCAGCCATCGGCCCGTGGGCGAAAATGCCAGGGGCAGGAACGACTGCCGTTTGCCCATATCGCCCAGTTCGGTCACCTTTCCGGTCGATGAATCGATGATGCGCAGTACCTCGTCCTGTCCATAGGCGGCTACCGAGCTGCCGTCGGGGGAGAAGCCAATCTCCTCGAACGGAACGGGCAATGCGATTCGCCACAGCTCGGCCCCGGTTGCCGTGTCGACCAGAGAGAGCTCGCGCGGAGTCGAGTCGAGCGCGATTCGACTGCCGTTGGGATCAAATGCCGCGACGGTGTTGAACTCGAACACCTTGGTGGTGCGGCCCGATGTGACATCCCAGCTGCGAGCGGTCCCATCCCAGGAGACCGAGAGGAGATGGCCTTCTTCGGTGAAACGAAGCTGTTTTATCCAGCTCGCGTGTCCCTCGAGAGACCGCGCGGCGGCGACCGTGTAGTCGGGGCTGAGGCGAAATAGCCGTATACTCCCCGATTGAGTGCCTGCAGCGACCTGTACTCCGTCTCGCGAAACCGCCAGCGATTGAAAATTGCGCTCACCCTGGCTGTCGATCAGGCATTCGTCTCCGCTCTCGCCGTGGATGAGGCGAACCGTGCCGTCCAGGCTGGCGGTCAGAACGTGGCGACCGTCGTGGGTGAAGGCCACGTCCATGACCCGCGATCGGTGGGCGATGACGTGGCGCGCTACCCCCCGGGCCACGGCCTCGTCGTAATAGCCCAGCGCCTGGTGAAACAAGTTGCCGGTAAAGGGGACTTGTTTGAGCCAGGCCACGGTCGCGGTGGGATCGTGGGACAGCGAGCTCTTTGCCTGCGAGAGCAGCAACTCGTTGCGGTTCCGTCGGGCGAACTCCCGCTCGGCTTCGGCCCGATCTTTGGCCGCAACGATGCGGTTGATGCCGACCGAACCCATCGCGATGAGCACGATGATGGCAGCCAGCGCGACCAGTACCGGGCTGCGATGCCGCCACAGCCAGCGCTGGAGCAGTAGCCAGGTCGAGTACTCGTGCACCGATACCAGCTTGCCGGTCTGATAGCGCTTGAGATCTTCAGCCATTTTTTTGGCCGTGGCATAGCGATCGGCGGGGTGACGGGCCATCGCCTTATCGACGATCGCGATCAGGTCGGGTGGAAGGTCGTCGGCCCGTGCAGAAAGGGGTATGGGCGGCCCGGCGAGAACCTGGTCCACGACCGATCGGGGATCGGCATCCGAATACGGCGGCTTGCCGGCCAGTAGCTCGTAGAGCACCGAGCCCAGCGCGTACACGTCAGCTGGCTCGTCGACATTCTCGCCCCGGGCCTGCTCCGGGGCCATGTACGCAGGTGTTCCAATGACCTTGCCGGATATCGAATAGTTTCCAAGGTTTAGACAAACCGTGCCGGCCGACTGATCGGCGTCCTCGCCGAGCGATACGTCGATCTCGGCAGCCAGATCGATGTCGGGAAGATCCCGGCTAAATGGTCTGGACTCGGTGGTATCGCGGGCCAGTCCCCAGTCCACGACCATGGTCTCGCCGAACGAACCGACCACGACATTGGCGGGTTTGATATCGCGGTGAACAACCCCCTGGCTGTGGGCGTAGGCGATGGTTTCGACCACGGCGATGAGATTGGGCAGATAGGCCAGGCGTTCGCGCAGGGTCTTGGCGCCTCGGATCAGGGTGAGTAGGGAGTTGCCGGACAACAGCTTCATGACGTAGAACGGCTCGCCAGACGGCCACCGCCCGGCCTCGTGGACCGGCACGATGCCGGGGTGCTGGAGCCGGGCGGTGATGAGCGCTTCGCGGACAAAGAGCGACTCGGCGAAGTCCGACACCTTGAGCATTTCTTTGATCGCCACCGTGCGGCCGAGCCGCTCGTCGTGCGCCTCCATGACCCGTCCCAACCCGCCGCGACCACGCTCGCGCAGAAACCGGTATCGCTTGGCGTCTTCGGTGAGAAGGCGCCGCTGGTACGCGGTGCCGGGACAACACGATGACTGTTCCGGCTCCCCGGTCGATTCTGGCGCCGGTTTTTTGTGTTCGACCGGTAGCAATGGCTGGGTCGGAGCTACCGGAGGCGAATCGGCCGACGGGGGGACATCGTCGGGCGCCGATTCGCCGGACGTGCTGCCAGCCGATTCGTGATAGGCATTCGCGATGTTGGCCAGGTTGTTTTTGTCCTGACGTGTGTCCACAGATTCTCCAGGCTCTCATCGATAGCTTGTCCAGGCCACTGGCTGGTCAACGTACCCCCATCTACAAATGGTACCGCAATCGGCCATGGGATGGTAATGGGCTGGTAGGTTGTGCGGCAGTTGATTTTTGTTTCTGCGCTCGCGCCGGTTGCGGTCAGAGCTTTGCAGAACATAGGCTCGTCCCATCCAACCCAGCTATGGACAAACAAAGACTATGATCGACGATCGCTGCCGCTACTCCGTGTTGGTTGCTTCTCTGCTCGCAGGCGTAATGCTGCTTGCCTGTTCGCGTTCGCCCGAGACGGAGAATAAACCCCCCGAGACCGCCAATCAGCCGGCCCAGCCGGGGCCTGCACCCGCACCCGCACCAAAGGTGTGGAGCCTGGCATCTGCCGCTGCGCCGTACCGCGGGGTTGCCCTGCGCACCATCGGGGAGTCGCTGCCACCGCTCGAAGCCATGGCCAAATTGACCGAGAAATTCGAGAAGAGCACCGGCATCGAGGTGACAATCGAGATGTACGAGCACTCCGAGGCGGTCAACAAGGTCATGCTCGACCTCAATTCGCGGCGCGGTCGCTATGATTTCATCCTACAGCCCCATCGTGAGCTCGGCCGCTTTGTCACCAACAAACACGTCCTGCCGCTCGATCGGTTCATGAACGACGCCAAGCTGCGCGATCCCAGCTTTAAGCCCGGCGAACAGCTGTATCAGAAGCAGTGGAAAGAGATCTCCTGGTACGACGGCAACGTGTACGGCTTTCCCTTTACCGCGCTGACCATGTACCTGTGGTACCGCGTGGATCTTCTCGAAGATCCCCAGGAGCGCGCCGGATTTGCGGCCAAATACGGCCGCGAGATGGCGGTGCCGACGACCTGGCAGCAGTACTCGGACCTGGCGGCATGGTTCTACCGGCCGGACAAAAAATTCTACGGTACGGCCATCCAGGGCAAGCGGCACGAGGCACTGTGGTACGAGTGGCTCAACGTTCTGTACAGTTTTGGCGGCGACATGCTGGACATCGAGACCGGCAGCGAGTGCGGCCCTGTTGTCGTCAATAGCCCCGAGGCCATCGAGGCACTCGAGTATTACAAGGGGCTCATGAAGTACTCGCCGCCCGACACCCGCAATTATTTTTGGGACGACCTGATGGCTCTCATGCAGCAGGGCAAGGTGTTTCAGGTCCTTATGTGGAACGATGCCACGTATGCGGTCGAGGATGCCAAACAGAGCAAGGTCGCCGGCAAATTGGGCTTTGCCGTCACTCCCCAGGGCAAGGGAGGCAAAGTTGGCCAGGTAGAAGGCTGGACCTATCTGATCCCGGCGTATTCCAAACACCCCGAAGCAGCGTATCTATTCATCCAGTGGATGATGGCATTCGAGCAGCAGCTAGAGCAGCATCTCAACGGTGGTGCGTCGTCCCGTCCCGACGTGTACGCCGACCCGAAGGTGAGCGAGATCAGCTACTCCCAGGCGTCCATGGACACCATGGCGGTGGCCCGGCCCAAGCCGACCATCCCGGAGTCGCCGCAGCTCACCGAGATCCTGGTGCGCGAGCTCAGCATCGCCCTTGCGGGCAAAAAGACCCCCAAACAGGCCCTGGATACGGCTGCCAGGGAGATGAGCCAGCTGCTCGGCAGTTGCGCGCCGCTCAAATACCCGGTGCAGTGAGTCTGATTGATTGCCGTGTCTACAGAGCCGAGTTGCCGATATGAAAAAGCCAAAATCCATCGGCGCTGCATTGGCCACAGCGGTTTGGGATCGCGGAGTTGGCGTGGCGTTCCTGGTCCCGGGCCTGATCTTGCTCACGGTGATCCTGGTCGGCCCGTTCATGACCACGATCGGGCTCAGCTTTACTGATCTGAGCTATGCGCTGCCCGATCGCGACGGCAACTTTGTCGGGTTCGACAACTATCGCCGCCTCATGCGCGATGACCCGGTGTTCTGGCAAAGCGTTATCACCACGCTGCAGTTTGTCGCGGTCGCGGTTGCGGTCGAGTTCGTGCTCGGCTTTGCTGTGGCCCTTTTGCTCTCGGCCCACATCCGCAGGCGTCGGGTCGTGCTCACGCTCTTTCTCGTGCCGATGATGCTGGCCCCGGTTGCTGTGGGCCTTATCTGGAAGCTGATGCTGCAGGGCGACTTCGGCATGCTCACCCACTATTTGCGAACGGTCGGTCTTCTCGGCGAGCAAACGGCCGTGTTCAGCGATCCCGACCTGGCTCTCGCTGCGGTCATATTGATCGACATCTGGCAGTGGACCCCATTTGTCACCCTGGTCATGCTGGCCGGACTCCTGTCCTTGCCGCGCGAACCGTACGAGGCCGCCATCATGGACGGTGCGGGCCGCTTTCGCATTTTTCGCGACATTACCGTGCCGCTGCTCCGCCCGGTCATCGCCCTGGTGTTGCTGTTGCGCGGCATCGACGCGTTCAAGGAGTTCGACAAGATCTACATCTTGACCGGAGGTGGCCCGGGCACTGCCACCGAGCTTCTCAGTGTCTATACCTGGAGGGTAAATTTTCGCGACTGGGACCTCGGCTACGGAGCGGTCTGTGCATTCATGGTCTATCTGGTCGTACTGATCCTTTCGGCAGCGTGTCACACGGCGATGACGTATGCCCGGGGAGCGTCCGGTAACGAGGGGCGGAGAGGGTGACGCGGGCCTGGCGCGGCGCGGCCCTGGCCGCAATTGTCGTCGTGCTCGTGGTCGGGCTGACGCCGTATTTGTGGATGTTCGCGACCTCGTTTAAGACCCGTCTGGACACTCTGTCGGATGTGCCGATCTGGACATTCCAGCCCACTCTCGAGCACTACCCCGAGGTCTTTTTGGACAAGGAATACCTGCCGCTTTTGTGGAACAGCGTCGCCATCGCGCTGGGCACCACCCTGCTCTCGCTTTTCGTTGGCGTGCCGGCGGCCTACGTGTTTGCCCGTTACCAATTTCGCGCCAAAGAAGATCTGTTTTTTTTCTTTTTGACCACGCGGATGGCGCCGTCGATCTCGATCGTGGTGCCGATGTATCTTCTGTTCAATTACTTCGGCCTCATCGACACCAAATTCGCGGTGGTCCTGGCCCATACCACATTCAATTTGTCGCTGGTGGTGTGGATGATGCGGGGATTTTTTGCCGACATTCCGGTCGAGATCGACGAGGCAGCACAGCTCGACGGGCACAGTCGAGCCGGTGCTTTCGCGCGCGTGCTGCTTCCCCTGGCCGGGCCGGGCATTGCCGCGACAGCGGTTTTGTGCTTCATCCTGAGCTGGAACGAGTTTCTTTATGTATTCATCCTGGCCTCGTTCGAGTCGCGGACGCTGACGGTGGGAATTCCCGGTCTGGTCACGCCGCACGGCACGCTGTGGGGGCAGGTCGCGGCAGTCGCCGTGGTCGCGACCCTGCCCATTCTGATCTTTGCCGCGCTGGTGCAGAAGCATCTGGTTCGCGGGCTGACCTTCGGCGCTGTGAAGGGATGATGTCATGGCCATCGCGTTCCGCCGCATACGCAAGGTTTTTGACGACGGTACGGTCGCGCTCGACGATTTCGATCTCGGCTTCGAAAACGGCGAGTTCATCGTCTTTTTGGGGCCGTCGGGCAGCGGTAAATCGACTGCATGCCGAATTCTGGCCGGATTGGAGACGCCGTCGAAAGGAGCCGTCGAAGTGGACGGCAACGATATCACCAGCCTGGCCCCGCGCCAGCGCGGCATGAGCATGGTATTTCAACACTACGCTCTCTATCCCCATAAGACCGTGTACGAGAACATCGCCTATCCGCTGCGAGTGCGCGGGGAGAACGAGGGTGAGATCGAACGGGCGGTGCGCGAGGTGGCCGACATGCTCGGCATTGCCGATCTATTCCGACGCCGGCCCAAGCAACTCTCTGGCGGTGAGGCCCAGCGGGTGGCAGTGGCTCGAGCCCTGGTGTGGAAGCCGGAAATCTGTCTGATGGACGAGCCGCTGAGCAATCTCGATGCCCTGCTCAGGCTGCAGACGCGTGCCGAACTCAAACGCATTCACCGCGAATTGCAAAAGACCTTCGTGTTCGTGACCCACGATCAAGAAGAGGCCATGAGTCTGGGGACCCGCATCGCCGTGCTCGACCGGGGTCGGTTGATCCAGTTCGACACCCCGCAGGCGATCTATCACCGGCCGGCCACCCGATTTGTGGCCGAGTTCATCGGCCGTCCAGCCATGAACACCATCGATGGTACCATCGAAGCCGGTAACTTTCGCGCCGGGGAGCTCACCGTGCCGATGCCCGACCCGATGCCAGGGCCGGCTGTGCTGGGCATCCGTCCCGAGCAGATCGAACTGGTCGACCAACCTGGACCGGATGTGGTCACGATGACGCTGGATATCAAAGAGGTGGTCGAACCCGATACATTGCTCACCCTCAAACGAGGTGAAGTCTCTGTGGTCGTCCGTACGTTGCGCCAGGTATCGGGCCTGCAAACCGGGGATGACGTCCACGTGCGCCTGCCCGCCAGTGCGCTCCACACATTTGCCAGTCAGGATGGCCGCCGCTTGTCATGACTCCGTTGATCCATTTGATTCCCCTCGCCATCTCGGCCCTGGGCTGGTGCGTTTTTGGCCAGCTCAATCGCCGGATGGGTTGGTTCCGCCGCGGTGAGGTGATCTTCTGGGATGCTATCTTTTTGGTCGTGGTGTTTTTGATCTGGTTGCGGTGGTATTGAACCCGCCTCGGGAGGCGCCGGGGATAGTTGCCACGGCGGCACACTTTCTGTATATCGCCACCATGGCCGGGCACGACTCAGAGAAACCGGGCGACGCCGATTTGGCGTTGGCGTCTGTCCACGCCGGGTTCTGCGCCATTCTCGGCTTGCCCAATGTCGGTAAATCGACCCTGCTCAACCGCGTGCTCGGACTGCGTCTGGTGGCGGTCTCGCGCAAGCCGCAGACCACCCGCAACCGCATCCTCGGGGTACATAACACCGCGCTCGGGTCGGCTGACGAAATCGCCGGCGAAGTGCACCGGGCCGCAGAGCGCGCCGAGCCTCGCTCCGGTCAAGCGCAGATCATCTTTGTCGATACGCCCGGGATCCAGCGCGGTCCGGGGGCGCTGCGCCGATACATGCGCGACCAGTCACTCGGGGCTGTGGGCGACAGCGATGTTGTTCTCATCCTGGTCGACGCCGGCGATCCAGCCCAGCACGACTCGGCGAGGTTGCGCCAGCCCGATACTCGGGCTCTGATCAAGGCGCTCGACCGGGTGAAGTCGCCGGCGATCGTGGCGATCAACAAGATCGACCTGCTCGACAGACCCGAGCGGCTGCTTCCCATCATCGCCTCCTATGCCGAGACCGGGATGTTTGCCGAGGTGGTGCCGATCTCGGCCAAAACCGGCAACGGGGTCGATCGATTGGTCACCCTGGTTGCGCGCAGTTTGCCGCTGGGACCGCAGCTCTTTCCCGACGACATGGTCACCGATCGCGCCGAGCGTTTTCTGGCCGGCGAACTCATCCGCGAGCAGCTCTTTCGCCAGCTCGGGCAAGAGCTCCCGTACGCCACAGCAGTGGTGGTGGAATCGTTCCACGAACGAGTGCAGCAGGGCGACGTGGTGATCGACGCGGTGATTTACGTGGAGCGCAACTCGCAAAAAGGCATGGTCGTCGGCAAGGGCGGCAGGCGTATCAAGATGGTTGGCAGCCGAGCGCGCCAGGCCATCTCACAGCTTCTCGGCTGCGAGGTTCACGTCAAATTGCACGTCAAGGTGGCTTCGGCTTGGTCGAGAGTCGACGCCGGCATCCGCCGGATGGGATACGAGTGAGTCGAATGCCAAGCAAGCTCGAGATCACTCCACTCATCGCCATCGTCGGTCGGCCCAATGTCGGCAAATCGACCCTGTACAACCGGCTGGTCGGCGGGCGACCGGCCATCGTGCACGACACCCCCGGACTCACTCGCGACCGGCGCTACGGCGAGTTCGACTATTTTGGCCAGCCATTCCGAGTCGTCGATACCGGTGGCCTCGATCCCGGTGCCGAGCCCGACGTGATCACGGCCGGCATCCATCGCCAGGCACGCGCGGCGATCGAAGAATGCGACGCCGTGCTGTTCATCATGGATGCAACCGCCGGGATCACCGCGCTCGACCAGGACGTCGCCGACATGCTGCGCACGGCAGAGCGACCCGTACTGGTCTGCGCCAACAAGATCGATCACCCCAAACGGGAAGTACTGACCGGTGAGCTCTATGCGTTGGGCATGGGCGACGTGCATGCTATCTCTGCCGCGCATGGCCGCGGTGTGGATGAATTGCTCGAAGCCGTGGTCGAACGGCTCGGTCTATCAAAACCGACCGAGTCGGACGACGATGGGCACCCAGACCGGGAGCCATTGGAAAGCGAGTCGTTGTTCGAATCGTCATTCGAGCCGTCATCCGAGTCATCGTCCGAGTCATCATCCGAGTCATCAGAGCCGTCTGCGGCCACCGCGGCTGCCGGCATCGCCACAGCGCGTGCTCCCGTCCGAGTGGCGTTTATCGGCAAACCCAATGCGGGCAAGTCATCGCTGGTCAACCGTTTGGTCGGGGTTGAGCGGGCGTTGGTTCATCACCAGCCGGGCACTACGACCGATCCGGTGGATACGCAGCTATCGTTTGGCGGCACGTCGTATGTCCTGGTCGATACTGCGGGCATTCGCCGCAAAGCCCGCATTGACCGAGAAGCGGAACGGATCGCGGTATCGATGGCGATCGGCCAGCTCAAGCGTACCGATGTGGCCGTGCTGGTCATCGATGCCGAACTGGGACCGAGCGAGCAGGACGCCCGCCTTGCCGGCCGAATCGAGGAGATGGGTCGGGCCGTGGTCGTCGCCCTCAACAAATCCGATCTGGTCATCGGGGAGGCGGCGCACAGAGAGCGCCGGCGCAGAGTCCGCGATGAGCTGCACTTCTTGCCCTATGCTCCGGTGATCGCGATCTCGGCATTGCGCGGCGATCGAATCGGCGACCTCATGGCTGCGGTGGACAGAGTGGCCGTTCAGCACCGGCGGCGCATCAACACCGCAGAGCTCAACCGGTTCTTTGCCGAGGTCTGCGAGACTCATCCCCCACCGGTGTACCGCGGTCGCGCCGTGCGCATTCACTACCTCACCCAGGGGGGCATCGAGCCGCCGACGTTTCTCCTCTGGGCCAATCGACCCGATGGTCTTTCGCCGGGCTATCGGCGGTTTGTCGCCAACCAGCTGCGCGCCCGGTACACCTTCGAGGGAACGCCGCTACAAGTCTTCGTCAAAGCAAAAAAACCAGTGACCCGCAGCGGATCGCGGCGGGGCAAACGATCCCGCCGCTCGTGAGCGGCTGTCCCGGCAGCCGGATTCAGAAAAATCCCCAGCGCCAGGTGACGCGCATCCCGGCCGTGAAAAAAGCCGTACTTTCCAGAAACTTCTCCAGCTTGGCCTGGATCCCGTAGGAAAACGCCCGGCTGTGAAGCACATCGAGCCCCACCCCCAGCTCGACCAGGGCATTGACCTGAGTATCCTGCTCGCCACCTGCGATCACGATTGCCCCGAGTCCGGCGCTGGTGTAGGGCACGTACTTGATCACGTCGAAGAGATAGGTCATGCCCGCGACAACATGGCTGGTATAGGTTGTCTGACCATCTTCGTAATAGGCCCCTGCTCCGCCGGACACGCGCAATGAAAGGGCGTCGGAAAATCCCCGTTCGTAGTCGATCCCCAGCACACCGCCGTGGGGGCTGTGGTCGGGGATGTCATAGGTTCCGTAGCCGAGCGAAAGCGATAGCGCACTCTCGTCGTCCGATGCGGCAGTGGGCGTGGCCAGCGCGACAGCGAACAGAGTTGCAACCACTGTGACTCCATGACACCTCATACCGTGACGCTAGCTCGCATCGTCTGGCCGGGCAACGTCACGGCAATTCATCCCCTTCTGTGCCCGATGCCGCGCGAGTGCAAGAGGCCGGGCAACCCCGTGCGCAGTCAGGCCATCTCAACGGGACAACACCGAGCTCGTGCCGACCTTCTGCCGGCGATTGACACGCTTTGCACGTGGTGGTACTACCGCTCGTCTTGGCATCTAGGTAAGCGAATGTCCCCAAAAAATAAAGGAAAGTTCGGCAAAGGCAAGCAGGATCAACTCGGCCCTGACACGGCTCCCGAGGACGAGTTCGTCTCGTCCATGGGGCGTATGGGCAAGGTGCTCGAGCCGTATATCAAACAGGTCGTGCTGGCCACTGCCGCAATCGTCGCATGCGCGATACTCGTGGTCGGCTACGGGTGGTGGGATGATCGGAAAGAGGCCAGAGCGACAACTCTGTACCAACGGGCGCTTGTCCTGTCTCGCATTCCGGTCTTTCCGCCCGACCAGAGCGGCGACGAAAACCAGTCAGGTGAGTCGGAGCAGCCGGTAGATCGGGATGGCGATGGAACTCCCGAAGAGTTTCGCTCGACCGCGCAGCGCGCCGAGGCCACTCTGGCCGAGCTGGACAAGCTGCGCTCTCAATACGGGTCGACCGCCACCGCAGCCCAAGCGAGTTTGCTCTACGCCGGCATGCTCTACGATCTCGGTCGCTATTCCGACGCCGAGGCCATGTTCCAGACCTATGCGAAGAACGTGTCCTCGGTTCAGATGCGACGCATCGCCCGGGAACATCTGGGTTATGCCCAGGAGGCCATGGCCATGGCAGAGAAAGACGAGAACGCCAAGAAAGAGGGACTAAAGCGAGCGCTGGAGACCTTCCGTCAGATCCAGACCGACGACGAAGGACCCGGACGCGACCGGGCGCTCTATCACGAGGCGCGCATCCTCGGCGCGCTGGGCGACAGAGAAAAAGCCATCGCCGCACTCGAAAAAGCGCTCGAAGTCGCTCCGTCCAGCGATATTCGCTACGAGATCAATCTGCGTCGGGTGCAGCTCCAATCGAAAGAGTAACTCTGTGTTCGATCGCAATCTCGCCGGACCGTTTCCGCAGACGAGCCAATACCCGGCCGCCCGGCCGGACCGCTCGGTCACAGCGCCACCTCGCATCGCCTGCCAAGACGTGTGGCCGGGCGCTGTCAGCACGGTCGCTTCCATGGCCGCCTTCCTGGTTGTTGCCGCAGGCTGCGCTCCCATTCCGGCCGAGCGCGATCCGTTCACAACCGTCGACCGCAGCTCGGTGGGTCTGCCCATCTTGAGCCTGCAGTGGAAGTTTGTCGTGTCCGACCGACTGCGCGACAGCAAACCACAGGAGTTTGCCTCTGCCGCGCTCTACGGCGAGCAAATCATCATCGGTTCGAGTGCGGGGAGCTTGTACTCGCTCGCGGCGCGCAATGGCTCGGTGACCTGGCAGGTCCCGATCGGCTCGGTGAGTTCGCGCCCGGTGATCGATGCCCTGCGCGGGCGCATTTACGTGGGCACCGACGA
Source organism: Pseudomonadota bacterium (assembly GCA_022360315.1). Lineage (GTDB taxonomy): Bacteria > Myxococcota_A > Polyangia > Haliangiales > Haliangiaceae > JAKSDA01. The sequence goes on from JAKSDA010000210.1 coordinate 39,138, forward strand.
CGGTCTGCTCTTGTGTCTGCGCGCCGCTGATGGCTCCGAGGTGTGGCGCTACGCCACTCGCGGGCCCATCCTCGAATCTCCCATCCTCGCCGAGGACCTGGTCGTGTACAGCAACGAAGCCGACCAGGTGTACGCGCTCGACAGCGATACGGGTAAGTTTCGCTGGCAATACAAGGGCGAGACCCCCGAGGAGTACACGCTGCGCGGCCACGCCGGAGTTGCTGTTGCCGATGGGCTGGTGTTCACTGGCTTCGCCAATGGAACGATGGTCGCCCTGCGCCAGAATACCGGATCAGTGGCCTGGCTGACCTCGCTCAAAGGCGATGCAGACCGCTTTGTCGACGTCGATGGTACCCCGGTCGTGGCTGGACAGACAGTGTATGTGACGTCGTCGAGCGGTGGTGCCTACGCCCTGGACAGGACCACAGGTCTGGTCCGCTGGCGATTGCCCGTCGAAGGGGCTGGTGGAATTGCTGTCGACGGCGGTCGTATCTACGTGGCCGCAGCCGACCGCGGTATTCACGCCGTGGATCGGGCCGGCTACGTGGTGTGGCGGCAGGGTACCTGGGGCGGCGGCGAGCCGGCCACTCCCATCGCCGATGAAAACTACCTCATCTATTCACTCCGCGAAGATGGGATGTTTATCGCCGACAAACGTACAGGCGAATTATACCAGTATTTTGACCCCGGTGACGGGGTGTCAGCACAACCCACGATCGATGGCAATCAGCTCTATGTGCTGTCAAATCGCGGCATCCTCTACGCGCTCCACATGAAGCGATTCTGAATTCGCTTCAAACATTCGATTTTAAAAATCCGATGTGCAATCGAATGTTTTGAAAATCCTATTCATCGATCGCCCCCTCTCTCTGACTCTCGCATATATCTGGCCCGGGGCCGGGCTATGCAGTGTCCGAGCCGAGCCTGCGTATCAGTTCGCGCAGGCGACGCTTGCCGGCCATATCGCGACAGCGAAACTCGATGCCGACGCCCTCGTCGCCCGGGGTACCACGCCGCCACGCGACCCGCCCCTCGATGGCCTGCACCATCGTGCTTCCCGGAGCGGTCAGCTCCACAACCACCGCAGCTCCAGGGGGGAGTTGCGCATCGGTGCGCAAAAGCGCTCCGCCCGATCCAATTTCACCCAGCATAGCAACGTGTCGGTCGCTCTGTCTGGGCATCCTCCAGTACGCCGGAATCTGAATCGGCAGTCGTTTGTGACGTCGCGTCTTGATGTGCCGCTCGTTCCCTCGAGCCAGGGCCAGCAAATAATCTCGCTTCTTGCGCTCGGTCTCGGCAAATCGTACCCCCAACCCCGCCCGAATACTCTCCGAACGCCTGCCTCGTCGGCTCCAGGCCACATCACCACCGATGAGCAGCGAATCGCCCAGCTCGGGCATTCGCACATCGACCACGACTGGATGCCCGACCGCCAATGACCGACGCGTCGGCACAAAAAATCCACCCTGGGAAAAGTTCGGCAAATAACTCTCTAATAGCTCCGAGCCGTCGCGGAATCGTATCCGTAGCATGTCCACGCTATTGTAGGTAACAGACCTACAAGTGAAATGGCAACTACAAATTGTGCGGAAAATCTCTAAACCGCTGAATTAACTCAGGTATATTTTGACAAATTGGCGATGATAGAGGCGGGTGGCGGGTGGCGAGTATTTTATTTGTAGGCCATAATAAGAAATGAAAATTACCGATTGGGCGGGTCGAGTTTTTGGAGACCCAATGGCAGGTCAGTTGGTTTGCGATCAGCGCGGCTGATAACCGCCTCCGCCCTGGGGAGGATAGCCCCCGCCTTGCGGAGGCATCTGCCCGCCACCCTGGGGGGGATAGCCACCCCCTTGTGGAGGCATCTGCCCGCCCGCGCCCGGATAACCGCCTCCCTGGGGCTGTGGATATGCACCTGGCTGGGCTTGTGGCATCTGTCCTTGTGGGCCGTATCCGTGGGGTGGATAGCCGGCACCCATTTGTGCTCCCATCGATACCGATTTTGCTGGGGTAGTCCAGTCGCTCATGGTCCCGAACCGAGTGATCGCAAGAAAGGCCAGGGCACCGGCGACGAGAAGAGTGCCGGCATGGGGGGCAGCTCCTCCACGCCAGCCTTGCCCGCCGAGCAGGGCGACCAGCAATGCGTTCAACTGCATGACAACAGCGATGCCCGACACGACGGCGACAGAGCCGGCCGCAAAACGCTCGGTTTGGGGAAATTCTTTGGTGTTGGTGCGGGGGAGCAGAACCAAAAGGACCACAACCAAGCCGGCGCCACCGGCAACCAGGCTGGCAAGGCCGACTTTGATCGGTTGCGATCCCCCCTTGGCTCCGGCCATGAGCCAGCCCAGGATGCCGTTCACGGCATCAGCCGCGACACCCAGGCTCACCAAAAGCAGGGTATAGAGAACGATCTTCAGACCTACCTGGCCGTCCTCTTTATTGGAACTCTCGTCTTTGCGTCGGTCCCATACGATATAGAAATAACCGAGTATCAATACGGCCGCGGCTGCTGCGTATAGAGAAGGGCCCAATGCCCTTCCAGCACCCAAAGCTTGCAGTACATCCATATCTCCTGTGCCTTCCGTGTGAGAGGCTCGTGAATTTGCACTGTCGAGCCGCCAGCGCCGGCCATCTTACACGACTCGGTGCAAGGTGGCACGAAACGCGCTGTTGTTTCTTCCGGCCAAAGTCCCGGGTCGCTTGTGCTCAGCTCGGTTAGTATCAGGAGATTACTGGCAAACTCTCTGTGCAGACGATCGAATAGCCGAACCCCGCGGGTACCCGATGGCAGGGAGCAGTTGCTACGTGGACACAGGGACAAACGGCGGACCCGGACGCGCAATATGGTAGCCCTGTAGCAGATGACACCCGACATCGATCAAAAATCGACACTCGGATTCAGTCTCGACACCTTCTCCGATGACCAAAATTTGCTGCTGTCGGCAAAGATTCGTGAGGGACCGAACCAGTGTTTGCTTCATGGGATGCTTATCGACATCGCGAACCAAGGACATGTCGAGCTTTACGAAGTCGGCGTCCCGGGGGGTGAATAAATTCATCCGCGCATGGCCGGCGCCGAGATCGTCGATTGCGATGCGGAAGCCCATCTGGCGCAGCTCGGCGATCCGGAAGCGCACATCCGAGATCGCCTCCAATGACGCTCGCTCGGTGATTTCGAGGACCACGCGTTTGGCGATCTTTGCCAGCGGCGAAAACGGCGACCACAGGGTTTTGTCGAGAAGATCGAGGGCGTGCAAATTGACGAACAACAAGCCTCGACTCTGTTCCGCACTGGCAAAGATCTGCGCGGTCTGACTGCGCACCTGGCGGCCGAGTTTGTCGAGGCGGTTGAGCTTTTCCGCGGCGTCGAGGAGCACGCCCGGATGCGGCAGATCGGGATCGTTCGATCGAAGCAGCGCTTCGTAGCCGAAGATCTCCTTGCTTTCGGCATGCACAATCGGCTGAAAAAACATCTTTATGGCCGACAGTGCGCGCTCGAACTTGACCTCCAAGTCGGCCAAATCGCGGGCGTATTGTGGACGCTGATCGGGTTTTACAGGGTCGCGTTCGACCGCTTCATCAGCGTCGAGCGACATGGGGTCATGTTGGGCTTGGCGATGTTGGGCTTGGATCGACGGCTCCGAGCTGGCGGGTTCATCAACTTTTGTTGGGTCTTCTGTCGAAGGTTCTGCAGAAGGGTCTGCAGAGCTTGTCCGAGGCGCGAATTGATTTGATGCGCTGGTACTGGGCATCATCGGTCAGGCAACCCCCATAGGCCTGGAGGGTAGATTGAAGCATAGATCAGCTGCCAATGCGATTCCGTAATTCCGTACACCAATCTTCTCTATTTTGTACATACGAGCCGAAACTACAACTTCTCTGCCCGTAAAGCACGCTACGGTTCGAAGTTGGACGAACCAGCAAAGTCCGATTTCGGCCGGTTCATTGCTGCCATTTCTGGAAAGTTGCAGCGAGGGAAAAACCGTTCTGGAAAGTTGCAGCGAGGGGAAAAACGGGTTTGCCGGCATGCAGTCAGTACGTTGGTAACGCGAGATGAAAACACGTTGTTACCGTCCCGAGACAGGCCTACTTGTCGCGCTCTTTGCGCCATTCTGTCAGACGTTTTTTGATCACTGCCTCGTATCCCGAGTCGGTTGGTTCACAAAACTGCGTACCGGCCAGTTCGTCGGGCAGGTAGGTCTCGGGCACGTAGCGGCCATCGAAGTCGTGGGGGTATTTATAATCTCTGCCGTAGCCCATCTGTTGATTCAACGCAGTTGTGGCGTTGCGCAGTTTGAGCGGAACTGGCAGTGCGCCGTGGGTCCTGACCGCGCGCCGCGCAGCTGCGTAGGTCATGAGCGCGGTATTGGATTTGGGCGCAGACGACAAATACACCACTGCCTGGGTCATGGGCAGAGATCCCTCGGGCATGCCGACAAAGCGAAACGCGGCCAGGGCCGACGTGGCGATGACCAGCGCCTGTGGATCGGCGTTGCCTATATCTTCGGCCGCAAAGATCACCATTCTGCGCAGCACGAATAGCGGATCCTCGCCGGCTTCGAGCATGCGAGTCATCCAGTAGACCGCAGCGTCGGGATCTGAGCCGCGCATGCTCTTGATGAACGCGCTCACCACACCGTAGTGTTCGTCGCCCGCCTTGTCGTAAAGGAGGGTGTTTTGCTGCAGCGCTTCGCGGGCGATGTCCATGGTGACCTGCACCGGCTGCTCGTCTGACGGTGGCGACGATCCCGACGGGGCGATCGCCACGGCAACCTCGAGGCAGCTCAGCAACCGGCGCGCATCGCCACCCGATCGGGCGATCAAATGGTCGAGAACGTCGCCGGGAACCTCGACGTTGCAGCCGGCCAGGCCGCGTTCGCTATCGGACAGTGCGCGCCGGGCGAGTGCGGCCAGTTCGTCCCGGGAAAGCGGCTCCAGCCGGAGTACACGCGCGCGCGAAAGCAGGGCAGCATTGACCTGGAAAGACGGATTCTCGGTGGTGGCACCGACCAGTATCACCGTGCCCGCCTCGACATGAGGTAGCAGAGAATCTTGCTGTGCCCGGGAAAAACGATGGATCTCGTCGAGGAAAAGCACTGTGCGCTGGGCCCGTTCATCGCGCCGGCGCGCCGCCTCTGCGACCTTTTCTCGCACATTGCGTACTCCGGTCATCACCGCCGATAGCGGTACAAAATACGCACCGACCCGGGTGGCCAGAATCCGCGCCAGGGTGGTCTTTCCAGTCCCAGGGGGGCCCCACAGGATCAGCGAGGGCAGTTCCCTGCCGCCAAGAATCCCCGAGAGCAGCTTGCCAGCTCCCAAAAGATGCTGCTGGCCGACAAATTCTTCCAGTGATTGCGGACGCATACGCTCTGCGAGCGGCTGCCCGATGCGGCGCTTGCTGGCGCTGTGGGAAAACAGATCCATACGAGTCTTTCTATCGTCGTCGCCGAGGTCGGCTGTCGCCGTCGGCATCATCGTCGCGAATACAGCGATTGTACGGGACGCACTGGTGTCAGAGGGGATACAACCGCTTCAACATGGTGACACCTCTCCCCGCATAGTAAAGGCGTTGTACTACATGTAGCATCTCGGAATCACAGCTACTTAGGCAGTTTTTGCAGACAACAGAGTGCTGGCATGTGCCTTGCTTTCGATCCATGTTCATGGGCACGACCTTGGAGCTTGTGTACAAGTATCGCCAGCTCATTGGGCAATGTGATGCTGGATATGGACTTGATTTTGACGGTATCGATGCGCTGATGGCCATCGAGGCTTTGTTTGCCCCGGACAATCCGGCCAGCACTCAGCTGGCCAGTGAGCGGGTTTCGATGCGGGCGATAGTGCGCAACGAGTCGCTCGACGATGGGGTGACCGTGGTGAGGTTGGGCCCTACTGGCGGCGTATGCCGGCAGGCACCATATGTCGAGGAGGGCGATACCATCGAGCTGGTGATCGACGATGTCGGCGAGTCGCTTTCCTACCGATTCAAGGCCAGGGTCACGTCGCTGCGCGATGATGTTTGCGACGATTTTGCGATCGACCTCGAGTTTATCGGCGTGCCTCTTCTGGTCCATTACGGCTCGGTTATCGACCTGCCAGCCGACGTCGCTCAGATCGCGGCGTAGCTGGCGTTTTCTCCCCATCGTCTGATTTCGGAGCTGACCTGCCCATTGCTTTAAGGGCCTGGATTTCCGCACGGAGCCGGGCTTGTTTTAGAGCCAGCTCGAAAATCGGACCATCTCGAAAATTGGCCAGAGTCAGGGCCGCCAGTGAGTTGAAGGCCCTATTCAGCTATCGTGGCTGCGCAGACTCTCGCTGACCAGGTTGTGGATGGTGGTGAGCTGGGCGATCGTGTCATTGGTGATCCGCTGACTGGCGTCTGCAGTTCGCTCGATCAGACGATGCATGTCGTCGAAGGTTCGCGACATGGCTTCGAGCTTGAGCGTGCCCTCGTCGGTCAGCGCCTGGCCGGCCGTGCTGGCGTCGATGGCCGCCTGGGTATGCGTTTGCACCGCGCGGATCGACGACTTGATCCGATGGGTCTCGTCCAGGACACGCTCGGCCAGCCGGCGCATGTCGTCGGCCAGAAGCTGAAAGCGCTTGCCTTGCTCGCCGGCGTGGGCGGCCTCGATACCGGTATTGAGCGCCATCAGATCGAGGCGATCGGAGATGCTATCGATGGTCTCGACCAGTTCGGCGATGGTTCCCGATTGCTGATGGAGCTCGTGGATCCGCTGAGAGATGCTCGTGTACTGGCCGATCATACCCCGGATAGCGGCTCCCACCCCGACGATCATTTCTCGACTGAAGTTGGCAGTCGACAGCATTTGTTGGGTCAGGCCAGCGGACCTGGCGTCGGGCGAATGGCCGCCCGCGCGGTCGCTCCGCTCGGTCAGAACTCCGCCCGGCATCCCTGGCCGGGACGTCCGGGCGACGTCGGAGCTCGGAGTGGCGCTGGCTTGGTCGAGGGCGCCGGCTTCATCGAGATCGGTGCCGAGGAATTCGGCCGCCGAGCGACTGAGTGCCGCACTGGTTGCGTTGAGGTGTCCGATGAGTTCGACGAGGCGGCGATTGGACCGCTTGACCGCGGCCAGAGCGTCGCTTTTGGCCACGTCGTACTGCAGGAGGAAGATCAAGCTCACGCCGACGATGGTGGCCAGGCCCATGGCTCGAAAAATCGGCATCGAGGTGTCCGGGATGAGCTGGGGCAGTGCGACGTCGAGCTGTTTGGCGGCAAAAAAGGCCGCGATGAGGCCAATCACCACGATGCTCCAAAAAAACCCGGACGCGCGGCTGATCAGAAACAAGGCCAGAATCGGCGCGACTGGAAGCACCGGCATGGTCGGTGCTTCCAGTCCACCCACGAAGACCGAAACTCCACCGAAAAGCAGCACCGTCGAGGCGACCAGAATGGTTGCGCTGAGGTCCAGCGACCCGGTCCAGCGCAAGAATAGCGGGCTCGCCGTCATGATCGGGGTGGTCACTGCGGTGATCAGAGCGGCTTCGTAAGCCGACAGGACGAACAAGAACGGCACGAAGCCCATGTTCATCAGCCCGAAACCGACGCCGAAGCGGCTGAGGAGGCGGCGCCGCTGAGCTTGCTCCGGGTCGCGCGTGATCGGTGCTGGCCGGCCCGGGGTGACTGGGCTCGGTCTCATGACTCTGACCTGCTACTGCTATCGCCGCAATTGCTTGCCAACCGCCACACGTCCGCGCCAGTATAAGGCAAATCATCCCGGAAGGCTGCCGATCCTGTAGCCGAGGCGGCGCAGCATCTGCGCGCAGCGCCGGTGGTGTTTTGCATCGCCGACATCGTAGTCGAATGCGTCGGCCAGCCGGTCCATGACGTTGAACGCAAAACACACGTGCATGGCTTCGCGGATCGCCCGATCGCTCAATCCGACCGAGCGCAGTGCCGCGATATCGTCGGCATTGGCGGATTCGGGTTCGAGGGTCAGCTTGCGCAAGAATCCCAGTATCGCGCGCAGGCGTTCGTCGATCGGTGCGCGCGTGTAGTCTTCCATGATTGCCGAGACCAGCTCGCGGTCCATGCCGAGCACCGCAACTGCGGTGTGTTGCTCGGTTCAAAATCGGCAGGAGTTTTGCGACGACACGAACGCCGAGAACAGCTCGACGTCGGTCACCGACCATTCGTGCATCTCGCGCATGCATTCCTGCAGAACCGCAGCCATGTACTTGCCGAAGAAGTCGCGGCGATAGCTCATGGTCAGTACGGGCCCGGGCACGGGGTCGACAAATTGTTTCATGAGCCAGAGAACGAGCCTCTGCGGCCGGCTGTGTCCGCTATCGAGAATATGCAGGCGCATCGCGGTCTACTCCTCGGCAGGTGAAGGTGAGTCGTGGGTCAGGATCTCCAGGCCGCGCTCGAGGCGCGCCATACTGGCGCCGACAGCGGCACAGAGCGTGATTTCGAAGATCGCGTCTTCCGAATAGCCACACCCCTTGAGTTCCTCGATGTCCTCCTCCGTCACCTTGTACGCGTGTTTGGCCACTTTTGTGACATAACGTGCCAGTTCGTCGGGAAGATCGACCATCGGCCGGTCGGCGCCTCCGAGCGCTGCAGCCCGGGTCTTGACGGCCTGGCGCAACTCGAGTGCGGTCACCCCCGGTGAGGTCAGTGTGGCCTGCATCAGATCACGTATCGTCGTGGGCACGAGTTCGAGCGGAGACAATTTCACCGACTCCGACATACCCTGTGCAGGGTAGCAGCAAAGCGGTCCCCGATGGTAGCTTCTTGCGGTTTCTTGCCATTACCGCGCTTTGTTACACACGGTCCCCATGGAAAGGATGCAATGTGACCGTGTGCGGCCCGACCGCTCGGCGTTCGGGCTATTATTGATGGGCACAGCCCCCGGACGGCTGGCTCGGCCGTTGGCCTCGCGACAGAAACACCTTGTTTGATCCACAACCACTATGGTTCTGTTTGGTCCACGATCGCTCTTCACGTTCTAGCCCAAAACTCTAGCCCGAAACATCTGTCGATTATGGACGCACATTCAGTTCGGCAAAAACACCGCGAATTCCTATTCCCCTGTGTGACGAATTACTACGAGACGCCCATCGTGCTCACCAGTGGTCGAGGGGCCTGTGTAAGCGATATGGAGGGCCGCGAGTATATAGATTTCTTCGGCGGCATATTGACTGTATCACTCGGCCATTGTCAGCCCGATGTAGTCGGGGCGATCCGCGAGCAGATCGGCACACTCGGCCACACATCGACTCTCTATCCGACCGAGAATCTGGTCGACCTTGCCGAGACCGTTGCCCGCTTGACTCCGGGCAGGCTGAAAAAGAGTTTTTTCACCAACTCGGGAACCGAGGCGAACGAGACTGCACTCCTATTGGCCAGGCTGTCCACGGGAAGCCGCGAGATCATCGCCTTGCGCCACGGCTACTCGGGCCGCTCCATGGTGGCCATGGATCTGACCGGGCTGGGCCAGTATCGCCTGATTGCCGGCCAGATCCCTGGAATTGTGCATGCCCACGCGCCGTATTGCTACCGCTGTCCATTCAAAATGGAATACCCGGCCTGCGATCTTCACTGTGCCCGCGATGTCGAGGAGCTGATCCGCACCCAGACCAGTGGCCGGCCCGCTGCGTTTTTGGCCGAGGCGATTCTCGGCCTGGGTGGGTTTATCACTCCGCCCCCTGAATACTTTCAAATCGCCGTCGGCATCGTGCGCAACCACGGTGGCGTCTTTGTTTGCGACGAAGTCCAGACCGGTTTTGGTCGCACCGGCACAGCGTGGTTTGGAATCGAGCACTACGGGGTCGAGCCCGATATCATGACGATGGCCAAGGGAGCGGCCAACGGGATGCCCATAGGTATCACCACGGCGCGCGCCGAGCTGGCCGATTCGTTGCGCGGCGCCACCATCTCGACATTTGGCGGCAATCCGGTCAGCATGGCAGCCGCGCGGGCGACCGTGGGGGTGATGGAGCGCGAAGATGTGCCAGCGCGGGCCGAGAGGCTCGGCGCGCGCCTGCGCGAGTTCCTCTCGGCCATGAAGGATACGTATCCATTCATCGGCGATGTTCGCGGCATGGGTTTGATGCAAGCGGTGGAACTGGTCGAGGATCGGGCGAGCAAAGAGCCGTCGCCGCAAAAGGCCGGCGAGGTCATGGAAGCCACCCGACGCGAAGGCTTGCTGATCGGGCGAGGCGGCCTCTACGGCAACACGCTGCGCCTGGCCCCGCCCATGTTGATCAGCGAGACGGAACTCGACGAAGCCTGCGCCCGTCTACACCGGGCATTTGCTGCGCTGTGAGCCCAATACCCCGGATGCTCTGGCCCAATGGACGTCTTTTACGCCACCACTGCGGATGGAATCGAGCTCGCGCTGCACCGCTTTGCCGCGCGCGGGCGGCGCCGTGCCGTGTGCCTGTGCACCCACGCCATGATGGCGAACAGTCGCTATCTCACCCTCGGGCCGGAAAACGGTTTTGCCGGGTATCTGGCGCAAAACGGCGTCGACACGTTTCTGCTCGACTTTCGCGGGCATGGCCTGAGTCGGCCGCCACTGTCGCGCGTCCACTCGCACTGGTGCTTCGACCACTACGTCGAGTACGATCTGCCCGCAGCCGTGGCTGCGGTATGTGATGCCGCCGGTATTGAGGCGTCACAGCTGGTCTACTCCGGCCATTCGCTGGGCGGGCTGGTCGGTCTGGCCGCCGTGGGCACGGGCGCGATTCGCCCGCCTCGCGCCATAGCGCTGTGGGCCACTTCGGTGTGGTTGACCGGGGCGCGCGGGTCGCGCAGGCGCCGGCTGGCCATGAAGCTCTACGATCTGGCCAGCCGGCCGCTCGGACGTGCTCCGATCCGGGCCCTGCGATTCGGCTCCAACGACGAGCCACGCGGTTATGTCGCGCAACTCGCGGAGTGGTCCAGAACCGGCCGATGGCTCAGCCGTGATGGGGTCGACTATCTGGCCAGTCTGAACAATATCCGCACGCGCAGCTGGGGCGCGTGCGGCACTGGCGATCGCCTGTGCCAGCCGTCCGATGCCCGGGTGCTACTGAGCCGACTGACCGGCAGCGAAAGGCTCCGCCAGGTCGGTATCCGCTGTGGCTATGCCCTCGACGCCGATCACTTCGGTCTGGTCACGCGGCGCGAGTTGCTCCCACTGTGGCGTGAATTCTTCGAATTTTTCGCGTCGTAACGGGCACCCAGGTCGGCGGTAAGTTCGCGCCAGCTGGACAGGTCGCCACCGAATTGCAGAGTATCCACTGCGGCTTGCTCAATGACCGGCGACCTGCCGCGGTTCTCGTTGGCCAAGCCGTCGGCGACGTGCCCTGCGGCCCGGGCGACCATCGCGCAATCCCGCTCCTGTGCCCGCTCGGCGTCGAGGTTGCGCATGGGATGGTGATGGTGAGCCATCGCCTCGATGACCGGGGCCGGCATGCCCCAGGTCGCCAGCAAATACGCGCCCAATTCGGCGTGACCGATAGCGCCGTCGCCGGTCGTGCATTCGGGCTCGTGATCGGGCCAGTAAAGCAAGCCCACGTCGTGCAAAAGGGCCGCGGTAAAGGCGTATTCGGCAGCGTCGCGACCGGCCATGGACGCGGCCAGTGCGGCGGAGAGCAAGGCGTGACGCTCTTCGTCGGCGTTGCCGGTGGCCGCGAAGATCTCCATGGCCAGAACCAGACTGGACAGGGCATTGATGCCGAAAACTCGAATCGCATGCTCGAGTTTGCCGCGCAGCGGCGTGGCACCGAGCAGACCCGAGTTGACGATGTTGAGCAGCCGTTGCGCCATGTCCGGATTCTGCTCGATCATGGATGCGAGTTCTCGCACTGTGATGCCGTTGGCACTGTGCATTCGCTCGACGATCGCGGCGTGCTGTCTCGGCCACTCGGGCCACTGCGCCTCACTCACGGCCACTCGGGTCAATGCGCCGGGCAGGCCGGACAGGCAGAGCAGATCGTGAAGGGCCAGGGCTGACCGCACGATCTGAGTGAGCTGGTTTTTGCTCCACGGCTTGGTCACATAGAGATGGGCGACGCGCTGAGCTCGAGCCACCTCATCGTACATACAGACGCCCGACAAAATGACCCGTGCCGTGGCCGGATGATTGCGCTCGATTGCCTCGAGAAATGCGATACCGCCTTCGCCGGGCAGGGTGATACCCGACACCAGGACCTGGGCGGGATTCGCCTCCATGGCCGCGAGTGCGCTGTCCACACTGGCTGCGAAGGCGAGCTGCCACTCCATGTCGCGGCAGCGCAGCGACCGTCTCAGTGCGCTGAGCACAAATGCATCGCTATCGACGAATAGAATCCGCTTTTTGCGTTTTCTGGGCCGACACACTGGGGCGTCCTCGGTCGCATTGTACACCGAGTTGCGGATCGGCTGGACGCGCTCCCCCTTTAGGCCAAAATCGCCTAGGCCAAAATCGCCGGTTACATCGACTGGACACCGTGGCGAGGCATCTCCTATCGGGACGCTCTACCCGGACCGGTCGAGCCCGGTGCGAATGCGCTCGGCCAGCCAGGTGAATCGCGTGTTGGTGCTCTGGTTGCGCGTGGCGATCGCGACCGCTCTGGGCGAACCGATCACTACCACCAGTTTTCTACCCCGAGTGATCGCTGTGTAGAGCAAATTGCGTTGCAGCATCATATAGTGCTGAGTGCCCAGCGCCAGAACCACCACCGGGTATTCCGAGCCTTGACTCTTGTGCACACTCACCGCGTAGGCAGGGATCAGCTGATCGATATCATCGCGTTCGTAGTGCACTGTGCGGCCATCGACAAATTCGACCAACATCTGTTGCTTGCCGACCAGAATATCGGTCACCACACCGATATCGCCATTGAATATCGACTTATCGTAGTTGTTTTTGACCTGCATGACCTTGTCGCCGGCTCGAAAGACCCGGTTGCCGCGCGACATCTCGACAACGCCGCTGGCCTTCGGATTGAGCCGCTCCTGCAAGGCCTCGTTGAGAGCGATGGTGCCGATTTCACCGCGGTGTATCGGGCTGAGCACCTGGATATCGGTGAGCGACTCGAAACCAAAACTCCTGGGAATCCGTTCGGCGACCAGGTTCACAATGGTACTTCGCGCTGCACCGGGATCGTCGCGGGGGATGAAGTAGAGGTCAGAGCGATGCGCGTCTGTCCCGGCCGGCGGATCGAATGTGGGAACCACGCCGTGGTTGATCTGGTGCGCTGCGGTCACGATCCGGCTCTGCGCCGCCTGACGGAAGATCTCGGTCAATCGGACCACGGTTGCTGCCTCCGACGCGATGACATCGGCCAATACCGATCCAGGCCCCACCGAGGGCAATTGATCCACATCGCCGACCAGGATGAGCTGCGCCGACGACGGCAGTGCGACGAGAAGCGCGTGAAATAGCACGATATCGACCATCGACACCTCGTCGACGATCAACGCATCGACCTCGAGAAGATTGTCGGCATCGCGCTGAAAGCCGTTCAGCGCCGGTTGATACTCGAGCAGACGGTGAAGTGTGGCCGCGTCGCGGCCGGTGCTTTCGGCCAATCGCTTGGCCGCCCGGCCGGTTGGTGCGGCCAGCGCCAGGCGCCGACCCCTGGCGCTGAGAAGGCTCACGACGGCCCGTATGATGGTCGTTTTGCCCACTCCGGGCCCGCCGGTGATCACTACACACTTATCGACCACCACGGCCTCGACTGCGCGCCGCTGAGCCTCGGCCAGTTGGATGCCGAGATCGCGCTCGAATTCTGCCACGACCTTGTCGAGTTCGATCTGCAGCGGCTTCATCGGCGTGGTGACCAGTTCGGCCAGCGCAGTTGCGGCCTGACTTTCGACCTGCCAGATCGCGGTGAGCGAGAGGCACATTCCGCGGTCTCCGAGGCTCTCGCGGATGATCAGACTGTCGCTCTCGAGCTTGTTCAGGGCAGGGCCGAGCAGCGACTGCTCGACATCCAGAAGATCGGCTGCGGTCTGCACGAGTTCGCGTTCCGGTGCGTGTACATGGCCCTCTTCCGCGTATTTGCCGAGGGTGTGGATCAGCCCAGCTGCGAGACGTTCCGGTGCCGTGGTTTCCAGGCCCAGATTGCGGGCGATGGCGTCGGCGGTTTTGAAGCCGATCCCCCACACCTCCAGGGCCAGGCGGTACGGATTTTTGCGGATGATGGCCATGGTATCGCGGCCGTAGCGCTTGACGATCCGCGCCGCGCTCGCCGGCGATACACCGTATCCGTGCAGAAAGACCATCACGTCGTGCATACCGTGCTCGCTGCTCCAGGCTTCAGCGATTTTTTTTGCCCGCGCAGTGCCGATGCCGTCGACTTCTTTTAGCCGGCTGGGCTGGTCGCGGATGACTTCGAGAGTTTCGAGGCCAAAGCGCTCGACCAGACGCTTGGCCAGTTCCGGCCCCACACCGGGGATCGGCCCAGAAGCCAGATACCGCTCGATGCCGAGCAGCGACTCGGGTAGCTTGGTCTGATACGTGACCACCCGAAACTGCCGACCGTAACGAGGGTGCACGTGCCAGGAGCCGCGCATGCGCAGCGGGGTCCCTTCACGCAGGCCAAAAAGCGTTCCCACCACGGTCACCAACTCTGGATCTTCACTGTCAGCCAGCGATGGATCGGGGCGTACCCGGGCCACGGTCCAGTAGTTTTCCTGGTTGGAGAAAACCACTTGCTGGAGCGTGCCATCCAGTGTCTCTGTCGAGTCGCCGGCCAGGTCCAGCTCCGCTTGCTGCCCTCGACGCCCGGCTAGTGGCTCAGTGACCGACTCGCCAGCTCGATTGCTCGACCCCCCACTTTCGCCTGACTCCACCTCCTGTTCCCGGCCGGAGTGGCCGGGCGTTTGGCGGGTGGTCGGGCGACGGGTCATACAGACATATTACATATGTAATCCCCCGTCCACGTCGACCACACGACCGGTAAAGTAGCTGCATTCGAGAATAAATTTTACTGCCATCCAGACGTCCTCGGGCAGGCCGATGCGGCCGGCCGGGATAGTGGCGACCAGAGCATCGCGGGCTTTCTGATTCATCGCCCGCGTCATTGGCGTATCTACCAGACCCGGTGCGACTGCGCCCACGCGGATGCCATACGGCGCAAACTCGCGGGCCCAGGTCCACGTATTGGCGGCCAGGGCCGCCTTGGCCGAGACGTAGTTCGACTGGCCGCGGTTGCCGTGACGGGATAACGACGTCATGTTGACCACCACGCCGGGCTGCTGATCGCTCTCGATCATTGTGGCCACGGCGTCGCGAACCACCAGCGTCGCTCCGGTGAGATTCACATCGATGACTGTGTGCCAGGCCTCGCTCGATAACTTCACGACCTGCCCGGTTTTGCGGTCTCGTTTGACCAGCAGTCCGTCACGCAGGATCCCCGCGTTGTTGATCAAGCCGTTGAGCCCACCCATGGTCTCGAATGCCCAGTCGACAAATTCGCCGATCTCGGCCTCTTGTGTGACGTCGAGCGCACGGGTATAAATCTGGCCCGGTAGATCGCGCGAGATCCTGGACAGTTCGGCCAGGCCGTCCTCGCGCACGTCGCCTGCGGCCACCTGTGCCCCCGCCTCGGCCAGGCGCCGGGCAAAGTGAGCGCCCAGGCCCTGGCCCGCTCCAGTAACGATGATCTTGAACTTGCCGAGTTGCATACTCCAATTCCTTCTGCGTCCAGCTGCACGAGTATACCTCTCGTATTGTGCATGGCAACAAAAAGGACATCCAAAACGCTCTATCACGCGCGATCGCACTGAAAAGGAGCCAGCGTGATCGCGCGTGGCCCGACGGTTTTGCGCCCGGGGCCATTGTTTCTGGGCAAAGCCCCTGGACGGCCCGAATTGCCATCAGATCGGCGATTGGCCTCGCAATAGAAACACGTTGTTTGACCCGCGACCAATGTGTTTTGTTTGGCTGAACAATGGCGACAAGCGCCCAAAAAACATAGCGATGAGAATCGGCCATTTGTGTTGCGGTGCAAAAAAGTCGATTGCATCCGGAGCCGAGCTTGGCTACGTCTACGGGGAATCAACACGGGAGCACGAGCCATGAACCAACCGCAGCAGAAAACTCCGATCGAGAAACTCATCGACGAATACGAGAAGCTGCTCGACAAGATCGTCGACCTCGAAGCCATGGCGCATGCCGCGGCCGAGGTTTTGCAGCACATTCCGTACTTGCCACGCCGGTCCGAGTCGCCCGACGAGGAGCGCCTGGTCGAGATCCGGCGTCAGTTTGGCCGACTCCATGCGCTGGTCGCGGCCACCTCCGATTCGGCCCGCAAGGTTCTCGATCGGGCCCACGCGCTGTCCGAGCGCCTGAATGAGTTTCGCAAAAAAGACCGCAACAAAAACGGCGAGGATCGGGACGAGAACAATTCAAACGGACGCAACGGAGGAGTCGGCCAGGCCAACGAACGGCTGGCTCCCTACGCTGGCGTGGTGCGGCGCCGCTCGCGGGGTAACCGCACCGGAGGCTATCAGCCGCCCAAGCTGCGGAGTGTGTAACCGCTACCCTGCCACGATACAGCCTCACCCGGTCCCATAGGCGATGCGGCGGCGCCTCCTCGCCTACCTGGTGTACGCTGTGCAGGACTCTCTCTCTTGCGTCTCTCGGATTATGTGAAATTGTAGAATTCTCTCGTCTTTCGAGTCGCGTCGAGGACCAACTTGCGCCACTCGGCAGACAGCGTGGCTGCGCAGGACAAATTTTCATCGGTCCAAATTTCATCGATCATTTTGGCCAGTTGGCTGGCCACCTGGGCAGTCACCTCGCGCGCGGTGCGGCGGGCGTGGCCGTAAGCCTCACCCTCGAACTCGGCAAGCTCGTCGGCCAACGCCTGCATGCGGTCGAACTGGCTCCTGGCCAGACGAATCCACAGATCAAAGCTCTGTTGAAATGGAAATGCCTGGTCCCATGCATTGCTGTCGCGGGTCTCTTGCTGGGTCTGCGAAGTCGTTTGCTTGCTCATGGATTGATCCTTCTGTATTCGAGTGAGTACTGCCGGTTCACGTACGTCGCGTACGCTGCGCAGGACTCCTCTCAGGTGCCCTGTCTCGCCTGTGTCTCTCGAACTACAGTGAAACTGTATAGGTCGTATGCGGCGCGGTGTCAAGCCCATTTTTGTGCGATGCACAAGTGACCATTCCGAGGGCGGGGTTCTGGCCATCAACCACCGCTACGTGTGCACGATTGCGTGTTGCGTGTCTCATGCTGTACTGCAACAAACGCCTTGTTTGATCCACAACGAATGGGTTTCTGCTCAGTCGCCGGATCGCTTGCGAGATCGCTTGCGTTTGGGTTTCGCAGCCTTTTTGGGCGTACCGCTGCCGGACAGGACGACGCTTTTTAATTCCTCCAGCTCGCGGCGCAGCGCTGCCACATCGTTGTGGGATGAATTCCCCGGGGGATTCGATGGTGCGGTCGGATTGGCCGGGGCATCGTTTATCGGCGCACCCGGGGCCGATTCGTCGACCCTCGGCGCGGGATAAGTCCAGGTGGGGGGCGGCGGATGTGCGGCCCGATTGGGATTAAAGGCTCCATTCGACCACATGCGGGCCAGTGCATTGGTGGCCGCAAATGGCACAGTGGCGAGCGGATTGTATGCGGCCATCGCATGGGCGTTGTCCTTGGCCTGCCGGTACATTTCGAACGCCAGGGTGAGATAGCTGCCGAGAAACTCGGCCAGGGCGTCGTCGCCCAGGCGAATGAGCTGGGTGAGAAGGGGGACGGGCAGCATGCGAGCTGCGCCGCGTCCTTCCACAATGATCTGGGTGAGCGTGGCCTGGGTGAGATCCTCGCCGCTCTTGGCGTCGATGACCTGGACATCGATGCCGCTCTGGATCTTGGACGCCAGCTCGTCGAGTGTGATGTAGCGGCTGTCGCCGGTATCGTAGAGCCTGCGATTGCCGTATTTTTTGATGACGGTTGCGTTGCTCACAGTGCTGACTCCACATCAAACCGTACCCGCGCAGCGAGCGACGGGCAAGAATCCTGTTGTTGCGGCGCAAAATTACCGGTGCCGGTCAGCACGGCGAAGGCTGACCGAGAGCGGCGAGCACGCTCATTCGGATCGCGGCGTTGCCCCGGGTGGCGGGGACGACGCTCGCGGCGGGGGCGAATTCGACAACGCGGCCGGAGGCGCCGGATCACCGGGGCCGCGCCCACTGTCACCCTCGACGAACCCGATCGCATCTTCACAGCTCAGGCTCTCGAACGCCAGGAGAGATTCAGAGCTGGAAAACACGTCGCCACACTCGTACTCGCAAAGCTGGTGATGGCGTTCGGAGATCTGCTCACCGCGAGATTCTTTGCACGACAGATAATAGTTGCATGCTCCCTGGCAATTTCCGGTGAGCTTGCGGTATTCGATCTCTGCACCGCGCCAGATGCAGCCCGCCGATATGAGCATACAGAGACTCACAACTGCCGC
This sequence comes from Pseudomonadota bacterium, assembly GCA_022360315.1. Taxonomy (GTDB): domain Bacteria; phylum Myxococcota_A; class Polyangia; order Haliangiales; family Haliangiaceae; genus JAKSDA01. The sequence continues at coordinate 57,543 of JAKSDA010000210.1, forward strand.
ACAGGTAAGGTGCATTGAGCGATCTCATCGTCAATGGCCCGGCCAGGTCAAGGACCAAGTGGTCGGCGTTTTTGATCACGCCTCATCAAAGCGCGCAGTCGATCCAGCGCCCTCGGAATCACAGGCGTATCGCACTTGCCATTCCCCATGTGCGACTCCTCACTGGTCTCGGCCAGACACCCATGCGAGACCCCGCAAAGCCCGGCCGACTCAGGCGATTCAGGTTACCTTACGGAGAGCCATGAGCAGCTGTCGAAATCTTTTGCCAACTACTCTGTTGACCGCTGTTGTTGTAGCGATCGCCTGGAAATCCGCGGCCTGGGCAGAGCCGCTCTCGGGCAGTGTCGTCGATGGGCAGACCCTCGAGCCCGTTGCAGACGCCCGGATCACGATTTCTGCGACGGCAACCGAGTCAGCAGTGCCCCAAAAGGGCGATGAAGTGCCCCAAAAGGGCGATCAGATGATGTCTGCGACAACCAACCGAGCCGGTCAGTATGTATTTACCGACGTGCCGGTGGGCAAGCTGATCCTGCGTGTCGAGGCCGAGGGATATGCGACCTCCGAAGAAGCGATCGAGGTTGGCCCGGGTGGCCGGACCGATCTGGTACTGGTTTTGTTCCCACCCGGACTTGCCTCCGAGATCATCGAGATCACGGATCAGATTGCTCCGCAACCGACCCCACCGGGCAAAACCGAGCTCGCGCGCAAGGAATTGACCCGGATTCCGGGAACTCGTGGCGACGCTCTCACCTCGATCAAGAGTCTGCCCGGTGTGGCCAATGCCGATGGCCAGGGCGCCGGCCCCGGCCTCCTGGTGATCCGCGGTTCCGCGCCCGAGGACTCCAAGGTGACCATCGACGGAATCGAGATCCCACTGCTCTACCATTTCTTTGGCTTGCAGAGCATCGTGCCGTCCGAGTTCATCGGCTCGATCGACTTCTTGCCGGGCGGCTTTGGACCCTCAGATGGCCGTGCAACAGGCGGCATCATCAACATTGTCACCCGCGACGAAGTGGTCAAAGAGACCGATGGCTTTGCCGAGTTATCGTTCATCAACGTTGCCGGGTTTGTAAAGGGACCGATCTCGAGGAAATACGATCTTCAGTTTGCTGCCGGGGTCCGTCGCTCGGCCATCGACCTCTTGCTCCCGGCGGTGCTGCCCGACGATGCCAACATCAGTTTTACCACCGCGCCCCAGTACTACGACGCCCAGGCCCGGGTTGATTGGCGCCCGCGATACAGCGACCGGGTGACCTTGTTGGGCCTGGCCAGTTTCGACCTGCTCAGCCTGCTCAACGACAACATCAACCCCAACGAACCGCTACTCTCGGGCAAATGGGAGAACGAGACCTCGTTCACCCGGACCATTCTGTCGTGGGTTCACAGGTCCAAAACCCTGGAAAATCGGCTTGTCGCAGCCGTGGGAACGACCGGGTTTCGATTCGAGATCGGCGCGGACATGGACGAAGGGGAGCAGTCCGAGACCCGCCTGGACGACCGTTTTTTGCGTTTTGACCAGCGCCGGTTGGAGTTGCGCGAGGACCTGGCGTGGAAACTTTCCACCCGCCTGACCCTGCGCGGTGGCGGCGATGTGGTCTTTCAATCCACTGACGCCGAGGTCAAGTTTCCGTCTCCGCCGCAAGAAGGCTCGGGCGGACCGGACAATTTCAGCACCGCTCCACTCGTCGAGATCATGGATGTACTCGACGAACACGTGGCATCGGCGTACCTCGCTGCCGATGTTCGTCCCATCTCTGGCACGACGATCACCCCCGGGCTCCGGGTCGACTATTTCGACCGCATTGGTGAAACTACTTGGTCGCCCCGTGTCGCTGTGCAGCAGGCCATTTCCGCGGATTGGACATTGCGTCTGTCCATGGGGTCATACTCGCGGGCGCCCCAGCAAAACGAAGCATTTCAGACCACTCTTTTGCCCGAGCTGGCAACTCAATATGTGGCCGGTGTGGACTACAAGATTGCCGAGGGCATCAGCATTCAGTCGAGCGCGTTTTACACCGACCGCCGGCACCTGATCGTCCAGGACGAGGTAACCGCGGCCAGCGATCCCGAGAACTCGTACGTCAATCGCGGTTTTGGCCGCTCGTTTGGCGCTGAACTCCTGCTTCGCGCCAAGCACAATCAGTTTTTTGGCTGGCTCGCCTACACCTTGTCGCGCAGCGACCGCATTGACGGACCCGAAGCCGAGCGCCGTCTCTTCGATTACGACCAGACCCACAATCTGATCGCAGTGGCCAGCTATCGGCTGGGCGGCTGGGAATTCGGCGGGCGCTGGCAGTTCAGCACGGGGGCCCCGTACACGCCGATCGTCAGCTCCATTTTCCTGTCCGATACCGCCATTCACATACCGGTGTACGGCGTGGTCAACAGCGAGCGGTTCGCTTCCGCTCACCAGCTGGATCTGCGCATCGACCGCAAATGGACCTTCAAAACCTGGTCCCTGTCGGCCTATCTCGACGTGACCAATGTCTATGCCAACCCGCGAACCCTGGGCTATCAGTACAATTTCGACTACAGCGAACGAAAAGCGATCGAAGAGCTGCCCGTGGTCCCGGCCCTGGGGGTGCGGGGCAGTTTCTAGCCGGGGAGGTTTTTTTGCGGCGAGTGAGCCCGCCGCGCTCACTCGACCACTCGATACTGTGCGATGTGGGCTGCGCGGTATAGAGCGTCAACCGACTCTTTGCGGCCCTGGGCCACCACGACCTCACGTCTGGCGGCTAGCTCGCGATCGCTTAGCGCGCGCACATCGCGCGGCTGCAGCTCGGCCACCGTTTGGACCAGTTGGTCGTAGTGGCTATCGCCCAAACCGCGCATGGCCCGGTGGGTGAGCTGGTCGGCCACGGTCCTGGAATTGACTGTCGCAGCCAGGAGGCGCTGCATGACCAGCCGTCGCGCGCGGACAAATTCGTCGGTAAACTCACCGGCGCGAATCTGGTCCAGCGCCTTTCGCATGGCCACAAAGGCCTCGCCGGCGCGCTCGCGATCGACCGCCACTTCGATGGCCAGAATCCCAGTGCTGCGCAACGGCGTATGATCGACCTTTATACCGTACGTTGCGCCGAGCTGGTTGCGCAAAATACCCAGCTTGTCGCGCACGATCTCGCTCATGACCAGACGGGTCGCCGCCTGCTTCAAGTCGTCCGGCTCGGTGCGAAATGCCATGATGATATTGGTCTGGATCTCGTCCTCGTCGATCGCGGCAAAGTAGGCGGCTTTTTGGTTCTGGACCGGCTGCAGCACGGGCTGGGCCTTGGGGCCGGATGTGCCCTTCCAGGCGCCGAACAGACGCCGGACCTCGGCCGCCATGTACTCGGCATCAAAGCGGCCGGTCACGATGATGGCCGCGCCGGCAGGGCGGTAGTGGAGCTCGCGAAAATCTTCGAGATCGCCGACCGAGAGCGAGGCCAGGCTGGCCGAATCCGGGCGCCGGATGCCGAGGCGATAGTCCTTGCCAAAGAGTGTCTCCATGACCAGACGCGGCCAGCTCGGCTGGGTATCGCGGGCCTTTTCCCGGCGCTGGACCAGCTCGCGCAGCTCGCGCAGGGACGATTTCTCGTAGCTTGCCGAGCTCAGCATGAAATACAGGCGCCACAGCAACCCGTCGCCGTAAATGGACAGGCCGCGCATGCGAAAGCTGGTGGCGAGATCGTCCACGTCCCAGTCGTAATCGCCGCCCATTTGCATGATCTGGCCGATGGTGAAGGCTCCCATGAGGGTGGGCGCCTCAAAATCGGAGACATGGAATTCTGGCTCCATCAGCATGGCCGTGAGCTCGGCCAGCCCGGGCTTGTCAGCCGGTTCGTGAGCTCGTCCGGCGGGAAATACCACCCGGAGATCCACGACTGGGTAGCTGAGCGATGGCGCGAGATAAACCTGCAGGCCGTTGTCCAGCGCGAAATGCTCAAACTTGGTTTGCGGTCTGCGCTCGGACACCTGCAATGGTCGCTCGGCTTCCTGGCGATCGATCACCATATGCCGGTCGGGCATGCGATAATCGGTGTGTTCAGCGCGCAGGGCGGCCCGTTCTTCGACGATCTTGGCCGCTTTTTTGGGGTAGAAGTAGGCCACATGGCTGCTTTCGCGCTCGAGGTAGTGCAGGGCATAGGTCTGCACATCGCCCCTCGCGAGCCCGGCAACGGCCGCGAGATCGCGCAGCAAAAATTGCCCGTTGTCGCCTGCGGACAGATATTCGATGAACACGTCAGCCTGGTCATCGAACGACTCGACCCTCGACAAAAGCGCTGTGCGGGTGCGGTTTCGCATGTCGTCAAAAGCGGGCTGCGATAAGCCCTTGCCCACCGAAGCGGCCTCTTTGTAGATCAGGGCAACGGCCTTCTCGAGCCTGGCCGGAGCATTCACCGATACAGTAATGTAGTGGAGGGGTGCGTCCGATGCGCCGACCACACCGGTATTGATATCGACGATAAACGGGTGCTCGCGCAATAGAGAGTACAGCGATTGGCGGAGCATCTCGCGGGCAAACCGCGCGATCAGGGCATCGCGGTCGAGCAAGCGCGGCGATTGGAACGCGACCACGGCAGTGGCCTGCTCGACCGGCAACTCGTGTCGCGACGTTGTACCGCGCAGCGACAACCTGGCCATCGAGCTCCGCTGTCCGGCCGGCTGCTTCTCGATCCGACCAAATCGCGCCACGATGGCCCGCTGTACCTGCTTTTTGTCGATATTGCCACTCACCGCCAGGATCGCCGCCGACGGACCGTAATGATCGCGCAAAAATCTGCACACATCGTCGCGTTCGATACTGGCAATCGAACGATCGGTACCGCCGACCGGCCGGGCGTAGGGATGGGTTTTGCCGTAGACCGCACGGCGGAACATCTGCGCCATCTCGCTGCCCACACCGATGCCCTGGCGGATTTCGTTGCGAACCACGTCGCGCGCTCGAGCCAGATCGCGCTCGTCGATGAGTTCGCACCGACTGCGCATTCGATAGGACTCGACCTCGAGCAGGGTGTCGACCTGGTCGGCCAGTGCAACCGAGCTGTAGTGGGTTTCTTCGGCAGTGGTGTATCCATTATACCACAAGGCCGATCGACTGAGCAACTCGGCCAGCGTGGCCCCCTCGGGCTCCTGGTGTCTGGTCGAGAACGTCACATGCTCGATGAGATGTGCCAGACCGGACTTGCCCCGAAAATCCTCGAGTGCCCCGGCCGGGTATCTAACATCGACTTTGACCAGATTGGTATTTTGTGTGGGGAGTAACAAGACCGTGAGGCCGTTGGTCGATAAGTGAAAAACCTCGTGGTCTTGCTGGTATGTCGCAGTCCGTGCACCGCCCTGTAAATTGGGCATGAGAATCGACCGCGACGTGCACCCTGCAGTGGCGAACGCAACCAGCGCGAGCGCCGCAAACACCCGATTGCGGCGCTGCTCACCGCGGAGCTGTAGAGTCGGCCATCCATGTACCATCACTGTGACTTTCCTCGGTACTCGCTATCCAAGGGATCGCGACAGCACCAAATGCCACCGCCCGGCCAACCTACCATGGTCCGGTGTCTTTTGCCATTACAGGCCGTTACAGGCTAGATCAGTTAGCAGAGCCCGGGGATGGAGCGCTGTTTCGAGTCGTGCGAGAGCAAAAAGCAGCGCTCGTTCTCGATATTTGGTCAGGGAGCGCCGTACAGGGAGCGTGCTCCTGATTTGTCCTTGGACGACAAATAACTGAGTCTCGAGTTGCTGCCGCCGCACTGCGGATAATGCATGACCGAATTCCGGTCGTATGACGTGAGCCCGCGCCAATTGTTGTCCTCGAAGCAGCTGGACGGACCTTGTGGCCGGGTGTGCTCGTGGCGGAAGCCGAGGGCGTGGCCCAGTTCGTGGCGCAGAATCCCCGCCACCGAGTACGTGCTCTGTCGCCACACGCTGGCATCGATCAGGATGTTGCGGGTTCGGCGCGACTGGTGGGGAAAGAACGCCCGGGCCAGGTAACCCTTGCCCGATACATAGCGGACATCGAATACTACCGAGCCATTGCTGCCCGTGCAGTTGCCGTCCTGCGACGACCGGTATTTAAAATCCACGTTGGCGGCATTTTCCCAGTTTCTGGTTGCCGTGGACATCGCATTCTTGACCGAATTTTTGCGCGAGCCAAAGTTGTTGCTGATGCAGTAGGTCAGATTTTTCTTCGTGCTGTTCGACCACTTCGAATCCCTGCCCCGGTTGCGATGGACGGCCAGGGCGCCGTCGGAAAAATACAGGAGCTCGTAATACTCGTACAGTTCGTCCAGGGTCTCCACTGGCGTGTCGCCATCCAGCACCCATACCCCACCGTCCTGGTCGGGTTCTTTATAAGTATTTGCGACAAACTCCTCGAAAGAAATCCACTCTCGATTGGTCCCAATATCGTATTCGGTATCCTCTGCTCCCGGTCCTTCGAGTTCCATCACGCACCCCGACACGGCCAGGACAACTGCTGTAAGAAACGTCAGTGTCAAGGTTATTTGAGATTTGCTAATTGTCTGTTTGATGTGTGCGAGAAACATGTATAACCCCTTGTCGTGGACTGTTTTGCAGAGCCATCGCAAAAATCTTCCACCGCCAGAGTCGCGATCGATCACTGCCGACCACATTGTCCCCCGGGGACCGGGTCACATGCTTCCACCCACTCGGCCGGATTCGGGCTTATGCTCTGCAGCGATGTGCCGCGCAACCCTGGTTTGGTCCGACGTTCGAGGTGGCTCTACCGATTGGCCCAGGAAATCGAATGGGAAAAATAATGAAAAACAGAATGATCGATAGTTTGAATTCCAGGACCAAGCGTTTTTGAGGGGCCATCCTCCCACCATTATTTGAGACCGTCAAGCCCAAGTTGTATGCCGATAAATAGGAATTATCATCTGGTGGTCCTTTGTATTTCAGATTGCACAAGACGCGGGTGTTATCGGGGTGGTCGGGCGATTGGGCTGGGCAGTGAATGAGCGAGCAACCCGGTCATCGTCCGGTCGAGGACGGACGCTGCGATCGGTGACGGCAGCGACGCACGCAGTGGGCGTCGGATGTCCACAGCTGCTGAATTCTTGCGCTCCCGGGCGCCTTCTTCGAGCGCCCCGGCGAGCCGGCGACGCATGATGGTCTCGAACTTGTGGCCGTCTTCGCGGGGCAGGAGGCGCACGGCGCCGGCCCAGGCGGGATCCGGCCAATCGTGCCAGAACCAACCCGGCTCGGCCAGCGGTGCTCTATCGCCCCGGTCGAGAGCTTGTTCGAGCGTGTCGCCGAGAAGGCGAGTTTGCTCGGCGTAGACCAGTTCAATCGCCTCGGGCGACAGAACCAGGGGGTAGCCGCGGTAGAAGTTGCAGCCCATCAGCCAGAACGAATCGAGTGCGCGGCCCGATAGCGGGGCCATGTTTGCCATGGCGCGGGCCGCGTGCGCGACCGAGAACTCGTCGATCTCGGCCAGGACATCGCGCAGCGCAGACCAGGTGGCACGGGCCGAGGCGATCCCGCGGCGCATTGCCGCGCGGTCTCCGGCCAGAAAATCGATGTAGGCCACTGCTTCGAATACATGGGCCTGGCGGACTGCGAGCCACCGCACAAGGTCGACGAGATCGCGGACAAACAGGACCTGATCGGTCCGCTTGCCGGCGTGCTTCCACATGGCCTCGGCGCCGCGGCGCACTGCGCGCAACAGGTCGAGCTCGGCGCGGATCAACAGATACGGCACTATCATGCGTTTGCGCGGTGTGCTGGTAAAACGCGCGTTTCCAGCTCGTACGAGGGGATCGAATCCGGCCAGAAAAGCCCGGGCGAGCGGCCCGTGACGTGATCTGGCGTAGGCCTTGAGGGCGGCATCGCGGTGGAATGAATGGGGGGTCCAGGCCAGCTGCGCGATCGCGTAGGACAGCCATGGCGATGTGGCGGTCCACTCGGGCCACTGAAAAAACCCCTCGCAGCGAGCATCTCGGGATGCTGCGCGCGCATCATTGGCAATGGCATCGGGGTCAGACCACGGGGTCTGCAACAGGGTTTCATTGCCGCCGAAAACGGTGAACTGGCCGGCCAGCCAGTGTTGACCGGGCGGCAATGCGGGCCGGCCATCACTCTGCTCGCGGCCCTTACCGCGGTCTTTGAACACGCCCCCCATACCGTGGCGAATGTGGGCTGCGCGAACGTTTTCGGGCAATGCGGCGAAAAAATCGGGCAGTGTCTCCGACCACGTCCACACAGTGACCACGGCTTCGGCATCGAGTGCGCGGAGAATTTCGATCGCCTGGGTCGTGCCCTGGGCTTTGCTCACCGACCGGCACGGATCGCTGTACGATTGGCCTTCTTCCCCCCGATGCCGTACTGCGTAGAGATGGTCTGTGCCCAGTGCAGCCAGCAAGTCGGCCCATGTCCGCTCGGTCATGTGGCGCAGCTGGGGCTGATGGGCACATAAGAAGCCATTGCGCCATTCGAGGTCGGGATAGAGCGCCCGGATGCTGTCGGGAAACGGTCCATACGCGAGCACGTACATGAAGTGGATACCCAGCGCACGACCCCGCTCGAGCACCTGCCGCGACAGTTCTTCTTTGGCCTCCGCGGTCCACACCGGGCCCTCGGTCGCCCCCGCGGCGGCCGGGAAGACCCGGCGAAAAACCCCTTTCATAGGCGGATAGAACTCGATCAGGTTGAGTCCACTTCGCGCGGCGTGGACCAGGGCCCGCTCCCAGTCTGCCGGTCCCCAGGTCGCGGCACAGTAGCGCTGGGGGCCGAGGTAATGATCCCAGATCATCTCGCCGCGCCAGCGAAACGCCGGGACCACCTCATCGTCGATGTCGGCGATGGCAAAGGGCCGATCGGCCAGTTCTGGCACCCGGTCGCCGTCGCGGAAAAACCCGAATCCGATCCGTTCGAGGAACCGGTACAGGCCGTTGCGCGCACCCTCGGCGTCAGTGCCGATGATCGCGACCCGAGGGGCATCGCCTGCCTTTGCGGTCACGATGCGAAATGCGCCCGGTTTCTGCCCGGCACAACGCCATTCGGGACGGACCGATCGGCTGCTTGCCGGGGATCCGACCAGGATATCTGCCGGACCCCATGCCTCGCTTTCGTCGATCACAGAAATCTGGCGCGACACGGCAAGGGAGAGGAGGCCGGCGGCGTCTTGCAAGCAGGTCCTTTCGACCACTCCGGCCCGGCTGCCACCGACCAGTCGAACCTGGCGCCAGCTCGCTTGCGGCAGGGCGTTGGTGCGGGTCGTGGCCGGGGAGGAGCAGGCGCTGGTCACGATCGGGGCGGCCAACGCCGAGCTGGCAGCGGCGAGAAACTGCCGGCGATCGAGTTTGCGTTCGGCCGGGCGATCGAATTCGCCGGCGCCATTGGGCAGACTGTCGGACACGGTGCCGCCGCGGCTCGTCTTGGTGGTGGCCGCGTTGTCCCGCCGCTCCGGGATACCCTGCTCTGGCTCGCGGTTGGTTTTGGCCTGCCCCATGCACTCAGTGTAGCCCGGAAGCGATCACCTCGGTGACGGTGCGACCCGGTACGGCGACGTTCCAGCGTCTTGGTCAACCGGTTACTCTTGTTTTGTCGTACTATGCGCGGCCATTGTGACCCTGGACTTCTATTTCGATTTCGTATCGCCGTATGCCTATGTGGCCTGGCACAAGATCTACAAGGTGGCGGCGCGCCACGGACGTACAGTGAAGCTGCATCCGGTGTTGTTCGCCGCCATGCTCGACCACTTTGGCCACAAAGGGCCGGCCGAAATACCACCCAAACGGCTCTATCTGTTCAAGAATGTATTCCGGCTGGCCCACGCCATCGGGGTCGTGCTCGAACCGCCGCCCGCGCACCCGTTTAACCCGCTTTTGGCCCTGCGCGTGGCCGGCCTGGATATGCCCGAGGACGAGCAGCGACGCGCTGTGGATGCGCTGTACAGTGCAGCATGGGCAGGTGGCCCGGGAGTCACCGAACCACATGCGGTCGCCAAGACCCTGACTGCTGCAGGTCTGGACGGTTCAACGTTGGTCGCCCGGGCCAAGGAATCCGAGGCCAAGGCGCGGCTGCGCGCTGTCACCGATGCGGCGATCGCCCGCGGCGTATTCGGCGTACCCACCGTGTTTGCCGGCGAAGAGCTGTTCTGGGGCGTAGACTCGTTTCCCCATGTCGACGCATTCCTGGCCGGCCGAGATCCTGTCCCGGACGATCTGATCACCCGATGGCGTCACATTCCAGCTCAGGCCAGACGGTCGAGCGATTCATCGCGGTCCGACCGAAACCAGCACTAGCAGTGAATGAGCTGGCCTGATCCGGGCTAGTTTGCGTCGTTCATGCCGGGCGGTTGCTCGGGCAGCATCACGGTAAATGTCGTTCCCCGACCGACCTGGCTGAAGAACGAGATGGTTCCGCCGTGCGCGTGGATGATCTGCTGTACGATGGCCAGGCCCAGGCCGGTGCCGTCGGGCTTGGTGGTCCGGAATGGCTGAAACGGATCGGTGCCGTCGGCAATTCCCACGCCGGTGTCCGAGACCGTGATCTGAACTCGCCCGCGCACTCGCTCGGCCCTCACAGTGAGAGTGCCGCCTTCGGGCATGGCCTCGATGGCGTTCTTGCACAGATTGACCAGAACTTGCTTCAGCTTGTCGCGATTGGCATGGATCGGTGGCAATTGATCGACCAGCTCGCGCGCGAACTGGATCTCGACGGCGCTGTCGGGCTGGGTCTGCAGGTCGAGCACCTCGGCGATCAGCTGGCCCACATCGGTGGATTCGAAGTGCATGGTGTCGCGCCGCGACAATGAGCGAAACTCGCTCAGCAGGTCGCGCAGACGCTTGATCTCGTCGGTGATACGCAGAAGCCCGCCCTTGAGTTTGTCCGCGACACTCATCTTGGCCACCCGGCGCTCCAGAACTTCGCTGTGCAGAACCATGTTGTTGAGCGGGTTGCCGACCTCGTGAGCAAAGATCGACGCAGTCATGCCGATCGCGGCCAGGCGCTCTTTGTCGACGAGTTTCTGCTGCAGCTCGATGGTTTTGGAGATATCGCGCATGCACGCGGCGTAGCGGACGCCATTGTCGACCGTGAGCTCGGTGACCGAGAGCTCGATGGCAACCTCTTCGCCGTTTTTGCGCCGGGCCACGACTGGGCGAATCTGGCCGATGGCTCGGCGTTGCCCGGTTTGTTGGTAGGTTTCGAGGTAATTGGCGTGCTTGCTGGCATGGGGCTCGGCCATGAGGATTTCGACCGGCTGGCCGATGAGCTCCGACTCGCTGTAGCCAAAAATGTTCAGTACGGCCCGGTTGACGCGAACGATGCGGGACTGCCAGTCGATGAATATGACCGCGTCCTGGGTGGTCTCGATCAGCTGGTCGAGACGGGCCTCGCGAATGGACAGCGCACGCTGGGTCAGCGCGTAGCCGCGATGGAGCACTCCCAGGGCCAGCGGGAACAGGCAGAGCGAGATAAATCCCAGGCCCAGGGCCCAGGGCAGTGCGCCGGCGCGCAACTCGGCATCGACCGACGCGGTCGGGACGTGCACGGCGGCCAGCCCGCCCATTCCGTCGCTATAGGCAAACGCCGCGATCTGTTCCTGGCCATTGCGGGCCACGAGTCGGCCCACCCAATCACGCTTGTTCCGAAGGAGCCCGCCGGTATGCGGAACCACAGCGCGGCCGATGAGATCGGGCTGCGCTGTGTGCGCGATCAGCGTGCCATCCGGGCCGACCACGCAAAAATAGCTGCCCTGGTATCGCTGCTCGGTCCGGTCTCGCAGCTGGGTTAGACGCGTCTGGTCGATCGACTCGCGGCGGTCGGCCAGAACGTCGAGATGGGCGCTCAGAATACGAGCCAGATTGAGGTTGCTGCGAAACACTACCTCGATCAGCGACTCGCGGCTCTGCATGTAAGCGTAGGAGCCAACCACCACGCTGGCCGCGATGGTGGCCCCGCCGATCAAGAGAGCGAGGCGGGTCATCCGCGATGCAGGCTGGTTTGCCCGATTCGGCATCTGGCCTGTCTGATCATCCGAACGACTCATCTGCGTAGTGCCTGGCTCGCCGTATCGATTTTTATCCGGTGGGCCCGGGCGCAATCTCGATCGCGAGGCGCTGGTAACTGGTCATGCCTCGTCTGGGGATTTTTGTCTGACCAACGAACTTGCTGGAATGAGCCGTTCGGCGACCAGTTCGGCAACATCGACGACCTTTACGTCGTCCTCCTTGTCGCGCTGCTTCATGCCGTCGGTGAGCATGATATTGCAAAATGGACACGCGACAGCCACGGTGTCGACGCCGGCGTCGAGGATCTCGTCGGTGCGAACGAGATTGACCCGTGGTTCGTCCTCTTCCATGAACATGCGGCCCCCGCCGGCGCCGCAACACAATCCGTGGCGACGGGAGCGCCCGAGCTCGGTGATTCTTCCGCTCGCCGGCAGCGCATTTAGCACTGCGCGCGGAGCGTCAAACTCGCGGTTCCAGCGGCCGAGATAACAACTATCGTGATACGTGAGGCCGCCCCGGGTCCCGCTGCCGAGCTTGTCGTCGCGTTGCTGGTCGACTGCGAGCTTGCCGTCCTCGACCAGGTGAGCGATCAGCTGGGTATGGTGGATGACCTGGTAGTCGCCGCCAAAGTGGGGATAGTCGTGACGCAGAGTGTGCAGACAGTGCGGGCACGAGGTGATGACTTTTTTGGCCCCGGCCTGGTTGAGCGTTTCGATATTGGCCTCGGCCTGCATCTGAAACAAGAGCTCGTTGCCGGCGCGCCGCGCCGGATCACCTGTGCAGCCCTCTTGATGGCCGAGAACGGCATAGTCGACGCCGGCCGCGGCGAGGATTTTCACCATGGATTTGGTCTGTTTGACAATGCGGTTGTCAAACGCCCCAGCACAGCCGACCCACAGGATGTACTCGGGGTCGGGCTTGTCCTCGATGGTCGGGACATCCAGGCCCTCGGCCCAGTCCATACGCTGGTCGGCCGGGATGCCCCACGGGTTGGACATACGCTCCAGATTGCGAAAGGTCCGGGCCAGCTCGGCCGGGACCCGTTCCTCTTCCATGACCAGGCTCTGCCGCATCTGAATGATCTTGACCGGATGCTCGATGAACACCGGGCAGACTTCTTGACACGCACCACAGGTGGTGCACGCCCACAAGGTGTCATCGGCGATCCGGCCACCGAGCATGGGCGGCATGTCTTCAATACGGCTTTCGACCCCTGCCAGGGCTTGCTCGAGATGAACCAGATCGGCGGGCTTGTGATTTTGCTCGCCGTTTTGATCGTCGCCGGCAAACTCCGCGATTTGCTTTTTCAACTGGTCCCGCTCGGCGTAGAGAGCGTCGCGATCCAGCATTTCGTAGCGAATGTCGTGGATGAGCTGCATAGGCGACAGATTTTTCTCGGTATTGTAGGCGGGACAGTAATTGCTGCAGCGAGCGCATTCGGTGCACGCATAGGTATCGAGCAGAGATTTCCAGCTAAATTGCTCGAACCGACCCACGCCCCACTGGTTCTCGTCCTCGAGATCGAGCTTGGGCAGATCCATCCTGCGATCGCTCAGATTTCGGGTGAAGATATTGGGCAACGCGCCGAGCAGGTGAATGTGTTTCGAGTAGGGTAGGTAGTTCAGAAACGTCAACAGGATGGCGACGTGCAGCCAGTAGGCTGCCTCGGCACCGAACACAGCTGCGTCGCCCCGAATGGGCATGAGCCAGGCAGCCACCGCATTGGAAACCGGAGCCGCTTCGGGCAGCGAACGCCCGGCCGCGACCTCGACTGCACCGTGAAAGCCGTGAAACAAGAAGTGCGTGATCATCAGCGATGCAATGCCGCCCAGGATGAGCCCGGCGTCTAGGTTCATCGGGATCAGCCGCGGCTGCACGACCACCCGGCGAAAAATGGCCCAGCTGACCATTACCAGCACGATCAAGTTAAAGACGTCGATGGTCGTCTTGAGCGGTATGAAGAGCATGTCGGGCAGGAGTTGCAGCGAGATGGCTGGAACCACGCCATTTACGAAGATCTCCGCGCTCGCGATCGTGATGATCAAAAAGCCCCAGAAGATGAAGAGATGGTGCTTGCTGGACATGTGCTGAGGGCCTTCTTCGGCGACCTTCTTCTGGCCAAAGAAGTACACCAGTACGGACATCAGCCGCGCGCCCAGCTGATCCGTTCGCGGCCGCGGCTCTGCCGATCCCCGCGACGCGGCTCGAGCCATTCTCCACATCGTACGGCCGAAGTAGCCGACAAAGCCTGCCAGCAAAATCACAAAGATAACCGGTTTCATTGGCGATTTACTTCCTGATCGGAATGGGCGACGGACTGCGTCATATCACACGCTTATCAATGATGTCGAGCGCTTAGATGCCTCGGTCTCGAATTCGTCACATTGCTGGCAAAGGTGCGTAACGCAGTACGCATATGTTGTGCGAATAATGTTGCGCATGCGTAGATCAGGTATCACACTTGTAAGATATAGAGTGGTAACGGAACGTTGAGTAAGGCACGTCGAAACAACGCACTGCGTAGAATGAGTGGCACCCACAATATTTTGGTCGTCAGTGACCTTCATCTCGGTGAGGATCTCAGTCCATCGGCCACCGAGGAGACCTCTCGCGATCTCCGTGTCGCAGAGCGTCAACTGGTCCAGTTTCTTCGCAAGTATACTCGCCGTCGGGCTGACGGCCGGCCGTGGCGCCTGGTGATCAACGGCGACATGGTTGATTTTCTCACCATCTGTGTATTTCCCGACAAGCACGCTGTGTTGCGCGATATCGAGCACAGTCACGACGAGCGCGAGCACGGGTTGCGCCGGCGCAAGGATGCTGCGGGCATCAAGCTCGATGCGGTGGTCGATCGGCATCCCGATTTTTTCCGGGCGCTGGCTCGTTTTCTTGCGGTCGGCAATGCGGTCGAGGTCATCAGCGGCAATCACGACACCGAGTTTTACTGGTCCGAGATCCAGGAGCGGCTTCGCGATCGGGTGGCTAGGACATGGACGTCGATGGCGGCGTCATCGCGTCCGGGTGCGGCCACCGAGCTGGAGGTACGCGCTGCGATCCGGTTTCACCGGTGGTTTTATTACGAGCCGGGTGTGGTGTGGATCGAGCACGGCCACCAATATGACGAGTGTTGCTCGTTCGAGTACAATCTCAATCCGGTCGATGCGCGTGGCGAGGCGATCATCCCCAATGTCGATACGGCGGGGATGCGTTACGTGACCAACCAGATTCCCGAGGCCACCCCACACGGCACTGAGGAATGGTCATTTGGCGGGTATTTGCAATTTGCCGCCGGGCTTGGCTGGCGCGGCGCGTGGCGGCTTGGCCGGGGCTATTTTCTCTTTGCGCTGACCTTGATCCGGCAGTGGCGCAAGGCGCGTATCAGCCGCTCTCGCCGGCGTCGGCGCGCTCTTCACCGGGACCAATTGCGCGCCTTGAGTCAGACTTCGCCGCTCGATTACGACACTCTGAGCGAGCTCGATGCCATGCAACGGCCGCCGGTCATCACCAATCTGCGCCGGCTGATGCAAATTCTGATGCTGGACAAGACACTGGTGAGTCTGGCTGCTGTATTCGTGGTGCTGGTTGGTCTTTTGGCGTTACCGCTCTTGTGGGCGCTGCTATTGGCCGGTGCGGCCGTTGCCGGCAATCACCTGGCCCATCAGTGGTTGAGCAGGGGGCGGGTGATCGATGCCGACGTGCCGCTGCAGATCGTTCCGTCGCGGATTCTCGAGCATGTCGATGCGCGCTACGTGATTTTTGGCCATACCCACATTCCTATCGCGCAACAGCTCGACAGCGATGAGCAGGGCGAGCGCTGGTATTTCAACACTGGCACCTGGGTACCGAGCGGCAAGCCCGGACTCTTGCGGTCGTTTACCCATGTGGTAATTCGCCGCGGCAAGGACGGCCCGGTGGCCGCGCTGTGTCAGTGGCGCGATGGAGCCAGCCGCCAGTTCACGCCAAACTGGGCACCCGACGAGAGTCCGAGCGGCGAATCAGCGCCGGGCCAGGCTGCGCGCGCCCTGATCCGAGCTGCGTGAACCCTGCGGATCGCGGATAACCGTACCCACGGGGCAATCGGCCCAGGCAGGCTGATGGTCCTCCGTGCCCGGGCAGGCGGCTGTCGGGAGCTGTCGAGGTTATTCAGGGGTGACGGTGGTCATTTTCGGCAATTTGTCGGGCTGGCCGAGAGTGCTGGACGCTTGTTCCTGGCAGAGGTGGAGGATGTCCGGGGCCGGCCGGCGTGTTTTTGCAACAGACCGGCCTGTTGTGCATCTGGCGCAACGTTGACCGTACAATCCAAAACCGATCACGAAATGACTATGTCCCTGGCTAACTATATAAGATACATGGATGAAACAGAAGACGTCCATCCGTACTATTTAAAAGATTGGATGTTTAGATATGACCTTCCGGAGATGAGAAACGACTACAAAATACTGCCGCACTTTGATAACTGGCTGGATGAGTTTCCCATGGAACCGCTGTCGAGACTCAGCTGGTTGTATCTTGGGCCCAGAAATTCTTATTCGAGACTTCATCTCAACGTATTCCGGACCAATGCCTGGAATTTGGTGGTAGAAGGACAGAAGTTATGGTTATTTTTTCCTCCAGACGAAGAGGTAGAACTGCTAGGCGAATGTCTCGAGTCGCGGTTTGCAAAGTATGGTTTTCCTGATTTTCCCGGCTTGACGGGTCTTTTTGCCGTCCAGGCTGCCGGTGAGATCGTTTTTACACCTGGTAATTGGCGACATCAGGTTTATAACCTGGAGAATACGGTTGCCCTTACAGAGAATTACCTCAATCATACCAATTACAATCTTGTGGAAGAGCATCTGGTGCAAAAACGAGAGGAAGCGACTCTAGAGCATTTGAATGCATTAAAATCGGTATTTTTGACTGAAGATCAAAGTTCGCGACAAAGCCAGACGCTCCCGGGGGCTTCACGAGTCTGCTAACGCCTGTGTCGACAACCACCAGCCATCACCGGCAAACCAGCAGCTCGCCTCGTCGACGTCCGAGAGCCGGAGTTGCTTGACGAGGTCTGGCCCGGTTCGAAACGCCGCAGCGAGTCGGGAGTTGGCGGTCGGGTCCTGCGCACCGAGGCACGGGATGAATCGAGCGGCCACGATGAACCGGGCGGAGAAGACATCGCGATTCTCTGAACACATCGACGTGATGGTAGACCAGGCGATTTTCGGTCCGGCTTGACATGCTGTCACTCCACTGGGTCGGTCAGAGGTCGGAGCGTCTGCCGCCTGAATGATCGACTCATCCGCCCGAGATGACCTCGTCTTTGAGATAGTCGCGCTTGCGGCCCAGGTCATCACAGGCCAGTTTGGCGGCGCACCAGCCGGTGATGAAGTCTCCTTCGATACCGAGCCCGGGCAGGACCTGGTCAGAAGCGATGGTGAGGTGCTTGACGCCGATCGAATAGGGCGCGGCGCTCACGCCGAGGGCCGAGTCCAGAGTCGATTCCCAGACCGGAGTGGGCGCGACCGGAAAGCCTTTGCCCAGTTCGCCTTTGAGGCCCTCGGGAGGCGCGGTCTCGTGGGGCGCGTGGGCGACCAGGATGTGTTCGGACAGAAACGGCATGACCAGCTCGATTCGCTCGCGCAGGCGAACTCGAAAGTCGGCAAAGAGATCGTCGAGCTTCTCGCCGCCGCCGGGCGGTGGACATACCGCGGTGATGGTTACAGCGACGCGGGCTTCATCATCGGGGACATCAACCGCGATGGCGATGCCGTTTTCGGCCACGGGCGGCCGGTTGAGATCGCTGACCAGAAACACTTGTGAGTCCATTCCCTCGGGAATGCCCGCTTCGTCGACCACCAGGTTGAGCGTATAGCGATATCCGGCCACCCGAATGGCTTCGGCGCACTGGGTCAGGCGCTTGGGCACTTTTTGGCCCATGAGAGCGGCCAGGGAAGCGACCGGAAGCGCCGAGATGACGTGACCTGCGCCCAGTTCTTCGCCGTTTTCCAGGCGAATGCCATTGACTCTGCCCCAGCTGAACATGAGCTCGGCGACCCGCCCGGTGCGGGTCTCGCCGCTGCCCTGGTCGAGCTTGTCGGCGAATATTTCGCGCAGGGTATCCCAGTCGCCGCGGATGCGCGGGGCGCCGGTCTGCCACAGATGGAAATTGCGCGCGCATGCGCTGGGACTGATGGTATCGGGGCCGACCCGGGCACCGAGCAGGGCGGGCAGTCCAACCAGGGCGGTGACGATATGATCGGAGGCAATGCCGTCAAACCACGTGTGGGCATCGTCGGCGATCTTGGCCGCGGTTTTGCCGACCTCGCGCTTCTTGAAGAATCCTGTGGGCGGAAATCCGACTTGATTGTTCAGGACTTCGTCAAACCGGCGCGAGATCTCGTCGACCCGCATCAACGCGGCAAGCCGGTTTTTGGCCTCGCCGATCTCGCGGGTCAGCTCACCGGCAAGCCGGTGCTCGTCGGCCGCGACGTCGAGGCGGAGATCCGGCGCCACGAATTGAAACCCAGGTCGGGCTTCGCGCAGTTTGCGCTTGAGAATATGGCTCAGGTTGAGCTCGTCGAAGACGCGTCGGATCGTCCAGTTGCCGGCACCACAGAGCGAGAGTGGCTCGACGGGCAGACGGTGGGGACCGAGCTGATACCCCATGGGCCGTCCCTGTGATAACGAGAGAACGCGCAGGCCCCGTCTGGCGCAGAGTGTGGCTGCGACCAGTCCGGCAAAGTCGTCGCCCAGGACGATCACGTCATACGAGTTGGTGGGCATGCGTCACGGCTTGGCGTTCTCGTTGGCATTGTGTGCCGGGACGTGTGGAGCCGGCAGGTGACAAACCCGCCGGCCCACGCACTGGAGTCGGCCGGCGGCCAGGAGCTGTACGACCTCGGGCAACAATTCGTGCTCCCTTGCCTTGATGCGTTCGTGTAGAGACCCGGCGTCGTCGTCGTCCAACACCGGCACGGCAACCTGGGCGATGATCGGGCCTGTATCGACCCCCAGGTCGACAAAATGCACGGAACAGCCGGATTGCTTGACCCCGTACTCGATCGCCTGGGCCGGGGCGTCGAGCCCGGGAAATGACGGCAAGAGCGCCGGATGGGTGTTGATGATGCGGTTGGGAAAGGCCGAGACAAAGCGCGTTTCGAGGATGCGCATGAAACCGGCGAGCACGACCGCCTCGACCCGGTAGGGATCGAGCGCGGCGAGCATGGCCGCCTCGAAGTCATCGCGGCCAGCGTAGTCGCGATGATCCACGATGACGGTCGGTTTGGCAAATTTCTGCGCTCGGTCGAGTGCTGGTGCATCGGGCCGATTGGACAGGACCACGGCGATCTCGGCCGGGGCCAGGGCACCGCGTGCCTCGGCTTCGAGCAGAGCGAAAAGATTGGAGCCATGTCCCGATACGAGGACAGCAAAGCGCATACGTCGGGCGCTACTTGACCATACCCGGGACCGGGGCTGCAACCTCTCGCGCCGACCTACACACGATCACGCTGGAAAAGATGCAACGCGATCGCGCGCGGCCCGAGAGCGTCGCGCTCGGGCTGCCATTTTTGGGCAAATCCCCCGGCTGGCCGGACTACCGGCCGGCTCGCTGTTGGCCTCGCATCGGAAACGCCTCGTTTGATCCACAGCCAACGCGTTTCTGGTAAGACGAACACATCACCCCAGTCCGATACGGACCTGTGGGCTTGCCGGCCACACCCCGGGTTGCATGCCAACCTGATCCAGCGCGGCAACGGGCTCGATGCGGCCGATGATGCGGGCCTGAAAGCCAGTCAGTGCAGCCACTGCGCGGTCGGCATCAGCCGGGCTCACCACTGCGATCATGCCGATCCCCATATTGAACGTACGGTACATCTCGGTCTGTTCTACACCGGAATCAGCAATGAGCGAAAAGATGGCCGGTACGGTCCAGGTGCTCGGGTCGAGAGCGAAGGCCAGGTCTTCGCGTGGCAGCATGCGCGGTGCATTGTCGATCAGGCCTCCGCCGGTGATATGAGCGGCTCCCTTGAACCGAACCGATGCCCGGGCGAGCGCGGCAAATGCCGGCACGTAGATGATCGTCGGGCGGAGCAACTCGTCGGCCACACTGGCACCGGCCAGGGCAGCGGGCTGGTCGTCGAGTTCGAATCGGTCGAGAAGAACCTTGCGGGCCAGCGAATGACCGTTGGAGTGCAGGCCCGACGACGGCAGGCCGATCACCATATCGCCGACGTCGATATCCCGGCCGTGGCGAATATCGTCGCGTTCGACTACGCCGACGCAAAACCCGGCCAGGTCGTAATCAGCCGCGCGGTACAGGCCGGGCAATTCGGCGGTCTCGCCGCCCACAAGCGCACAGCCAGCTTGCTGGCAGCCCTCGACAATGCCCCCGACGACCTGCCGGCCAACCTCGGGGTCGAGCCGACCCACGGCCAGGTAATCGAGAAAAAACAGCGCTTCAGCACCACATACCACGACGTCGTTGACTGCCATGGCGACCAGGTCGATACCCACTGTGTCATGCCTGCCGGTCGCGATAGCGGTTTTCAGCTTGGTTCCCACTCCATCGGTGCCGCTGACCAGCACTGGATCGCGGTACCCGGCAGGTAGCCGAAACAGCCCGGCAAAGCCGCCCACCTCGCCGAGTACTTCGGGACGGCTTGCACGGGCTGCAAGCGGCCGGATCGCCTCGACAAAACGAGCCCCCGCCGCAATGTCTACCCCGGCGTCTTTGTAGCTCACTGCCATGGGCGCAGGTTGCCCGCGCGACCATAACCGGGTCAAGCGCAAGGGCAGGACAAACGACGGACTATCCACGGCATCTGTCGGGCCAATCCCTGGTAGGGTTCGCCCATCGGCACGGCTTTTCGCATAGCGCTCCACGTGCATGTCGCGGCGATGTGGCCGGGTCTGTTCGCGCCTGTGCTCCCGCTCCACGCCGAGCCCGTGGGGGTGGTGGCACGCAGCGCGGCAGCTGCGCCAGTATCGGCGGGCAAACTCGCCGAGTCCGTGGCCGCGGCAGTCCGCGGTGCGGGCGCCGCGGCCGAGACCGATCCGTTCGCCCGGGCGCGCAGCCATCTCGACCGCGGTGCGGTTCCGGCCGAGCGGCTGACCGCGTTTACCCGGGCGCGCAACCTGGTTCGCGACGGCTGGCGGGCCTATGCGGCGGTCGATACGGGCCTTGCCATGGAGCGACTGACGCGGGCTCGAGACGTCGCACGCGAGGTGCTCGACCTCGACGGCGGGCTGGTTCTGTACGCCGATATCGCGCTCAGGATCGGCGCGGTCGAGCTGGCTATGGGCCGCGCCAGCGAGGCGGCGCAAAGCTTTCGCACCGCGCGTGCGCTCGATTCCGAGCGCCGGATATCGATCGCTTCGTTCGCGCCCGACGTGGTCGCAGCCTTTCGAGCCGCGACCACCGGAGAGGCCGAATTGATCTCGGTGCGGCTGAACAGCGATCCGGCCGGAGCACAGGTCGAAGTCGACGGCCGCTACGTCGGCCAGGCCCCGGTCGCGATCCGGGCCGGTCCGGGCAACCACGTGATCGTTGCCCGCGCTCCTGGCCACCGCGCCGCAGCCCACATCCTCGCGCTCGGCCAGGGCCTCGCCACTCCAGCCGATGGGCTGACCGTATCCCTCGAGCCCGATGCCGAACTGGCCGCGCTCGCACAAGGAGCGGCCGGGCTGGCCATTGCCGGGCCGAGCCAGCGTATCCGCGCGGCACTGGCCGCGCTCATTCGCTACGGCGAACTCGCCGGGGTGGTCGTGGTGGCCAGCCTGTGGCAGGGCGGCCAGCCCGCGCTCTTCGGTCAATACTGCGCTGGCCTGCCCGCAACCTGCACGCGCATCGTCGAGATCCGCTATCCATCGGCCGATCTGACCCGATCGGCCTGCGCCGAGTTGTGGGCGACATTGCGCTCGGCACCGCTGCAAACCCCGCCCGGATTGCTGCGAGAATCGAGGCTGGTCGCGGCCGAGGGACGGCCTGTCGCGCCGGTGAGCGCACCGGGCATCGGGCACCGGGGCTGCCGTCTTTGCCGCAAGCCGTGGCTGTGGATCGGTGTGGGGGCCGCGATTGCCGCCGCGGGCGCGACCTGGCTTGCCCTCTCGCCGGGCCAGGGCCGGCCGGTGGTGAGAGTCGACCCGTGCGACTTTGGCCGCTGCCCGGACCGGTGAGCGTCTCTATCACTCGTCGCTGAAGTCGATGACGCCGAGCGATGTGGTCTTACCCGCTTTGATATCGACCTCGAACGACCTGGTCTGTTGACGCCCGGTGACCGGAAACACTACGTCGACCTGGTGCGATCCGGCTGGCACCGACCAGATCTGGGGTGCTCGGCCGAGTTTCTGGCCGTCGACATAGACCTCTGCCCAGGGATTGGCGCCTACTTTGAGGCGTCCATTGCGTTTTGCATTGCGCCGAGCACCGCGGCGAGACGCAGCTCGCACCGAGCGAGCCTTTTTTTGGCTGCGCCCGGCTCTGCGGTCCGGCCGCCCAGACAGCGCGTCGCTTGTGTCCGCACCATGCGGGCGCTCCCCGGCCCGGGTTGTTCGATCGCCGTCAGCTGGAGCCGCGTCGATCACTCTCCCATCCCGGCTCGACGGTGTGGCCCGGTGCCCGGGGACCTGACCGCGCTCGGGGTCCGGCACCGCCACAGGGTCATTGCGGCCAGCATTGGGGGCAGTGACAGACGCCGGGTCGGATCCGGCACCCGATCCTGCTCGCTGCGCGATCACCGCGCCCACGCCGACCCCGATGAGCAACACGGCGACCAACAGAGCAACAGTGCGCCACCGGGTCGAGAGCCCGGACTCGGACAAAGCCGCTGCTGAGGCCGATATTTCGGCCTCAGCGATCGCTGATACATCGCGCGATGTGCTCGCCCGGCGGGGATGTGAACGCATGGGGCCACCTCGACTGCCGGGATCGTCGCCGGGGTCGCCGTGGTTTGCCGGCCGGTCCGATGCCGGCGTCTCGACCGGGTCGTCGACCTTGGCGGCCGGTTGTGCGACCGGCTCTGCCGCGATCGGATCGTCGACAATTGCGTCCACAGGATCGAGCGGATTGGCCCTGGCCAGGACGCGCTCGAATTCGGCGTGCGTGGCAAATGTACGCACGGTCGAGGCGCGCCGCGGGTGACGCCGGTTGGATCGGGTCGACGTGCGGGGTTTGTCGGTCGCCCGGGCATGCTGGTCGGGAAGTTCGGGGGGAGCGACTGTGAGTGCCATTTCGACCGTGCCGGATCGCTCCGATGGAACCGTATCGGACCGTTCGAGTTTGACCGTACTGTGTCGCTCGGATGGCGCTGTGCCGGACCGTTCGAGTTTGACCGTGCCGTGGCGTCCGGATGGGACGGTATCGTGCCGTCCGAGTTTGGCCGTTCCCGGGCGGCTTTGATCGCGGCCGGCCATGGGCTTTGTGTGCTCGGTCGAGACCGATTCGGGCGCGCTGTGGGAGCGCCTTTGCCGACCCTGGGGAAGCGCTGCCGTGGACGTTTCGGGCAGTTCTGGTCGCCGGACCACCGGTGGACACGAGCGGGCCACGGTCCGGGCCAGAGCCGCCGGGGTGACCAGATCGTCGAGCGAGTACAGATAGCGATTCAGCCCGGCCAGAAACTGAGCTGCACTGGCGTAGCGCTGGCCGGGATCGCGGGCCAGGGCGCGCAGACAGATCTCGTCGAGGGCAGGGGGAGAGTCGGAGCCACAGGTCGAGGGCGGCTCGATCGCTGCTTCGGTTACTGCACGGAGCGTTTCTTCGGCGCTGGGCCGGGCGAAGAGCTCACTGCCGGTCAACATTTCCCACAACAGCACACCGGTGGAGAAGAGATCGCTCTGCGCGGTGAGAGATTGGCCGCTGACCTGCTCGGGTGACATATAGGGGTAGGAGCCGATCGGGATCTGCGAGCGCTGGGTATAGCCGTCGTGTACTGCGATGCCAAAATCGAGCAGTTTGACCTCTCCGTCTCGGGACAGCATCACATTGCGCGGCGACACGTCGCGATGCACCACGCCCTTGCGGTGAGCGTAGTCCAGGCCTTTGAGGGTCTCGGCGCAGATAAAGGCAGCGATTGCCGGCGACAGGGCGGACTCGGTGCGGGCCAGTGCCTTGCACAACTCGCGCAGCGTGGGCCCGTCGATGTATTCCATGGCAATGAAGTACACATCGTCGACCATGCCCAGTTCGTAGACCGGCACGATATTGCCGTGACCGAGCGAGACCAGGGTCTTGGCCTCGGCCACAAAGAGGTCGACAAATGCGCGCTGGCCCGACAGCTCGGGATGGATCTGCTTGATGATGAGCTGCTTTTCAAATCCGCCCGGGCCGATCAGCTTGGCCAGATAGATCTCGGCCATGCCGCCGGTCGCGACCTTCTCGATCAAGTAATACTTGCCGAAGGACGTCGGCAGCTCGGTCATGCGCCCGGCAGTGTACCATGTAGGCATGGATGGAAGGGTGATCGAAGCCCGGCGCGGTCTGGTCGCGCGGCAATCCTGTGCTGATCCTGGCATTGTGGCTCGAACGAGGACGCCTGGCCCGGCGAATAGCCGACCGCGCGCTGGCCGGATCGTGGCCGGGGCCTGGCTGATGTTGATGTCGTGCAGCGGTGACAACGCGACAGTCGAGCTGCGCCGGGTTGCTCCCGAGGCCGGGCCTGCATGTGGTGCACCGGCCGATGCAGAGACCTTGCAGGTGACCGCGCTCGGTGATTTTCCAGCCGGCGAGGTGGTCACTGTGGGCAGTCCGCTGCACCGCGGCACCGCCTTCGAACTCACCGGATTGCCGGGCCAAACCCGGGTGCTGCACGTGAACGTTTTCGGCGATAGCGGGCCGCGTGCGATCGGCAAGACCGCGCCATTTCAACCCGAAAATCTGCAAGATGGCGACGTTCTGGCGGTATTCATGGCGCCGCCCGACGGCATCTGTCCGACCGGACCGCCCCGGCGCGTCCGGATCGGGCCGATCGCGGCCCGGGCCGGCAGCGGTGTCATCGTGGCTGGCGGGGTCGACAGCAATGGCGCCGCGGTTGCCGCCATCGAGCATTACGACCCGACCACCGGCGAGTTTCGCGTCATTGCCGAGTCGCTCTATACCGGTCTACAGGACGGTCTGGTCGGAGCTACGGCGACTGCTGTTTCCGCCGGTAGCGAGGCCGGCCCCCGGGTGGTGATCGCCGGTGGTGCCGACTCGGGCTATCAGGTGTACGACGTCGAGTCGGGAGAGTTTTCGGCCGCTTTTTTGCTGATCCCGGGCCGGGCCAACCACGCTGCCGTGGCCCTGGACGACCATCGCGTGTTTCTGGCTGGCGGCTGTGAGTTACCGCTCGATCCAGCCCGGCTCGGGACGTGCCAGCCGGGTCAACTGCACAGCGAGACCACCATCGTCGAGCTCGAAGAGGGCCGTTTTCGTCCCGGACCCACCCTGGCTGTGCCCCGCCAGGGCGGCACTCTGTTGCGCGAAAGCGAGCGGACCGTTCTTTACATCGGCGGGGTCGACGACGCCGGACAGCCAGTCACGGCCATCGAGCGGATCGATCTCGAGACCGACGGCCCCGGTGAAATGATCGCTGGACCACATCCAGCCGGAGCAGTTGCGGCTCTGGCCAGTGGCGCTGTGCTGGCCGCCTTTGCGCCACCGGGCAGTGAACCGGCCGGTCATGTATTCGCAGTTCCGCCCGGTGCGCGCCAGCCAGTTGTCGTCCCGGACGCGCCGCTACCGCGCCGCGGGGCCGCCCTGGCAGCGCTGCAAAACGGACGCATCCTGGTCGTGGGTGGCGCTGATACCGACGACGTGCTGGTCTACCAGCCGGCGCGCAGTCGGTTTCGCGCCCTTGCCACGGCCGGGCTCGACGTTCGCGACGCTGCCGCGGTCGCTCTCGACGACGGCACCGTGCTGATCGTGGGCGGCACCGATGGGTCGGGGGTTGCCCGGACTGATGCGTGGATCGTGCGAACCGACCTCATCGGGCCGTACTCGAGCGGGATCGACCTGTCGTTTGGCGTCGAGTCGACTCCGAGTGTCGAGCAGTGGGTGAGCAAGAATCCCGGCCAGGTCGAGTTTGTCGCCGAGCGCGACGGCGACGTTGCCCACGCTGTGATCACCTCGAGCGGCGTCGCCGGTGGGCTGCCTTCTGATTGGGCAGTGATCGCGGGCCCGCGATTCTCACGGGCTCGGATTCGGGTGGTGGCCCGTTCTCTCGGCGGCGGCGTGGCAGTGCTGGCCGGGTTCCGGGGAGCTGACGACTATCTGGCACTGATCTTGTTGCCCGGTCAGGATGCGACGGTTTTTGTACTGGAGCGCGGCCAACTCAGCCGGCTCGACTGCGAGGCCGGCACGGTCACCGCCGAGCTCATTGCCGATCGGGACGAGTCTGCGGTCATCGAGGTAATGCTCGGCTCCGATGAGGTATCGGCGTCGATCGACAGCCAGATTCTCATCGAGTGTGGCGACCTCGACCGGCTGCCGATCGGTCTGGTCGGCGTCGGTGCAGTGGGCAGCGCCGGGCAGGCAGTGCGAGTCGATTCGGTCACGGTGGTCCGGTGAGTTTGCTCGTCCACGCCCTCGCATGTGCTGCTCGCTGTCACTCGGCTCGTTCGCGGCAAGCATACTCGCAGTGGCGCCGATTGGGACAGTCATAGGCGCAGCCTGCGGCCAGGGCAAAGCTGATCAGTATCTCGTCGGGGGAACTGGCCGTGGTTCCGACCGCGCGGCGAGCCGCTCGGGCCGACGGAGCCAGGCTGCTGCCATCGTGGGCATAGGGCGAGGCAACAAAGCCGAGACGAAACAGGGTATCCCGGACCAGGCGCCGCGGCAACGCGGTGAAATGCCTGAGGTCTTGATGGCGCAACGCTCCGATCTCGGCCACAGCACCCATCATCCAGAACAGCTCGATCTTGAGCAGACCGCGGCCGAGGGCATTGTCGAGCACTGTGAAGGCCTCGCCTGCGCTGTTCTGCTTTTCGAGGGTAGCGGCCAGATCGGGAGCCTCAGCACAGCGCCGGGCAATGAGCGAAGCCAGCATCAGGGCCTTGGAATCGACGTGCTCGGGCAGAACATCGGGCGCGGTGCCGTAGTACAGGTCGCCGAGCACGCCGGCCTGGTCGAGCGCGCCGTAGATGGCCCTGACCGACTCTCGATCACGGCCCAGGCGAAAGACCAGAGCCGAGGCAACCGCAATGCGGTACAGTGCCTCGTCGGCGTTTTCCATCCAAGTCTCGGCATTAAAACCAAAATCGGTCGGCTTGGCGCCGACCGCCTGGGGCGACTGCTCGGCCCACCACGAGTCGATGCGCTGTGCGGTCTCGTCGAGCACGTCGTCGGGAAACACGTCCTGGCCGACAAAACGGCTCACCGTGGTGGGCTGGCCGCGGCCTCGTGGTGTGTCGAGCGAGCTCGTATCGATGGCCAGCAGCGAGCCGTCGGCCGATCGGGCACCGGCGGGGACAGTCACAGACCGGGCCGCAGCCCCGGCTGCTGCGATCGGCCCGGCTTTCGCATTGCTCGCACTGCCGGGCTGGCCGCCGGTATCTCCTGCCTTGGCGCCGGTATCTCCTGCCTTGGCGTCGGTATCGCGGCCGGCCGTCGGGGCCACCTCATCGCTGTCCGCCGGACCGGCCCCGGCCGCCTCGCCGGCCTCGGCCGAAATCCCGTCGGCTGTCGGTGCTGTGTCGGACGGCGAGATGGTATCCAGCTCCTCGGTCACCGTGTCGTTTTCCGCTGCCGCGACGTCGTCGAGAAATTCCTCGACATCGAACTGGGCCGCCATATCGAGGTAGGACTTGCCGCGCTGGCCGAGGTCGAACGCAATACCGACCATTTTCAGAATGTCCAGTCCCAGCGCCATGTGCAGCCAGGATTCCAGCTCGGGACGACTGGGCTTTTTGCCGCGATAGGCAAATGAGTCGACGTGTTTGACGATGTCGTCGCGCGAGTGGACCCGCTCTTTGAGAAGCTCGATGATGGTCTTGAAAAGCAGCGGATTGGCCTCCCACAGCCGCGTGGCGAGAAGCTCGTGCGCCTTGCCGTCGGTTTTCTGCGCCGCCAGGTCGCGGACCAGCTTGGACCGCTTCATCTGACCGGCGTGTTCCATGTTCAAAAACGCCAGCGTGCCCGCAATACGCTTCTGATCCCACAGGCGATATTCCTTCATGCGCTTGCGGAAATTGCGAAACTGCTCCCCGGTCGCCGGCATCTCGCGACAGGCCATGATGAGAGAAAGCACTGCCCGTTGCGGATCCCCGCTGGGCAGATAGGGAAACTCGACGAGCTGGTTCATCGCCTGGGAACATACTCACGAGGCGCCCGGGCCGGCAAGAAGCCGGTCGGCACCAACGGTCGCGACGTTGTCGCCGGGTCGAACGGACCGCTGGCGACCGCTCCGGCCGGTGCCCGAATTGTCAAGGATTACTGACTGAAATTAGCCGGTTACGTTTGTGAAGCCGACCGGTTGCCAGCTTGGGGCGCGACTCCACGCCGGTGCTACACTCCGCGTCGCACACACTAGCAAAGGAATGCGACCATGAGCCCGACAACAAACCAACCGATCAACCGCCAATTTCGGCTCGCCGAGCGCCCGCAGGGGGTGCCGACTGCCGGAGTTTGGGATTATGTCGAGGAGCCAGCGCGGTCGCCCGATGAGGGCGAGATGCTGGTCAAGGTCGAGTATATTTCGCTCGATCCGGCCATGCGCGGCTGGATGAACGCGCGCAAGTCGTATATCGAGCCGGTCGGGATCGGCGAGGTGATGCGTGCCGGTGCGGTCGGCGAGGTCCTTGACAGCAAGGCAGACGGTTTTGCGCCCGGCGACAAGGTCTATGGCGTGTTGGGTGTCCAGACCCATGCCACGGTGCCGGCCCGGGGGATCCACAAGATCGACGCCACCTTGGCGCCGATTCAGCGATACCTGGGCGCACTCGGTATGCCGGGCATGACGGCCTATTTTGGCCTGCTCGAC
Organism: Pseudomonadota bacterium; assembly: GCA_022360315.1. Taxonomy (GTDB): domain Bacteria; phylum Myxococcota_A; class Polyangia; order Haliangiales; family Haliangiaceae; genus JAKSDA01. The sequence continues at coordinate 86,425 of JAKSDA010000210.1, forward strand.
ATCGGTCGACCAGAGCCGGGGCAGACTGTGGTGGTCTCGGGCGCTGCTGGTGCAGTAGGGTCTCTGGTCGGGCAGATCGCCAAGATCAAGGGCTGTCGTGCCATTGGCATTGCCGGCGGGCCCGATAAATGCCGTTGGGTGGTCGAGCAGCTGGGCTTTGACGGCTGCATTGACTACAAGTCTGAAGACGTCTACCAGAGCCTCAAACAGCATTGTCCCGACGGGGTCGATGTCTATTTCGACAATGTCGGCGGCGACATTCTCGATGCTGTGTTGCGCCTCCTGGCAATGCGGGCCCGCATTGTCATCTGCGGGGCCATCTCGCAGTACAACAATCTCGACCAGGTGCGGGGACCGGCAAACTACATGTCACTCCTGGTCTATCGGGCGCGCATGGAGGGATTTGTCGTGCTCGACTATGCCCAGCAGTATTCCCGGGGTGTGGCCGAGATCGCCAAATGGATCGGCGAGGGCAAACTGATTGTGAAAGAAGATATTCGGGACAACTTCGAACGCTTTCCCGAAATTTTCGGCATGCTGTTCAAGGGCGACAATCTCGGCAAGCTGATCATGAAGCCGTGAGCCTGCGGCGAGGAGAATGCGAGTTGTCCGGTATCAACCACGATCGTTCCCGTCGGGTTGTCGTGCATACCGCTCAGCGCAAGGGATGCGTCCTGTACGTCAAGAAAGGCCATTTGTCCAGTCTCGCCTAGCGGGATTTTCGGGCTCTTGTGATACTCCCTTTGTCGTACTACGTCTGAGTCATCCATGCTTACCCGAGCTCTCATCCGCAACTACAAAGTGATTCGCGAGCTATCGCTTGATCTGGGCCGCTTCACCGTGCTCGTCGGTCCGAACGCGTGTGGCAAGTCGAGCGTTCCGCAAGGGATAGCGCACTTGTGTGCGATGCGGGACACGGCCCCGCAGGAGTTATTCACAGGTAAGTCCGCCATCGAAATCATCCGAGCTCGACACGGGTCAGACGATGAGCCCATGGCGGCCGTGCTGGCACATCTGAAGCTCGCCCATCAGGAATACTTCGACACGATCAAGAAAAGCGCGATTTCGGTGATCTCAGCCCTTCGAGATATCCGTATTCGACCGGCGACAGTGCGCGCTGGCCGAAACAAGACCTCTCAAGGCCTACGAATGGTCGACACGAGCAGCCAGGATATGGTCGCGAAGCCCCTGGCATGACCTCCCCGCCGTGGACACAGCTCGATCTCTCGACCGGGCCCGATGGCACAGGCTGATCCGGTTTGCGCCAAAAGTCTGGTGCGATGAGGTCGTGCGCGGCCTTTCGCAATGGGGGCACTGGACCGCTGTGGCCGGACTGCAACTTGTGAGCGTGCTGCTCGCCCATGAGCTGCCGGAGGAACAACAGTCGGCCCTGGTGGAATGCCTGGAGGTGTGGTCACGTGGCTTGCTGCCCTGGAAGCTCCAGCACAATCCTCTGCGAAGCCGATGTATTGGCGATGTGGCGCAGGAAATCGCTTACCAGCACGAGCGAGCAGCCGGGCCGGGTACCTTGCACGATGCAAACCAAGAAGGCGACGATTGACGGCTAGCAACGCTCGAGCATGGAGACTATGTATCGCCGCGATGAACCCGGCCAGGTGCCGTGGCAAACTGTCGATCCATTGGCGACCTGCGGTGCACGAACATGCAACCACGACACGAGGCGACATAACGAGGCGACATAATGAGTCCCGAAACCATCGACAGTCTTCTGGAGTTTGCCCTGGCGCTCGGTATCGGGCTCTTTGTCGGCCTGGAGCGCGAACATCACGAGACCGCGTCGGATTATCCCGAAAGCCCCGGTGAGCGCGGGGTGGGTGCCAGGTCGCTGGCCATGGGGGCGCGCACCTTTGCCCTGCTCAGCATGCTGGGCTGGGTCATCGGCTTTATCGGTTCGACGTGGACCTGGCTGCCGCCGGTCGGTCTCCTGGTGGTCGGCGGCGTGGTCGCCGCTCAGTACGCGATCGCTCGTGAGGGAGTCGGTTTGACCACCGAGGTCGCCGCGATTGTCACCTTTGTTCTCGGCATGCTGGTCACCGTGCACCGCGAGCTGGCTGTCGCAGTCGCCCTGGCCACCGCATTGCTCCTGGTCTCCAAGCCGCTGGTCTGGTCAGTGATATCGAAACTGCGCCAGGTGGAAGTGACAGCCACAGTGCAGCTGCTCATTCTGTTTGCCATCGTCCTGCCTATATTGCCCGAACAGCCGGTCGATCCGTGGCAGATCCTGCCGCCGCGCAAGATCGGTTTATTCGTCGTATTGATCGCCGGGATCGGTTTTGTAGGTTACGTGCTCAGTCGAATGTTTGGTGCGCGCCGGGGGGCTGGCTTGACCGGCCTGGTCGGTGGGCTGACCAGCTCGACAGCGGTCACTGTGGCCATGTCCAAGGCCGGTCGCTCGGCCAACGCGATGCGCGAGCCGGGAAAACTCGCGGTTTTTCTGGCCAACGCAGTGATGTTTGCCCGAGTCATCGTGGTCACCGCAGTGCTCAGCCGCGATGTTGCACTGCTTCTGGCCATCCCGATGACGGCGATGGGGCTGATCATGCTGGTCGGCGTGCTGCGCAGCTGGCGGCGTCTGGCCAACCAGGCCAGCGTCGATCCGGTCCCTGAGGCTCCTGCCATCGCCAATCCGTTCGAGCTCTTGCCCGCCCTGCAATGGGGGGCGATTTTGTGTCTTGTCCTCGTGGTCGCCTACTTTGCCCAGCTGTGGTTTGGCGACAGCGGCCTCCTCGCCGCAGCCGCCGCGTCAGGCCTCGCCGATGTCGACGCCATCACCATCGCTGTTGCCAATCAAGCCTCGAATGGCACACTCGCTGTCGAAACCGCGGCCCTGGCGGTCAGCATTGCGGTCGTGAGCAATACCATCGTCAAGGGGGCTCTCTCTGTGGTCGCCGGTGGCCGGGCATTTGGGCTGGACATCGCAATTACGTTCAGCATCGCGATCGCGGTCGGCTTGGCCGCCGCCATCGTGACTAACGCGATGTGAGCCAGGCGCCTACAGATGGCCGTATGGCAAACGATCCAAGGTTATCCACAAGCAATGTGTTTCTGTTTACGTCGCACCGCAACAGCGCTTGTACTTGCGCCCGTTGCCCCAGAGACACGGCGCATTGCGATCGAGTTTGGCCGCACGCCGGTGCGATCGACGTTTTCTGGCCCAACCGCAGAGTCGGGATACAATCCCGGTCTTGTAGTGCGTCCCTCACCCTGGCAACTTCGGCTCATCCCGACGTGACCGCGCCCCATCCCATTCACCGCCGCCTTCTGGCCGAAGAGCTGACTCTGCGCCGCCGAGCCCGCGAACAAGAGCGCTATGCCGCGTCGCAGCGACGCGGTCGTATCGACCTCAATCCCCATCAGATCGATGCGGTGATCTTTGCCCTGGAACGCATTCCCCTGGGCGGCTGCATCTTGGCCGACGAGGTCGGACTGGGCAAGACCATCGAAGCCGGTCTGGTCATCGCTCAGCTGCTGGCCGAGGGGGTCGAGAGAATTCTGATCATCGTGCCCAAACCCCTGCTCGGCCAGTGGCAAAACGAGCTCTACGCCCTGTTTGGCATCGAGGCCGGCGAGGCCGATTTGCTCGATAAACCCGGCGTGGTTCTCATCGGTCGCGAATTTGCCGGCAGCGAACGCGGCGCAGCCAGGCTGCGCGCAGCGCCGCCATTTGGTCTCTGCGTCATCGATGAAGCGCACGAGATCTTCGCCGGGATCCACAAACGCTACGACCGCGGCGGCCAGTACCGCGACGATGCCAGCCAGGCGATCCTCGCCCACCGAGTCCGCACAGCTGTGGGCGAGACGCCCAAATTGCTTCTCACCGCCACGCCGATCCAGAATTCTCTGGCCGAGCTGTGGGGCCTCGTCCAGTACGTCGAACCGACTGGAACCCTGCTCGGCAATCTGGCCACATTTCGCGAATTGTTCTGCGCCGGAGATGATCGCACCCTGGCCCCCGGCCAGGCCGGCGAACTGCGCCGGCGATTGACCCATGTGGTCAAGCGAACGCTACGCCGACAGGCCCAGGAGTTTCTCGAGCGCCCGTTCGTCAACCGACAGGCCAAACTGTACGAATACGAGATGAGCGCCGACGAGCGCTCGCTCTACGAAGACGTCACCCGCTATCTGCTCGACCCGGACGTGTGCGCGTTCTCGGGCAACAATCGCCAGTTTTTGCTCATCGGCTTTCACCGGCGCATGGCCTCGTCTCGCCCGGCTCTGGCCGACAGCCTCGAAAACGTCGAAAAACGCCTGACCGGCTACCTCGAACTCGTCGAACGCGCCAGCAAGGGGTCGCCCACCGAGCCCGACTCCGCACTCGGCCAGCTGGCCTTCGACCTTTCCCCCGATGACCCCGACTTTGCCAGCGAACTGGCCGACGAACTCGGCAACGCGGCAGAACGTGAGCTCGATGGCGCGCTCGGACAGACACCCGAGTCGGCCGGGCCGCTCTACCCGCCCGACAAACTGCGCGCCGAAAGGTCGCGGGTGCGCGACTTTATCCAGCGCGCGCGGAGCATCGCGCAGGATAGCAAGGCCGATCGATTGCTCGAAGAAGTCGATCGCATTGCGGCTCGCGGCGATGGCGGCACGGGCAGCGGCAAGCTGGTCATCTTCACCGAGTCGCTGATCACCCAGGAATACCTGCGCCAGCGCCTGGTGGCCCACGGCCTGACCGCCGAGGCGATCACTCTGTTTCGCGGCAATAACGAATCGGCCCGCGCTCAGCAGGCGCTGCGCCGCTGGCGCGACGAAATGGCCATTCCGGCCCACCGCCAGCCGAGCACCCAGGTGGCCATGCGCCTGGCCCTGGTCCACGAATTCCGCACTCGCTCGCGGGTCTTCATCGCCACCGAGGCCGGCGCCAAGGGACTCAATCTACAGTTTTGCGAACATATCATCAATTACGATCTGCCGTGGAATCCACAGCGCATCGAACAGCGCATCGGCCGCTGTCACCGCTATAGCCAGACCCGCGACGTCACCGTGGTCAACTTCATCGCCCGGGATAACCAAGCCGAGCGGCTGTTATTCGATATTCTCAGCACCAAGCTGGACCTCTTTGGCACCGTGTTCGACGCCTCGGACGCGGTCTTGCACCAGGCGACCACGCAGGCGCCCGAGCCCGTGGTATCGGCGCTCGGCGCCGATATCGACCTGCGCCTGCGGCGCATCTACCAGCGCGCCCGCACCATGGAAGAACTGCGCGACCAACTGGCCGAATTGCGCGACCAGGTCGAACAGGAGCGCCACGCCTTTGACGAGGTCATGAAACGGACCTACGGCCTTATCGAGACTCACTTCGACGACCGAGTGCAGAGCGTTTTTCGCCATATCCGCGACCACTTGCCCCGCGGCCTGGCCGAGCTCGACAACAGCCTCGACACGCTGGTCTGCGGCTTCCTGGCTGCCCGCGATATCCCCTTTGTACGCCGCCAGGAGGACCACCGCATCGTACTCGAACTATCGCCGTCGCCCGAGTTGCCCGCCGGCCTCGACGACGGCATCGCGGTGACTGTCGGCCAGCCGTCCGGTGGCGAAGAATCGCTGTACCTGGGTCATCCGCTGGTCGCCGCGGCCCTCGACGAGGCCCGATCTGCATCCGACAAACCGTTTTGCGTGAAATTCTGGCCGGCCGGGGACAGCCAGCCCGAGTTGCTCCCATACCGCGGCCGACGCGGCCGCATCGCAGTCGAGACCGTCCGCTATCGCGGCCACGAGCCGGTCGATCGACTGATCGTCGTCGGAGTACTCGAAGCGGTTTCGCCAGCCGGACAGCGGGCCGAACTGGCCGATCCAAACCGCGATGGACAGCCGATCCCGGCCGAGCATGTCCGCGCCTTGCTGGGCCTTCCGGTGGAGGATATCCCGCCGCTTCACCCGCCCCTTCGCATTGCGGCCGAAGCCGTCGACGACGCCGTACAAGAGGCGCTCTTTCTCGACCAGAGTCAGGTCGAAGAGATCGAACAAGAGCACTTCGACCGCATGATCGACCAGATCGAATGCTTCATCAGTGACCGGGTCAGCGTGCTTGTCCGGCGCCGAGAGGTCCTGCAGGGACGGATTTTTGCCGCGCGCAACCAGCGCGATGCCGCTCTGGCCTCGGATCGGCGCAGCCAGGCCGAGGCCTCGCTGGCTGCTCTGGACAGCGAACTTCTCCGCCTCGAGCAAGAGATCACCCGTCTCACCGACCGAGACGATCCCGAGTATCAGAGTTGGCGCGCCAGGGCCCATCAACTCCGCTATGCTCAGCCCGAGCGCATCCCCATCATGGAAATCGATTTTGCGGTCGACAACTCAGTAGAACCCCGAGGTGCACCATGACCGGTGTGGAGGAACAGGACGTGGCTCTCAAGCTGTTACATACCGCCGACTGGCACCTGGGCAAACGCTTTCCCAGCTTCGATGAGCTCGATCAAAAACTGCTCACCCGGGCCCGCCTCGAGGTCATCGATTCTATCCTGGGCCAGGCTCAGCGCCACACAGTGCACGCGGTTCTATGCGCCGGCGATCTGTTCGAAGACCCCGATCCGGGACGCGAGTGGTGGGAAGGCCTGGCCAGGCGCTTTTCCACCGTCGCCGACTGGCCGGAAACCAGGCCGGTATTCCTGTTGCCGGGCAACCACGACCCGCTGACCCGCAAATCGGTCTACTGGCCCGAACATCCGTTTCGCCGCGCGTTGCCGCCGTGGGTGCATGTGGTCGATCGAGCGGGGTTTGAGTATCCATTATCGGCCGAGGCAGTTGTGTATGCCGAACCGTGTCAATCGGCCGCGGGCCAGGACGATCTGGCCCTGGCCTTGCCCGATCGAGAGCCCGGCGACGAGCGCATCCGCATCGGCCTGGTCCACGGTCAAACCACCGATATTCCGGGTCATCAGAGCAATTTTCCCATTGCCAGAGACGCTGCCCAGAGGCGCGGACTGGATTATCTGGCCATCGGCGATACACACAGTTATCGCCGGGTATCGCCCGATGCGCACGTTCCCGTTGTGTATCCCGGTGCCCCTGAAGCGACCGCGTTTGACGAGTCAGACGCCGGTCACGTGGTCGTGGTGTTTTTTCGCCGCGGCCGCAGGCGGCCGCATATCAAGCCGATCCGGGTCGGGCGCTGGCAATGGGAAGAGCATGTCTGCCGCGATCTCGATGCGCTGCGCCAGCTGGCCGCCCGGCAAGACCTCAAGCAGCGGGTGGTTCGACTGCATCTCGACCTCGACGCCACGCTCGGCGAAAAAGCCGAAATCGACCGGCTCGAGCGCGAGCTCAAGGGCACCGATGCCTCGCCTGGCCAGGTCGGTGTCCTCGTGGTCGAGCGCGATATCCGGCTGGATACCAGCGATGACAACTGGCTCGACGGATTGCCCGATATCCTGGTCTCGGTGGTCAAACGGCTAAAAGCGATCGAGCGAGACGACCCGGACACCGCCCGGCGGGCGCTCGCTCATCTGCATACCCTGGTCCGCAGCCGATCCGGTGCACCGGCGGTAACTTCCCGCAAAAGGACGTGAGCATGCGGCTGGTCCGATTGAGCGTAGAGCACTTTGGCTGCGTGCAGCGAGCCGACGTCGAGTTTGGCAATCAGCTCAATGTGCTCTACGGACCCAACGATCTCGGCAAGTCGAGTCTGGCCGCAGCGATTCGCGCGGTCCTTTTGCTCCAGCCCGGCTCGAGTGCACACGAGCCGTATGTGTCGTGGCAATCGGGGGATGCGCCGGAGGTGGTTCTGACCGTGGAGACCGAAAGGCACCACTACTGGCGGGTCCACAAGCGGTTTGGCAACAAGGCGGTCTCGACCTTGCATTTTTCGAGCAACGGCCGCGACTTTCACTGCGAGTTCAAAGGCCGACAGGTCGACAGCGAGCTGCGCAAACAACTCGGCTGGGGCATTCCCGAGCCCGGTGGGCGAGGTGGCCCGCGGGGGTTTCCAACGTCCTTCTTGACCGCCGCTCTGCTCGCCGAGCAGGGCGAGGTGGCCGATCTCTTCGACAGAAAGCTGGCCGATGACCCGGATCCATCGGGCAAAAAGCTACTCGCCGATGTCTTGCAGGCGACCGCCCGCGACCCTCTTTTTGGCAGCATCGTGAAGGCGACCCAGTCCAAAGTCGACGACGCCTTTACCCCGACGGGGAAACGCAGTCGGGCCCGAACCTCGCCGTTCTATGGCGTCGCCCAGGAGCTCAAGAAAACCGCCAGCGAGCTCGATCAACTGGAGATCGAAGCGCAGAAAAATCGCCATATCGACCAGCAGATCACCGCGTTGAATCAGCAACTCCTCAACCAGGAGGCGGCCCGGGAACGGGCCCGACAGACCCTGGCAGGAATCGAGGCCATGGTGGCCAAACAGAGCGAGCTCGACCGGGTGCGCGGCGAGCTCGGCCGGGCCGAGGAGCTGATCCGCCAGTCCGAGGAGGCGCAGAGGGCTCAGCAGGAACAGTTCGAGCGCAGCGACCAGCTCAAAGCGCACCGCGATCGCTGCCAGGAAGAGCTCGACCAGGCCAGGACTGCCCTGACCCGGGCGGAAGAGCGCATCGAGCAGCTTCGCCGCGACCAGCGCGAACAGGAGCACCGCATTCGGCAATGCGATCTCGACCGGGCCGAGCTCGAGCATCGCCGCCGTGACGCCGACGACCGGGCCGAGCTCGCGCGCCAGGTCGACACCGCTGGGCGCGAGCACGACCGCATCGCGGCCGAGCTCGCCGCGCTCGATACCGAGCTCGCCGACCGCCAGGGCCAGCTCGCCGACCATCGCACGACGCTCGAGCAATTGCAGGCCGAGCGAGACTTGCTGCAAGCAGTGGACAAATGGCTGCGCTGGCGCGATCTCCGCGATCAGCTGGACAAAGCCGATCAGGCGGCCATCGAGCTGGTCCAATTGTTCACCGAGATCGAGGAGCTCAGCACCAAGGCCGACGAATTGGCCGAAGAGATCGAGGTCGAAGTGGCAGCACAGCCGTTGCCCAGCGCTGGAGAAATGGCCCGGTTGCGCGACATCGACGGGCAATTGCGGGTGGCCAGAGCGGCCCTGGACGTGGGCATTTCAGTGACCATCGAGCCGGTCAACTCGGTCCGGGTCGAGGTTGCCTGCGACGGCGAAGAGACCGTCGATCTGGGCGATATTCGCGAGCCGCGCACAGTCGCGGCAGGGCGCGAGATGCGTCTGACCTTGCCCAATCTGGCCACCATGCGCGTGGCGGGCGGCAGCGGCGATGCCAACAGCCGCTACCGGGCAGCTGTCGACAGCTGGGCGGAGTCTGCTGAACCCATCTTATCGGCGGCCGGAGTATCGTCGCTCGACCAGCTGGATCGATTATTCGAGCAGGCCAGCGAGCGCGTCGGTGAGATCGAGGAGTTGCGTCGGCAGGTTGAATTGCTGGAAGAGCAGGCCGAGAGCAAGCGACAGGCCCTGATCGCTGTCCAGCCGCTTCGCCATCGTGCCAACGCGCTCGAGGACGAGCTTTCGGCCCATGACCTCGACCAGCTGGACGCCCGGGTCGCCGAGCTCGGCGAGTCGGCGGCCTCGGCTGTGGGCGACCGCATTGCGGCTGTGCAGCGAGACCTGGATGCAGCCGAAAAGCACACTTTGCACCTGCAACTCGACCTGGCTGCGCAGACCCAGCGTCGCGCCAGTACCGGCGAAACGCTCGAGCGGGCCCTCGAGCGGCGCGAAAAGGCCGACCGGGCTATTGCCCGGCTGGCAGCAAGCGAATCCAGTGGCGTCGGGCCAGACGCCTTGCCGTCCTGGCAAACGGTATTGCAGGACGCCGAGGAGGCTATGGTCGACTGCGAACGCCGGCTTGCCGAACTGGACGAGCAGCGCCGGGCCCTGGTCGAGGGGGCCAGTGATGCCGCCGCCCGGGCCGAGCTCGAAGCGGCCAGAGAGCGCGCAATCGAGGCCGAAAAAGCCCTCCATCACGCGGTTGCAGAGCTCGAAAAAGCCCGCGACGAGCTGAGCCGGCGCAATTACGACGCCGAGACCAAGATCCAGGCGGTCGAGACCATCGAGGTCGAGCCGCTGCGAGCCCGGGTCAACGCCCTGGCCGGCGAACTGGACGAGCTGCGAGCAGCCCACGGAGGTGACGGCGCGGCGGTGGCAAGCGAGGCCGATCTCGAAAACGCGCGGGCTCTGGTGGGCCGGGCCGGGGCCGAGGTGCGCGAGGTCGAAAAGCAGCTCGACCAGGCCCGCGGCGCATTGCGCGAGACCGGCGGCGAACGGTTGCGCGAAAAGCTCGACGACCTGCACGCGCGGCACCGGCAATTGCAGCACAAAGAACAGGACGTCGAGCTCGATTACAGGGCCTGGAAGCTGCTCCTCGACGCCCTGCTCGAGGCCGAAAAAGAGCAGGCAGTGCATCTGGGACGCAGCATGGCCGGGCCGGTCGCCGACCGCTTTCGCGAGCTCACCAGTGACCGATATGGCGGTCTCGACCTCGGGCCCGATCTGGAGACCCACGGAATTTTCGCCGGGGGCGGCCAGCGTCGTATATCGGTGTTATCGGTGGGCACCAAGGAGCAGTTATCGACTATTTTTCGCCTATCGCTGGCTGAGCGGCTGGGCAGCGCGGTGTTGCTCGACGATCAATTGACCCAGACCGACCCCCGACGAATGGACTGGTTTCGCCGCAAGCTGCGCGAGATCAGCCAGCACATCCAGATCATCGTATTGACCTGCCGGGCTGGTGACTATCTCATCGACGATGAGCTGCCCCGGGACCGGGCCAAGCTCAAAGAAGGCGCCGGAGTGCGGGCCATCCAGCTCGAAAACGTCATCTCGCGGACCTGATGTCGCCTGCCCGCACTGGGCTGGGTAACCGGCTCCCGGCAGTGATCATCCGTGGTCGAGGCTGTCGTGGCGTTTGGCCGGTGTGGCCGGAAGTTCGAGGGAAAAGGTCGCTCCGTGGCCGAGGCCATCGCTCTTTGCGGTGAGCGAGCCGCCCATTTGCTGGGCTGCGAGCACGCTGGCGTGCAGCCCAAAGCCGTGGCCTTCTTTGCGGGTTGAATAACCGTGCTGAAAAATGCGGGTATGTGACTCTGGCGCGATGCCGATGCCGTTGTCGGCCACTTCGATGCGAATGCGATCGCTCGATGGCCGGGTCAAGCGTATCGTGATCGTGCGGTCGTAGTGGTCGGGTTCACTCACTGCATGCTTGGCATTGCTAACCAGGTTGACCAGGATTTGCAGGAGCTTGTGTTTGTGCAGGTGCAACGCCGGCAGGTCTTCAAAGTGCTTGACGATGGTCACGCCGTGGCGATCGAGAGCGCTCTGGTTGATGCTGATGGCATTGTCGATGATCGCGGCGACCGATGCATCTTCGGCAAAGGTCACCGCCTTGGCGTGCTCTTGCTGAAGGTGCACGATTCGTTTGATGTGTTCGATCTGCTCGGACAGACGCTCGACCCGCTCGACAATGCCCATGCGTTCATCTTGCTGGAGGCGGGCAAACTGAGCGAGGAAATCGGGCAATTGCCGGCCTCGTTTGTCCTCGGTGAAAAATCGTCCCAGGTCGTCGCGGTGCTGCGCGATGAGATCGGCGATTTTCGGGAGAGTTTCCCATTGCTTGACCTGCAGGCGTTCGCGGATGACCTGGGTGAGGACATTGACCCCGTTGAGCACATTGCCCACATTGTGCAAGATATTGGTCGCGACCTCGGCCCTGCCCGCTTCCAGCGCCGTGTCGACCAGCTGATGCTGGATCCGACGAAGTTCGCGCGTGCGTTCCTCAACTCGCTGCTCGAGCTGATCGTGGGCCCGCTGCAGGTGCTCCTCGGCCTGTTTGCGTCGGGTCTCGTCGCGAAACACCCCCACCGCACCGTGCAATTCACGGTTGGGCGTCAATATGGGCCGGGCTGTCCAGCTCAGCCAGAAGCCGTCCGGCCGCTCGGCAGTGCGGACAAACATCTCGGTTGCCACGTTCTCGCCGCGCAGGGCGCGCTGCAGCGGCAGCTCGTCATCGACAAAGGGGGTGGTCCGATCGTCGTGAAAGCTCTCGCACAGGGTCGCCCAGATGGCGGCATCAGCGAGTTTTGCACCGCCCTCGCCGGCAGTCGAGCAGTTGGCCGTGGTGCATATGCTGCATTTCTGGTCGGGCAGGTTGCCGATGATGCGACTGGCCTCGGCGTTCCAGATATGGAGCGAGCCTTCGTTTGAAGCGACCATCAAGCCCTCTCCCATGCCGTCGAGGACCGACTCGAGAATCTCGGATTGGCTGTGCAGCAATCGATTGGTCTCAGCCAGCTCCTGGGTCCGTTCCTCGACGCGCTGCTCCAGGTGTTCGTGGGCGAGCTGGAGTTGTCGCCGGTTCTCTTGCAGCTCGTCCATGGCGTTGCCCAGCGGCACGACCAGCCCGCGCAGAGCCAGAAGGCCCAACAGCAAGGTCACAAAGAGCACGGCCGAGGGCATCGCAAAACGCGTACGAGCCAGCCAGTAGATATGGGATTCGTGGCGCGCAGTCAGCCTCGCGATCACGTCGTCGAGCAGTTCGATGAGTGCTGCGGTGCGCCGGCGAAACTCGTTGACGGCCGGGTTGTTCTTCAGCTCGTGGTTGTTGGCTCGAAGCAGGCGCACCTGGCCAGCCACGACCTCTCGCCACAGGGCGGATACCCGGTCGATGTCGAAGCGCAGCTCGAGGTCGGCGACTGCCTGGAGCTGGAGCTCGCCATCCTGGGTGGCAGCTCGACCCTCACGCAGCGCTCGGTTGACGTCGGCAAAGCGCTTGGACAGCATTTTGGCGCGGTTGCGCTGGGCCAGGAGCAGCTCCCAATCCGACGTGGCCAGGCCCACCACGGCCAAATACGAGGTTCGCTCGTATTTCTCGACCAACACGATTTGATCGGCGGCGACCGACAGGGTCAGACGGAGTTGTTCCTCGACCGAACTGAGGTAGCGTTCGACTACATAGGCGGCGAGTTCCACGGTCAAGACCACGACCATCACTCCGACGAACAGCCCGATGGTTCGCCGCTTCAACCTGCTTGGAGGCACCATCGATCGGTCACTGAATGGTGGTATATCCCGCTTTCTTCGCTGTTCGCAGCATCGAGCGGATGTCTTGATAGTTGCTGTCGTCGGTGGCGACAAAACGCGCGATCAGGGCGCGGTCCAGAATGGACCTGCCAGCGGGATCGTCATGCATTGCGAGCAGGTGACGCTTGACCTCGTCGCGCAGGGTGGCGGGGACTCGATTCGACATCACGACCGGAGGAATGCCGGCCGGGCCAATGCTTTCCACAACGCGCACCAGATTGGCCGCGTCGCCGCCGTAGTCCCGATCGTACTCCAAAACCAGACTGTCGACGAAACTGGCATCGGCCAGACCTTCTGCGACCATGCGAATCGACTCTTCGTGCGAACCCGAGCGAAGTACTCTGCCGAAGAATTGCTCGGTAAAACCGAGTTTCAGGAGCCGGTAGCGGGGCATGTTGTACCCCGAGTTGGACAGCTCTTCGTTGAATACATAGGTGCGTCCCCTGAGGTCGGCCAGCGACCGAACGTCGCTGTTCTTGCGGACGATCAAATCCGAGAAGTACTTGGGTCGGTTGTTGTAGCGCTGGTGTTTCATCACCGGCGCGGCGATGAGCTCGATGGGAGAATTCTTTCGATCGTGGAGCAGGACATACGGCAGGCCGCATATGAAGGCGACATCGATCGCTCCCGCATCCAGCATGTCGTTGATTGTCTGGTAACCAAACCCGGTGACGAATTCGATCTTCTTTCCCATCTTGCCGGCCAGATACGCCGATAGATCGTCATATACGTGGAGACCGGCCTCGGATACAAACGCAGCCGACATGGCGATGCGAATCGGACGGGCCTGTGAGGCCGATGTCGGATCGGCGACAAGCATGGATGATTGGTTGACCGAGGCTGTGGGGGAGCTGGGCGATTCGGAGCTACAACCGAAAGAGAACGACGAGACAACGGTCAGCGAGGTGACCGCTACTGCAAGCGTCCACGTCGGGCACCAGGGATGACGGTAAGTTGGCATCGTTCACCGGTAGGTTATGAATCGGTAGGTTTTTGGCTCAATAGCTCGGCTACTTGGCGCCGAATGCGGGTGTTTGAGATCGGTTTTTCGAGGCACTCATTGGGTACGTTGGACAAAAATTCGTGTACCTCTTCGAGGAACGTACCGCCGGTGATGAAGACGATCGTATCCAGTATGTCCGGGCGAGTATTCTCGAGTGTCTTGTACAGGTCCATGCCGGTGAATTCGGCCATCATGATGTCGCAAAAAATCGCGTCCCAATCCTCTTGCAGGCAGTGGGCTAGGGCGGTACGGCCGTTGTCCACGCACACGACCTCGTGATCGGGCAGCGCGCGCCGGATCACAGCCTGGATCAACGGCTCGTCGTCGACCACGAGAATACGGCCATTCTGCTTGTGCTCCCCGAGCCCGCTATCCCAGTCGATGGGCGAGGTGTCGCCGGACGGATTATCCGCGGAATTTTTGACCCGGAGCGTTCTCACCTTTGACGATGGCGTTGCCGACAGGGCCGGCAAGCGGACCGTGACCACAGTGCCGCCCCGTTGCCCGGAACTCACTTCGATGTGGCCGCCCATGGCGATGACGATGGCATGACATACAGAGAGCCCCAGTCCGGTCCCCTGGCCAACCGGTTTGGTGGTGAAGAACGGATCAAAGATCTTATCGAGATGGACCTTGTCGATCCCGGTGCCGGTATCGGCGACGGTCACGATCACGTCGCTGTCGTTGCATCGCGTGATAACCCGAATACGAGCCTCGCTGCGAGACGGCGAAGACAGGGAGTGAATGGCGTTTTTGAGCAGGTTGACAAACACTTGCTCGAGCTCGACGCGCCGGCCCAGCACCGGGGGAACCTCGCTCAGTTCGGTGTCTAGCTCGATATGATCGGCGAGGTCGCTTTCGACCATCGATATGGCGAGTTTGACGGCGGGCACCACGGAGACCGGTTCTTCAACCACCTGGCCGGGTCGCACGAAGTGATTGATGCTGCGAACGATCTGCGCAATGCGCTGAGTTCCGACCAGGGCCGCGTCGAGCGAGACAGTCAACTCCTCGCGCTCCTCGCCCGGAATCTGACCCTTCAGGTCATCGATCATCTCGCGCGCTAACTCGACGTTGCCGAGGACAAAGTTCAACGGGTTATTGATCTCGTGGCCAATTCCCGCTGCCAACCGGCCGAGCGCTTCGAGCCGGTGCCGCTTGTTCAGTTCGTTCTGCGCCCGGATTCGCTCCTGCATCTCGCGGCGCAACTGCTTGTTGGCCTCGTCGAGTTCCCGGGTGCGCTCGGCGACCCGCCGCTCGAGCGTGGCCATCCGCTCGGCGTCTTGTCGAGCCAGACGCCATTTCTCGGACAGGGCGTGGGCCAGCTGGCGGACCTCGAGCACCTCGAAGGGCTTTTTCAGGATCAGCAGGCGATCGGTACGGTCGAAGCGGACCAGAAGCTCTTGCCACGAAAAATCCGAAAATGCCGTACACAGAACCACTTGCAGATCGGGAGAAACTCGCCACAGATGGCTCAATGTCTCCGGGCCGTTCCAGCCTGGAGGCATGCGAATATCGAGGAAACACACCGCATAGGGCCGGCCGTCGGACATCGCTTGTTCGACCATGGCCAGGCCTTCCTGACCCTGATACGCCGAGTCGATTTCAAATGAGATCGGTTGCGGCACCGAGTCCTGGGCATCGGAAAAGAAATCATCCAATGCGTCGAGACCCGAGGCCGACTCGTTGGCCAGGATTTCCCGAAAATCAGCGTGGATCGACGGATTGTCGTCGATAATGAGAATGCGGTTAGCGTGCTCGGATGCCGCTCTATTCTCATCGTCACCCCGCCATCGAGCGCTATTTGTGCTGGCGGTGTTGGTCAATGGACGCACGTTTGCGCTCCGTCGGATCGAGGCCCCGCAGCGGACGGCGCGGAAGAGCGGGGCCATGGGCTATGCGGTCTCACCTGGTTCGAGAGACACGGGCGAGGCGAGGAGCCCGCCGATCGCGGTGCAACCCATGAACAGGGATCGCGGTCAGCCTTGGTGGAGCGCAGACCTGGCGAGGAGAGCGTTTTGATATGGACTCTGAACGCCGGATCCGATGCCATACACTGCATGATACGATACAGCTCCAGCAAATTACTGCCAGGCAGCTCCATGTGGAAACTCCGGTCCACTGTGTACAGTATTACACAAATGGTTCGCCCTTGGTGAGCGCAGTTTGTTGCAACTAACGCTTACAGTCGCACCTGTCAGCGCGGTGTCATTTTTTTCGAATGGCAATATGCGCTCGGTCGGGATATCTGTGCGCAAATGACCTGTGACTTGGTGATTCAGAGGTGATATTGCACGCACGTGCCCGGTAGTCGAACCTCGCTTCTGTACCGGGGTAATTGTCAGTAGTAATTCGTTCCACAGAATCAACAGAGATGGACCATACTGATATCTATCCCCGGCGGTTGTGGCTGGACTCCCTGCGACGGTGTAGTGGTGAACGACCCTGGCCTATCCTGTCGAAATTGTTGTAATTAACGGTAGCCAGCCGTTGCCAGGTACAAAGCGGGCAGTTCCTCGTCGGAGAGTCATCGCTGCCTGGTTCGTCGTTGGCGAGAGCTCGCATCTCATCAGCACGGTGCGCGCGAATAGCGATCCGATGTATCGAATGTGTTTTGGTGGAGAGGCTGCGATCGCAGATCTGGTTCAGCGACGTGAGCTGCCCCCTAGCAGCATTCGGGAAAAATCGTTTTCCCGAATCTGCGTGCGCCCGGGCCGAGAGCGGCGCTCAGCCGATTTCGGGCACCTGGGGCGCCCGGCGGCAGTCCGCCGGAGGGCTTTGCCCAATGATGGTAGCGGCGTTCGGGATTTTTC
>JAKSDA010000488.1 GCA_022360315.1 Pseudomonadota bacterium
ATGGTCGAACATATGCTGGATCATCTGGAGCGCATTCCCGGCTCTTTGCCGCTGTTGCAATTTGCTGCCACTAAGTTATGGGACGCACGCGACACCGAGCGGCGTCTTCTCACCGAGGCCAGCTACAGCCAGCTCGGCGGAATCGCTGGCGCCCTCGCCGCGCATGCCGATGCAGTATTGGCCGCAATAACTGATTTTGCCGTCGCACCCGACAGAAATCGCTTGGTAGTCCAGCACAGGACAGGCGGCGATATCTGTCCTGCGTGGCTGCAAGTCTTGGTAATTCAATCAGAAAATGAAAGAACAGTGCAACGATGACAAGAACATCACACAGGGGTTACGTCTTCGTATTGTGTCTCGCGGCTCTGGCAGTTTACGCTTGCGCGGTCTTGCCAGACTCGATCACAACCGATTGCGACAGCGAACTGAGATGCCCGGCAGATTCTCGATGCACGGCTGCCGGTGACGCCTGCATTCCAGTTGGCGACACCTGTGGCGACGGCCAGATCCAGCCGGGTGAGGAATGCGACGATGGCAATCGTCAGGCCGAGGATGGCTGTAGCCAACGTTGCACGCGGGAGGGTTCCGATGGAACTTGCGGCAACGGCTTCGTGGACAGTGAATTGGGCGAAGTCTGCGACGACGGGGTCGATCCCCTCGCAGGCCAGCCCAGCAATGAAGATGGCTGCCCCAACGGACCGAATGGCACCTGCATGCCCGCCTTCTGTGGCGACGGCTTTGTATGGGACGGTGTCGAGGTATGTGACCCCAACGTAGCGTCGGATGATACTCCCTGCCGCTCTGACTGTAAGGGGTATGAAACGTGCGGCAACGGCTTGCTTGATCCGGGTGAACTCTGTGATGACGGCGACGATCCCGTGACGGGGAAGCCCAACAACAAGGATGCATGTCCCAACGACCCCGCTACAGCCACGGAAGGCCAGGCTACCTGTATTCCCGCCTTCTGTGGCGACGGCTTCCTATGGGACAAGCTAGAAGAATGTGACCCGTTAGATGATGCTCAGTGCCGCTCTGACTGCCGGGGACAGAAAAAGTGCGGCAATGGCTTACTCGATCCGGGCGAACTCTGCGACGATGGGCAGGCACCAGAGGGACAAGACGCGAACAAAGACGCTTGCCCCAACGGCGAAAATGGTTCGTGCGAGCCAGCGTACTGCGGTGACGGCTTCGTATGGGACCCTGTCGAGAAATGCGAACTCGGCGATACAGGCGGTCCTGACAATAAGTCTTGTAGAAACGACTGTATGGACTTTCCCTTTTGTGGAAATGGCCTCCTTGATGCGGGCGAGGCCTGCGAAAGTCTGCTCAATCCAATGACTGGTCTCCCCACCGACACGCACAGCTGCGATAGCGATTGTTCTATCCCGGTTTGTGGCGATCAGCATCGCAACCAAAGCGCCCAGGAAGAATGTGATCCGCCAAGCAACAACGGCCAGAGTTCAGGCTGCGCATCAGCAGATGAAAAATGTACTAGCGCATGTAAATGCGAGTGAGTCAAGTCAAGTCATCTTGAGCGTTTCTATGCAGATTGCTAGGGTCAATAAACGTTACGTATTCGTCCTAATCATGGTGTTGCAGTATGTACCCGCTGCTCGTGGCGACTCACTTGAATACGGAGCAGCAGTCTCTCTCGCAGGCACGACGTTCGACGCGACAGAAGATACTGAAGCAAAGTCCCTAGTGCGCCTTGGAGGAGCTCTTGGCGGGTTCCTCTACATCCCCATCAGCAGCTCGATTGGGATCCAACTCGATGCATCTTTCTCCCAACGCGGCGCGGATCGCAAGAGTCGCGATACTGAGGAAGATCTGAAAGGTCGATCACTGAGTTATACGGAACTCAGTATTTCGTCTCAATTTCGCATTCGGTTGACGCCACGGCAGCATTTATATCTTCAGGCGGGACTTGGCGTTGGGTATTTGATAGATTCCAATTTGGAGGATACTGTCACAAAAGACTACGATATCAACATGCTCGCGTCTGTAGGGGTGTCCAGAATGATAGCGCCAGGACACTCGCTGAGCATCGGCTTAGGTTTTAATGCGGGAATGGTTAATCTTTTTCCAGACGACGATGGTAAAATTCATAATCGTTCCTATCTGCTGATGATTAGTTACAGTCGAAACCCTCAGAGCGATTTCGATGGGGACGGAATATTGGACAGAGACGAATTGAGACATTGTGTTCGACTAGCTGAAGACCTAGATGAAGTCTATGACCATGACGGCTGCCCAGAAACGGATCATGATGGGGATCGAGTGCTGGACGATGACGATCAGTGCGATGATAAACCCGAGGACAGAGACGGACTTGGCGATGAAGATGGTTGCCCAGAGGTGGATCACGACAATGATGGTATTGAGGACAATGTCGACAATTGCCCGAGCGAAGCCTTTGCGGGCAAGGATGGTTGCAAACCCAAATATAAGCACTTTTCTCTCGATATGGAGAAAGGGACGCTGACGCTGACAACACCGATCCAATTTGAGAGGGGCAAGTCCAAAGTCACAGGTTCTCACCGAGAAGTTCTCGAGGAAATAGCCCGAGCGTTAGAGGATTATCCAGAATTGCGACTTCAGGTGCGAGGTCATGCAAGTGGAGACTCTAAAGAGAAGGGACCAGACAAGCAGAGGATCGCGAACCAAGCGGTAAGTGAAAAGAGGGCAAGCGCGGTGCAAAATTTCCTGGTTAGTTGTTTTGTAGAGAAACAAACGCACAGACTAGACAAGACTCGCAATAGTTCATTCGACTGCAGTGCTCAGCATGACGTCTCATTGCAGCCGTGGAAACAGGAAGAGTGCATGAAAAATGAGACCTGCAATGCCATATTGCTTCGTATAACACCGAAGGGATTCGGCGACGGCGAGCGGATCATCGAGCAAGAGACCCCCAAGGCTCGGGCCCAAAATCGCCGCGTAGACTTCAAAGTCATCACCAATTGAGGCACTACGAAATAGAAGCTCACTTGGTTGCTCTCAAGAATTCCCTGAACGTACGAGCTAATGAGCAGATCAGCAGCATCTCGGTTGCTAGCAGTCAAGGAAAGTGAACACTGAGTCAGCCTGCAACGATCAGAACTGGAGAAGCTAGATTAATAACGCAGCCCGTAGACAACAGGAGCAGCCAACGATCCGGAGACCGGGAGCGTTAGCCGCGAGCAGGACATGCCCCCCATTCTGGCCGCTCTCCGGAGAGCAAGATCTAACGCACTGCAATCCCTTGGAGATCCCGGAGAGTGGGAGTTGAAACTCTCTAATTGCTCTCCGGAATCGGGGTTAGTCTATTCGCTCGAATGGGGAGCAATCGAGAGTCCCCGCAAGGGGGCTTTTTTATTGGGGAAACTCTCATCCTTGCGGAACCAGGCGCAGATAGAGTGGTCGGTTTGCCACCGTATTGGTGGCACTCTGGTGGCAGTGACTGTCCCTGATTTCGGTTGTCGTGTCTGGCGGTAGGGTTATTGGGTCCATGAGAACCGGTACCTTGACATTGATCGCGTTGACCCAGTGTTTGACCAACTCGTCGCGACGGGGCAGATAACGATATATATAGCTTGATACTGACTTGTTAGTTCTGCTTTCCTCTGAGCAAGATGAGCAACGCAGTGAACTCGATGGAACGAGAGCGCTCACGTGACGAGCAACTCAAATCATGGCGAGACGAGCATGACATTGACATAGAGAGGCTCGATGAAGGACAAAAGTGGATAGTGTTCATCGCTCTACGAGTTCTTGCTGTCATTGGAGACGTGGCACCGCTGCGCAGAATACTGACGTATTTTCTCGTTCACAGCGGACTGGAGCTGGGTAGCAAACTCATCCTCATGGCGACCTCAGGACGGAGTGTTCGATACCATCGCAGCCGTACGACCGAGGAGCTCTGGAAGCGCGTGAGCAATCCAGTTCGTGGGCATAGAGCGCCGAAACTCGGTCCCGAACACGTAGGGCCGGTTGCAAAGTACCTGGCCGAGCACAGTGGAGCGCGGGTCAAAGAGATCCTGCAGTTCATTGAAGATGAATTTGGAGTCCAGCTGGACCGGCTCACGCTGCGTCGCTACATCAAGCGATACGGCTTGGGCTGCCTGCAGGGTGAGATTCACCAGCAAGGCCCCCTTTTTTAGGTACAACTATCTACGGAGGAGCGTTTCTGCTCACTCATGATGCGGTACGGCTCTACCGCGTCGCCGAACGGTTCCCGCGTTCCATGGGTCGCGGTCATGGCGGCCGATTGGTCCTTTCTCTGTACTTCAAGGCAATACTGGGGATTCAACGAATCTTCCATTTCGAGACCTTGGACGACCCAGGGGTTGCGCTGCTCAGCGGCGGGGGCAAGGCCATCAGTCGTAGCCGTCTCGGTGAGCTCGTCCGTAGAGTGCCCCTGCGTGGCCTTGGTCGTCTCATGAGGGCGACCGCGCCGCGACTCAAGCAAGCAGCGTTTCAATGTATCAGTATTGATGAGCACGCGATTGCACGGTTCACCCGGAAATTTCGCATTGCCAAGGGGTTTCATACGATTGGTAACAAGAAGATGAAGATCGAGAAGCTCACCTTCGCATTCGAGCTTGTCGGCCATCAGCTCCTCTCATTGGTCGTTTCCAACGGGAAAGCATCCTTGTCTCAACTTGTCGCGCAGCTGATATCTTCTCTACGGCGCCGAGCTCGGGGCGTACCCGCGACCCGTAAGTAAGTGCCCAGTAGGGTCGGTCCAGCGCGTCGAGGGCAAGGCGCGAAGAGGGAGCATAGTGGGCCTACGTGACCGATGAGCAACACAGCCATCGCCGGGCTGGTCGGCCGTAATGGGTACTTACTTGCGGGTCGCGGTATTTAGTACCGAACTCAGCAAGCCACGTTTTTGCTTTTGCCGCGGCGCCGTTGTTCAATCGTTTGATCGAATTTGTCGAGGAGTTCGACTCTTTGCACTCGAGAGCCAGGATGCGAGTGTCCCACAAACGTATCACGACTTCACATCAGCAATGGTTTTGAGGTCATCTTTCGAGATTGGTGGGCCTGCAAGATAGCGAAACGCAATTTGCATTTCCAGATCACTCAATGTCTCGATGCGCATTGCGTCGCTGATACTGGTAATCTCACTGAGATCGATCAGGCTCTCCATCAGGTCTTCAAAGACTCCCTGCCATTTATCGAATTCATCGAGATATTTTTCCAGCGGCTCGTCGAGACGCTCATTGCGAAAACGTTCAATAGCGGCTCTACGCGCCGCATCCAACTCCCTGTTCTGTCCAGACAGGAGGAGGGATCACGCTACCCTCAATAACTCCGGTGACGGCACCAGCACTCGTTCCATCTCCCGGGGCTCAAATTTGGTCAAACCACCGGCGTAGGTTCTCCCCTGGGATGTAGAAATCTCGGTAGCAAGGTATTCGGCTAATCTGTCGAGGAGCCGGTCAGACATGGGATCACGTGGATAGATCCCATGCGCAATGTTGATATGCCGCGCTTTGCTGACATTGCGGACAAATCCAGGCGGGCGGCGGGCCATGTATGTTGCCAGGATAGGTGCGGGCTGGTAGAGCCCAACCGACCACCAGGCCTTGCGATGGCGGGCGATATAGCCCTCGTGAATCTTTTTTTTGCGGCCTTTGTCGAGAAACGTGTCAATGGCCCGCTTGTCTTTCCCCGAGAATTGGCTCAGATCTACGGGTAAATCGATTACGTGCCGCAAGTGCGATTTGTTGTCGAGGTAGCGACCGGCACTGTAGATCTCTTTGGCGCGAGTCACTGTGCGATACAGGACCGAGGCCGGCAACCCCTCGGCATGAGGACCCGCAATCCAAAACTTGTTAGCTCCGGTGACCTGGCCTCTGTGAACCCGGCATAGTTCACCCAGTTCGACGTAACCGCGCGGGGTGCTGCGGCCGCCGTGTACGATCGGTGACCATCGCGCGGCCGATTCGAGTAGTTCGCGTTCGACTTCGCGTCCGGGCTTCAGACTATCGAGTCGCTGCAAATCTGCTACTCGCCTCATGCGAATCGTTCTGGCCCGGCTACCTACCTGAAAGCAGGTAACGGCACCCGTTGTGGCGGCATCGGGAAAGGGATGTGCCCTGGGCTCAATGATGTGGAGTGCACGGCCGCCGAGCTGGTCCAAAAAGAGCTTGCGAACGAGACCACCATAGTTGACATCGAGCCATTCAGCGGCAGTGATAAACGCACCGATGTCGCCTTTCTTGGCGTACTCGACAGTGGCCAGAAAAAAATGAACATGCAGCCCGGCAAGCCCACTTGCCTTCAGGCCGTGCCTGGCAGCGGTGTCAGTAAGCCACTTCTTGGCCTTTCGAGCAATTTGATGGTGCCGCACATAGGGCGGGTTGCCGACAAAGAGGGTCGTACCTTCGAAGTCCGCGAGACTCGGAACGCTGCAATAGTCGGCAACAATGACCTCGGCTCGCCTGGCCATGCCGTGCACGGCAAGATGGGCCCGGGTGAGAAGAGCTGCCAGCGGATCGAGTTCGACCGCGACGAGGCGAGCCGTAGCAAACCGGCGTCCGGCCGATACGATAAATCGTCCCGACCCGGAGCCGGGGTCGATGACCCGGTCAGGTTGCCGCACCGACCCGGCCGCCCAGCCAAGCATGGCCCGGACGATGGCTGGCGGCGTGTAGACCGCTCCTCGAGGTCTGCGCGCAGCTGGCGAGCGCAGCTGGCAGAAGATCGCCCCGAGGGGATCGCGACCAGCCAAGATCTGCTGACGCAACGCATTGACGATGCTCGAAGACACCGGCAATCTGTTGCCCATGCGCAGTTCCTCGCTCGATATCCCAGCCACCGACACCGCACCAAGCGCGTGGGCTGCCGCTGCCAGATCGCTCTCTCCGGTGATGGGACTTGACCCCGGTGTGTGATCGAGTTTCGCCTTCGACATGTCCAGGTGCCGGATGATACGCGCTGGGTCTGACAGCTATCAACCCGCCGGGACGTCTCGAGACAGAACAGACCAGCTGGGCCGGCGTGCCCATGCAAACGGTAGAGATCGGCGATCAACGCCCGGATTTGCGCGGAGTTTTGGCTTTTCGTCTGGTCTTGACCGCTGTGGAAGGACGGGCGGCCTTTCTGGCCTTGCCGGGATTATTGAGGCGTTTTCCCGGCCTGGCAGCTCGACGTTTGCGTGCCGGTGTTTTGCTGCGAGGCTTTTTTTTCTTCGCTCGCTTTACTGCCGATTTGTTTTGGGCCCGCTTCTTTTCTTCCCGGGCCTCGAGCTGGGCCTGGCGAACCAGTGCATCGGGGGTTCCGCCCCGTCCCTCGACCAGTTTTTCGGCCTCTGTAGCTGGACGCGGTTCGGCTCCAGCGGCGTAGACCACCGCGTATTCGTGGGCCTGTTCGTGGTGCAGGGCGGCCAGCTCGGCGTCATCGAACGGACCGTGGCCAAGGTCGACAAACGCGCGATCGCCGACGCGGATGAGACCAGTGGAGCGACCGGGCGATTCGGCTGATTGGTCGGACGGTACGCGTCGGACAAAGTCGTCGAATTCGTCCAGGGCAAACGCAGCAAAAGGGCCGGACAGGAGCTGTGGAGTGGCGTGGCGCGGCTCGAGAGTTTTATCGCCCACAGTCCACGTCCAGCGGTTATTGGCGTAGAGCGGAATCAATTCAACCCTGGCCAGGATGCCCTTGCGGACAGTAATTCGGCCGATCATCGAGTACATGCGGGCTCCGGTCGCGAGATGCCGCCGGGTCCGCGAACCGAATGAGAAGTTGCCCAGGCTGTAGAAGATCACGCCTTTCTTGTAGCGCTCGACACCCTGTACGACATGAGGATGGTGGGCCACGACCAGATCGGCGCCCGCGTCGATCAAACTGCGGTACTTGGCCACCACGCTGCGGGGCGGAACGTGGTGGTACTCGGGGCCGTAGTGAACCGAGACCATGACGAGATCGGTACTGGCAGCTGCGGCGGCGATACGGCTGCCCAGCTCGGGATCGTGCACACTGGCCACGTTGCTCCGGTAACTGGTATTGGCCACGGCAAAAAACGCGATCCGGGTCTTTTTGCCGCGCGGCGTGAACACTGCGGGGCGCCGGGCTTCCTGCAATGTATTGCCGATACCGGCAAAATACAGCGGCCGCTCTTCAGTGCTGTTTTGTCTCAGCAGGGCCAGCGTGTCCGAGATGCCCTCCTTGCCCACGTCGATCGAATGATTGTTGGCCAGCGATAGCAGGTTAAAACCGGCACGGGTGAAATAACTCAGGCGTTTGGTCTTGCAGGCAATAGGATACGTTTTCTGCGAGACCGGTTCCCGTTCGGTGAGCGGACATTCGATGTTGGCGAAGTTCAGATCTCCGCTGTCCAGGATGGGCTGAACCTGGGCGAAGAGTTCGTGCTTCTTGTCGTCGATGTACTGGATGCCTCCCCAGCCATTGGGATAGGCAATGTCGCCGGCTACATTGATGACCAGCACATCGGGCTCTCGCCTCGGGTCACCGGAAAGAGCGATGCCGGCTCGGCCGGGCACTGCGTCCGGGCCGGCATTTCGTCCGGCCTGGCCCGACTGTGCAGTGTCAGCCGGAAGGTCGCTGTGAGGCGGCGGCGAATCCGTGTGCTCCTGGGCAGTCGCGACCGAAAGCGGCGCAGCCCACTCCACGGTGAGCAAGACTGCTGCAATCGGAGCAGACCGGTGGCGTTGGCGTGTTCTCATTGGCGCCGGGTGCCCGGCTGGCGAGTACCAATCACGTCCCACGACTGGGTGCATAGCGGTTTTTTACCGCGATAGAACTCGGCGACAAAGACCAGCTGGACCCGTTTGTCACTGGCCCGGCCAGCCGCCGAAAACCGACCTCGAATTCCCTCCGCTCCGGCTCGGGCCTGTCTGGCCTCGGCTCTGAACGTGCTGCCTCTGCGCAGCTTGCCCTTCATGCTCGGCACCCCGGGTATGTCTACCTCGACCATCTTGCCCTTGCGGGTGAGCTGAAGGGTGCCGTTGGTCAAGCGCAGGCCGACCTCTTCACAGCTGTTGGAGATCGCTTCGAAGGTGACGGCGTAGCTCCCCGAGGAGACCGCCTGTGCGAATGCCTGGCCGACCGGGACGACCGGGGTGGCCACTGCGAGCAGGGCGAGCACAGGGAATGCGACGACGGCGATGAAATTTCGCATGTGTCTGGCCATTGTGACTCACCCTCGGGAAGGAAGATTCAGCCCGAGACCGCTGATTTTTGCCAACTCTGGCGATTTCGGGCACATGGTGGCTCGATCACCGCGCGTTGGGCGCGGCGGCAGTGGTTGCCCTTTTGGTGCGCAGCAAATACATCGTGTGAGTGGCCCGGACCTCGTCGTTTTCGCGCGCGACGACAGTGACGCGGTTGGTTCCCAACCACAGCGGGATATCGGCGGCAAATTCGAGCAGGTTGGTCTGCTGGCCGCTGCGGTTCGACTTGTAGAACACCTTCTTGTTTTCCACCTTGTCGGCGATGTTGGACACGAAGATATAGACGTCCTCGACGTGGGTATCGTCGCGGACCTTTCCGCTCAGTTTGTAAGTGGCACTATCGGTGACAAACGACGGAATGCGCAGTGAAATGGCCGGCGGAGTAACTTGCCAGACCGGGTTGATTGCGGTTTTGCCGCGCGGAGAGCGGGTCTTCTTGGTGCCGGCGGCAGCGATGAATCCCTCCCGATCCGGCGCGATCTGAATCCGGTACCACAACCCCTGCTTGCCGGTGACGCGAAAGCTCGTCCCTCTCGGCGCTGTGGCAATGGTGCCCGAATCAGCCGATGCTCCCTCGTAGATCGGCGTACTGCGTTCGGTCACGGCAACGTATCCCGAGATCTTTTGCGGGCCTGGAGACGGCGCGCGGATTTTGTAGCGCAGCTTTTCGATCACGTTTTCGTGCAGCACAGCGTCGTAGACCGTCATTTCGACAACCACCTCGTCGCCGCCGAATCGGCGGCTCACGTCGAACACGAAGTCCACGGATTTTTCCTGGCCGGGCTGCAGTGCGGCCAGTTCGAACCGGGCTTTTTTGAGCAGGACCCCGTCGCCCGAGGCGTTGCGCAAGATTGCGGTGGTCTCGGCGGCCGGGCCGGCGCCGGTATTTTTGATGGTGACGCGCAGGCGGTGTTGCTCGCCTTTTTGCACCAGACCATCGCCGTTGCCCGAGTCGATCAGCTGGTGCGAATAGGCGAATACCGGACGGTCGGCGGCCCTGATGCGGATCTGCAACGGAGCGGCAGCGGGTTTGGTGCCGCGCGCCTCGCGGAATTCGAAGCGGACTTCATCGACCCGGTCGCGGGCGCTTTTAGACAGCTGGACCCGGGTTGTCCAGGTTTTGGTCTCACCGGGCAGGATGCGGCCAAACACGAACTCGGCGTCCTCGAAGGCCTGGTGATTGGATCTGGCCCGGGCGTGGACCTGATAGGCCGAGCCGGCACCGTGATTGGTCACCACGCCGGTCAGCTCGACGATATCGCCGGCGTCGTAGGCCGGTTTATCGCTGGTAACTCGAGCTTCGAGGTTGGCCGCGGGCTGGTTTTTCTTGGCTGCATCGCTCCAGTCGATGCCGAGCAGGGCGAGCGCCTCGACCAGCTTGGTGTGTTGCCGTTGGCGGTGTTTGGCGATCAGGCGCCGCGCCTGTTGGATCATGGCGTTGCGCTGGCCGGCGCTGGTTTGCGCCACCACGTCGCGGGCCAATTTGATCGCGAAGTCGGTGAGCAGATTCTCGTCGAGCTCGTCGTCGGCGAGCTCGTTCGGGTCGGGCTGGATGTCGTCGCCGGTATCGTCGAGCGGATCGGCTCGCCGGGACCGCTCGAACACGTAGCTCAGCTCGTATTTTGGCTTGGCATCGCCTTTGGCGTAGCGCGAAGTGAGGTGAGCATCGAGGTCGATCTCGCGATAAGTACGGCTGGGCGGGAGCAGGCGCACCCGATCGCGCGGACCGCGATTGGCCTTGGGCACGATCATGTGGTGCAGCTTGACGTCGGGCACGATGCCCAGGGATTGAATCGAGCGGTCGCCCGGGGTCAGGTACTGGGCGATGGTCAATTTCAGCTTGGAGCCGTCCTTGTTGTCGTAGAGGACCTGGACCGATCCCTTGCCAAATGTATTGCTGCCGATAACAACGGCCCGGTCGAGGTTTTTGAGGGCACCGGCGACGATTTCGGAGGCCGAGGCCGAGTTGCCGTTGACCAGGACGGCGATGGGCAGTTTGTCGGTACCCTTGCGTTCAGCCCGGCGCGGCTCGCGTTCGCGACCACCCACCGTGGTGACGATGGTACCCTTATCGACGAATAGATCGGCCACTTTGATGGCTTGCTCGAGCAGCCCGCCCGGATTGGAGCGCAGATCGAGGACCCATCCTTTGGCGCCCTGGCTGCGCAGATCGGCCATGGCTTCTTTGACTTCCTGGCCGGTTCGGCCGGAAAACTGTTTGAGACGGATGTAACCGATATTGTCAGCCAGCAGGCGGTTGTCGACCGATTCGACGCGGATCACAGCGCGCTTGAGATCGAACTTGATGGGGTCGGGCGTGCCCTGGCGACGAACCCAGATCGTGATCGGAGTCTTGGGCGTGCCGCGCATGCGATCGACTGCTTCTTGCAGCGATAGATTCTCGGTGACCTCATCGTTGATTTGAACGATATGATCGCCCCGCTTGAGACCGGCTCGCCAGGCCGGGGTTCCCTTCATCGGTCGAATGATGGTGAGCTTGCGCTTGTGGATGCGGATGACGATACCCAGTCCACCGAACTTTCCGCTGGTATTGACGTCCATCTCCCGTGCCGTTTCGGGATCGAGCAGTACCGAGTGAGGATCGAGTGTATTGAGCATGCCGTTGACCGCGGCGTATTCGACTCGGGCCAGGTCGGCGCCGGTATTCATGTGGGCTTCGATGAAACGAAAGATCTTTTTGAGCTTGCTCGACAGGCGCCAGGGCGAGTCGACCTCGCTGGTCGAGAAGGTCTTCTTCTTGTCGTTGACCACGACGACGACTTCATCTCGTTCGGGGAACGCCTCGACCAGGACTTCGGGGATATTGAACTGCACCGAGTCGAGTGCCGAGTAGAGCATCTTCTTGGGCTCGATGCGGTCCCGGTCGACATATGCATCGCGGATGCGGACCAGGGTCACGTTGAACACGTCGAGAGCGGTCAGATTGTGTTTGTTGACCGCGGGGGCGGGCTTTCCAGGGGCGGCCCGCACCTCGGGTTGGCCGATGCCGAAGCTGATGATCCCCTGTGGTGACGGGCGTATGACAGTCAAGACAACGGCTGCGGCCAGAGCCACCACCACGATGAACCCACTCGCTGAAAAACGACGCATATCCTTAGATTATAAACAGGCTCAATCCAGTCGGCCACGCTCGAATGGCCTGGGTGCGCCGTGTCATCAGTGAGTGTACGGGTTGGTCGGGCCGGTGGGAATAAAACCAGCATCCAGTGTGGTTTGAGGCTGAACGGGGTGGCCCACGCACCTGGCCTGGATGTCGGGTACAATTTGCCGATCTGCGGTCCGGCTGGGGCACGGCGTGGGCGATCGGCACACTCTCCGACCAGGTGGGCCCGGCGAACAAAAACTCGATGGGTTCCCTTGCGGTCAGATAAATGGTTCTTGTTCTGCGGTCATCTCGCCATCGGTATCGCCAGTGTTCACCGTGCACGCCGGCTCGATCACCAGTGCCTCGCATTCCTCGTCGGCCAGAGTCAAGTGTTCCACACCGCGCGGCACCACGTGCACGTCGTTGGCGCGCAACACCACGTCGCGATCGCGATAGCGAACCGTCATACATCCGCGATGGACCAGAAACAGCTCGTCGGTGTCGAGATGTCGATGCCAGACAAATTGGCCCTTCAGCTTGACGATCTTGATCGTGTAGTCGTTGACATTGGCGATGCGCCGGGGTGCCCAATGGTCCGCGAAGGATGCGAATTTATCCGCCAGATGAACAGCTCCGCGATGGTTACGTGCCATGGCCCGCGATGTTGCATGCAAAACATTTCGGTCACAAGTAATTCGGGGCCTGGGTTCTCGCTTCTCGCCTGCGGTTTACCGGTGCATATTCCGGCGTCACCGTCGCTGCTGCAGTGTCGACAAAGACCGTAAGCAAGGCCTGGACCAGCGCCATATTGCCGTCGTCGACCTCACGCTCGAGGAGCAGATGGTCGAGCAGCGAGTT
The DNA here is from genome assembly GCA_022360315.1 of Pseudomonadota bacterium. GTDB lineage: Bacteria > Myxococcota_A > Polyangia > Haliangiales > Haliangiaceae > JAKSDA01. Next base: position 13,141 of record JAKSDA010000488.1, read on the forward strand.
TTCGATGCGCACGCGGTGCCGGGCAAGCGGGCGCTCAATGGCCTGGCGAGCGGCATCGCGGTCGAGCGGTCGGGGATGGCCCCGGCAGTCAGCCGGGGAACCAGCTCACTGGCATTGTATCCGAGCCCAGCGCGACGAGTCGCCGGTAGAATTCCAGCGGCGACTCGCCCTGTCTGTCCGCGTCCATGGGTACCATGCTAGCGCACGCGGCCCATACCCCCATGCCGGTGAGATTTTTGGTCAGGACAACGGGCCCAGCACCCATGTCGCTGAGATGTTTGGTCACTGCGGGGGGTTGCCGACACCCGTGCGGGGAGATTTTTGGTCACTGCGGGGGGGTGCCGACACCTGTGCGGGGAGATTTTCGGTCCCTGCGGGGGTTGCCGACCCCCGTGCGGGGAGATTTTCGGTCATCGCGGGGGTTGCCGACACCCGTGCGGGGAGATTTTCGGTCACTGCGGGGGGGTGCCGACACCCGTGCGGGGAGATTTTCGGTCATCGCGGAGAGTTGCAGCCCCCGAGGGAGGGACCTGGTACCTCAGGGGAGGTACCTCAGGGGAGAATTCGGGGGATCTGGTACCTCCGGGGGGGAACCGTGGGGTACGTTGCAGAGAAAGCAGCACGGTGGCGCACCGCCGAGGTCGATTGCTCATGTTCCACGTTCCCGCCGGACCACTACAAAACTCAGAAAGGAAATGGCATGAAATCGGAGAAAATCAAGAAACTGCCCCGCCACATCGGTGATTATCATCTTCTAAAACTCATCAGTGATAATGGCCTCAGCTCGTCCTATATAGCAGCTAGAGGTGGGTTCGAACTCGAGCGTTTATTCTTCATCGAGACTCTACGGCCTCGCCTGGCCCGGTCTGAGCCCGAGTACGCGTCACACTTTCGAGATGGGGCCAAGACTGCTATCAGTCTGTACCATGGCACCCTCGTCTCGGCGTTCGACGTCGGCTCAGCGCACGATGAGTTCTATGTGGCGACGGAGTTTGTCGACGGCCATGATCTCCACACCATCTGGAACCAATGTGCCAAAAAACAGGTGGCTTTTCCGGTTGACCTGGCGGTCTATATTATCAAGGAGGTGACCCGGGGACTGTCCTATATGCACTCCGGTGGCAATCGGAGCGCAATTCATAAACATATTGCACCGCCAAATATTCTTATTTCATATGATGGCGATGTGAAAATCGCTAATTTCTATTCAGCCAGCTCGACGATTGCTTCTTCGGGAATCGTCTATGGTCAAGTCTCCTATATGTCCCCTGAGCAGGCTCGCGGCGAAGCACTCGATGGCCGGTCCGATCTCTACTCTGCCGCCGTCATATTGTGGGAGATGCTCACCGGGCGTCATTTGTTTCCCCCGGCCACCGACGTGGAGCAGGACCTTTCGAGCCGAGGGCGCAATCCTATTCCTGTTCCGCCATCGAGCAAAGCACCGAGGGTACCGCCCGCACTCGATGCAGTCTGTCAGCGAGGCTTGGTCCCTGCAAGAGAGGAGCGTTACCCAGACGGCGAGACATTCTGCCACGATCTCTCCCAATGGCTACGTGCCTCGGCATCTGGTTTTACAGACCCATTTCGACTGAGGGATTTTCTCTACAATATTTTTGGTGAGGAGATCGAGCAAGAGCGCGCGGAACGCGAGCACCTGCTGGCGAGTATCAGGTAGACGAGTTCTCCCACGGAGAGGACCAGGGTTTGGACGGAGAGGACCAGTGGTTCGACAGAGGGAATCCGTCGTTCGATGGAGGGAGGGACTTGTTGTCCGATTTTGGAGAATCGTCCAACGGTCGGGGGATCCGTTCATCGACTGGAAGGCATCGGCAAACGGCATCGGGGCCGGTTATCGGTCTCGGCAGCGAAGTCCGCGCGGATCGGTACGACACCCGGGCTGTCATGCACCTGTTGGTGCCACGATGGTTCCTTTTCGATATCAGCTGGTTAGGAGATATCAAGGGCGCATGGTTACAGTCGCTGTGACAGCGGATAGCGGGCGCACGGGTTTCGACAGGTTTTTTGATTGCGGATGCATCCGATTGCCCGGCGCTGTCGAACGCACACCTAACCAATTAGGAGAACCGTGATGCAACTAGGCCACAATCATCCACAGAATGGCACGCTCTTTGGGCGCATGGTGCTCGAAGAACGAGCCGGCGAAGCGATCGAAGCCTGGACACGATCCACCGGCCACCTGGATCCGATGGAGAGTACAGCGGTGGCCACGGCCTGTGAGATCTCTGAGCGGGAGTGCTGCTATCTTTCGGTGCGCTTCGGTGCTCCGGGCCCTTTGCTCTCTGCGAGTATGGCGTTACTTGCAGCGCTTCGCCGTGACAGCGACCCAGCGTATGTTCGACAACTGCTACATGACCTGGCCACGTCGCTGAGCAATCGCGGAATCCCCCGCCATGTTCTCGAAAATCATCTTCGCACTCTGGTAAAAGAAATGCGCATGGCTCGTTGTGGGGATGAGGCGCTGTATTGGCAGCTCGATAGGGCAGTCGAAGCGCTCTGGGTGGAACGACAAGAAGTGCTGCCCGAGGAGCATCGCGCAGCGCTCTTTTGTGACTTTTTTGCAGAAGTGCCGCCGTCAGACCACAATCGGATGGTCGCCTGGCTCGTGACTGCCGCCGTGGTGGACGAAGCTTGCGGTATCCCTCGCGCTGTTCCCGCACTCACGCGATGGTTTGCAGATACAAGCCAATATTCGCTATCGTGGCTCACAGCGGTCGAGCATCTCGTGCGAGCGACGCAAATAGAGATCAGTATCGTGCGGCAGATAGGCCATAAATACCGATCAGAGGCGGGCTGAAAGCAACCGGGCAAGGACGCCCGGTCCCTTCGGTCCGGGGCCTCGCTCGCCTGGTACTGAGGTCGTGGTTCAGCGGGCGCCGCATTGTCCAGCGGAGATCGGAGTCGGCGTCCGGCCGACTGGCCCGGATTTAATCCGGGCCAACCAAGGACTGCAAGAAGAGATCCGATGGAATGGCCCGCGCGTCTTTGTCACGGATGACCACATTGACGAGAGCGCTCGGCCTATCTCTGCTGCTCATTGCCGCATTGGCAGCCGGGCCCCGGGCAGAACGCCGGATTGTCACAGTTCACATCGTATCGCGCGCCGGTGACACAGCTGTGCCAACCGATCGGCCAAAGCACGCCCTGGCCAGCGACAGCGTCACCCTGTACGCCGTGCTCGCGGTCCGTGAGGCAGGACGCCTGCAATACTACGGCAACGTGCCTTCTGCTGTGATCGCCGGCCGCCCCCGGACACTCCAGCCGCTCGATAGAGCACCCGACGCACTCCTGTCCTGGTATAAAGTCGAACCCCGCGTCGAGTCGATGTCTAACACCCAGAGTGGCAGTTTCCAGTTCGAACCGATCGATTATGCCGAAACTCCGGTGCCGAACTGGCAGCTCGCCGCCGAGGTGATAGCAGATGTCAGTCCAACATTGACGCCAAACCGCGGCAATGGACTGGGAACCATGCGCTACAAGCTCATTGCCCTCACCGCGAGCGGTGCGATCTCGACACCTGGAGCCGAAGCGCGGCAGGGCCGCGGCTCCGGAGGGCTGAGCGACGACGTGCACCGAGTATCACTGCGCCGCGACGATAGCTATTTGGGATACCTGACAGAAATGTACGGGCAACCATACATATGGGCATCTGCTGGCCTCACCGACGCTCGACATCAAAGCGAACGACTCGAGGGATCCGATTGCGCAGATTTCGTCGTCTACGGCCGGCGCCGAATGGGCGAACCCATTCCGTATACCTGGACCGGCGGATTGCCCAAATACACCAGGCGCCTGGCCCGCGCTATGCCACGACAGGATGGCACCTACGTCGACCAGGATGGCCGGCCAATCGCTTTTCCACAACCGGGCGATCTGGTCCTGTTTCCCCGTCACGTCGGTGTCTTGACCTCAGACCGCGGTATACCCGGAAGACTCGATCACCAGGACGTGATGTTCCACAGCTATTTCGCTTCCCCTCGCGAACAATCGCTCGGCGATTCTGCCTACGCCAATACCTGGATCGAAGTGAGACAATGGCAGTGAAGTATCATGTGAATGGCAAATCGATGACGGGTAACATCGCGTTTCGCCACCCGCATGACCCGACCTATACACGATCACGTTGGAAAGGATCAAACTGATCGTGCGCGGCCCGACCGCTTCGTACTCGGGCTTATCATTGTAGGGCATAGCCCCCGGCCTGGTAGGGCATAGCCCCGGCCTGGTAGGGCATAGCCCCGGCCTGCTGGACTGCCGGCCGGCTCGGCTGTTGGTCTCGCAACAGAAATACCTCGTTTGATCCGTAACCAACGTGTTTCTGGTCAGTACACCGGTGGCAGAAATAACAGCGATCGATTTGCAAAGCTTGCATTGCCAAAAAAATCGCTGTAGCGTGACGGCGAAATTCAAAATCTAGGGGGAACTATGCAGTCCAAGCTATTTCAGCGAAGTGTACTGGTATGTCTTGCGTCGCTCTCAGCGGCGGTTTGCGTGACCGTATGGGCCGAGAGCGACAGCCCTGGCCTGGCACACGCTCAGGGGTGCGGATCGATTGATCCCACCGCAAACATCGACCCAACCGCAGTATTGGGCTCGTGCGTGATAATCGAGGCAAATGCCATACTCAGGGCCAATACGTCTGTCGGTGCAAATGGCATTATCCGAGAAGATGCCCTGCTCAAAGAGGGTGCATCGATCGGACTCGGGTCAGAAATCGGAGCTCGAAGTTCGATCGGCAGAGACGCTGATATCGGTGACAACGTCACTGTGGGCGCCGACGTGGACATGGCCAAAAATGTTCTGATCAGTAATGGCGTGGTCATTGGAGATGCTGTGACGATCAGAAAAGCGGCGGACATTCGCACAGATACGACTATTGGTGACAACAGCATTGTCAGGCAGGACGCGATCATCGGCCTCGATTGTGTGGTTGCCGCGTCCATTCTGGTCAAGCAAGCAGTGACCATCCCGGACAATACGACGGTCGATGCCACTTTCTGCGCCACCGACTCTCGATGCTCATCTCTGTGAGCTGAAAGCCTCTTGCGCATACATCCATCGTGATGGCCAGTGCTCATGAGCCCAACCGGACACGGTTGCCCGCTCATGCTCTGCACTTGTTTTTCTTTTTTCGGCATCTCCCCGAACAACACTGATTGTTTTGGGTGCAGTACTCGTCCGCCCCGGCGCAAACCGGGCACTCGCCACAATCCTGTGCGCACGACTGGCAGTCCTCTGCGGCGGGATCACAGATGCCGTCGCCGCAGCCCGGTGCGCCGCAAAGGCCGCAGTCCGACTGACACGATATGCTGTCCTCACCACTCTCGCATTGACCGTTACCACAGCTCGGCCCGCCGACGCTGCACACGTCGTTGCCGCATGCGATACAATCGGCAGCACAGGTCCGCGGTGTCTCTCCTGTCTCGCAAACACGATTGCCACAGACATATTGGATCATCGCTGTTGGTGCCACCGAATCCTCGGGGCAGCCAGTGCCGAGCTGGCGGTGGTCGTTGGCCCCCCAGCACCACATGCTGCCATCGTCGATCTCCGCACACGTATTGTAATAACCGGGGACAACGTCGCGAACACCGGCAATGCCGATCACCTCGCGCGGTGTTGCCTCGATCTCTGTCTTGCTGCCCATACCGACCTGGCCATACCCGTTGTATCCCCAACACCACAAACTGCCATCTTCGAGCCGCGCACAGGTGTGCCGGTAGCCGCAGGCCACGCCTGTCGCATTGGTAGGCAGTGCGCTGTCCACCGCACCTGGTGTCGAGCTATCATTGGTGCTGCCGTCACCCAGCTGACCCTTGATGTTGCGTCCCCAACAGTTCACAACTCCGCTCTCCAGCACTGCGCAGGTGTGCTCATAGCCGATACAAAGGTCGATGGCCGGGCCGATGGGAACTTCAATCGGCATCAGTTGACTCGGCGTCGCTCCGGCGCCGACCTGGCCACGGTTGTTGTGGCCCCAACAGTACACCGATCCGGATCCGTCGAGGGCACAGGTGTGATAGCCAGTCGCCACCTTGATGACTCGACTGAGCCCGGGGACAGACACCGGGGTGTTGCGAGCGGTGGTCGTACCATCACCAATCTGGCCGTAGCCGTTGGCCCCCCAGCAACTCAGCTCGCCGGTCGCCGCGATCGCGCACGTATTCTCATTCCCGGCACTCAGCTGGGCAACATCGGAGGCAACAGCAACAGGCGCTGGCTGTGCAGTATTCGTACCATCGCCTAGCTGACCACTGAAATTCTGTCCCCAGCATGTTAACTCGCCCTTGGCATCGCGGGCGCAGGTGTGCAGATAACGGCTGGTCAGCGAGTCGATACGATTTTGAGACACTGCAATGGTTTGTGGCACTTCAACCGGCTCGGTATCGAAGCTGCCGGTACCCAGCTGGCCGCCTTGATTGCTGCCCCAGCAATCAACCGTGCCATCGAGTTGCCGGATGCAGGTGTGTTCGAATCCGGACGCAATCGAGTGGTCGAGTGCCAGAAATGTACTGATTACTTCGGTGTGTCCACCGCATTGCGAATACGTGCCGGGCTCGCTGCTGTCGGTACACACGCTCGTGCAGTCATTGAGAGTTTCAAATCCGCAGGTGCTGGCTTCTGAGGCACATGTTCGCCCGGTGATGCCGCCCAACACATTGCAGCTCTTGACGTAGGGATTTGTGCCGAACAGATCGGCGACAAACGCGCCTTCGTGCTGGGCGAATCGGACTGTTTCGAGTTTACTCACCAGCAGGCCAGCGCCGCGCAGAGAGATCTGTACCGATTTGCCACTGGCGTTGGTGCGTGCTGCAAGGCAAGCAGATACTAGGCGTTGCTCCGCTGGTGTTGCCGGGCGAGTCTCCCAGTCCGGCGCCAATCCTATGGCACCCGACAATGGGATCGCATTGTTGTCTTCGTCCACCACGGTCACAGTCCGGTCATGTGGCAATGCACATCCGACGAGATACTCGAGAATGGTCAGAAATGCCTGACGAGCCACCGACGGGTCGTAGGTCATCGGGTAGCCCAGAGCGCTGCCCCGGTTCATGACGCATTCGCCCATGACGGCGAGCTGATCGAGATCTGCAGCGCCGCTGGCTCGTCCCGGGTCGTGACCAGCATCGCCGTAGTAGGTATCGGATGTGCCGTCCAGGTTCGATATGGTAATAGACTGCTGCGGCAGCAGCGCACACTCGGCCATCAGAATCACGGCGTCTTTCACCTCCCCGGCCTGCGCCACAGTCAACTGGTTGCCACCGAGAGTGACGTCGTTCAGCGCGATGCTCTGCAGCGCGATGCCATTGAGGGCGACGCCATTGAGAGCGACGCCATTGAGAGCGACGCCATTGAGAGCGACGCCATTGAGAGCGACGCCATTGCTCACGATATGGCCGAGCGCTCGTCCTCGATCGACCATGCATTGATCGATGGCGTCGAGCTGGTCGGGATCCGATGTGCCCGTGGCTCGTCCCGGATCAAGGCCCTCCTGTCCGTAATAGGGCGATGATACGTTGCCGTCCAGATCGGTGATTGTAAAGGACTGCTGCGGCGTCAGTGCGCACTCACCCAGCAGAATCATCGCGGTCTCGACGTCATCGGCCTGCTCTGTGGTCAGCGGGATGCCGTTGAGCGCCACGCCGTTGAGCGCCACGCCGTTGAGCGCCACGCCGTTGAGCGCCACGCCGTTGAGCGCCACG
>JAKSDA010000080.1 GCA_022360315.1 Pseudomonadota bacterium
CAGCTTGCCCAGCTCGCGAGGCCGAAGGCCCCGGGTTGGCCCCTTGAATTCGAGCAGAGCGACATCGGTCAACAGCGGCCACAGACTACGCATGACGCGAGCCTCGTGGTCGCGGCGTTTGGTGCCCTTGCGGCGAAGGAGCAAGAGATCAACGGCGCGGGGAGCGAGGGACAGAAGTTTCTCAACAACGACCTCCCAGTTGGAGGGCTTTCGCTCCTTGACCAGGCTGGCGTAGGGATAGTGCCAGAAGGTCTTGAGGGCCGGCTGCGCACGAGGGCCGTTATGAGCCTGTGCGGTCGGGTGTTTTTCACGTTCCTTCACGGTTCTTCAAGGGTAGTCACGAGAGCCGGGACCCAGGCAAGCGATCGGGCGGCAAATCGCGAGCGACGGTGGGAATGCCACATCGATTCGATCGACTGGGACAACGAGCTCTCGAGACCAGCGCGCACCATCTGATCGAGACCGCGACTCAGCTCAGCGATCAGGCCCTGGGCCTGCTCTGGCTACATGGCCTCAACGGACAACGTTCGTCTGAATTGAGTGAGACCGCGGTCAATCTGTTTTCTCAGGCCAGCGGGGTTGGGCACGATTGTGGCAAGGGAACAGTGTCCCCAACGCAACCGACCGGATTCGGGACCGCGGGGGTTCGATGCCGACCCAGGCCGGTGCGTTGGGAATGAAGTCATCGGCGCTTCTTGCGTCCGGGTTCCCGGCCCGATTCGTACCTCCGGGTCGACTCGCCACACCAGGCATGGGACCAGCCGCGATCTTCTAGCTCGCGTTCTGTGCGCAAAACCCGGTCACCGTAGGGCGTGGTGGTCGAGTCGACGTCCAGGAACAGATCCTCGCCCTCATGAATATCTGCAAAGTGAACCAACCGCAGCCGCGGGCCTCGCCGTGATCGACTGACCGTGTCGGCGACGGGCCATGCGGGTCTCTCCTTGGGTCCACGGCCTTGACCGCGGGATGTTGGGTCGTGCGGGGGAGGGGTCAACTAGACCGCCTGACCAGTGGCTCAGATAGCCGCCTAGCGGCAAGCCGCGACCAGGCGGTACAGGCTCCGTTTCCAGCCCCAGGATCGAAATAGCCACAGGTGTGCGATAGACTTGGCCACCCGCAGCGACCATGGCGCGAATCAGCTCGACCGTGCGGCGATCGCACAGGCGACGGGCAAACAGCTCACATAACGTATCGTGATGAATGGACGGAAAATAGCGCCGGATATCGAGCGACAGTCGCCAGCGGTACTGGCGCAGCCAGCGCAAATAGGCCAGTACAGCCCGCTGCGGCCCGCGTCCAGTGGCCACAGCGTAGCTGTGGTCGATGAAGCTGCACTCATACGTCGGCCCAATCTAGCTACAGGTTCGACAGAACGTGTCAACAACACCTAGCCTGATCTGGCGCTCGTCCTTGACAGTACGTTTTTCAAGTGTCAATCATTGGCAATTTGGCAATAGAGTTGTCGGCTCATGGACAATGATTGTCATTTTGTAAAATGAAATGACAATCCGACCAACAAATACTGTCACTTTGTCGACAATACTTGTCGTTTTGATACCGATTTTGTCGTTCTGTCATCAAAATCTGTCACTTTGTTAATAAAATGACAGATTTTCGGCGCGGCCCGCTTCGCGGGCTTTCGGAAAAAAATCAATAAGATCAAGGATCAATGCTGGCGAGGCCGGGCCCAGACGGCCCGGAAGCCCGTGTCCCTGTCCACGTCCGTGGGCCTGAACCTGCTCCGGCCCCCGCAGCGCAGGAACCTGGACCCGTTGCCAAAAGAACCGCCGCGCAGCGTTCGTACCCTACCTTTGACTACCTCTTCCTTCTGCGGATCCCATACATCCACTTCGGCTACGTTCTCTGGTCTGCTCGGATTGACCGACACCTCTCCCGAAGGTCTTACCGCATACGGTCCATACCAGTCCCATACCCATTCCCAAACATTGCTGTGCATATCGTAGAGACCCCAATCGTTCGGCTTCTTGCCGCCCACTGGATGAGCCGCACTTGTGCTGGAGTCCTCACCGTACCAGGCGTACTCGCCCAGCTGAGAGACATCATCCCCAAAGCTGTACACTGTCTGGCTACCTGCCCGACACGCGTATTCCCATTCCGCCTCGGTTGGTAGACGAAAACCATCGCACTTCTGATTCCACTCGATTTCGTCTTCCGTGCCGCTGTAACACGGTGTCAGTTGCTCCCGCTCTGACAGCTTGTTCAAAAACTCGATGACGTCCCGCCAGCTCACCTTCTGCACTGGCCGATCCGGACTGCATCCATTGTTGCGGCAATCGCTTGGATTTTTTCCCATGACCAGCTCCCACTGCCTTTGCGTCACTTCCTTTTCCGCAATGGCAAACGGCGATACCTCTACCTCGTGTAGAACCTCGTCATCGTCCCGATACTTCTCATTCTCTGGCGTCCCCATCCGAAACGTGCCACCGGCCAGGCTGATAAAACGCATTGGTGCCTTTTTGGCCAGCGCCGTGTATTGCACGCCTGTTGCACTGCCGGTCGGCTTGGAAACTTCTGGCTCCTTGTCTTGTTGGGACAAAGAAATGCCCAAAACAAGCGCGATTGCAACCGCTACGACCAGAAGCATGCCGAGCCACCTGCGTTGCCTGCCCGGTGCCGGAGTCGCCGCGAGCGCTTGTCGCGCCGATTGCAGCAAACCTTCACTGTCGGGGTACGCCGCATCGATTGCCCCGATCTGTGAAAACACCTCAACCACCCTCTGCCATTGCTCACTCAGGTGCAGTTGCCGCGCTTGCTCATACAATTCGGCTAGGTTTCTTTTTGGCTCGACTATGGCTAGCAGATTCGCCGCATCTCGAAACTCGGCCTGCTCGGCGACCAGCGCTGCCAGCGCTTGATGGGCTTCTCGCCACTTTTCAGCCTGGATGTGAGCCACGCCCTGCTCATACAGCTCGCTCAGCCGCGCCTTTCGCTCGATCTCGTGTAGCTCACGTTCGACTCTGGCCAGCAGAGCCTTGCTATCGCGATATCCCGCCTGCGCGGCTTCCAGCTCCCGCAACAGCGACTGCGCCTGGTCCCAATTCCCAGTGTTCATTGCTCTCAGCGCCCGCTTGTAGCGCGCTTCGAGCTCAGCCTTGCGTCTGGCCGCCGCAAGCGTTTCCTGCGCCGATTCCAGCAATCCTTCGCCATCGGGGTAGCTCGGATCGATTGCTTCGATTTGTGAGAATACCTTGACCACTGCCTGCCATTTTTTGCTCCGGTGCAGCCGCCGCGCTTGCCCATACAACTCGGCCACACGCTGCTTTGCCTGGCTGTGGCCAGCAAAGTCGCCGCATCTCGAAAATCAGCCTGCTCGGCGACCAGCGCCGCCAGTGCTTGGTGGGCTTTTTGCCACTCCTCTGCCTGGATGTGAGCCACGCCCTGCTCGTACAGTTCAGTGAGGCGCGCCTTTTGCTCCACCTCTTGCAGCATGGCTGCTGCGTTTTCGTAATCAGCGCGCAGCTCGACAATGTCGCGGAAGCAGCGACGCGCCTCACTCCAGCGCTCCAGGAAGTACTGGTTGAGGGCCTCGTCGTACAGTTGGTCCAGCTGCCTGTCCAGGTTGTCTTCCAGTCGTGTCTGCGGCTGTGGCTCTGGCTCTGGCTCTGGCTGCAGTGGCTGCTCAGGTAGGGGCGCGGCCAGGTCGAGCTGAAACAACGCACCATCGTCCGAGCGAGTGTAGAGTACGGGCGTGCCCCATTCGATCTCATTGCGCTGGCTGTAGATCGCCTTGCGCGCCTCTGATACCGCCGCATCGATCGGCAACCCCCTGGCCAGACAGGCATACAGTTCGTCGGCAAATGTTAGCGCGGCCCGGTCGGTGATTTCGAACTGCATGGCCACCACCGCTGGTACGCTTTGCTTTACCAGGGCTGTTGCCATTCCCGCATACGGATCGCTTCGCGAGTTGCGGGCCCCTTCGCAGGCATTGAGCACGACCAACCGAAGCGAGCGATGGTCATAGATCAATGTGCCGAGTAGTTGCGAGTCAGCAATATACGGCTTGCCCTCCTCGTCCTCCAGAACTAGCACACCTTCGTCCGTGGCTTTGTCAAAGCCGCCGTGACCGATGTAGTGGATCACGTGATACGTCCCGATGCTCAAAGCGCGTTGCAAGGCGCGCGGCGTGGCTTGGGGCAAGTAGGTCAGCCGTACCTTGCCAGCCCGGCGAAGCGAGCCCAGCGCTTGTTCCAGGTGAGCCTTCTCGCCTTCTACGTCCAGCGTCGCGACCCCGTCCGGGGCCGATATCATCACCAGAATCTCGAGCGGCAGGGCCAGGGGCAGCGGACGGATACACTCGGACAGCTCCAGATAGCGCACGATCGGCGTGTGATGGGACTTAGCCAGGAACCGCTCGTTGGTTCCGTCGTACAGAAGTTCCCATGGCAGATCGCCCAGTTCGGGCGCGTCGTCCAAGCGCAATTTGATGCGCAAGCCCGTGCCTGGCCGCTCGTTGATGTGTTCCAGGCTGCTGCGCAGGCAATCTCGCACCCCTTCGTCAAACACCGACTTGAACAGGGATGCGCCCAATTCGCGTGCCGCCTCCATCTCGGGCGACCGCAGCCGCCTGGCCTCGAACCGCCGCCTCTGGCCCATCCGGGTGATCAATAGCTCGATCCGGTCGTTGGATAGCGGCAGAGTGAACGTGCGACTGGCCTCCCCGCCCGGGCTGCGCAGCACGTACGCGCTATAGCCATCGCCGCTTTTGGCGATTTTCAGCTCGAAGTCCAAATAGCGCAGAAAACTCACCGCCCAGCCTTTCGCCGCCATGATATCGTCGTGCGCAAACCGCGGCAAGCCGGCTCACTGTGTCCTCTAGAGCGGACATAGACAGAGCAAGGCGGCAGAGCGACCCAGTTGGCCTCGGAGATTGAGCATCCGCTGTTCTGAAGCGATGTTTGCGCAAATATTGCCTTGGCGGCAAAGAAGATTGGACGTACCAATCCATCCCGTGCTGTGCGATCCCGCGGGCTTCCTGCGTGAGCGGACGCCAGCCTGGCCATGGCGGAGCATGTCAGCGCAGCACGGGCTATGCTCACCACCTGGGCGCTGTATCTGGCCATGGCTGATTCGATCAAACTCACCGAGAACAAGACGCGACTGTGTAGGAGCGATCTGCGCGTTCCGGCCAATCTCAAGGCAGTGTTTCGCGATATCCGCAATCATCTGGCCGGCAACGCAACCGGTATGACCCGGGATGAGGTCCTGGCCCAGGAGCTCATCAATCTGCTGTTCTGCAAAATCTACGATGAACTCGACACTGCGGCCGACAAGCACGTGGCGTTCCAGACCGGTGGTGAGGATCCGGCGCAGGCGATCAAGAAACGCATTCAGCGCCTGTTCGAGCGGGTCAAACTGAAATACCACGGGGTATTTGCCCGCTCGGAGACCATTGGCCTCGACCCCGAGTCGGTCGCTCATGTGGTCCAACAGCTGCAGGAATACGCAGTGACCGAAGCAGAACGCGATGCGGTGGGTGATGCTTTCGAGGTCTTTCTGGGACCGGCCCTGCGCGGCGCCGAGGGCCAGTTTTTCACGCCGCGCAATGCAGTCAAGATGATGGTCGAGATTCTCGATCCACAGCCGGATGAAACGATCATCGACCCGGCCTGCGGCTCGGGCGGATTCCTGGTCACAGCGCTGTCCCACGTGAGGTCACAGAGGGATGCCACCGACCGCAGCGACCGGGGCTCGCCGCCGCGGTCTCGCTTTTGCGGTATCGATAAAGACGCCTTCCTGGCCAAAGTGGCCAGGGCCTATATGGCCGTGATAGGCGATCCTGGAGCGGAAATTTTTTGCGACAACACCCTCAAACCGGCTGCCGACTGGCTGCCTGCCACTCGAGCGAGCATCGCGCACAATGGTTTTGACGTGGTACTGACCAATCCGCCGTTCGGGAAAAAGATCCGCGTGCGCGGACAAGCGCTGCTGTCCCAGTACCAGCTGGGCCACCGCTGGACCAGAGATCGGACAACCGGGCGCCACGCCAAAGGCGACCAGGTGCTGGGCGATCAAGTACCCCAGCTGCTCTTCCTCGAGCGCTGCGTGCAACTTCTCAAGCCGGGCGGCCGGCTGGGTATCGTGCTTCCAGAAAGCGTCCTGGGCAACCCATCGTACGGCAATGTGATCGCCTGGCTGCTCGACACGGTCGATCTATTTGGTGTGGTCACTCTGCCAGAATCGCTGTTCAAGACCAGCGGCAAGGGCGGTACGCATGCCAAGGTATGTGTGTTATTTGCCCGCAAACCCGCGACCGGATCGCACACATCAACCGACCAAGGGCGAATTTTCATGGCCGACGCCAAGTGGTGTGGGCACGATTCGCGCGGCAACCCGACCATCCGGCACGACGCCGACGGCACCGCAAAGCTGCTTGACGATATGCCCACAGTGGCAAAAAACTACCGACGCCTGGCCGAGAACCCCCATAACGACGGTGACCATCTGGGTTTTATGCGCCAACGATCTGCCATCGAAGGCGGCGTTCTGGTGCCCAAATATTACGATCCAGAACTCGCCGGGGCGCTCGCAGCGCTAACTGATACACACGATCTGCTCCTGATCGGCCAGCTGGAACAGGATGGTATGCTCGACCTGTCCACCGGGGTGGAGGTCGGCAAGATGGCCTATGGGACTGGTCCATATCCGTTTATCCGCACCTCTGATATTGCAAACTGGGAACTCAAAAGCGATCCCAAACACGGTGTGAGCGAGGCGATCTTCGAGGCCAATCGGGACAAGGCACAGGTTCGACCGGGCGACATTCTCATGGTCCGGGATGGCACGTATCTGATCGGAACCTGTGCCATGGTTACCAAATATGACGGCGATGCGCTATTTCAGAGCCATCTCTATCGGCTGCGGCTCAAACGAGCAGGTACGCTCGACCGATATGTCTTTTTTGCTGCCCTCAACACAGCCATCGTGCGCCGGCAGATCCGGTCCAAGCAATTCACCCAGGATATCATCGATACCTTGGGCGGGCGGATCCGCGAAGTGCGGGTTCCGCTGCCCAAAGACCCGGCGGCGCGGCGCGACATTGCCAGGCGGACCCGCAAGGTCATCGAGACCCGGGCCCGCCTGCGCCGCGAGGCCGGCGAGATCGCCGCTTCGATCGTCGGATCGCCGGGCGAGGCCGGCAATTCTTCCGTGCTCCTGTAGAACCCATCTCCACCCCGTCATCGTGTAGCATGCCAGGCGCCCAGTAGTCCCGGCTCATTCGTCTGCGTCGGTGTCGGGCTCGTCGTCGAGGCTGGACTCCTCGGTCGGCGGCTCCAATCCCAGCTCAGCGATGAACGCCCGCTCCTCTGCCTCGAGATAACCAGCGCGCAGCTCGATGAACTGGACCCCGTCACCACTCAGCAAGGCGTCGTAGGCATCCTTGGCAATCCAGTGGCTGTGCAGAACCTCGTCGCGTTTGTCGGTCGCAATTGCGTTTAATTCTTGTAGCTGCGTCACAATAGAAGTTCCCGGCATGCGCTCCAGCATGATTCGATTGCCTGGACTGGACCTCAAATTGGCGACGTTCTGCTGACAGATATAGGGTATGGCTGCACTGCCCCGTTTTCCCATGAGGGCGCTGACATCGACCAGTTCGCCGTTCATGTCCCGTGGCCGTCGGATCAGCATCATGAGCAATAGGGCACGTACTCGCGCGCCGCGACTATCGAATCGCTTGGGAAATGGCTGTACCGGATCATCGAGTGGCATTTCACTGAATTGATTACCAGTTACTATCTTGCTCTGCGCGAAATTACCCATCTCTGTCAGCCCACGGTCCAACGCATCCGGCCTGGCACCAGCGAACCAGCCGGACAACGATGTCGCCCAAAACCACCTCTCCAGCGTCGTCAACGCGGTTTCGTTCGGTTTTTTGCAGTGGCGGAAGAACTCGGCGAGCATGACCAGCTGATACGAGTAGGGCAGCAGACGATGGCTGCACACTCCGACTCGATCGCGCAGAAACTCCGCAGCGGCAATGAGGCTCGTCTCGGCCCTGTCTACGTCGGAGGGTATTGTATCCGTACGCAATTTCTCGAGCCGGGGAACCAAGACTCGACGCTTCGCCCGAATACCAGCCGCTGCGCACACAGCCTGAAATATATATTTACGCTCTATACTGTCGAAATGGAATGCTGCCATGGACCCCATGATATCGTCGATCCGTTCGGAGAGGTTGAACTCGCCTTCCCTGTAGGTCAAGGCGGAGACCATCTGATCCGGAGTGAGCTGGGTACCGCGTGTGTTGAGGCGAGAGAAAATCTCGACTGCGTCTTCGAGACTACCACCGACAATTCGGGTCACGCTGACGCGGTATTTGAGAATGGATTCGGCCATTTTTTCGGCCCTGGGGATATAAAACCCTGCTTCATTCGGGAATAGTTTGCTCACTTCGCGGCCATAGCGCAGGAGATCCATCGTCTTCATGACAGACGACATGGACACAAAGTATTTGGCTGGATCCGCTTTCCGGCGGTGAACGAAATCGTCTCTCTTGGGATCGTACCACAGCCACCAGCGCCAATTCGACTGCTTGCCATCCATTGGGTGATCCTTGGGCAGCCGCAGTACGCCCCACAAGGTTGAGAGCCGCTGATGCCCATCGAGGACATAGCTCACCTTGCCCTCCGCTCGGCTCGGAGCATCGAACGGACCGACTCGACTGGCCATACTTACTTTTTCGTCGGTCTCCCACAATAAGAGATTGCCGATCGGATAACCGCGTTTGATGCTGTCAAACAGGGCCCGAATCGCCTCGGGTTTCCAGACAAATGGTCGCTGTATCCGAGGGATACAGATCGTTCCGGCCTCCAACCCAACCAGTAGATCCTCGATGAACGAGATATCCGGTTTGACGACCGGGGGAGGTACGCTGCTCATCGCTCTCTCCGATCGGCCGTTTCAAGGCTGGTCACAATAGTACCTCGATCTTGTCGAGAAACCCGGGCAATTCGTCGGGGCATGTGGTGCAGATGATTTCGAAGTCGCTCGGTTGATATTCGCACTGCTCGAAACGTTTCCAGACGTTGTCGCCGAATCCGCCACATAGATTGGATAACCGGGCCTGCGACACCGATTCGAACAGCTTATTCTGCTCTGCAGGAATCGCCGCCTCTCCGTGCTGTCCTCTTTTGAATCCTCTTTTCATGTCGTAGTGATCGCGCTGTTCTTGGGTCAAGCTCAGGTATGCGCGTCTCCGGGCAGCGTGACGTGTGTGCGGCACTCTTTCCGCGGGAACCTCAGACGGCTCACTGAGCCCATCGACTGGAATATAATTCTCGATTTCTCGCTTGTGCAGCACGTGAATGGTGATTCTGCGATCTTGACACCAACTGATAATGTCCTCCTTGGCCCTGGCCAGAGCCTGGCCCGGAAAGAGGCGGTCGCTATCGATCAGCGCCGCAATTCGTCTTGGTCCCGGAATGTTTTTGGCTAGGAGCTGCTCGAGCTCGGCCCGTACTTTGCTGCCACCGCCGCGACGCAGCTCCAGCCAATCTTTGTCGAGGGCGCAATCGAGAGCGGAACGCCCGTATGCTCGAATCAACCCCTTCACAAACGCGCCATCACTCTCGGTATCCTCGATGACCAGATAGACTGGCCTGCCCAGGCAGGAACGTGCATCGTCCGGACTAAGGCGATGCCCGTTCTTGTCGTCGGTTTGGCAGTCCACCGCGATCGTCGAACGATGGGCCAGCGAGGCGCGATTGGCCGAATACTCGGCATCGGTCAGACATTTCTCGAGTAGCTCGCGATTGCGCCGGCTGGTCCGGCTGTCTTCCGAGTCGAGCCACGCACTCTCGAGCACTTCATCGATATCGTCTATATCGAGCACATGGCGCCCATTTTCGAAAAAATCGAAAATGCGGTCAATGCGACTCCACTGAGTGGAGTCGTCGAGTACATCGCGACAGAATACGACCCTCACTGGCCGCTTCCTGCAGACCTATTACGCGACTGCTGCTTGCGTAACCTGCGAATGGCCATCAGCTCTTCGAAATCTTCGGAAAATACCCCGGCCGGCCAGTCCGAGACATCGCCGTCGGGGGTGATGTCGATCGGCTTGATGGCGCTGCCATGGCCAGGCACCGGATCGACCCAGTAGATGCGAACGGCCTCGGCGGGCAGCGTTTTGTCGACGATGCGACGGCGCAGGCGAAGAATGAAATTTTCCGAATGAGTCTCTACGAGAAAAAGTCCGCGTTGCCTGGTCACCCCGTCGACATAGAGGTCGGCCAGGCTGATGTGAGCAGCGGGATGAAGGTGGAGCTCGGGCTGCTCGGTGATCTCGATCGATCCCGGCTCGTCCGCTTCCCTGGCACGGCCGCGTATCTGATTGTCAAATATGCGCTGCACGACAATCGCCAGGATCTGGCTCAGCCCCACGCCAGCGTCCACCAGGTTGACCGGTTGTGATTGCGATACCGCGGGGTCGCGCAAGACTAGCGAAAACAAGTTGCCCTGCTCGGATATGTCGAGTTCCCAGCCGCCGAGATGCTTCCGATACCACTCGCTGACCTTGGACAGTACCACTCGATTGAAGCGAAGGGCATCGGCAGCAAGGAACGTGGCAGCGTCTTCCCCGTTGACTCCGACATGGGTCGGAGTGCCGCCTGGATAGCGATAATAGCGCTCGGGATCAATGCGAAACGGGCCCAGGTAGCCGATCTCGGCCACAGCTTCTCGGATCCGTTTGCGCCAACCCGGCCAGCTGGGACACTGCCATCCCTCGATCGTATCGGGAAGAATGCCGATGAATGAGGCTTTGCCGGTCCAGCACCGGGCCTCACGACCCTCGCCGAGCATGCACTCGTACTCTCTCGGCTCCTCTCCCGCGGAGTCGACATTCCATCGAAGCCGCAGGCCAGGAGCGTCGGGAAGGGTCAAGTCCAATTCGGAGATGACTTGCAGCCTGAGCTCGCGAATATGCTGGATCTTGGCCCGAATGACGACTCGATGGCCGTCCCGGTCAGCAAACTCTCCACCCAGGCCGATGGCACCGTTCGAGAGCCGATTATGTACAAGGTCGATGAATGACTCTCCCATGTCGACCCCATCTTGGTCCCAGGTCGGCAAAGGTACTGGAGCATCGGCGAATTCGCCCATGGCGCTCGAAAGCAGGATGGGCAGGCGCACCAGAGCGCTCTTGCCCGAGCTGTTGCGACCGATAAATACGGTCAGCGGTCGTAGCTCCACAGTCTCGCCACGCGGGAATGCCTTGTAGTTTTCGAAATATATTTTGCTAAGCCGCATCGCCCGAAGCCAGTGTACGGTCAAATCTAGCGCATTTTGCCTCGGCGACGCCAATGTGCCCCGCCGTCCGATTGGCAGCTGTGAATCTGTACTTCACGTTACAAAACATGGCCTGGCCACGGATGGCCCTCCAGGAATTTGCAGCCTCGACCGGCTCGTTGGAGACGGCGGCCAGGGTCAAGGCAACGGGCCCATCTCTACCTCGTCATCGTGTAGCATCGGTGCCTCATCGAATACCCGGGATACCTGACAATGAAGTTACAACTCCCCGAAGTTCACCTCGATCGCGGTCTGTGTAGCCAATGGGACGTGTCGAGCCGACGCGAGTGGTTGGCCACCAACGGACTGGGCAGCTTTGCCTCGGGGACCGTCGCCGGCATGCACACCAGACGCTATCACGGCCTCCTGGTCGCTGCGCTGCAGCCTCCGCTCGGACGCACTCTGCTGGTGTCCAAGTTCGAAGAAATCCTCTTTTATGGCCGTGGCGAATACCAGCTGTCCAGCAACCAATGGCGCGATGGCGTGATTTCTCCGCGTGGATTCGAGCTCATCGAGTCGTTTGCCGTGCAAGGAACCACGCCGGTGTGGCGCTTCGCCTGCGCAGACGCTTTGCTGGAAAAGCGAGTCTGGATGGAACCCGGCGCCAACACGACCTATGTCCAGTACCAATTGCTGCGCGGATCCAGCCCGAGCCGGCTCGAGCTCAAAGCCCTGATCGGATATCGCGATTATCACGCAACCACCCACGCCAATGGATGGCAAATGCACATCGACGAGGTGCCCGGCGGGGTCCGCGTGGCGGCATTTGACAGTGCGACGCCGATTTGGCTCCTGTGCAATGGCGGCGCTATCAGTCCCGCTCATATCTGGTATCACGACCTCCTGCTGGGCGAAGAGAGGCGACGCGGACTCGACGATACCGACGATGTACTTCACGCCGCCACCATCACTGCCGACCTGGTCCCCGGCAAAAGTCTCACCGTGGTTGCCACGACCGAGGCCGATCCCGATGTCGACGGCAAACGAGCCGCCGCGCGCAGACTCGACCACGAGCGCGCGATCATCGCGCGGGCCATGCCGTCGGCTGCGAGCGGCTCCGCAGCAGAAGTCACGGGACAGGGACAGACCGAGCACTGGACCGGCGACCCGGGGCTGCAGCAACTCGTCCTGGCCGCCGACCAATTCGTGGTTCGGCGAGCTACCCAGCAGCATCCCGACGGCATGACCATCATTGCCGGATATCCCTGGTTTGGCGATTGGGGCCGCGACACCATGATCGCCTTGCCGGGATTGACCTTGACCACGGGACGCCCCGAAGTGGCCAATACCATATTGCGAACCTTTGGCCGTTATGTCGACGGCGGCATGTTGCCCAATCGCTTTCCCGATGCTGGCGACAATCCCGAATACAATACAGTCGATGCCACTCTCTGGTATTTTGAAGCGATCCGGCAGTACGTCGCGGCAACCGGCGATATCGAACTGGTCCGGGATTTATTTGCAATCCTGGAGGGTATCATCGATTGGCACAGGCGAGGCACTCGCTATCGCATCGGCATGGATTCTGATGATGGTTTGCTGTCTTCCGGCGAGGAGGGCGTGCAGCTCACCTGGATGGACGCCAAGGTGGGCGATTGGGTAGTTACCCCCCGGATCGGCAAAGCGGTGGAGATCAATGCCCTGTGGTATAACGCACTCGAGGTGATGGCGCGTTTTGCCGAAACTCTCGGCACTGATGACACCCTGTATTTGGAACACGCAGAACGGGTGCGGGTCAGTATGAAGAAATTCTGGAATGACGAGGTGGGATATTGTTACGACGTCATTGATGCTCCCGGCCAGCTCTCAAAAGAGGCCCAGCTCAGACCCAATCAGCTCATCGCAGTAGCACTCGAGTACCGAGCGTTTCCAGTCGACCGCGAGCGAGCGATCGTCGATGCCTGCAGCCGGGAGCTGTATACCCCACTGGGAATGCGAAGTCTGGCCCCGGGCGAGACAGATTACGCTGGACGCTACAGTGGCACCCCCGTCGAGCGCGATGGCGCCTATCATCAGGGAACGACCTGGGGTTGGCTGATCGGGCCGTTTGTGATGGCCCATCTGCACGTTTACGGCGATAAACGGATGGCCCGGTCGTTTGTCGAACCGTTGATCGATCACCTGGTCGATCATGGCCTGGGCACAGTGAGCGAGATTTTTGACGGCGACCCGCCGTTCACACCACGAGGCTGCATTGCCCAGGCGTGGAGCGTCGCCGAACTCTTGCGCGCCTGGCAGGCAACGGCATGATCGAATGACTCGACTCGATGCAGAAACCCGATTCCCATACTCTCACCGTCACTATCGTCCATCGCTTTCAATGATCAGCGAGCTCATTTGATCATTAAAACCGTCGTCGACCAGGCAACCATCATCCGCCGTTTTCACGATACTGGAACCCATGAATTGATCGTGCTGATAAAGTGTGACCCGGTAGCCGCTTTGCACCCGTAATGACGAAATATCATCATTACGGATACCGCGTGCATTCAATTCGCTTAGTGTGTATCTGCCACTCGAGAGGTGGAACGTATCGCCACCATAGTTGCAGTGTCGATGCAGCTGCACTGGCTCGCTGCTGCCGTCGGCGACGGTGCGCCCGACCCGTACCCAGTCCACGTTCATGTACGTACTACCATGAGGACCGGAGCCGCCAGAAGAACCCTCCATTTGTAGGTTCAGAATAATATGCATCGGCTTGTTCACAAAGTCATGGCCAGTATGGCGCGCTTTCCACTGGCCATCGATGTAGTAATGAATATGAACATCCGTCGAGTTGATTTTTGTCATCCATATACGGTAGGTATGCCATGTTCCTGGGTTGGCTACCCGAGTCAATTGCTCTTCCCAACCTCCATCGTAGGTATTTTGCCAGTTGACATTGCTGCCCTTGTATTCCATGATGTCGGTTTCTGGCGGCCAGCTGTCGCGTCCAGTCGCCCAAAAGGCCGGCCACGTCCCATGCCTCGACGGTGCCTGGATACGGGCCTCGAGTTCATAGTTTGGATATCGGTCATTCACGACGATCAGATGCTTCGAGTGAATGGCGCCGGAGTGATAGTGGATGGGGATGTGGGAAAATCCGGGTGCGGTACTATTGCCTTCATCCCAGTTTATTCGGCTAGCCTTCAGCGTTAGCACCCCATTGGAAATATAAATATGATTATGGTCGGCGGAGCTACCGTACATTCGAGCCGTACCATTATGATCCGAGCCCCATGGATAGAGATAATTCCAGTGCTCCTCCAGGTTACTGTAGTTGTCCAGCGCATCCTCGCCGATGACGATTTCCCATCGATCGGCGCTGGCCGTGTCCACATCGATCGCCAAACTCGAGGCCACAGGTAGCAGACATATAAATAATTTGATGCTCTTCATTGCCAATGATCGTCACTCTAGAGATTCTGATTCAAGTAGGCGCGGTGGGGAGTTGAAAAGCCAAAGCCAGACGCGGCATCCCAGGTGATCGACCAGGTCATGAGGCCGCGGAAGTCCGGATGTGCTTGCTCCGGCCGGTACGTATCACAACGCTGGCGCTTGATCAGGCAATCCAACGCGCGATGTACCAATGCTGTTGCGGTTTGCCCCGAGCCGGCTGCGCCTGCACTCGCTGGCAAGCCAAATGCGACCTGGTCGGCACGCAATCCGACAAAGAAGTTGTTGGGGTTGCGGCCGGCCGGGAATCCTGTGATCATCATGTCGGACAGGGCGACATGAAAATTCACAGTCGCAGGTTGGTACGTCACATCGTTCGGCGCGGTAATCGGACCAGTATTGTAATGCTGGACATGTAGCACAGTCAGAGCGTCGCGCAATGCATGGATGAGCGGCAGGTACGCGCCCCATGTGCCACCGAAGTATTCATAGCCGCCCTGAACGTAAGCCGTCTCTGGCGCCATGGTCAGAATAAAGCCCGGACCAAAGCGGTCCTTGATCGAACGCACCGCGGATATGAGGTTGACGATCGCTGGGGTCCGCGGGTTGGCAATGGTATCACCGGAAAGCATATTCAGCGAACCGCCTTCGAGATCGATGTCCATACCATCCAAACCGTAGCTGGCGATGATGTCAATCATCGTACGGACAAAGTTATCCCGCTCGACGAGTGTATTTAATTGAATATATGCATTCGCACCGCCAATGGAAATGAGTACTCGTTGTCCGCGGGCCTGCAACGCTGCCACACCGGCACGAAAGTCGGCCTCGGACTCCTCGGCCGGGGCAAAGGTCATCTCGCCCGGCCGACCAAACGGATTATTCTCTGCAAATGCCAGATTGACGATATCCCAATCACCATTCACATCGGCGATCCGCAGATAGCCAGCCTCATTGCGGAAATTATGCCAATAACCGATAAGCAAACGGCGCGGCAGCGGACTGGGGCCTCCTGGCTCACTGATGGTCGCAGTCGTAGAGTCGGTATTTTTATTCCCATCATTGTCGGTAACCGTCAGTGTGACGGTATAGAAACCGGCAGCGCTATATGCATGGACTGGATTCGCAGCGCTGCTGGTCGTGCCGTCGCCAAAGGCCCAGGCGTAGGCGACGATCGAACCATCGGGATCGCTAGAACCGGCACTCGAGAACGCGATATCACTGCCCGTCAATGCAGAGTACGGTCCATTCGCCTCGGCGACTGGATCCTGTGGATTACCAGCGCCATCGCAAAGAGCAACCTCATCCCAGGCATCATCCCAGGCGAGGCCGTTTCCCGGTTCATAGTAGAGGGCCGAATCGAGCGAGCACCAACCGGCGATAACGCAGACATACTCGACCGCTTGCCCGTCTTGATTGCGGATATTGAATACGTGCTGTCCGGCGCTATATGGAGTCCCAGCAACGTAGCGTGGCAAGCCATCGCAGTTAGTCGATGCGACAACCCTGTCCGGACCGTCGCCCTGCTCTGTAGCAGCGCTCGCTGGAATCTCCGACGAGCCTCCCGTAAAGTATTCTTCGCCCCCCGGATTGAGGTCGAGGTTGTCGCAGGCCAGACTGGGGTAGACCAGCAGTGTAATGCTAGCCAATAGCAGGGTCGTCGTATGGTTTTTCATGGTGTCTCCTCGGATAAACCGCTGACGCGATGAGATAGCGTATCTGCGCCGCGATCCCGCTCCTTGCCGGCTTCGCAGTAGGGCGAAAAGGCAGGAATGGCAATCGATCCTTACCGATGAATACTCTTCGATGAAGTCCGCGTTACGTGGCCCAGCCCAGCTCCACGGTGGCAGTGTCGTGACAAGGCGCACGGAACGCCGGCACGTCGTAATGTTTTGACTACGCCGTTGGGCCTTGAGAATCAAATATGTCCAGGTAGTTTAGGAAATCACAATAATTCAGTCTCAATAACGAGGCGCAGCTGCGTGGCCAGCGGTATCAGTTCTTACTTCGCGAACAGTCACTACTGTCAGTGCATGCAGTCTACTCGCCGCTCGATCGGATTGCAATACCAATCGAATACCAATCGACAGCGAGCTCTGCCCGGAAGAACCAGCTCTGCCGGGCAGTTTGCAGCCAGGCGCAACCATCGGCCTTCTTGCCGTCCCCCGTCCTATCGTTCTAACTATTGTTCCAAATACAGACCACCAGAATAGTGGGCCTCGTCATCGAGTCCGTGTACATCCCATTGGTATCTTAATGGTATTGTTAGGGATCACAAAGCATTTGATGGGGCATTTGGGCTTTAGGGTTTGCGCGGGCGCCCGCGCGGCGGTCTCGAGATTGCTCGATCGGGTAGCGGGTTTCCCCGACGCCCTGTATCAGGCGATGTTACGAGCGGGCTGTGCACGGAGACATCGCACCTGTGTTATATGTAATCTCAATGGTCGACAGCTATTACCAAGGCATGAATTGCTAAGAGCCGGTCCAAAAACCTCGGACCGAGCCAGAGGGAGCATAGTGGGCCTACGTGACCGATGAGCAACACAGCCATCGGCGGGCTGGTCGGCCATAATGGGTACTTACTTGCAGGGAGCGGTACTAAGGACACGGTTCACAACCGCCCGGCCGGCTCGAGCATGACGGCCTGGCCGGCATCGAGGGTCAGCGCAGAAACCGCGCCGTATTGTATGGGATAGCGCAGGCTCTGTTCGGGCGACCAGTTCATCCATCGCGCGAGCATCGCTCGCAACGAGCCCCCGTGAGCGACAATCGCGCACGGGCACTGGCCTTGGTCGGGTCGGTCCAGTTCTCGTTCGAGTTCGGCGCAGAACCGGGATACCCGCCGGTAGAGCTGGCTGTAGCTCTCACCGCCGGGACAGGCATAACCGGCGATGTCCGCGGCCCAGGCATCCAGCTCGGCCCGGTCGATATCGTCCCATGGTCGCCCTTCCCAGGCTCCGAAATCGAGCTCCATCAATCGGGCATCGGATATGCACCGAGTCGCAACCAGGCGCTCGGCCAGCCGGGCGCACCGGGACAGCGGGCTGGTGTAGACGCGGTGAAACGAGTCGGGCAGCCTGGCCACCACGGCGGTCAGCTCGACCTCGAAGGAGTCGGCCAGGGGCACGTCGGTGTGGCCGTAACAGATCCCGTCTTCGATGGCCGGTGTGGTGTGACGGATCAGATACATGTCCATAGCGCTACCATGGTCAGGTAGGCGATGACCTCGGCGATCTGCTGCGAAGCTCCCAGGCAGTCGCCGGTATAGCCGCCGATGCGGCGGCGAAAATACCGGCCGAGAAACCACCCGGCGCCGGCCATGGGCACGGCCATCCACCATAGGACGGCCGGTGTGAACAGTGCTGCTGGCAGCACTGCAAACACCACGGCAGCCCACCATTGTGGCGCAGTCAGCGATTGCGCGACCGGCTTTGCCTTGCTGTGCAGATCGTCGCGCGCATAGTCCAGCCACCCGATGATACAGACCGGGACCAGGCGACTGAGCGGGTGCACGGCCAGAAACGCCCACGGAACTGCCCGGGCGGGAAGCTCGATCAATGCCAGGCAGCGCAGCCCGAGGATCAGACAAAGACCCAGTACACCGTAGGTGCCGACCCGGCTGTCCCTCATGATGGCGAGCACCTGCTCTCTGGTAAATCCGCCGCCAAACGCGTCGAGCGTGTCGGCCAGACCGTCTTCGTGAAAACCACCTGTGGCCAGAATTCCGGCTGCAACAGCGAGGATCACGGCCAGCTCCTGGCCGACCCAGGACAGGCAGACGAGGTAGACTGCAGCGCAAATTGCCCCCACGATCAGGCCGACCAAGGGGAAGAAATGGGTCGCCCGGGATAGATCTTCGGCGCGATAATCGGCAATCGATTGCACGGGGATGCGCGAATAGAACATGATGGCGACCCGAAGCAGGCGCCATTGCGAGCGGATCGTCTCAGCTTGTCCAGAAAGTCGCATCACCACTCGGGGCGTGGACCTGGCTCGACGTGGCCAGGCCCCGGTCCCATGGCGCGAATATAGCGCAGGAGATGCGACCGCAGTAGGCGGTGTGCGGCGGTTTTGTATTAAGATGCCACCTCTTGTCCCACTCACATGCACGGCGGGTCACGGTTCTTTACAATACCGACTATGACGATGAGCTCATCGCTGCGGTCGATGAGAGTGCTGTGCGTCAATCGGCCATGGCCATCACCCAGGCCGCTCGGGATCACGGTTTTGCCAGCCAGCTGGTGGGCGTGCACGGCCACGACCTCGGTCGGGTAATGGCTTCACTGCAGCGCGATCCTCCCGATCTGGTGTTTAATCTGTGCGAGTCGCTGTCGGGCGACGCCAGAAACGAGATCGTGATTCCGGCCGTACTCGACATGCTGGGACTTCTGTACACCGGCACCGGAGCGCTCGAACTCGGTCTCTGTCTGCACAAAGAACGCACCAAGGATGTGCTGGCCGCGCGCGCGATCGCGACACCGGCCTATTGCCTGATCGAGAGTGCAGCGCATCTGGTCGAATTGCGCCGGGCCGGGGCATTCGACCGTCTGAACTATCCATACTTTCTCAAGCTGGCCCATGAAGACGCCTCTATTGGCATCACAGCGGGCAATTGCGTGCAAGATGCCGAGGCGCTGCTGGTTCGGGCCGGCGAGCTTCTGGCCAAATACCGCCAGCCGGTCATAGCCGAGCGCTACATTGCAGGGCGCGAGATCAACGTGACGCTGCTCGGCAATGACCCGGCCCGGGGCGGTGACAGCACGCTCGAAATCCTGCCCCTGCACGAGATCGACTTTGCCGCCATGCCCGCTGATCGGCCTCATATTGTCTCGTATGCCGCAAAGTGGGATGAGAATCACGTGGAATTTGCGGGAACCCGACCGGTACCCATATGCGACATGGCACCCGAGATCGAGTCGGCTGTCCGCGATACAGCAATGCGTGCGTTTTCGGCCCTGGCCATGCGTGATTTTGGCCGGGTCGATCTGCGCGTGGACCGGGACGGCTGTGTCTGGGTCATCGATGTCAACCCCAACTGCGATCTGTCGCCCGACGCCGGCGTGGCCCGAGCTGCGTCGGTGGCGGGCATGTCCTATGCCGCATTGATCGGACGGATCTGCGAGATCGCGTGGAGGCGCGGTGAATATTCGCACCATTTTTCCCAGTGACCGAAATCCGCTCGCGGGAGTACTGCAGGCGTCGTTTCGGCCCGACGAGATCGCTGTGGCGCTCGAGCTCATCGACGAGGCCATTGCTGGCAGCGACGACTATTGCATCCGCGTTGCTGCTAGGGCATCGGATCAACGTTCACACCGAGCGGAGCGGCCGGGCGGCCGACGATTCGATCAAATGGTCGACATTCCCGGCGGTATTGCCGGCTACATCTGTTACGGCGCCACGCCCATGACCGACTCGACCTACGACCTGTACTGGATCGCCGTGCATCCGGCGATGCGGGGGTGTGGCGTTGCCAATGCGCTGATCACAGCTATGGAACGCGATCTCGGCCAGCGCGGCGCCCAGGGCATCCGGGTCGAAACATCGGAAACCGAGAGCTACGGTGCCGCGCGAAGGCTGTACGAGCGCCACGCCTATTCCGAAGTTGGCCGCCTGCCCGATTTTTATCGCCCGGGCGATGGGCTCATCATCTATTACAAGAAGTTATGACCCGACTCGGATCCGTCGCCGCACTGCTCTTGCCTGCTGTCTTGTACGGCGTTGCTGCGTGCAAAGGCCAGGGCAAGAGTTCGACAGGCGGTTCCGGCGAGAACCGCCGGGCAGTCGCGGTCCGGGTGCCCGGCCCGGATTCCGGCGTGCCCGACCCAGACCCCGAGATCGTGGTTTTGAGCCGCATTGCTGTGAAAACCATCGACCCGAGCGAGGAGCCAGCGATCGAGTTATATCCGCGCGAGCTGGCCCAACAGCTCGGCCGTGCACTCGGTCAATCGGGTTTCTTTGCCAGTATCGGGGACGGAGTTCCCGACGGACATCGGCCGCGCCCGGCCACGCTCGAAATTACCATTTCCTACGAATTTCTCGATGGCGTCAATGGTGATGGGGGTGACAAGAGCGCCAGAGGCCAACGGAAAAGGCAACCCACTGCTGTGATCGCGATCGAGAGCGAGTTGATTTGGGATGATGGAGGCAAGGACCCGGCGCCGGGCGAAAACATCCTGGTAGAACGCAGACTGAGCGCGGACGAGCGCAAGCGTGCTGGCAGTTTGCTGGCAGTGCACGTGGCTCAAGCTATGGTCCAGGTCGGGCGCGGCCTGGTCGCCAAAGAGCGCATACGGGTCGGCGGAGTCGAGGCTCTTGGCCGTGCACTCGACGATTCCGACGTCGATATGGCGCTGTGGAGTCTGGACTTGATCGGCTATCGCAAAGAGCTCGCTCTGTTCGACCAGGTGGTGGGCAATCTGGGGTCGGAACAGCACATGGTCCGCGACCGCTCGTTGACTGCACTGGTCGCCATGGGCGACCCGCGCGCGGTCGATGCGCTGGCCAAAGAGGCGTCGTTTGACGACCGCGAATTTCTCCCCTCTGTCATCGAGGCGATCATTGCGCTGGGCGGCAGTGATGCAAGGGAGTATCTCGAGTTTGTCGCCAGTGGCCACCCGGACGAAGACATCAAAGAGCGCGCCCGCGAGGGACTCGAGCGGCTGACCCGCCGGGGACAAAAGTGAACGGCGCTTCACAGGTGTTGGCCGCCAGTCACGAGCAGTGACCGAGAACCGATTGATTTAGACCAGTTCGCCTACCTGCAAACTGGGTACAGGGATTGCTTTTATGGCGATGCATATCTGTTTTCGCCCCTGGAGGTTTGCTTATGCAATCGTCATATCGAAGTTTCATTACCCTCACTGGTGTGCTACTGGCCGCCAGTGTCCTGTCTATATCGGAAGCGCAGGCGCAGTACTATCCCGCCCAGCCGCATTACCGGCCCACTGCGCGGGTTGCCGTCTATCCGCGCGGACTTTATTTCGGTGCAGGTATTGTCGGCACGCGTATCGTGGATCAGAGCGGTGGCAGCGAGGTTCTCGACCACGGCGCGGGAGCCACTCTGTACACCGGTTTGCGCTTGAACCGCACCCTGGCCGTGGAGGCCGGCTGGATGGGCACTTTGCACAATCCCGAACAGGTGCGGACGAGTTTTGGCGAGGACACCGACTACCTGGTGCTCAACGGATTCACGGTCGACGCCAAGATCTATCTCAACGCGGTCTCTCAGGCGATGGAGCCATTTCTGCAGGGTGGGGTGGGGGTCTATCTTCTGGACAGTTCGTATTTCGGCAGCCAGTCGGTGGGCACGGGATTTCAGGCCGGCGGAGGGTTTGATTTTCGGACTGGCCGTCACTTGGCCTTGGGCGTTCGCATTCTGTATCGCGGCATGGCCATGGGGCCTCCCGAGCGGGCAGAAAGCGATACCTATGTCAGCGCTGTGACTGCAGAGGGCAATCTCACCCTCCGTTTCTGAATCGAGGATCATACCCCTCTGTTGGGGACCCCGAGCGCGGTGCAGCTGGTGTCCCTTGCATCGCCGAGCCAAATCTCACCGGGATATTCGCGCGACAAACGACACCGGTTCACACGTCCTGGGTGAGGCAAAAGTGTTCCACCGCAACCGCGCAGAGCCTGGTTTTGTCCTGCTGGTCATCGAAGGGGAGTTTTTCCTCGACCGAGTGAAGAAAGAACAACATCCCATCCTTGATGTGTGCATCGGTGGTCACTTGGGCTTCGTTGCCGAGAAACAACGGCCGAAACCACTCCGACTCCCAGCGTGCGATGGGATGCCGCAGACCAACGGATAGCCTTTTGTCGCCACTGTCAAAAATCATGGATTCGCGGTTTCGGCTGACGAATGAGGGAAGCATGACCCATTGCCACTGATCGGCCAGCTCACATTCGTCGCGGCTGAGCCTGAAGGAGTACTGCGCCGAGCCGAGCTTCTCACTGTCCTGTCGAATCAGCGCGACCTGGGCCTTCAGCTTTCGCTGGGCGGGAACATCGGCCATGTCGTCGGGCTCGAACCAGAGCTCGCGCGGCAGGGCAGCAGGAGCCGCATCGAGAGCAGGCCCACCGCTCATCTTGACAAAGCGATTGATAAACTCTGCTTCAACGACGGTATCGTGGCCGACCTTGAGCTGATTGACCGATCGCAGCAGGGTGCCCTCGCGCAGGAGTGCGAGGCTGGAATCGACCTGTATGAAATCGGCCGAAAAGTAGGTGAAGGGCTTGATGTATTTGATCCTCGAGCCGGTGACGACAACGCTCAAGCGGTGTTTGCGGTGCAAGAGGGCCAGCTCCATCACCTTTTGGCTCAACGTTTCAGTGCCTGCATTCATGGCAAGTCTAAGCGCGGCAGTTGGCTGAAGCTGAAGCGGAGAGAACATACACGTGTCCAAGTACACACGATAACGCGCAGACATTGTCTAACCTCCCGCGATGGCAGTTAAGATATAAACGGAATCATCGTCCTCGACCGAAAATGCTTGTCGTGCACTGGCATCGCTGTAGACACCCTTTTCTATGGCCTCTCCATTGAGAAACATCTGATGGGTCTGACGGATGTTGCCTTGATTGTCGAGGAGCGCTCTCTCGAGGTCTGGAAACTTTAACATCAAGCGTCGCAGACAATCCTCCAGTGTGTTCCGATCGATCGCCACTTCCTTCTCGAATTGAACAAATCGCAACAGTGCACCCGAAAAGACAAATTTCATGGCTCAGTCCTCTTGTGTCCGGCGAGCTCTATCTCGGCGATGGCATTGACACCCAGATGGATCTCCAAAATATCTTGTGCTGTTTGGCCGGTAACACCGGCCATGAGCGCGCGCAAATACCGTTCGAAGGGCAGCTTCTTGCTGTATCCTCGCCACCCGGTGAGGCGCACTGCGCGATCGGCCAATGCGATCGCTTGTTCCGTGATGAAGTATTTGGCCGCAGAAATAACCGGATCGAAGAGCGGATTGATCTCGTTGCTCTCGGCGCGGTCGAGAGCGTTGTGCAGCACTGCGCGGGCGGTCTGATACCTGATTGCCATTTGACCGATCTTGCTCTGTACAGCTTGCATTTCGGTGAGCGGCTTGCCCTCGCGAATGACTGTATTCAAATGTTTGATACATCTCTCTAGGATGAATTTCATCGCGCCGACGAACGGACACACGATGAATAGCCTGCGATCGTTCAGGAAGAGTTGCGACTGGCTCAAGCCGTCCGAACCAAAAAGCAACCGCCTGCTCGGCAGCTCCACATCCGTTAGCACCATTCGAGTCAGGCCCGCAGAGCGCAATCCGAGGGTGGGAACCGGAGACACCTCGACCCCCGGGTCATCCTTTTCAACCAGAAATATTTTGATGTCGTCGTTTTCGTCTCTGGTGTACGTGAGAAACGTATCGGCGAGCGCACCTCCTGTCTGAAGTGTTTTTTCCCCCGACAAAAGGAACTTGTCACCGGCGGACCTGACCCTCGTTTCAAAAAACAAGGGTTCTCCGTAATCGGTAAATGCAAACGTGGCGAAACGGCGCCCTTGACTCATTGGAACCACATACTCCTCCACCAAATCCGGGCGTCCAGCCTGCAGGATCACGTTGGGAATATCAGCAAACATCGCCAAAATCGACGGAAACGCCATATCTTCACAGTAATAGCTGATCTGCTCGAGCAAGAGCCCAAAGGTCCGCCGGCTCCCGTCGAGCCCACCCACCTCGGCGGGTAATAGAAAGTTTACCAGCCCGATGCGCGCTGCTTGCTCAAAAACCCGAGGTGACAGACACACACATTCCTCATCGCGTTGCATGCTATTCGGATTGACATCCCTTTCGAAGAAATCGAGCATGAGCTCTTCGACAACGCGCCGAACGTGCTCGGGGCTCGGTTGATGACCCAAGGCTTTGACGAGAGACTGGCTCATTGACCTCTCACGGCATGGTTGCAGATGCACACTCTGAATGTATTATCTCTGAAGTGACCTGCAGAGCAAATAGCTGGTTGCGGGTTTTAGGGCGCCAGTAACCATCCAGCCAATGCATTGATTTCGCTCCGCACTCCTCACCACATCGTGCGCCCGCAGCAGAGGCCGGATTGGAGGAGTAAAATGCACAGGGCGTTTAAAGATAGCAGCGCCAATCGCCCGGATCTTATGACTCCGTGCCCTGTCAAGTCGTTCCTCGACGGCGCGAAGGTATTGCAGAGTTTCGGGTTCGCGAAGGTCGTGAACGACATCCCTATGACACGCACCGCAAGTCGTGTCAGCGGCTTGGCGATGACCACATTTGGCACACACAAAATCCATCTCGGCTCCTTCCGTGTATCAATTATCTATCACATCCAATCACGCTGAGCCATTAACAGTCTATTACACAAATTGCGGCCGGTACAGCGACACGTACTGTGGCCAGTACAGCGGTGAGTACTCTATTGGCGAGACCAACCAGATACAGGCACCCGCCCACAGGGAAGTGCACTCATACCAGATGGAATTCGACGCTTCTTTCCATCCGCCACGTTGTCGTCGGCTTGTGTGGAGGTTTGCTTGGACCTCCACCCTCGGAACCCGGCGCGGCCTGGATCTGGTCGCGCCCCTGAAGGCAAAGCGACCGCAATCAGCGCGCGGTCGCAGTGCGGCCGTTGCAGTGAATCTCCGGTCATTACGGGCACATATTCCGCTGCGCCGCAACACCAACCGGCCCTTGGACGGTGTGTCGGCGCTGTTGTTCCCGTTCGCCGGCCGCTCGAACTCACTCGAAGTCCTTTACCGCTCTTGCAGTTCACCGCAGCCCATCTGTGGGACGCCCGCGATCGCAAACGTCGGCTGATCACCGAGGACAGCTACAGCGAACTGGGTGGTGTGGCCGGTACTCTGGCTGCTCACGCCGACGCAGTACTGACCGGATTCTCTGCGCCCGACCAGCGACTGGCGCGCCTGATCGTCACCAACCTGGTTACCGAGGAGCGGACCCGCGCAGTTGTCAGCGCGTCCGAGCTTCGTGCCCTGGCACCGGATCGGATGGGCGACGCGCTCGAACACGTCATACAGAATTTGGCCAGAGC
>JAKSDA010000124.1 GCA_022360315.1 Pseudomonadota bacterium
CACCAACCTGGTTACCGAGGAGCGGACCCGCGCAGTTGTCAGCGCGTCCGAGCTTCGTGCCCTGGCACCGGATCGGATGGGCGACGCGCTCGAACACGTCATACAGAATTTGGCCAGAGCCCGATTACTGCTCATCGAAGCCGATGCCGCCGGGGCAGCCATGGTCGAGCTCGCGCACGAATCGCTCATCGAGCACTGGCCCAGGTTGCGCCAATGGCTGGACGAAGATGAGGACGAGGCTCAGTTTCGCGCCCGTTTGCGCGCCGCGGCCAGAGAGTGGGACCAGCGCGGTCGTATGGAAGAACTGCTCTGGCGCGGTGCACTGGCCGCCGAGGCCGGGCGCTGGCAGGCGCACTGGCGCGCCCAGGCCGACGACCATTCGTCCACCGGCGGCTTTCGTCGCACAGTCGAACTGGGTGACCGCGACCAGCAGTTCCTGCACGCAGTGGTGGCCGTGGCAGCCCGCGTTCGGCGTCGCCGCCGCCAGGTCGCAGGCGCGGCCTTCGCGCTGCTCGGTGCGGTCGCCGTGGTAGTATCGGTCCTGGCGGTGCAGGCCAATCGCGCGGCTGCCCGGGCCGATGAACAGGCCCGATACGCGCAGGAGCGATCCGACGAGGCGATTCAGCAAGCCGACAGGGCTTTGCAGCAGGCCATCCGGGCCCGCAATGCGACCCGGATGGCGGTCGCGCGCGAAAACCAAGCCGATCCGACACTGGCTTTCGCACTGGTTCGCGAGCTCGAGCCAGCCCATCCACGCGGGGGACAGGCGGCGCCGAATACCGCGCCCGGGCGCTGGCGCGAGCTGGCCCAATGGGCCATGCACCAGGGCGTCGCTCGCATGGTCCTGGAACACCCGGATACAGTCGAGTCGGCGGCGTTTAGCCCAGACGGGACGCGCATTGTCACCGCGTCGTCGGATAACGCGGCGCGGGTGTGGAACGCGGACGGCAGCGGCCAGCCGGTTGTCCTGCGCGGTCACCTCGGTACTGTCAGGTCGGCGGCGTTCAGCCGGGACGGGACGCGCATTGTCACCGCTTCGTCTGACCAGACGGCGCGGGTGTGGAACGCGGACGGCAGCGGCCAGCCGGTTGTCCTGCGCGGTCACCTCG
>JAKSDA010000070.1 GCA_022360315.1 Pseudomonadota bacterium
AGGTACCTCGGTGTACGCAAGAATGAATACGACATCAGGCGCGCATCTACTGTGCAAAACCTCGAGATCATACAGCGTAAGATCGCGGCATAAATAGGGTTTCAACCTGTTCAGCGCTCTAGAGCGGCGCCACGGCACAGAATGGTTGCGGGTCGTCGTCGGGTAACCGATCTGGAGAGGCCACTGGCTCGCCGCCGTGGGCGAGCATGAGCCCTTTGTCGCGACACTCGTATTCGTCGCGACAATCGCCATTGCCGCCGCATTTGCGCATGCAATATCTGATTTCGGCCGTGCGGGGCACGCAACTCCCGGCTAGAGTACAAAACTCCTCGGGAGCACAGGCGTCCTCGGTGCTATCCTCGGTTTTCGGATTGCACGACTTGTCGCTTTCTCCCACGGCAAAAAAGCGGACGCATACCGCTTCATCGGGACAGGTGTCGAAGTCGCAGCCGCGGATAGTGCAATATCCACCTGGCATACCGTCTTCGCCCGAGCGCAGACAGATGCGGTCGCCGTCGTTGGAACAATCGTTGGAGACCGTACAGCTGTCGCCGATCTCACTGCCGCAACCAACGGCTGAAACCAACACGAAGGCCATGACAGGCATCAAACATGGAATCGAACTTCGAGTACACACAGGCTGGCGCATCCTAGCTAGTCCTATGACTGGTGACAAGGTAACCGGGTTGCCCGACATGTTCGCGGGCCGCGAACAGTGGTCCAGCCCCTTTCCCTCGAAACTATCTCAAGCGGCGATCCGGGCCGGCGGCCGTCCGGATTGTCGATCGAAAGGTATTCTCGATGAGAGCAGTTGTGCAGCGAGTGATCCACGCCTCGGTCAGCGTCTATGCGCCTCGGCCCGATGGTGCTGGCGAAGACAGCAAGGTGGTCGGTGAGATCGGCCCGGGACTGTGTGTGCTCGTCGGCGCGGGCGACCGAGACAGCTCGACCGACGTGGCATATATGGTCGACAAAGTTGCCAATTTGCGCATCTTTGGCGACAGTGAGGGCAAGATGAATCGGTCGGTACTCGACGTGGACGGGGGTGTCCTGGCCGTGTCTCAGTTCACCCTCTACGGCGATACGCGCAAGGGCCGGCGACCGTCATTTGTCCACGCCCTCGAGCCAGTTGCAGCGCGAGCTCTGTACGAAGAATTTGTCGCGGGCCTGCGCCAGGCCGGTGTCGCCCATGTCGCCACCGGCGTGTTTCGCGCCATGATGCGAGTATCGCTGGTCAACGACGGCCCGGTGACCATCTTGCTCGACTCGTCCAGGGCGTTCTGACCGCGTTTTGCCAGGCGTTCTGACCACCTTGAGTCGAATGACCAGACCAGCGGGCGCTACCTCGCCGCGACTTCGGTGACCACGATCGCGAAGTCGCCGATTTTGATCTTATCACCTATCTGCAACTCAGCCTTGTTGATCCGCTGGCCGTTGACAAACGTGCCACTACTGCTTCCCACATCGATGAGGGTGATCGGCTCGCCAGGCTCGGCCTCGACAATGGCGTGCAGCCGGGAAACATCGACACCATCCAGGGTCAAATGACAGGAGCCCAGCTTGCCGATCTTGATCCGCGACTTGTCGAATACCTCCTGCCTGACCGGTTCGGACGGGCCTTGTACACGTAGCCCAATCCGCACCGCGGACTGGCCCCGGGACGGTAGATCGAGCATCGCCGGCATCTCTCCAGGAGACGCCGGAGGTTGCGATGGCGTTTTCACGGCGGGCGGAGTTTTCACAGTAGCGCGGGTCTGCGGCGGAGCCACCACAGTGGCGGGAGCACGGGATGGCGCTCCGCGTCGCAGTCGCGGCTCTACTTCGCTGTCGATGCTGCGGATGTGGCTGAGCTGATCGCGCAAACGTCGATTCTGATCCTCGAGAGCCTCGACCCGGTCGCGTGCCGCATCGAGCGTGTGCCTCACCGCCAAAATCCGACGGCGCAAGCCCTCCTCGTCGTCGGGAAACATCACGGTCAAACCTCACGCGAGAATCCGGCCGGCAACGGCGTGTTCGTGCGGATGCGTATCGACACTGATCTATAGTGGCACATCCGGTTCCCCGATCGATACAGCCATTGCGACCCGGTTTCTGACGGCAAATGCAAAACGCTCGCTGTGAACACGCGATGCCAAACTGGCTGTCCGGTGTCTGGGCCCGCGCCCGCGCTCTGCTCGCATCGCAGTTGATTCAGGTCAGGTCGCGGCGTATCGTCTATGTCCATGAAACACGAGGTCAATGGACTGGGCACGCTGGCAGTTCATGCTGGTGAGCCCACACGCAAGGCCCACGGCGCTGTAACCACGCCGATCAGCTGCACAGCCACGTACGTCTTCGACGATACCGCCGAGATGCGCGACCATTTTGAAGGGCGCATCGACCGCGAGGAATACGGCCGATACGGCAATCCCACTGTGCGCATTGCCGAGCGCAAGCTGGCCGCAGTCGACGGCGCCGGCGACTGCGTGATCTTCTCGTCTGGCATGGCAGCCATCACCTCCACCTTATTCGCCATGGTGCGCCAGGGTCAGCACGTTATCCTGACCTCGGACTGCTACCGCCGGACACGCCAGTTCGTGACCCAGGTGCTGGGCCGGTTCGGCGTCGAATCGAGCATTGTGGATCCCGACGACTATGACGGCCTGGCCAGTGCCATTCAGCCCGACAAAACTCGATTCATCCTATCCGAGTCGCCGACCAATCCGTATCTCCGATGCCTGGATATCGAGCGGGTTGCGGAAGTCAAAAAACGATATCCCGGCGTGAAGCTGCTCATCGATGCCACATTCGCCACCCCGATCAACCAACGACCGCTGAGCCAGGGTGCCGATCTGGTTTTTCATTCGTGCACTAAGTATCTCGCTGGTCACAACGACATGCTGGGTGGAGCGGTACTCGGGCCGACGCCGCTCATTTCAGCACTGCGCGAATTTCGCGGTGTGCTCGGCGGCATACTCGACGCCCACAGTGCCTATCTGCTGATCCGCGGGCTCAAAACCCTGGAACTCCGCGTCGCGCGGCAGAACCAAAGCGCAATGGCCATCGCGCAGGCGCTCGACTCCGACCCGCGCATCGAACGGGTCTTTTATCCCGGTCTGGAAAGCCATCCCGACCACCAGATCGCCAAACGACATATGAAGGGCTTTGGCGGCGTGGTCAGCTTTCTGGTCAAGGGCGATCTCGACACTACGTCGCGCTTCGTCGACCGCTGTCGACTCCCGGTGATCGGCCCCTCGCTGGGTGGAGTGGAGAGCCTGATCGAGCAGCCTGCCCTCATGTCGTTTTACGAGCTCACCACCGAGCAGCGCGAAGCCATCGGCATAAAAGACAATCTGGTTCGCCTATCGGTTGGAGTCGAGTCCACCGAGGACCTTGTGCGCGACCTCAGCGGCGCATTGGACGCGGCCGTGTCCGGCGCCTAGCAGCGCGTTCGGGAAAAATCCCGAACGCCGCTACCATCATTGGGCAAAGCCCTCCGGCGGAGTCCCGCCGGGCGCATTCGAGCGAGCTCAATCCCGGCGATACATGGTGACGACGCAGGCGCCGCCGAGGCCGAGGTTGTGCTGCAGCCCGATACGCGCCCCCTCGACCTGGCGATCGCCGGCCTGTCCGCGCAACTGCCAGACCAGTTCGGCGCATTGCGCAACTCCCGTGGCGCCGAGCGGATGGCCCTTGGACAACAGACCGCCGCTCGGGTTGGTCACGTATTTGCCGCCATAGGTATTGTCCTCGTCCCAGATGAATTTTTCGGCCTGGCCCTCACCGCACAGACCCAACGCCTCGTAGGTGAGAAGCTCATTGGCCGTGAAGCAGTCGTGAAGCTCGATGACGTCCACATCGTCGGGCCCGATGCCGGCTTGCGCATAGACTTTTTGTGCGGCATTTTTGGCCATATCATAGCCGATCATCTTGATCATCGAGTCCTCTTCAAAACTCGATGCATAATCGGTTGTCATCGCCTGGGCCGCGATGTAGACCGGTTTGTCGATGCCCTGTTTGGCGGCAAACTGGTCAGAACACAGAATCGCGGCGGCAGCACCGCAGGTGGGCGGGCAGCACTGATACCGGGTGAGCGGATCAAAGACCTCGGGCGCGGCCAGGATCTCGTCGACAGTCAGCCTTTCGCGAAACAGTGCGAAGGGGTTCTTGCTGGCGTGTTTGCGGGCTTTTTCGCTGATCTTGGCAAAGGTCTCGCGTCTGGTTCCGTGCTTCCAGCGATACTCGCGGCCGGCCCCGCCGAACATCTGAGCGGTCACCGGCCCCTGAACAAACCCCTGCACGTCGTTCATCAGATTCACGTGTTTGTCGACCGGACTGGTGCGATCATTCCATTTGGACGATAGGGCGCCTTTTTCCATCTGTTCGAAACCGACCACCAGCACGCAGTCGACCATACCGCCAGCGATGGCCTGGCTGGCCAGCATGAGCGCACTCGACCCGGTCGAGCAGTTGTTGTTGACGTTGAATACCGGAATGCCGGTGAGGCCGAGTTCGTAGACCGCTCGCTGGCCGCACGTGCTGTCACCGTAGACATACCCGGCATAGGCCTGTTCGATCTCGCTGTAGTCCACACCGGCGTCTTCGAGCGCAGCGCGAGCCGCTTTGGCGGCCATCACGTTGTAATTCTCGCTCTTGCCCGGCTTGGCAAATGGGACCATCCCGACCCCGATGATGTTGGTTCTGTGTGCCATATTGTAGCTCCTGTCTGGTTAGCCCGGTGCCTCGACGCGGCCGAGCGGTATGCGCTCACGTGTTGCGCTCACATGAGTCCCTTCAAAAAGCCCAGTCGCTGGGCCACAGTGACATCGCCGTCCAGGCGCAGCTTGCCCCGCTGATAGAGATCGCGGACCCGTGCCTCGCCGCGGACGAGTGCGACCAGATCGCCGTCGCCGAGGGTCAAGACCGCACTGGCTCGGTCGCTTTCGCCCTCGCGTACAGACGGCTCGGCACCGGCCATGTCGAGCACCCAGGCTGCATCGGGCCGATTGCCGTCGCGGCCGATCGATAACGGATCGCCGATGCGAAACTGAATCACTGCCGCGACCTCGCTACCGAGTTCGGGTTTGTCGCGAAGGCGTCCGGCAAGAGCGGCGAAAATGGTCGGGCTGGCCAGTTCTCGGGCGTCTTTTTGCGCCGACTGCGCAGCCGTTGCCGGCCCAGTTGCCCCCGCCTGCCCGCCTTGCTGGGACTTCGCTGCGCCGGCATCGCGCGCCCGAGCGACCGCGGCCTTGGCCTCTTGTGGGTCGATCTGCTGCAAGAACTCGAGCTTTTGCGATGCCATCACATTGCCCGAGATGCGCAGCTTGCCGGTCGTGAACAGCTTCATCGGATCGGCACGGCCCGACGTCATGGCCAAAAAATCGGCTTCCGCCATGGCGAGAGTACAATCCGGCTGGGTGCCCTCGCCTTCTGTGACCGATCCCGGGCGGTTCTTGAGGTCCACGGTCCAGGCAGTATCGGGATCGTGCAGGGCAAATAAAAACACATGGCCGACCCGGTCGACCAGATCGGGATGGCGCTCGACGTGATCACGAATGGCCACGAACACGTCCCAGCTGGTCGGCTCGGGCGATTCCACGCCGCCGCCATTGCCATCGATCGCAGCGTCCCGACCTGCTGTATTAGCTGATTGTTTGGCCTTTACCTTTTTGGCGGGGACCGCGTCGTAGAGCTCGATGGCCGCGTTGGAGATGACCACCGAATCGCGCTCCAAGACCCGGCAGCGGAACACCACGCGGGTGGCCGAGTCCTGCCACATTTCGGTGACCACGGTCTCGCCGGGAAACACGCTGTCGGCAAAACGCACCTTGATACTCTTGAAATAGTCGGGATCACCGCCCGGTGCGAACGATTGCACAACGTGCCGGCCGGCATAACCGAATGTGCACAGACCGTGCAGAATGGGACGGTCGAAGCCGGCGGCCCGGGCAAAAACGGGATCGGCGTGGAGCGGGTTCCAGTCGCCGCTGAGCCGGTAGAGCAGGGCCTGGTTGTCCGGGATCTTATCCTCGACGACGTTGTCCGGCGCCCGCTCGGGCGGCAGGTTGACGTCCCGAGAGGGGCCGCGGTCGCCGCCCCATCCGCCAGCGCCGCGGATCAGCGAGGTGAACTGATTTTTGGCCAGCGCGTGTCCATCCTCATCGTAGGTGATGACCTCGGTGATGATGAGAGCGTGTTTGCCCTTGTCGAAAATATCTTTGATCGTGGCCTTGTGGCTGAGTTCGGCACGGCCGGGCAAGGGCCGAAATACCTCGAGATATTGCTCACCGTGGAGCAGGCGCTCCAGGCCGTAGTTGAGCCCCGGTGCCTTTTGGCCTTGTTTGGCTGCCTGCATGATCGCGTTCATCGCGGGAATCACGCCGTAGGTCGGCAAGGTCTTCATGCCCTTGCCGTGCAGCTCGTAAACCAGCTGGAGGTCGGCCTGGTCGCCGGCGTTTCGCGCCGCGCCCACGCCCAGCGCATAGAGTGCGACATCGCGTTCGTCGTGGCGAGTTCGCATCTCGGGAAACTGGTAGCCGAGCGCCTGGTCGACGTCGATGAATCGATTGCCACCCTTGCTCGGCCCGGCCTCGACATTGGTCACGACCGGCTGCAGCGACTCCATACCGGTGGTGGGATGAGTGGTCTTGTCAAAACTGGTGATCGCCGAAAAATGCTCGTCCACTTTCTCGGGCGCGATTTCGCGGCCGAGGCGAACGACCGTGCCGGCCGATCGCTCCCAGCGCAGTTTGGCAAAAAGCCCGCCTCCGACCTCGAATAAACCGCCGGTTTCCTCGCTGTCCTGGTGGCACAGCCGGGCGACCAGAGGCGCCACGTAGTGGGGTTTGAGAGCTTCGACCAGGTTGGCCGGCAGCACTGCCTCGGTCATGCGCGAGCCGGCCACCGGTGCGATCGTATTGACCAGAATGTTGCGCTTTTTGCCCTCGAGGGCCAGCGTATTGCAGAGGCCGAAAACCGCCATTTTGGCCGCCGAGTAGTTGGCCTGGCCGAAATTGCCGTAGATGCCCGACGCCGACGACGTCATGATGATGCGGCCGTAATTCTGTTCCTGCATGATCGGCCAGGCGGCATGGGTGACGCGAAAACTGCCCGTGACATGGACTCTGAAGACGAGATCCCAGTCGAGTAGAGACATTTTTTTAAATGACACGTCGCGCAGGATTCCGGCGTTGTTGATGACGATGTCGAGCCGGCCATAGGCGTCGATCGCGGTGCGGACGATCTTGTCGCCGTCTTCCACCGAATCGTAATTCGGCGTGGCATCGCCGCCAAAAGCGCGGATCTCGGCAACCACCTGGTCGGCGGCCGAGGTCGAGGCGCCCTCGCCAGTACACGAGCCGCCCAGATCGTTGACTACGACCCTGGCACCGCGAGCAGCGAGGAGCAGGGCATAGGCCCGGCCCAGGCCGCCTCCGGCGCCGGTGATGATTGCTACTCTGTCGTCGAACCTGAGCTCTGTGGTCATTTTTTGCCTCGCACGTTGGTTTTTTTCGCCGCCAGGCCGACCCGATCGCCGGCCGAGCGAATCGCCGGCCGCGCGCCGGAGCTCCGCTTTGCAGCCCCGGCCGGAACCGCGCGCGGCGTGTCGAGCATTCGGGGAAACAGGGGTTTCCACCGCGCCACGAGAGTGTTTTCCCGCTCGTCATCGCAGTGCAGGATCGCGGTCATGGCGGCGCCGATCATGAACTGCAGCATCATGTCCATGGCCCCGGCAAAGCCGGGCGAGGACGCGGTCGGCTCGCCGAATAGCCGGCGCGATTGGTCGAGGATACGCTGGTGCACTTCGCGCTCCACCTCGACCAGAACTGCGCGCAGCTCCGCGTCGGTACGCGCAGCATTGCGCAGTTCCATGGCTACATAAAAAAGCGGCCCGGAACAACTCTGCCACAACAAATCGATCACCGCATCGATCCGCGCCCCACCATCCGGCAAGTCAGTTGCC
This sequence comes from Pseudomonadota bacterium, assembly GCA_022360315.1. Classification (GTDB taxonomy): domain Bacteria; phylum Myxococcota_A; class Polyangia; order Haliangiales; family Haliangiaceae; genus JAKSDA01. The sequence goes on from JAKSDA010000070.1 coordinate 7,943, forward strand.
CTGTCCTCGATCTCCCGGCCACGCAGTGTGGCCAGGTATTTGACTGTCTCGGACAAGAGCTCAAACTTGGACGGAAAATGATGAAGCAGTGCCCCGCGTGACACCCGGGCACGCTTCTGCACCTCGAGAGTCGTGGTCCTGGCATAACCGAGTTCGATCAGACACCTGACCGTCGCTTCCAGGACGATGCGACGGGTCTTCTCCCGCCTCTCGTCCCGAGTCTGGCTGGGTCGGGCCACCGATGACATAGTCAAGACATACGGCGACAGAAACAGTCAGTCAAGACTGTTTGTTATCGAAGGCACGACAAGGCGTCCTGGGAGGAAGTGCGAATTCGACCCGCACCGGACAAGGCGGGCGGCCCGCTTTTGGCCGGCTCACAGGACAAGAGCTGTGACAACTTTGCACTGTCTGAGCGCAATGGTAAGCGCGGAATGGGGGTGAAAATCATTCCGTTTCAGCTAGTTGCGCGCGTGGCAGTGGCTCCGAGGCGCTCCAAGAAGTCCCAATAGCCGAGTTC